>JBOHDX010000136.1:0-10570 GCA_050700835.1 Nocardioidaceae bacterium
GCCGTGCCCGGCGACGGCACCCCGCCGACGGTCAGTGCCGCGACGATCGCCGAAATGGTGGCTGCGTGGAAGGTGTGCATGGATCCCCCTGGAATGCTGGTGTGCGCCGCGGACAGTAGGTGACCCTGGCCCGCGATGACGGGTCTCCACAGGGGACGGGTGCACTGTCAGCCCCCGGCCGTACTCTCGTTGGCATGAGGCCCGTCACCGATCTCGAGCGCAAAGTCGCACCTTTCCGCGTCGTGTCCGACTACCAGCCATCAGGCGACCAGCCCGCCGCCATCGACGAGCTGGAGCTCCGGGTCGGTGCCGGGGTGAAGGACACGGTGCTGCTCGGCGCCACCGGGACCGGCAAGACGGCCACTATCGCCTGGCTGACCGAGCGGTTGCAGCGCCCGACGTTGGTGCTGCAACCCAACAAGACACTGGCGGCGCAGTTCGCCAACGAGCTGCGTGACCTCTTCCCCGACAACGCCGTCGAGTACTTCGTGTCCTACTACGACTACTACCAGCCGGAGGCGTACGTCCCGCAGACGGACACCTACATCGAGAAGGACTCCTCGATCAACGACGAGGTGGAGCGGCTCCGACACTCGGCCACCAACTCGCTGCTGACCCGGCGCGACGTGATCGTGGTCGCGACGGTGTCCGCCATCTATGGGCTGGGCACGCCCCAGGAGTACGTCGACCGCATGGTCCGGCTGCGGGTCGGCGACGAGATGGACCGCGACGGGCTGCTGCGCCGGCTGGTCGACATCCAGTACGCCCGCAACGACCTGGCCGGCACACGGGGCACGTTCCGGGTGCGCGGCGACACCCTCGAGGTGTTCCCGGTCTACGAGGAGCTGGCCGTCAGGGTGGAGTTCTTCGGCGACGAGGTCGAGCGGCTGATGACCTTGCATCCGATCAGTGGCGAGATCGTCACCGAGGACACCGAGCTCTACATCTTCCCGGCCTCGCACTACGTCGCGGGTCCGGAGCGGATGGAGCGGGCCATCGGCGGGATCGAGTCGGAGCTGGCCGAGCGGCTGTCCGAGCTCGAGCGGCAGGGCAAGCTGCTCGAGGCACAGCGGCTGCGAATGCGCACCACCTACGACATCGAGATGATGCGGCAGGTCGGCTCCTGTT
Organism: Nocardioidaceae bacterium; assembly: GCA_050700835.1. Taxonomy (GTDB): domain Bacteria; phylum Actinomycetota; class Actinomycetes; order Propionibacteriales; family Nocardioidaceae; genus JBOHDX01. The sequence continues at coordinate 1,129 of JBOHDX010000136.1, forward strand.
CGGGGATCGAGAACTACTCCCGGCACATCGACGGTCGTGAGTCGGGGTCGGCACCCAACTGCCTGCTCGACTACTTCCCCGAGGACTTCCTGCTCGTCATCGACGAGTCACATGTGGCGGTGCCGCAGATCGGTGGGATGTACGAAGGCGACATGTCGCGCAAGCGGACCCTGGTCGAGCACGGCTTCCGACTGCCTAGCGCCATGGACAACCGCCCGCTGCGGTGGGAGGAGTTCCTCGACCGGATCGACCAGACGGTCTACCTCTCCGCAACCCCCGGACGCTACGAGATGGGCAAGGTCGACTCCGTCGTCGAGCAGATCATCCGACCGACCGGCCTAGTCGACCCGGAGGTCGTGGTGAAGCCGACGAAGGGACAGATCGACGACCTGATAGAACAGATCCGCACCCGGGTCGAGCGCAAGGAGCGGGTGTTGGTCACCACGCTGACCAAGAAGATGTCGGAGGACCTCACCGACTACCTCCTTGAGACGGGGCTTCGCACCCGCTACCTGCACAGCGAGGTCGACACGTTGCGCCGCATCGAGCTGCTGCGCGAGCTGCGGCTCGGCGAGTACGACGTGCTCGTCGGCATCAACCTGCTGCGCGAGGGGCTCGACTTGCCCGAGGTGAGCCTGGTGGCAATCCTCGACGCCGACAAGGAGGGCTTCCTGCGGTCGGGCACCTCGCTGATCCAGACCATCGGTCGCGCGGCCCGCAACGTGTCCGGCCAGGTGATCATGTACGCCGACACGATCACCGACTCGATGGCCAAGGCGATCGACGAAACCAACCGACGCCGAGAGAAGCAGCGTGTCTACAACGAGGAGCGCGGCGTCGACCCGCAGCCGCTGCGCAAGAGGATCGCCGACATCACCGACATGCTGATGCGTGAGGACGCGGACACCGAGGCCCTGCTCGGAGGTTCCGGCCGGAGCATGAGCCGCGGCAAGTCACCGGTCCCGGCGCTCTCGCGCAAGGACGTCGGTGGCCATGCCGCCGACCTCGCCGGGCTGCCCTCCGCCGACGTGGCCGACCTGATCCAGCAGCTGACCGAGCAGATGCACGCCGCGGCAGCCGAGCTGCAGTTCGAGGTCGCGGCCCGTCTGCGCGACGAGATCTCCGAGCTGAAGAAGGAGCTGCGGCAGATGGTGGCCGCGGGAGCGCGATGAACGCCGAGCAGCTGCTCGCGCATTGCCTGGGCAAGCCCGGCGCCTGGCAGGACGAGCCGTGGGACGGCGATGTCGTGGTCAAGGTGTCCGACAAGATCTTCGCGTTCCTCGGGTCCCTGGCCGGCACCAGCATCGGTGTCAAATGCGGGGCCAACCGCGACGAGGCCGACGAGTGGCTCCAGCGCTACCCGAAGGACGCGACCGTGATGGCCTACATCGGTCGATCGGGGTGGAACACCTTGCAGACCGATGGCGGCATCCCCGACGACGAGGTGCTCGAGGCGGTCGACGCGTCCTACTCCATGGCCGTCGCGAAGCTGCCAAAGAGCCGGCGGCCCCAGGCGACCTGAGCGCGGCGGGTGACGGCTCAGCGGCCTGGCTTGATCGCGATCCGACCCGACCCCAACGGCAGCAACAGCGGCCGGTCCTCGGTCTTGTCCAAGAACTCGTCGGTCGCCGCCCGCGACCCCTCCCAGTGCCCGTAGTCGTCGATGATCAAAACCCCGCCGGGCGTGAGCCGGTCGTACAAGTGCCGCAGCTCGTGCTTGGTCGACTCGTACCAGTCCGTGTCGAGACGGAGCAGCGCGATCCGGGCCGGAGCCTGGTCGGGGATGGTGGTTTCGACCGGCCCGCGGTGCAGATGGACGTGCTCGGCCGGATAGCCGGTCTCGGCCATTCCTGCCCGCACGTCGTCCTCGCCCGCGACCGCCCAGACGGGTGAGTCGCTCTCGTTGCGGTCGAGCAGGTGCTGTGCGGTCGTCCCGTCGTTGCGGCGGTCACGATCAGTAGGCGCCGTCATGCCCTCGAACGTGTCGAACAGGTGCAGATCCCGATCGGTGACACCCCGCTCCAACAGGGTCAGGGCCGCCGCCTGCATGCTGCCGCCGCGCCAGACCCCGCACTCGACGATGTCACCGGGGATGCCCCGGTCCGCGATGTGCCGGACCGCCAGGATCAGGCCGTACAGCTTGACCGGTCCGGTCATCGTCCGGGGGGCGACCTGCTCGATCCGGCGCCGTGCCTGGTCGTCGACGTCCTTCCGGATGTTCCCGACGCGTGAGCCTCGCAGCCGCGCGGGAGGCTTCGACTTGACCAGCCGGAAGCCGGTCCACCGGTGCAGAAGGTCGTTCGGTCGTACGCGCGTCATGCCGCCCTTCTGTTCCGGCCAACTGGTTCCCGCCAACGTAGCGCCTCCGAGCCGTCACTCAGCGGAACTCGAGCGCCCACGGCAGCGACAGCACCCCGCCGGTGCGCGGGATGCCGAGAGCCTGCAGGAGCCAGCCGAGCCCCTGACCGACCACGTCGAGGTCGCCCTCGGGGACACCCGACGACAGCGAGCCGACCACAGCAGCGGTCAGTCCCCAGCGGTCGGGGCTGGCCGACGCCGAGGCGGCCGGTGACTCCGACGAGTTCGGCGGACGCAACCGCTGCAGCGGCGAGACGTGCGGCATCACCATCACGCGCGCCTTCTCCCGGTCGACGCCGGCCCGTCGGCAGGCGACCGTGACGGCGTCGGACAGGCCCCCCATCGAGTCGACGAGTCCGCGGTCGCGAGCGTCGGCACCGGTCCACACCCGTCCCCTGGCCAGCGGCTCGAGCCGGTCCAGGGGCAGGCCACGGTCCTTCGCGGCCTTCTCGGTGAAGTCGGCATAGACGTCGTCCAGCCAGCCCTCTACCCGCTGCCACTCGCCGGGGCCGAACCCGCGCGTGGTCGAGAACATGCCGGCGTGCTCGCCGGAGGCGATCGTCTCGCGCGTCACCCCGATCTTCTGCATCGTCTCGGCAAGCACGACCTTGCCACCGAGGACACCGATCGACCCGGTCAGCGTTCCGGGCAGCGCCACGATCTCGTCGGCCGGCATGGACACGAAGTAGCCGCCCGACGCGGCGAGGCGGCCCATCGACGCCACCACCGGCTTGCCGGACCCGCGTACGTCCAGGACCGCACGTCGAATGGCGTCCGACGCGATGTAGGAGCCACCGGGGCTGTCGACGCGCAGCACGACGGCGCGGATGTGCTTGTCGTCGGCCGCGGCCCGCAGCGCCGCGCAGACCGTGTCGGAGCCGGCCGACGGCGCGCGACCCGGACCGGGGGAGCCGCCAGGGCCGGGCACGATGCCGCCGCGCACCGGAACCATCGCGATCGCGGGATGGCGCCGCCGCCGCGGGCGTCGGCGTGCCTTCGACGCCTGGTGCCGGGCGTACCGGTGGGCGAACTGCAGCCGGATCCGGCCGCCTTCGCCGAGTCGCCGGCGCACGTCGGCGTAGACGTCGTCTCGATAGCCGAGGTGGTCCACCAATCGCCGCTCGACGGCGTCGGCCGCCGACACCGGCGCGGCCGCGAGTACGCCCGCGAACGCTGCCTCATCGAGCGAGCGGGACCGGCGAACCACTGCGGAGACCTGCTCCACCACGGAGTCGGCCAGGCGCTGCGTCATCTCGCGGTTAGGCCCAGAGACCTCGGTGCGCATGAACGTCTCGGCCGCGCTCTTGTACTCGTGCCGCTGACCGAGCTGGGGCTCGGCGCCGACCTTGTCGAGGACGCCACGAAGCAGCATCACGTCGACACTCACGCCAGTCAGCCCGACGGTGCCACTCGGTTGCAGCCATATCTCGTCGCAGTGCGCCGCCAGGTAGTAGGGGACGGTGCCGGGGCCGAGCTCGCCGAAGGACTCGGTCCAGGCGATCGTGGCCCGACCCGACTCACCGAGCTCCCGCAGCGCAAGCCCGACCTCCTCGACCTGGGCCACAGTGACACGCGGTGTCACGTGCACGACCACTCCGGCGACGTGCGGGTCGCGGGCGGCGCGGCGCAGGCCGGCCACGACCTCGGTGAGCACCGGGATCTGGATGCCTCGCAGCGCGGCCAGCGGATCCGTGGGTGGGCCGTCGAGCAGGCCGCGGGCCAGGTCGATCTCGAGGACGAGTGGGGCGTCGACATCGTCCTGCCCGGGCAGGTGCTTGCGCAGCGCGGTGAGGTCGGGGGTCATGACCTCATGCTAGGCAGGCGGTCGCCCCCATCCGTTTTCACCGTGATCGACCGCGGGCGGGTTGATCGACCGCGGACGGGTCGTGATCGACCGCGGGCGGGTTGGCTCGCGCGGCGGCGTCGCGTACCGTCGTGCGGCAGTGCCCGACGGGAATGCCTAACCCCGCCCCTCGTCGGGCCTTTCCTGTCGCCGACCAGATCCGACCGGGCGGGGGTGGAGGAACCACTTCCGGCATGACCTGTCCGCAGGTCGCGCCTCGGGGTGAAGCCGCACAGCGGCCGGGCACCTTCCAGCCCGAACCCGACAGCTCACTTCACCGGCGTCCGGAAGGGAATCCTCATGGGCTACCTGCCCACGCATCGGGCCGCGCGTGCCCGCAGCAACCCATTGGCGGTCCGCGGCGCACTCGCCACCGCCGCCGTCACCGCCCTCGTCGCGTCGCCGTTGGCCCTGGCACCGGCGCAGGCCGCCACCGACCACACGTGGAACCGTCTCGCCCAGTGCGAGTCGAGTGGCAACTGGCACATCAACATAGGGAACGGCTACTTCGGCGGCGTGCAGTTCTCCGAACCCACCTGGCGCGCGTTCGGCGGGGGACGCTTCGCCGGGTACGCCAACCGCGCCAGCCGCAACCAGCAGGTCACCGTCGCCCAGCGGGTGCTGCGGACCCAGGGTTGGGGCGCGTGGCCGGCATGCTCGGCACGCCTGGGACTGACCCATGCCCAGGCCGTGGCCCCACGCCGCCCGGCACCCCGTCCGGTCCGGCACCACCACGGTCCGGCGAAGCGTCACCACGCCCACCACCGGACGATGGCGCACCATCGCGGCACGCACGGCTACACGGTGCGACCCGGTGACACGCTGTCGCGGATCGCTGCCCGCGAGCATGTGGCCGGCGGCTGGCGCGCCGTCTACCGCGTCAACCGTGCAGTCATCGGGTCCAACCCGAACATGATCCGGGTCGGGCAGCACCTCAGGCTGCCCTGACCCAGGGCGGGCGACGGCTCAGCAGGGCTGTCGGGTGACACAGAACGGCAGCCCGGCGACGTCCTCGAGCACGACCCACCCGTCCCCATCGTGGCGGTGCACGGCGCCCAGGGCCACCAGCCGGTCGACCTCTGCGGCGACGTCGTCGGTACCGAGGTCGAGGTGGGCCCGGGTCGCGCCGTCGTCCGGGCCGAGACGCTGCACGAGCAGCTGGACCGGACACGCCGGTCCGGGTAACAGGTGGGTGAACTCAGGTCGCCGGACGGAGCTGCGAGGCCGCCAGCCGGTGGCGGACTGCCAGAACGCCAGCTCCGCGTCGTACACCTGGTCGGGCACGTCGAGGCAGACCTGAACCAGCCGGCTTCGATGGCCCGAGGGCCATCGAAGCGCAGGCGGCCGGGTCGTCGGTCCGGGCTCGCGGCACAGGCAGAACGGCTGGCCGTGCGGCGACGTCATGACCTGCCAGTGCTCGTGTCGGGGGCCGGGCTGAGCGCCGAGCTCCAGCATCGCCATCCGGCCGGCGTCCAGGTCCTCCACGACAAGGTCGACATGGACCCGTGGTGGTCCGCCGACCTCCTGGATGTGGACATAGTCGCTGCCCTCCTGGGCGTCGAGGCTGCGAAACTCCGGATGACCAGGAACCGCTGATCCGACCGGCCAGCCGCTCACGCCGGACCAGAACGCACGGGTCTCGGCGCCCACCTCGGTGGGGACGTCCACGAAGACATGCATCCAGTCCACGGGACTGGTCATCGGTCCGCGCCGGGGACTGCCAGCTCGCCGGCTCGTCCGGCGGAGACCAGCGTCGCCGACCGCCGGCGCGCCATCGGAGCCTCCTCGAGAAGGTCCCCGGTCTCCGGCGCGTGCAACATCCGACGAGGGTCGTGCGGCGGCCCAGACGTCGCGAAGCCGACGTGGAAGACGCGGCCTCCGGGCTGGGCGAAGAAATACAGGTCACCCGGATCCGCGTCGTCCAGCGGGACCTCGGGTACCGCTGCGGCCTGGTCGAACGCGTCCCGGGGCAGCGTGACCCCGGCCGCTCGGTGCACCAGATGCACCAGACCCGAGCAGTCGAACCCCCAGCCCGACGTGCCGCCCCACATATAGCGAAGGCCGAGGAACTGGCGGGCCGAGTGCAGCATCCAGCCGGTGTCGAGCGGGTCGGCGGGTTGGTGTCGGACCGTCGCGTCGTCGCGGCGTACCTGCGCCGTCCCGGCCGGCGTGGCGACGTGGAGCACCTCGTCGTCGGCCCTGAGCAGCGGGAGGATCGTGCCGTACGAGACCGGCATCGGACCGAAGTCGGTGTGCAGGACGGCCGACGGTGCCACGACCACCACTCGTGTCTCGCTGTCCGCGGCGGCTGGTCCTACGTGGGTAGACCGGACCCAGCCGCGGTAGCCGTGGATGCTGCTGGAGGACGGCTGCCACGGCAGCACCACCTCGAGCCAGTGCTCGCGCTCACCGACCACTTCGAGCGGTTCGCCCAGCAGCGCCTGCGTCAGCGTCCGCCCGTGCAGTCCAAGCCGCTCCTCGGTGTCGAGCGTGTCTGTCCAGGCTGCGACATCCGGGTGGTCGGCGACCGCATCCGCGTCGGCCTTGCGAGGCGCGTGGGGTGAGGTCCAGACCGTGGCGATCGGCACGGAGACGGCGAGGCGGTCGTCGGTCATGACACGGCCGAGGATCGGTCGAGCAGCGAGATGCCGAGGCCGGCGGCGTCCGGCAGCAGGACGTGACCGTCGGTGTACGTCAGCCCGCCGGCGGTGACGGGCTCGGCGAGCCACCACGCGGCGTCCAGATCGCTGGTCACGGTGGTTCCGAGGGCCGCCACCAGGCTCGCCGCCGCGCCGACACCGACATGGGTCTCCATCATCGAGCCCACCATCGTGCCCATGTCGTGTGCCCGCGCCAGCTCCAGCAGGGTCCGCGCCGGTCGTAGCCCGCCCGCCTTCGCCAGTTTGACGTTGACGACGTCGGCGGCGCGACGCTCTATCACCCGGACGAGGTCGCGGACGCCGAACACCGACTCGTCCGCCGCCACCGGTGTCGCCACTCGGTCACTGACCCAGGCGAGTCCGTCGATGTCCTGGGCCGGCACCGGCTGCTCGACCAGCTGCAGGTCGGCGGCGGCGTCCTCGAGGGTCGAGATCGCGCGCACCGCGGCCCGTGGCGTCCAGCCCTGGTTGGCGTCGACCCGGATCACCACGTCGGGTCCGACGGCCCGGCGTACCGCCAGGACGCCGGTGACGTCGCTGGCGGCGTCCGTGCCCACCTTGAGCTTGAGCACGGCGAAACCTGCGGCGATGCGCGATGCTGCCGTCGCGGCCAGCGCGTCGGGGTCTCCGGCCGAGACGGTGACGTCGGTTGGCACGGCGGTGGTGAGGCCGCCGAGAAGGCGGGTGAGCGGTAGGTCACGACGACGGGCGAGCAGGTCGTGCAACGCCACGTCGATCGCCGCCTTGGCTCCGTGGTTGCCGACGACGGCCAGGCCGACCCGGTCGAGGGTCGCGTGCAGGTCCTCCGGGTCAGCGTCGGCGAGGACGGCCCCCAGAGGGCCCTCCACGCAGGCCCGTGCCCCGGGCAGCGACTCGCCGGTGACCTGCCAGATCTGCGGCACCTCTCCGAGGCCGGAGACCCCGTCGGTGTCACGGACCTCGACGAGCAGGGAGTCGGTCGTCGTGGTGCGCCGCAGCGCGGTGACAAATGGCGTGTGCAAGATGCCGCTGACCTGATGGCAGCGGACCGTCAGCCGACTCACCTGTCGACCTCGCGGACGAAAGGATCGACATTCTTGTGGTCATAGCGACCGCGTTGTCGATTCTGTCGGTGTTGCCAGCAGATGCGTGCCGCATCAGCGACCAGCGCGTGCATGCCTGTCTCGTCGAGGCCGGCGCCCGACAGGAGTACGAGCACGAACGGCTCCTCGCCATGCGGCCGGACGAGAGCGGCGTCGTGGCAGACGCCGTCGAACCAGCCGGTCTTGTGCGCGACGTACGTCCCCTTCGGCAGGCCGGCGGGGATCGCCTCGTTCCACTCGTTCGCCGCGAGGACTCGTTCGACGTCGCCCGCGTCCGGGATCAGACGCCCGGCCAGAAGGGACACGAACACGGCGGCCAGGTCCGCGGCGGTGACCGTGTTGCTGAGCCCGGCGGCCATGGCGGGGGTGTCCTGGATGCCGCGCTCGACCTTTGCGTGCTTCGCGCCGGCACTCGCGTACACCGCGTTGACCGCGGCGGTACCCAGCCGGTCGATGAGCAGATTGGTGGCGAGGTTGCTCGATCGGGTGATGGCGCGCTCGCCGAGCCACCGGAGCGGCACAGAGTCCCCGAGCCGGTCCCAGACCGCGTCGTCCTGGTCGTAATCCTGAGTCGTGTCGTACGCCTGTCCGGGCACCGCGGAGTCGGAATGCGAACGTACGAGCACCTCGTCGTCCAGCGACAGGCTCCGGTCGGCGGCGCACCGGTGCAGCGCGATGACCAGGGCCAGCTTCAAGGTGCTGGCCGCGGGGTGCTCGGTCTCTGCGTCCCTGGCCAGCCACGCGGTGCCGTCCAGCGAACCCATCCAGACCGACAACCGGGCGTCGTGAGCGGCGGCCAACCGGTCCAGCTGGTCCTGGGCGGGACTGGAGGGAGGCACTCGCCCATCCTAGGGAGCCACCGTCGCCGCCAGCGTTCCCGTCCCGACCCTGGCCGGGCTATCGCGGGGACCACTCGTTGACGAGCAGGCCCAGGAGCAGCTCGTCGGCGAATTCCCCATTCACCCAGGCGGCCTTGCGGAGCGTCCCCTCCGCGCTGAAACCCACCCTGGTAGCCGCCGAGATCATCGCGCTGTTGTGCGCCAGGGTGTCGACCTGGACGCGATGTAGGCCGCGGGTCTCGAACGCGTACGCGCAGAGCACATGGACGACGTCGGTCCCGAAGCCACGTCCTCGGTACGTCGGGCGCAGCGAGACGCCGATGTGGGCGCAGCGGTGGTGCAGGTCGAGTCCCCACAGGAGTGCCTCGCCGGCCAGTTCGTCGTCGTCGAGGTCGACCACCGAGAAGACTGCTGCGTCATCACTGGGGTCGGCTACCGCGTACGGCGACGCCGCCGACCCGGCCGCGATGGGCCGCCAGGGACGTGAGTCGGCGCGCGACCGCGTCGCGACGTCCTCGTACAGATCCTCGTGCAGGATGGGGACGTCCTCGGCACGCCGGGCCCGGAGGCCGACCTTCTCACCGCGCAGCATGGGCCGTTTCTATCGGCGCGGCCGGGTGGAAGCAAGGCGGGCGGGGTCGTCAACGTCGGTGACGACCC
>JBOHDX010000137.1:0-2063 GCA_050700835.1 Nocardioidaceae bacterium
TGTCGGCAACGCTCGAAAGTGAGGCCGATCCGACGCTCGAAAACGAGGCCACCGGTTCGTGTGTTCTAGTGTGCCGTGTCTTGGGTTCTGATGCTGGGCAGGGTGTCGATTCCGCGGTTGCGTAGCCGGTAGCTGGCGCCCTTGAGGGTGAGGACGTCGGCGTGGTGGACGACGCGGTCGATCATGGCTGCGGCGACGGCTTGGTCTCCGAAGACGCCGCCCCAGCCGCTGAAGGGCAGGTTGGATGTCAGGATCAGCGAGGCGTGTTCGTAGCGGCTGGACACGAGCTGGAAGAACAGGTTCGCGGCGTCTTGTTCGAACGGTAGGTAGCCGACCTCGTCGACGATGATCAGCCCGTAGCGCCGCAGCCTGGTGAGCTCTTGGGGCAGCCGCCCGGTCCGGTGGGCGTCGGTGAGTCGGGTGACCCACTCGGTCGCGGTCGCGAACAGCACCCGGTGGCCGTGGTGCGCGGCAGCGATCCCCAGGCCGGTGGCCAGGTGGGTCTTGCCGGTGCCGGGCGGCCCAAGCAGTACGACGTTGCGTGCCTCGGTCAGGAACCCACCCGATGCCAGGGCGGCGACCTGCTGACGCACCCCGGGTTGGGCGTCCCAGTCGAACTCCTCGAGCGTCTTGACCGATCCGAACCCGGCGGCACGGATGCGGAGCTGCGCGCCCGAGGCGTTGCGGGCAGCGACCTCACGATCCAGCACCGCGGCGAGGTACTCCTCATGGGTCCAGCCGGCATCGCGGGCATGATCGGCGAGCCGGCCGGCTGCTTCGGTGATCCGGGGTGCCTTCAACGCTGAGGCCAGGTAGGTCAGCTGCTTGAGCGCCTCAGTGGCGTCGCTGTTGGTCTTTGTGGTGCTCGTCGTCATCAGGCAACCTCACCGTCGGTCAGGGTGTCGTCGATGAGACCGAAGGCGCGGTCGTAGTCGGCCAGGTCGCGGACCAGCTCCTCGTGGGGATCTGGTGCTGGTCGCCGGCGTTGGAACTGCTCGCGCAGCACCTTCGCCGCGGCGACGTGGGCGGGGTCGGTGATGGTCATCCCGCGTGCCCAGACACGGTCGTGGCCAGCGACCAGGCGTCCCTCGTGACGGACCTCGACCCGGGCCAAGTTGGCGTTCACGTCGACGAACCTGCCGATCACCGCCGGGTCGACGGAGTAGTCGGAGCTGTCGAGGCGGACGTAGTAGTCGCGTCCCAACCGGACCCGGTTGACCCACCCGACCACGGGCGCCACGGGCGGCAGCGGCAGCATCGCGGCCCGATCGGCGTCCAGCCGGTCGACCGGGCGGGTCTTGATGGTCCGCACCACCCGCGAGTTCGCCTTCGTGAGCCAGTCGGCGAACTGCGCGTTGAAGTCCGCAGGAGACGCGAAGTCACGCCCGGGCATGAAGGAGGTCTCGAAGAACCCGTTGCGTCGCTCCACGACGCCCTTGGACTCCGGGTCATAGGGCTTGAGCCGTTGCAGCGTGGTTGCCAGGGTGCCGGTAAACGCACCCACCCCTTCGGCGTGCCGTTTCCCGCGGCCGATGCCGGACTCGTTGTCCCAGATCAACCGGCGCGGGACACGACCAAGCTGCTGCACCAGCTCCCACATCCCCAACAACAGGTCCGCGGTGTGCCGGGTCGGGATCATCTGGGCGACCATGAACCGCGAGTGCGCCGCGGTAATCACCATCACCGGCAGCAGCGTCTTCGAGCCGTCCTCGAGCAGGATCTTCTTCGGCGGGAACCACAAGTCGCACTGCGCCGCATCCCCCGCCAACCACGTCAGCCGGTCCGAGGGGTCGACAGGTCGATGCTCCGGCCGCAGCCGGCGGACGTTGTCGCGGAACCAGCTCATCGACCCCCTCCAGCCGACCCGCTCGGCGATCACCGTGGCCGGCATGTCTGGCGTGTCCTTGAGCAACTGCCGCACCAACGGCTCGAACAGCCCGAACGACGACTGCACCGCCGGCCGCTCGTACTTCGGCGGCCGGTCCGAGGCCAACGCCCGCTCGACCGTCGACCTACCGATACCCAGATCCCGAGCGACCTGCCGCTGCGGAACACCGTCCGCG
>JBOHDX010000138.1:0-2972 GCA_050700835.1 Nocardioidaceae bacterium
GGCCAGCGCCGCGCCACTACCGAGGTCCCTCGGCGCCACCACCACCGTGCAGGCCGCTGAGGCGGACACGACCACCACGACGCTGGAGGTGACCCCAGCCTCCCCCGCTGACGACGCCACCACCACCGAAACGCTGACCGCGACGCTGGACCCGGCCACAGCACAAGGCACCGTGCAGTTCAACGACGGCAGCAGCACCCTCGGCGACCCCGTAACCCTCACCAACGGCACCGCCACGACCACCACCACCCTGCCCTCCGGGGAGCACTCGCTGACCGCGGTGTTCACCCCCACCGACACCACCGCCTCCAGCGGATCAACCTCCAACACCGTCGACGACACCGTCAAGGGCAACCGCGGCGACCGACACGCCAACAGGAGCAACCACCGGGGCACCCTAGGAGGCTGGTGTCGAACGGTCCGTCATAGGGACGGCTGCGTCAGGAAGGCCGTCGGATCGGGCTGTGATCGTTTCGAGGTTGAGCGTCGGTAGGATCCACGCGGGATCTCGGCGCTCCGTTCGTGGTGGGGTTGTCGGCGTGCTGGGGGCAGTTCTGGGCGCTGCGGGTGGGCTGAGTTGGCTGGGAGCTGTGTTCCGGCTCAGGTGGTGGCTACCGTCCAGCTTCCGGCGCTGGTCGAGGTGAGTCCGAGCTTGCCGAGGCGGGCCAGGTTGACCGCGGTGGCGAGCAGGGCGAAGTCGGCGGCGACCTTGGCCAGCCCGCGCATGCGGGCTTGGCGTCCGCCGTGCTTGCGGCGCATCAGGTGACCGATCTTGCGTTCAACCTTCGGGCGGGTGGTGGTGTAATCGGCCTGCCACGCCGGGTCGGTCTGGAGGGCCCGGGCGCGGGCCAGCTCGGCTTCATAGGCGCTGACGGTGACGGTGCGACCGGCCTGGGAGGTGGTGCACCCGGCCCGCAACGGGCAGCCGGCGCAAGCCGCGCCGAAGCTTGCGGTGCCTGCGCCGTCGGTACCGCGGCGAATCGGCGTCGTGACCCCGTTGGGGCAGGTGACCGTGTCACGGTCCAGATCGATGTCGAAACGGTCCTTGGTCAATAGCCCACCCGGGCGCGGCGCGGGCGGCTGGGTCTTGCACCCGGAGTCGATGCCGTGTTCTTCCAGGATGGACTGGAACTCGCCACTGCCATACGCGCAGTCCCCGAAGACCTTGCCCGCCTGTTCGGTGCCCGCCTGTTCGGTGCCCGCCTGGTCGGTGCCCGCCTGTTCGGTGTCTGGCTGTGCCGGGTCCGCGGGGTGGGCCGGGTCCGCGGAGAGGGTCTCGGGGATCAGGTCGGTGATCAGGTCGGCGGCCGCGCCGCCGTCCCCGGCGTTTCCCGGGGTGACCGTGGTAGCCGTGATGATCTCGGAGTCCGGGTCGATACCGACGTGGCCCTTGTAGCCGTCGAACCCGCGCGCGGCGGTCTTGTGCCCGTGCCGAGCCTGGGGGTCCACCGTGGAGATGACCCGATCCTTGGCCACCCGCCGGGCGATCCGAAACACCCCGTCGGTGGTGTCCTCGTCGAGGTCCTGGCCGACCACGGTGGCCAGCAACGCACCCGCCTGCGACACCACCGCGACCAGCTCACGGCCCTCCAGCACCACCAGCAACGCCATCGCGTCCCGGGCCAGCGCATCGACCAGCGCCTCCCGCGCCTCCTTGTCGTCGTAGTCACACACCGGCTTGCCCGCGACCCGGTAGTCGTCCTCACGGCGCAACACCACCCGCAACGCGGTCTCCAGCCGCGCGTCGGCGACCGCGAGCAACCCACGGATCGCCGAGCGGATCAGCGTGACGGTGTCCATCGTGGCCACCGCGTCATAGAGCGGGGTCGAGTCCAACACCCGACGCCGCCCGACCAACCCAGCCCGACGCGCCACATCCAACGAAACCTCAAAGATCCGGTTCGGCCGCTTCGACCGAGCCAACCGGGCCCGCATGTCCACCAACACCGTGTGCACGAATCCCGGATAGTCAAAGGCCAACCCGCCCGCGGCGTACTTCCACCGCACGTCAAAAGCGAACCGGTCGACCGCCTCCCGATCCGAGCAACCCTCAATACGCTGCAACACCATCACCACCGCCACGATCATCGGCGGCACGCTGCGCCGACCCACATCAGTGAACAGATCAGCGAACATCTCATCCGGGAACAGCCGGAAACACTCCCGGTGCAACACCCCATAGATCGACTCCGGCGCCACCCGGCCCTCGCAATAGCCCACCGTCGTCCGCAGCAAATCCGGCTGCCTCGGCGCCCGACCCAACGTCACATGATCATCATTCCACAGCCGTCCGCTCTACCGGGTCACCGCCACGCGAAAAACACCAGCCTCCTAGGACACCCCGACGGCACCGCAGCGACGCAACCGAATAACCTATCCCGGACGCAACGCAGCGCAGCCATTCCGGCACTGTCAGTCGACAACCCAGCCGGAAATCAGGTAGAACGGCAACTGCGGTGTGGTGACTGTGCGCTTAGGTAGTTGGGCTCTGCGTGACTGGGGCCTCTGGAGGGAGTCCGCGGTGGAATACGACTTGGGCACCAGCGTGCGTAGCCTCAACGTCTACGACGGTCTCGCCCTGCTCATCGCCCTCGCGCTCGTCGCGGTGGGATTTTTCATCGGCACGGCCGGTAGCGGTGGGACCGGCGGGACCACCTCTGCTGATCTTACCGTCACTCCGGACGACCAGGTCCGCCCGCTGGCCCCCGGCGCGACCGGGACGTTCCCCATCTACGTGAAGAACTCCAAGGACTACGGCGTTCGGGTCACGTCGATCAGCGCGGGGAGTTCGACCGCGACCGCGAGCGGCTGCCCCGCCGGTACCCTCACCAGCGCTGCGGTCGAGAGTCCGGTCGGCTTCATCAGGGCGAATAGCCTGCATACCTACGAGGTCTCCGTGACGATGGCGGCCACTACGGACGCCAAGTGCAAGGGTCAGTCGTTCACGCTGCCGCTGACCGTCGCCTTCAGTT
>JBOHDX010000139.1:0-22011 GCA_050700835.1 Nocardioidaceae bacterium
GGTGACGACCCCGCCCGCTTCGGGTTGGCTACTGCTCGTTGTTGCCGCCCTGGTGCTGGACGTCACCGGGTGGATCCTGGTGTCCGCCCGGGCCGTCGTTGCCGCCGGACGTCTCGTGCTCACCCTGGTTCTCGCTCGGCGCACCGGAGGTGTCTTGCGCGTTCTTGCTGTGGTGGGCCGCGGCGGCCACGTGCTGACTGGTCTGCCGGACCGTGCCGGCCTTGTCGGGGGCAGGGGCCGCGTTGTCGGGACCGGTCTGGTCGCCCTGCTGCACGTTGTCGGTGTCCGGCCCGCTCGCCTCGGCCGCCATGTGCGCCGACGTGGATGTGCCGGGATGCGCCTGTGCAGCGGCGATTCCGCCACCGAGGGCAGTCACGGCCGCGGCGGCAAGGCCCACGGCCTGCATCGTCCTGTTCATGTCAGGTCTCCTTATTGGTCGGTAATGCTGTCTCGTCCCGATCCTGCGTCGCGGGCGCTGAACGGACCGTGTACGTCAGATGTGCGCTCTCACATCCGGGGCCGGGGCCGCGGGGATTCGTGTCGAGCCCCTGCGCCGTCGACTCCGTCGGCAGGGTCGGCAGGGTCGGCAGGGTCGGCAGGGTGGGCAGGATCGGCAGGGTCGGCAGCACGACCCGAACCCGCGCGCCCTTCCCGGCAACGTTGTCCGCGCTCACCGAGCCGCCGTGTGCGGCGACCAGGGCTGCCGCGATCGACAAGCCCAGGCCCGTGCCGCCCTCACCCGGGCCGCGGACCGGGTCGGCCCGCCGGAACCGTTCGAAGGCGTGCGGCAGGAACGCCGGCGGGAAGCCCGGCCCGTCGTCGATCACCTCCAGCGCGACGGTCCCGTCTCCCTGCGTGGTCAGGCGGACCGTCACCGTGCTTCCGGCCGGGGCGTAGCGGCGGGCGTTGTCCAGCAGGTTGTCGATCACCTGGCGCAGCCGATCCGCGTCCCCGGTGACCAGGGCGGCCGCGGGCGCGGGCATGGCGAAGGTCACTCCGGCCGTCCGAGCAGCGGGTGCGGCCGCGTCCACGGCCTTGGCCACCAAGGCATCGAGTCGCAGCGGGCGGAGTTGGATCCAGCCGTCCGATCCGTCTGCGCGGGCGAGGGTGAGCAGGTCCTCCGCCAGGCGGATGAGGCGATCGGTCTCCTCGGCCGCGCCGCTCACCGCGCGTACCAGCTCGTCCCGGGTACGTTCCCGCCGGCCCGCCAGCTCCAGCTCGGTACGCAACGTCGTCAACGGCGTACGCAGCTCGTGTCCGGCGTCGGCGACGAACGAGCGCTGCTGCGTCAAGGCCCCTTGCAGCCGCACCAACAGCGCATTGATGGTCGTGGCAAGCCTGGCGACCTCGTCCCGCGTCGTCGGCACCGCCAATCTCGCGTCGCCGTCCGTCGCGGAGATCCGTGCCGCCTCGGCCCGCATGCGTTCCACCGGCGCCAGCGTCACCCGGGCCAGCGCCCAGGCGCCCAGCCCGCTGAGCAGCGCTGCCAGCGGCCCCACGATCCACAACAGCGACTCCATCCGCTGAACCGCCGCCAGCGACAGGTCGCGGCTGGTGCCGACCACCACGACGGTCGGCGGCCGGGCGGCCACTCGCACCGGCACGGCGAGGAGCCGGAGACTGCCGAGAGACCCTCGGTCCGTGGTCAGGGCAAGTGGCCCCGTTCTGGCCCGCCTGAGCTGTGAGTACGTCAGCAGCGAGCGTCCGCCGGCGCCCTCGGACGAGTCGACGAGGCGGCCACGAGGGCTGATCACTTGGGCCAGGGCCTCGTTGGCGGGCAGCAGCGCGGTGTTGCCGCTGTCCTGGAAGTTGACGGTGCCGTCCGGCCCCAGCTGTTGGACCAGGACGTCCGCGCGGGCCCGCAGCGTGACGTCGAGGCCGGCGTCAAGGCCACCTTGCAGCTGACCAATCAGCACGAACCCGCCGAGGGCGACCAGGCCGGCTACCGCCGCCGCGACCAGCAGGGCGAGCCGGAGTCGCAGGGACATGGGATTCAGCCCATCTCGTGTGACGCGGCCACGGGGTACGCCTGCAGGCGGTAGCCCGAACCGCGTACGGTCTGCAGGTCCGCATGCCCGAACGGCCGGTCCACCTTGCGCCTCAGGTAGCCGACGTATTGGTCGACCACGTTGGAGACGCCGTCGAAGGCCATGTCCCACACGTGCTCGAGGATCCTCGTCCGTGACAGGACCTCGCCGGGATGACGGAGGAAGAACTCCAGCAGGGCAAGCTCCTTGGCGGACAGGGCCAGCTCGACATCACCGCGCCACGCCTGACGAGTCGCCGGGTCGAGACGAAGGTCCCCGACGCTGAGCACGGCCGGGCGTGCGGCAGTGCCTCGCCTGATCAGCGCCCGCAGGCGGGCCGCCAGCTCGGCGAAGCTGAACGGCTTGGTGAGGTAGTCGTCCGCTCCGACGTCGAGGCCCCGTATCCGGTCCGACACCTCGGTACGTGCCGTCAGGATCAGCACCGGCGCCCAGCGGTCGGCGGCCCGCAGCCGCCGGCAGACCTCGAAGCCGTCGACTCCGGGAATCATCACGTCGAGGACGATCGCGTCGTAGGCGTACTCCGTCGCCTGCCACACCGCGTCGATCCCGTTGTCGAGCACGTCGACGGCGTACCCCTCCTCCTCGAGGCCGCGCCGCACCAGCGCAGCCATCCGCGTGGCGTCCTCGACGAGAAGTACCCGCACGACGGCCACGGTAGGACCGCGAAGATGTGGAAACGATGAGAGCGCGGTCGCGTCGTCGCCTACCAGCCGCGCTCGCGCCACTCCGACAGGTGCGGCCGCTCGGCACCGAGCGTCGTATCGGCCCCGTGGCCGGGATAGACCCACGTCTCGTCCGGCAGTCTGTCGAACACCTTGTGCTGTAGGTCGGCCATGAGCGAGTCGAAGTCCTCGCGGCGGGTTGTCCGGCCAGGACCGCCCGGGAAGAGGCTGTCGCCGGTGAACAGGTGCGGAGTGCCGTCGGGATCGTCGTAGAGCAGCGCGATGGATCCGGGGGTGTGCCCAACCAGGCTGATCACCTCGAGCTCGCAGCGGCCCACGCGTACCCGGTCCCCGTCGGAGACCCGCTCATCGGTCCGCACCGGGATCTCCTCGGCGTCCTCGTCCCCGGCGACGGTGTCCGCGCCGGTCGCCGCAACGATCTCGGCGAGAGCTTGCCAGTGGTCACCGTGCCGGTGGGTGGTGACGATGCGGGCCAAGCCATCCGCACCGACCACCTCGGCGAGCGTGTCCGCGTCGTTAGCCGCATCGATCAGCACCTGCTCGTCATCGCGCCGGCAGCGCAGGAGATACGCGTTGTTGTCCATCGGGCCGACGGCGACCTTGGTGATCATCAGCTGGGCGAGCTCGCGCACGTCCGGGGTTCCGCCGACCACGACGTCACCGTGGTAGCTCATTGCACCGCCTCGCTCTGCTCGGGGATGCCCTCACGGTACGGGAACGGCCGACGCCCTGGGTGGTCGCTACCGTGACATTCATGCCCGCGCGACCGCTGCCCGAGATCGTCGAGGCCGGCTGGGCCCGGGCGCTGTCGCCGGTGGCGGACCGGATCGCCGAGATGGGTGACTTCCTGCGCGCCGAGATCTCGGCAGGGCGGACGTACCTCCCAGCCGGGCCGAATGTTCTGCGGGCGTTCCAGCAGCCGTTCGACGACGTTCGGGTGCTGATCGTCGGTCAGGATCCGTACCCGACGCCTGGGCATCCGATCGGCCTCAGCTTCGCCGTGGCCGTCGACGTTCGGCCGCTGCCGAAGTCCCTGATCAACATCTTCACCGAGCTGCAGCAAGATCTCGGGGTGCCGGCGCCGAGCTGTGGCGACCTGACGCCGTGGACCCGGCAGGGGGTGGTGCTCCTCAACCGGGTGCTCACCGTGCGGCCCGGCGCCTCGGCCTCGCACCAGGGCAAGGGCTGGGAGGCGGTGACGGAGCAGGCGGTACGCGCGCTCGCGAGCCGTGGTGGTCCGCTGGTCGCGGTCCTCTGGGGACGCCAGGCGCAGTCGTTGCGGCCGATCCTCGAGGGGGTCGCGCGGATCGAGTCGGTGCATCCCAGCCCGCTGTCGGCGAGCGGCGGGTTCTTCGGGTCGCGGCCGTTCAGCCGGGCGAACACGTCGCTGGCCGATCAGGGCGCGGGTCCGGTCGACTGGCGGCTGCCGTGAACGGGGCTGACGCAAAGCCGCGGATGGGCCAGAAGCCGCGGATGGATGGGCCAGAAGCCGCGGATGGGCGGGCCAGAAGCCGCGGATCGGCGGTTAACGCCAGGGACCGAGGGAGGGGAGTTGGCCCTCCGGCTCGACCGCGAGGGTGAGCCCGTCGGACCGGCCGGTCACCCAGGCCAAGAGCAGATGGCCCGGCCCTGACACCACGCGGGCCGCCGGGTCGTCGGAGCCGATCCGGGCCCACGAGTCGGTGCACACCAGGCCGAGCGGCTCGCCGGCCCGTTCGTCGAGACCGGTGATCGCGTCCGGAAGGTAGGGCCCGACGAGCTCCGGTGGCCACTGGTCCGTGTCGTACCCCACCGCCAGGTCGGTGTGGTGGATCTCCGTCTCGGCGAAACGGTGGAGGCCGATCCAGGCACCGGCGAGCACCCGGTTCTGGGCGCCGAACCGAAGCTCGCGGGTCCACCCCACGGGCGGCATGTCCCGCAGCGCGTCCAGAAGGCGTTGTGACGAGTGCACGAAGTCGTCGGTGAGCTGCGCCGCGGTCCGCCCCGAGCCCGTCTCGATGTCGGCGTTGCGCTGCTCCCGGGAGGGGTACATCGGTGTCTCGACGCCGGTCCGGGCCCAGGTGGCGAGGTTGCCGAGCCCATCGGCGTTGCGGGCGAGATGGCTGATCACGTGGCCGCGGGACCAGTCCGGCAGGGCCGATGGAGCCCGGACGTCGGCGTCCGACAGCACGGCAACATCGGCGATCACGCGGTCCGTGGCCGGTCCCAGGTGCTCGAGCATCGCGTCAGGGTCGGGGTCACGGCGGGTACGCTCGGCCGGCTCGCTCATGACCGCCAACGTACCCGTGCAGCCGTCGCGCCGGGGACCGGGGAGCGGACCACGTTCGCGGTTCGGAAGGTTCTGTCGGAGCCGCTGGTTAGCATGAGGGAGCCGTGATCGGCACGCCCCAGACCGGCAGCACACCGCCCTCGATCCACCGGGAGACTCTCACTCGTGGCCGACCACCTGCTCATCCGTGGTGCGCGTGAGCACAACCTCAAGGATGTCTCGATCGAGCTCCCTCGGGACGCCATGATCGTGTTCACCGGCCTGTCCGGCTCCGGCAAGTCATCCCTCGCGTTCGACACGATCTTCGCCGAGGGACAGCGGCGCTACGTCGAGTCCTTGTCGGCCTACGCCCGGCAGTTCCTCGGCCAGATGGACAAGCCGGACGTCGACTTCATCGAGGGCCTGTCTCCAGCGGTGTCGATCGACCAGAAGTCCACCTCCCGCAACCCGCGTTCGACGGTCGGCACCATCACCGAGGTCTACGACTACCTCCGGCTGCTGTTCGCCCGGGCCGGGCGGCCGCACTGCCCCGTGTGCGGTGAGCCGGTCGGGCGTCAGACCCCGCAGCAGATCGTCGACCGCATGCTCGACCTCGAGGACGGCACCCGCTTCCAGGTGCTGGCGCCGATGATTCGGGGCCGCAAGGGCGAATACTCCGAGCTCTTCCGGCAGCTGCAGACCCAGGGCTTCAGCAGGGCGCGGGTCGACGGCGAGATCCACTCCCTGTCCGAGCCGCCTGTCCTGGCCAAGCAGAAGAAGCACTCGGTCGACGTGGTCGTCGACCGGTTGACGGTCAAGCCCTCGGCCAAGCGCCGGCTGACCGACTCCGTCGAGACGGCACTGCGCCTGGCGGACGGCTTGGTGGTGATGGACTTCGTCGACCTCGACGTCAAGGATCCGGCGCGGGAGCGCCGGTTCTCCGAGCGGCTGGCGTGCCCCAACGACCACCCGCTGGAGTCCGACGAGCTCGAGCCGCGGTCGTTCTCGTTCAACTCGCCGTACGGCGCGTGTCCGGTCTGCCACGGCCTCGGCACCCGGATGGAGGTCGACCCGGACCTGGTCGTTCCCGACCCCTACAAGTCGCTCGAGGAGGGCGCCATCGCGCCCTGGGCGTCGGCGCACGTGTCCGACTACTTCCTGCGGCTGCTCGGTGCCCTGGCCGACGATCTCGGCTTCACGATGTCGACGCCGTTCTCGAAGCTCCCGGGCGACGCGCGCGCGGCGTTGTTGAAGGGCCACCCGACGCAGGTGCACGTGCGCTACAAGAACCGCTACGGCCGTGAGCGCTCCTACTACACCACGTTCGAGGGCGTCATCCCCTACATCGAGCGTCGCCACGGCGAGGCCGAGTCCGACACGAGCCGGGAGCGCTTCGAGGGCTTCATGCGCGAGGTGGACTGCCCCACCTGCGGCGGCACCCGACTCAAGCCGATCACCTTGGCCGTCACGATGACGTCGCACTCCGGTGGTGAGAAGAACATCGCCGAGGTGGCGCGGCTGCCGATCAGCGATGCCGCCGACTACCTGTCCGACCTCGACATGACACCGAGGGAGCGGCAGATCGGCGAGCGGGTGCTCAAGGAGATCAACGAGCGGTTGCGGTTCCTGCTGGACGTCGGACTCGACTACCTCACCCTCGACCGGGCCTCCGGCTCGCTGTCCGGCGGCGAGGCGCAGCGGATCCGGCTCGCGACGCAGATTGGCGCCGGACTTGTCGGCGTGCTCTACGTCCTCGACGAGCCGTCCATCGGTCTGCACCAGCGTGACAACCACCGGCTGATCGAGACCCTGCTGCGGTTGCGCGACCTGGGCAACACACTGATCGTCGTCGAGCACGACGAGGACACGATCCGGGTCGCTGACTGGGTGGTCGACATCGGTCCGGGTGCCGGTGAGCATGGCGGGCAGGTGGTCGTGTCCGGCCCGGTCCAGGACCTCTACGACCACCCCGACTCGCTGACCGGGGCGTACCTGTCGGGCCGGCGGGAGATCCCGTTGCCGGAGATACGTCGCCCCCGGACACCAGGACGCGAGCTGGTCGTGCACGACGCCCATGAGCACAACTTGCGCAACATCGACGTGACGTTCCCGCTCGGATTGTTCGTGGCAGTGACCGGGGTGTCCGGGTCCGGCAAGTCGACCTTGGTCAACGACATCCTCTACACCTCGCTGGCCAAGCGGATCTACAACGCTCGCGACATTCCCGGCCGGCACCGCACGATCACCGGCGCCGAGCACGTGGACAAGGTGATCCACGTCGACCAGTCGCCGATCGGCCGCACGCCGCGGTCCAACCCCGCGACCTATACCGGCGTGTTCGACCACGTGCGCAAGCTCTTCTCGCAGACACCAGAGGCAAAGGTCCGCGGCTACCAGCAGGGCCGGTTCTCGTTCAACGTCAAGGGCGGTCGCTGTGAGGCGTGCTCAGGTGACGGCACGATCAAGATCGAGATGAACTTCCTGCCGGACGTCTACGTCCCGTGCGAGGTGTGCCACGGCGCCCGCTACAACCGCGAAACCCTCGAAGTGCACTACAAGGGCAAGTCGATCTCCGAGGTTCTCGACATGGCCATCGAGGAGGCGGTCGACTTCTTCGCCGCCATCCCGCCGATCGCCCGACACCTGCGCACCCTCGTCGACGTGGGGTTGGGCTACGTACGCCTGGGCCAGCCAGCTCCCACGTTGTCCGGTGGCGAGGCGCAGCGGGTCAAGCTCGCCTCGGAGCTCCAGAAGCGCTCGACCGGCCGCACCGTCTATGTCCTCGACGAGCCCACGACGGGCCTGCACTTCGAGGACATCCGCAAGCTGCTCGGAGTGCTCGGCCGGCTGGTCGACCAGGGCAACACGGTGATCGTCATCGAGCACAACCTCGACGTGATCAAGACCGCCGACTGGGTGGTCGACATGGGGCCGGAGGGTGGCACCCGTGGGGGTCTGGTGATCGCCGAGGGCACGCCGGAGCAGGTCGCAGACCGGGCCGACAGCTACACCGGCGAGTTCTTGGCGCCGATCCTGTCCGGCCGTGCGGCTCCGAAGGCCGGGAGGAAGGCAGCCAAGGCCCCAGCGCAGCAGTCGCGGAAGAAGGACGCGAACACCACGAACACCACTGCCGCGGCACGCAAGACGGCGGCGAAGAAGACGCCCACGGCCAGCCGGACCTCGACCCGGACCTCGACCCGAACCTCGACCAAGGGAGCGACTGCCACCAGGTCGACCGAGCGGAAGGTGACCGTCCGACAAGGGTGAGAAGTCCCTGTGAACCCGTCCGAAGTCACCCACCGGGCAAGGATCTCCGACGGGAGCCAGGCACTATGGACGGAGTCCCGTCCTCGTGTCTCCTGGGAGATCGCCGTTCATGCTTGCCGTGCCGCATCTGCCCGACCACTCCACGGCCGACCACTCCACGGCCGACCACGGCGTCGACCGTCGCTCCCTGCTGCGCGGCGCCGCGGCGCTGGGCGGGGTGGCCGTGGCCTCGGCGGTAGTCGCTGGGTGCGGGTCCGCTGGCTCGACCTCCGGCTCCGCGGGCTCCAACTCCGGAGGCGGTGGTTCGTCGAGCGGCGACCTGGCCGCCGCGTCCTCGATCCCGGTGGGCGGCGGCACGATCTTCGCCTCGCAGCAGGTCGTGGTCACCCAACCCACGGCGGGGGAGTTCAAGGGTTTCTCTGCCGTGTGCACCCACCAGGGGTGCCTGGTGTCGACCGTGTCGCAGGGATCCATCATCTGCCCCTGCCACAACACCCACTACTCGATCAAGGACGGGTCGGTCCAGAGCGGACCCGCCCCGTCGCCGCTGCCACCCGAGCCGGTGCGCGTGCGCAAGGGTCAGGTCGCGCTGGGCTGACCTGACGGGTCCGAGGCCAGCTCCCGCCACATGGCGTCGCGTCGACACGGTCGCCGGTCGAGCCGCCGGTCGAGCAGCACCGCCGCCTCGGCGCGGCGTCCGGCCCGAACGAGTGCGCACAGGCGCGTGTCGTCGATGACCTCGCGCTGAGCGTCGCTGCCACCACATCGCCAGATCGCCGACCCGAGGCGACCCAAGGCGTCGGCGCAGGCGCCGGGGTGCCCGTCGGCGAGCAGCACCAACGACGCGGCCAGCGGTGCCGCCACCTCCCGCAAGTCTGCCTGGTCCGACCCGAGGCACCAGCGGCGAAGGCATCGCAAGCGGTCCACGTCGCCGGCCGCGCACAAGGCTACGGCCGCGTGCATCGCCACGAACGAGGTCGTCGGCGTTTCGAGGTCGCAGGTGCTGACATGCGTCAACACCTCGGACACGTGGGGGACGTCCACCGCGCCGGGCGTGATCGACCACCGCCACAGCAGCGACGCAGCGTCCACGAGCGCACGGCAGCCATCGCTGGCGGGGGGAGCCAGCTGGCGGTCGTACCGCTGCCGTAACGCGCCCAGATCAAGCTCGGAAAGCTCGTGCAGGCCCGCGTGCCAGGAGAAATGCGCCAGGTTGTCGGCACCGGCTCCGTATGCCCCGATCCAGTCGTTGATCCAGACCAGACCCGGCCCATGCTCGCCGGTCTCGTAGTGCACATGGGCTCGTGCGTGCACGGAGTGGCCCGCGACAGGCTCCGCGCCCAGTGAGAGCTCCGACAACGACATCGCCTCGTCGAAGCGGCCTTGCTCCTGACGGACGAACGCCAGCAGCCCGCTGAAGAACCAGTCGTCACCATAGGCGTCACGACAGCCCTCGACGATCGCCCATGCGTCCTGCGGCACGCTAGTGACACCGGCGAACGCGATGGTCGGGACGGCTACCGACAACAGCAGCGCGTCACGCGGATGCTCGCGCAGGTGCGCGATCAACGGCTCGCTGTCGCCGTCGATGTGGGACAGCACTGCGTGCACGTGGCTGCGTTCGCGCGGTGTGCTTCGGGCCGCGTGGCGTCGGGCCGAAGCCATCCGGGCCGGCAGGTCGACCGGCGCGCAGTACTCGTGTCCGAGTAGAGCCAGGGCGGCGTGCCCGAGAGCGAATGTCGGGTCGAGACCGACGGACCGGGCCAGCGCACTCAGCCCTCCAGAGCGGATCCCGAGCAGGCAACGAACGCCCTCGCAGTACGCCAGGGCAGCCTCGGTGCTCGTGGTCAGGGCCAGACCGTACAGGTCTCGGACGACGGGCGACTGCCCGGCGAGCCGCTCCTTGGTCGGAAGTCCCGTCATGAAAGTAGCCTAGCCAACTGGACTTTAACCTCCAACCCGGTGCGCCTCTGGCGGGCCAGAGGCGCGGCGGCCACGACACTCACACGACAGGGTCACCCGTCGGGACAACGCCGTCAACGATGACGCGCGCTTGCTGCCGACCATCCGCGTTCCGCCCGCCCCGCCACCGCCGAGGGCGAGCTGTCCAGGCGTTAGCCGAGCACCCGCAGGTGGATCGTCTCTGGCATCTTCGCCAGCTCGGTGACCACGCTGGCCACCACCTCGGCGGCGACGTCGGTCAACACGTAGCCGAGGTCCCCGTGCGTCGTCAGAGTCTGACCCTCCACGTTGACTCCGTGGTCGGCCAGGATGCGGTTGACCGTGGCCAGTACGCCTGGGGTGTTCGTGTGCAGGTGGGCGATCCGGTGCGTACCCGCGAACGGCTGCACGGCGATCGGCGGAAGGTTGACGCTCATCGTGGTGCCGCCGGTGGTGACGAAGTCGCGAAGCTTGCCGGCGACGTAGCGACCGATGTCCTGCTGCGCCTCCTCGGTCGACCCGCCGATGTGCGGCGTCAGGATCACGTTGGGAAGACCGCGCAGCTCGGAGTCGAACGCGTCGCCGCGCGCGTGCGGCTCCTCGGGGAACACGTCGACGGCCGCTCCGGCGAGGTGTCCGGAGCGGATGTGCCGGGCCAGCGCATTGTGGTCGACGACGAAGCCGCGGGACAGGTTGAGGAAGATCGAGCCGGGGCGCATCCGGGAGAGCTGCTCCTGCTCGAACAGCCCGGCGTTGCCGGGTCGTCCGTCCACGTGCAACGTGACCACGTCGGCCTCGCCGAGCAACTCCGACAGCGAGGCGCACTCGATCGCGTTTCCGAGCGCGAGCTTGTCCGCGGTGTCGTAGAACACCACCCGCATGCCGAGCGCCTCGGCCAGCACCGACAGCTGGCTGCCGATGTTGCCGTATCCCACGATGCCCAGGCAGCGGCCGCGCATCTCGTGCGCGCCCTCCGCGGACTTCTCCCAGCGCCCTGCATGCAGCGCAGTGTCCTTCTCAGTGAGGCGCCGGGTGAGCGCGATCATCTCGGCGAGCACGAGCTCGACCACGCTGCGGGTGTTGGAGTAGGGCGCGTTGAACACCGCCACGCCCCGACTCGATGCCGCGCGCAGGTCGATCTGGTTCGTCCCGATGCAGAAGGCGCCGACCGCAACCAGGTGCGGGGCGGCGTCCAGGACGGTGGCGTCGACGTGCGTCTTGGACCGGATGCCGAGCAGGTCGACGTCACGCAACGCCTCGATCAGCTGCTCACGCGGCAGCGCTCCGCGGAGCACGGTTGCCTCGATCCCGCTCTCGGCGAGGATCGGGACGGAGTCGGGGTGGATGTTCTCGACCAGCAGTGCCTTCACCCGGCCATTGTCCACTGCGCCCCGATCCCTCGACGGTCCGGTGGTCCTGGCGGCGTGAAAGGCTCACGATCGCGGACAGCGGCGAGATCGGGTTGTCCGGGTGTCGGGGACGGCTCCTAGGGTGGGGGGGTGGCAGATCCGGCGACCTACCGCCCCAAGACGGGCGAGATCCCGGATTCCCCGGGCGTTTACCGCTTCAGCGATGACCGCGGACGGGTCGTCTATGTCGGCAAGGCCAAGTCGCTGCGCGCACGACTGTCGTCCTACTTCCAGGACATCGCCAACCTGCATCCGCGGACCCAGCAGATGGTCACCACGGCCGCTGCGCTGGACTGGACGGTCGTCTCGACGGAGGTCGAGGCGTTGCAGCTGGAGTACACCTGGATCAAGCAGTTCGACCCGAGATTCAACGTCAAGTACCGCGATGACAAGTCCTACCCATGGCTCGCGGTGACGCTCAACGAGGAGTTCCCGCGCGTCATGGTCGGACGCGGCCCGAAACGCAAAGGTGTCCGCTACTTCGGTCCCTACAGCCACGCCTGGGCCATTCGCGAGACGGTCGACCTGCTGCTCCGGGTCTTCCCGATGCGGTCGTGCTCGGCGGGGGTCTTCCGGCGGTCGGCACAGATCGGTCGGCCGTGCCTGCTCGGCTACATCGGCAAATGCTCGGCACCGTGCGTGGGGCGCGTCAGCGCCGAGGAGCACCGGGAGATCGTCGACGACTTCTGCTCGTTCCTGTCCGGCCAGACCTCGACGTACGTCCGCCGGCTCGAGCGGGAGATGGAGAGTGCGTCGTCCGCGCTGGAGTACGAGCGGGCGGCCCGGATCCGCGACGACATCGGCGCGCTCAACCGGGCGCTGGAGAAGAACGCGGTCGTGCTCGGCGACGGCACCGACGCCGACGTCGTGGCCCTCGTCGAGGACCCCCTGGAGGCTGCCGTGCAGATCTTCTCGGTCCGCGGTGGCCGAATTCGGGGACAGCGGGGCTGGGTCGCGGACAAGGTCGACGACGCAGACACCGGCGGGCTCGTCGAACGCGCTCTGGTCAAGCTGTACGACGGTGAGGTGGCCGATGCGATCCCGCGCGAGGTGCTCGTCCCCGCGCTGCCGGAGGACTCGGAGGCCCTGCAGGTCTGGCTGCAGGACCGTCGAGGTGGCACGGTCTCGTTGCGGGTTCCACAACGTGGGGACAAGCGGGCACTGATGGAGACGGTCGAACGCAACGCGAGACAGTCCCTGGTGGTGCACAAGACCAAGCGGGCCAGCGATCTCACCACCCGCAACCGCGCCCTGGAGGAGATCCAGCAGGCGCTCGATCTGCCCGAGGCTCCGCTTCGGATCGAGTGCTATGACGTGTCCAACCTGCAGGGCACGGAGGTCGTCGCGTCGATGGTCGTCTTCGAGGACGGCCTGCCCCGCAAGGGGGAGTACCGCCGCTTCGTCATCCGCAGCGTCGACGGTCAGAACGACGTGGCGTCCATGCACGAGACGATCACCCGCCGTTTCCGCCGGCTGCTGGACGAGCGCGCCCGCAGCGGCGACCCCGACCTGGGCGTCGAGGCCGACGGTCCACTGCTGATCGACCCCGAGACGGGCAAACCGCGAAAGTTCGCCTACACCCCTGGCCTGGTCGTCGTGGACGGTGGTCCGCCGCAGGTGGCCGCTGCCGCGGCGGCCCTTGCCGAGCTGGGCATCGACGACGTACCCCTTGCGGGTCTAGCCAAACGGCTGGAGGAGGTCTGGCTGCCCGGGCAGGAGGATCCGGTGGTGCTGCCCCGCAGCAGCGAGGGTCTCTATCTGCTGCAGCGGGTGCGCGACGAGGCACACCGGTTCGCGATCACCCACCACCGCGGGCGCCGGTCCAAGTCGATGGTGGAGAGCCTGCTCGACGACGTGCCCGGCCTCGGAGAGGTGAGGCGCAAGACGTTGCTCAAGCACTTCGGGTCGCTCAAGCGGCTCCGGGCGGCCGGTGTGGAGGACATCGCCGTGGTGCCCGGCATCGGTCCGCGGACCGCGCAGGCCATCGTTGCAGCGCTGGAGGCCAGCCGCCCGTCCGCGATGCCTGCCGTCGACGCGGCGACCGGCGAGCTCATCGACGACGACCCGTCCGCGACGCGGGAGGAGGCTCGGTGAGCAGTCACATCGGTGAGCTCGTCCTGGTCACCGGCATGACGGGTGCGGGCCGAAGCACGGCGGCGAAGTCCCTCGAGGATCTCGGCTGGTTCGTGATCGACAACCTGCCGCCGCAGCTGCTGGGCGAGGTCGTCGACCTCGTGGGCGAAGCCGGTGACGAGGGCATCCAGCTCGCGGTCGTCGTCGACGCGCGGTCACGCTGGTTCTTCAGCGCTCTCGTGGGCGCCCTTCGTCGGGTGGTCGAGTCCGGACTGCAGCCATCGATCCTGTTCCTCGACGCCTCCGACGACGTACTGGTCCGGCGTCAGGAGGCGGTCCGCCGGCCACATCCGTTGCAGGCCGGCGGCCGGCTGCTCGACGGCATCGGCGCCGAACGCGACATGCTCAGCGAGCTGCGCGCGGACGCGGACGTGCTGATCGACACCACCCAGCTCAACGTGCACCAGCTGGGCGCCAAGATCGCCACCGCGTTCGGGGACGAGACCGACTCCCAGCTGCGGGCGACGGTCGTGTCGTTCGGCTTCAAGTACGGCATCCCGGGCGACGCCGACATGGTCGCCGACATGAGGTTCCTGCCCAACCCGTTCTGGGTGCCGGAGCTCCGCCACCAGACCGGGCTGGACGAAGCGGTCGCGACCTATGTGCGAACGCACCCCGACGCGGTCGCGTTCCTCGATCGCTACGACGCCTTGCTGGAGGCCGTCACCGACGGGTTCGTCCGCGAAGGCAAGCGGTTCATCAGCGTCGCCATCGGCTGTACCGGCGGACAGCACCGCAGCGTCGCCATGTCCGAAGCCCTCGGCGCGCGACTGCGCGCCCACGGGGTGGAGACCGTCGTGATGCACCGCGACCTGGGACGCGAATGACGCGTCGCCTCAGGACGGCGAACAGCCCCACCCCGCCGTCGGGTGCCGCCGACCCGCGCGTCGTCGCCTTGGGCGGCGGTCATGGTCTGGCGGCCTCCTTGACGGCGCTGCGCCGGGTCACCACCCAGCTGACGGCGGTCGTGACGGTGGCGGACAACGGTGGATCGTCCGGCCGGCTACGCACCGAGCTGGGAGTGCTGCCCCCGGGTGACCTGCGGATGGCGCTGGCCGCGCTCTGCGGGGATGACGAGTGGGGTCGCACGTGGGCCGACGTCCTGCAGCATCGCTTCACCAGCGCCGGTGACCTGCACGGGCACGCCGTCGGCAACATGCTGATCGTCGCGTTGTGGGAGCTGCTCGGCGAGCATGTCGCAGGTCTCGACCTGGTGGGGGAGCTGCTCGGGGCACAGGGCCGGGTGCTGCCGATGAGCGCGGTGCCGTTGCACGTCACCGCGGAGGTACGCGGGGATGACCCGTCGCGGCCCAGCGACGTGACGTGCGTGAAGGGTCAGCAGCAGGTCGCCAGCACGACGGGTGAGGTGCTCTCGATCGCACTCGACCCCAGCGACCCACCCGCCTGCCCGGAGGCTGTCGAGGCGATCGATACGGCCGATTGGGTGGTGATCGGACCCGGGTCCTGGTTCACCAGTGTCATCCCGAACCTTCTCGTACCCGGGTTGTTCGACGCGCTGCACCAGACGTCGGCGCGACGGATGGTCGTGCTCAACCTCGCCCCTCAGGCCGGCGAGACTGCTGGGTTCACACCCGACACACATCTGGAGGTTCTGGCCGCGCACGCACCTGAGCTGACCATCGACGTGGTCCTCGCGGACCGGTCGCGGGTCGGGGACGTCGAGGCACTCGAGCAGACTGCGGCGTCGCTCGGCGCCGCGCTGGTGCTGACCGATCTGGCCCACAGGGGCGGCGAACCACGGCACGATCCCTTGCGACTTGCCGCGGCGTACGAGCAGGTGATGTCACGGCATAGGATTGCGCCTCGGCCGCTGGGGGCAGGCTGACAGGACGAGGCGACGGACCTCCGGGTAGTCCGACGACGTGACAGGATCGAGCGCATGGCGATGACCGCACAGGTGAAGGCAGAGCTCGCCAGTATCTCGGTGAGCAAGTCTTGCTGCCGCAAGTCCGAGGTCTCCTCGATGCTCCGATTCGCTGGCGGGCTGCACATCGTGAGCGGGCGGATCGTGGTCGAGGCCGAGCTCGACACCGGTGCCGCGGCCCGACGGCTGCGCAAGGACCTCGCGGAGATCTACGGGCATGCCAGCGAGGTCGTCGTCGTCACCGGGTCCGGGCTGCGCAAGGGCACGCGCTACGTCGTGCGGGTGGTCAAGGACGGTGAGGCGCTGGCGCGTCAGACCGGGCTCATCGACCAGCGCGGTCGTCCGGTCCGCGGCCTCGCCCCCCAGGTGGTGTCCGGGGCCGCCTGCGATGCGGTGGCGGCCTGGCGTGGCGCGTTCCTTGCACACGGATCCCTGACCGAGCCCGGGCGGTCGTCGGCGCTCGAGGTGACCTGTCCAGGTCCCGAGGCCGCGCTCGCCCTCGTCGGCGCCGCGCGACGCCTCGGCATCCACTCCAAAGCGCGGGAGGTCCGCGGCATCGACCGTGTCGTGATCCGCGACGGCGACGCGATCGGCGCCCTGCTCACCCACCTCGGCGCGCACGAGTCGCTGCTCGCATGGGAGGAGCGGCGGATGCGCCGCGAGGTGCGGGCCACGGCCAACCGGCTCGCCAACTTCGACGACGCCAACCTGCGCCGTTCCGCTCGCGCCGCGGTCGCGGCCGGCGCGCGGGTCGAGCGCGCGCTGGAGCTCCTCGGCGACGACGTGCCCGACCACTTGCGACTGGCCGGCTCGCTGCGGGTCGAGCACAAGCAGGCCAGCCTCGAGGAGCTCGGCAAGCTGCATGTGCCACCCCTCACCAAGGACGCGATCGCCGGCCGCATCCGGCGTCTGCTGGCCATGGCCGACAAGCGGGCCGAGGAGCTCGGGGTCCCAGACACCGAGGCCAGCCTGTCGGCGGAGATGCTGGCCGAGACACCCTGACGATAGGCTCGTCGACGTACCCGATCGGCGCCGTGGATCGCGCCATCGACCGTCTGCATCGAGGAGCTCGTCCCCGTGACCGTACGTGTGGGAATCAATGGCTTCGGCCGGATCGGCCGTAACTTTTTCCGGGCGGTGGCGGCCTCCGGAGCCGACATCGAGATCGTCGGGGTCAACGACCTCGCGCCCAACCCCGTGCTGGCGCACTTCCTGCGGTACGACTCGATCCTCGGTCGGTTCCCGGGTGACGTCACCGCGACCGACGACGCGCTGGTGGTGGACGGGCACTCGATCAGCGCGAGCGCGGAGCGCGACCCTGCGGCCCTGCCCTGGGGTGAGATAGGCGCCGACATCGTGATCGAGTCCACAGGCCTGTTCACCAAGGCCGCGGACGCGCGCAAGCACATCGACGCCGGCGCCAAGAAGGTCATCATCTCGGCGCCTGCCAGCGACGAGGACGTCACGATCGTGATGGGGGTCAACGACACCGAATACGACCCGGAGACCCATCAGATCATCTCGAACGCCAGCTGCACGACCAACTGTCTCGGCCCGATGGCCAAGGTGCTGCTGGACTCGTTCGGCATCGAGCGCGGCTTCATGACGACCGTGCACGCCTACACCACCGAGCAGCAGCTGCTAGACCAGATCGCGCTGACCCGCAAGGGCACCATCGACCTGCGCCGGGCGCGTGCCGCGGCGCAGAACATCATCCCGACCTCGACCGGCGCCGCCCGGGCCATCTCGCTGGTGCTGCCCGAGCTCAAGGGCAAGCTCGACGGCTACGCCCTGCGCGTGCCCGTCCCAACGGGCTCGGTCACCGACCTGACCGTCACGGTGTCCCGCGAGGTCAGCAAGGACGAGGTCAACGCGGCGTACCAAGCGGCGGCCGAGTCTGGTCCGCTGGCTCCCTACCTGGACTACACCGAGGACCTGATCGTGTCCTCCGACATCGTCACGTCCCCGGCGTCGTGCACCCTCGACTCGCAGCTCACGTTGGCGCTCGGCAACCAGGTCAAGGTCATCGGCTGGTACGACAACGAGTGGGGCTACTCGAATCGCGTCATTGATCTGGTCAACCTCGTCGGCTCCTCCCTGTGACCGACGCCGGGAGCGGCGAGATGACGTTGCCGACGATCGACGATCTCGGCGATCTGACTGGCAGGCGGATCCTCGTCCGCAGCGACCTCAACGTGCCGCTCGACGGTGACCGCATCAGCGACGACGGTCGGATCCGCGCCAGCGTGCCCACCATCCAGCGGCTGCGCGACGCGGGTGCCAGGGTCGTCGTCGTCGCGCACCTCGGCCGACCCGAGGGCAAGCCGGACCCGGCGTACTCCCTGCGCCCGGTTGCGACGAGGCTGGGTGAGCTGCTCGGCGTCAAGATCGCGTTCGCGGACGACACGGTCGGAGACTCGGCGCGCGACACCGTCGACGCCGTCCGGGACGGTGGCGTCGCGCTGTTGGAGAACGTCCGGTTCAACGCCGCCGAAACCAGCAAGGACGACTCCGAGCGGGGTGAGCTCGCTGATCGCCTGGCTGGGCTCGCCGACGCCTTCGTGTCCGACGGGTTCGGGGTGGTGCACCGAAAGCAGGCGAGTGTCTATGACGTCGCGATGCGGTTGCCGCACGCCGCAGGCGGGCTGCTGCTCGCCGAGGTCGACGTGCTGCGCCGGCTCACCGGGAGCCCCGACCGTCCCTATGTCGTGGTGCTCGGCGGGTCCAAGGTGTCTGACAAGCTCGCCGTGATCGACAACCTGCTGGGCAAGGCGGACACGCTGCTGATCGGCGGTGGCATGGTCTTCACCTTCCTGGCCGCACAGGGGCACGAGGTGGGCCGAAGTCTGCTGGAGGCTGACCAGGTGGATGCCTGCCGTGGCTATCTCGAACGTGCCCGGGAGTCCGGGGTGCGCCTCGTGCTGCCGAGCGACATCGTGGTCGCTGCCGACACCGAGGCCGCCCATGACGCCACGGTGGTCCCGGCCGATGCCATGCCAGGCGACCAGATGGGCCTCGACATCGGCCCGGACTCCTCCGCCGCCTTCGCCGAGGTCGTACGCAACGCCCGTACCGTGTTCTGGAACGGCCCGATGGGCATGTTCGAGGTGCGGGCCTTCGCCGCCGGAACCCAGGCGGTCGCCAAGGCCCTCACCGAGGTGGACGGCTTGTCGGTGGTCGGTGGGGGTGACTCCGCGGCTGCCGTCCGCGCCCTCGCATTCTCCGACGACGACTTCGGACACATCTCGACCGGCGGCGGGGCGAGCCTGGAGTACCTCGAGGGCAAGTCGCTGCCCGGCCTCGAAGTCCTGGAGGCGTGACGGATGGCAACCACCGATCGCACGCCGCTGATGGCGGGCAACTGGAAGAGCAACCTCAACCATCACGAAGCCGTCGTTCTCGTCCAGAAGCTCGCGTGGACCTTGGGCGACAAGAAGCATGACTACGGGCTCGCCGAGGTGGCCGTGATCCCGCCGTTCACCGACCTGCGGAGCGTGCAGACACTGGTCGACGGCGACCGTCTCGAGCTGCGCTACGGCGCTCAGGACGTGTCAGCACACGACGGTGGCGCCTACACCGGCGAGATCTCGGCGAACATGCTGGCCAAGCTGGGCTGCTCCTACGTGGTCGTGGGCCATTCCGAGCGACGGCAGTACCACGGCGAGACCGACGAGGTCGTCAGCGCCAAGGCGCACCGCGCAGTCAGTGCCGGCATGACACCGATCGTGTGCGTGGGCGAAGGGTTGGACGTACGCCAGGCGGGGGAGCAGGTCGCCCACACGGTCGGGCAGGTGGCCGGGTCCCTGGCCGGCTTCGACGCCGAGCAGGTGGCCGGCCTCGTCCTGGCCTACGAGCCGGTGTGGGCGATCGGGACCGGCGAGGTGGCCACCCCGGAGGACGCCCAGGAGGTGGCCGCGGCGATCCGTGCACATGTGGCGCAGTCCTTCGGCGACGACGCAGCGGCCGAGGTCCGCATCCTGTACGGCGGCTCGGTGAAGGCGGCCAACATCGCGGGCATCATGGCGCAGGCGGACGTCGACGGCGCCCTGGTCGGGGGCGCGAGCCTGCAGGTCGACGAGTTCGCCGGCATCTGCCGGTTCTATGCGATGCCGCTGCTGTGAGGCCGCGGTCAGTTGCCACGCTCAGTCGCGGTGATCGACCACCGGCTTCGCGTGGCGGCAGTCACGACGTACCATCGTCTCGCGCGTCTGAAGTGACCGCTGTGCCAGGTTCCGACGACAAGAAGGCATGACACTCCCGTGGTTCTCGCATTCTCGCTCCTGTTGATGCTCTCCAGCATTCTCCTGATCGTGCTCGTGCTGCTGCACAAGGGCCGCGGCGGAGGTCTGTCGGACATGTTCGGCGGCGGCGTCTCGAGCGGGCTCGGTGGTTCCTCCGTCGCGGAGCGCAACCTCGACCGGATCACGGTGGGCATCGGAGTGGTGTGGTTCCTGTGCGTCGTGGCCCTCGGGCTGCTGCTCAAGAACGGCTGATTCTGACCCGGATGACCCGAACCCGGGAGCTGTGTGCTTAGACTTTCGCTTGCTGTCCGCTAGCCGTTCTGTCGCGAGGGTGGACGCGGGACCGTAGGCCGACGAAGGAGTTGAGCGTGGCTGGTGGGAGTGCGATCCGAGGTAGCCGGGTTGGTGCGGGACCGATGGGCGAGGCGGAGCGCGGTGACGCGGCCCCTCGGCGTCAGGTGTCGTACTTTTGTGCCCAGGGCCACGAGACGCGGCCCAGTTTCTCGCTCGACGCCCAGATCCCCGACTCATGGGACTGCCCGCGATGCGGACTCCCGGCCAGTCGCGACGAGGACAACCCTCCGCCACCACCCAAGATCGAGCCGTACAAGACGCACCTTGCGTACGTGAAGGAGCGGCGCTCCGACGCCGAGGCCGAGGAGATCCTCACCGAGGCGCTGCAGTTGCTGCGCGACCGCCGCAAGCGTGGCGAGATCGTCTTCTGACCCGAAGCACCGCCCATCCGCGGGTTTTGGCCCGCCGGTCCGCGGGTTTTGGCCCGGGATTCAGTATGAGGTGGAAGTTTCGAGCCGCAGTTGCGCGGCACGGTCGCGCACGAGCGGCACCAGCAAACTGGGGTCGTCCAAGGCGCTGTTCGCCACCGGCCTGTAGATCCAACGACCGTCCTCGCGGTGACGAAGTCGGAAAGCTCCGTCCCAGGCTGCGGCAGTGAGCAGGTCCCCGACATAGAAGCCGAACCCACTGAACATCGGCCGGACCTCGAGGTCCGCGATCTCGACCAGCGACTCTGCGGCACGGCCGCTCAGGTCTCGCTCGATCGCTCCCACCAGTTCAGCGTAATGCGGTGTGCGACGCCGGCCCTGACAGAAAGCGAACCCTGAATTCGCGAAGGCCGATCGGGTGAATGCCGCGAACACCGCCGCTCACGCAGAGCAACGTCAAGCGGTCTAAGCCCTGAGCCACCCGGGTACGCGGGGTGCGGCGGGAAGCCGCAGATGGCCGGTCCAAGCGACTCGGGTCCGCGAGGCGGGCCGGAACCCGCGGACGGGCGGGCCGGAACCCGAGGACGGGCGGTGCGCGTTAGGGGGAGGCGATGCGGTCTAGGCCGTGCGGCAGCTGGGACGCCGCGTCACGGTCCAGCAGCCACAGCGTGCGGTGGGTGCCTTGCACGCCGGACGCGGGCGTCTGCATGGCGCCGGAGCCGCCGAGCACTAGCCGGACCGCCTTGGCCTTCTCCACCCCGGACACGAGGAACCAGACCTCGCGGGCGTGGTTCAGCGCCGGAAACGTCAGGGTGATCCTGGTCGGAGGCGGCTTCGGGGAGCCGTGGACGCCGACGACCGGGCGGTCCTCCTCGTGCAGTGCTGGTCGCTCGGGGAACAAGGAAGCGATGTGGCCGTCCGGGCCAACGCCGAGCATCAGCACGTCGAACGACGGGACCACGGCGTGGTCCTCCGGCGACGTGGCCTGGGCCAAGGTCCGGGCGTACGCCTCCGCGGCCGTGTCGGCGTCGGACGTCCCGTCGTCGGCGGGCATCGGGTGTACGCGCGACGGGTCGACCTCGATGTGGTCGAGCAGCGCCTGCCGTGCCTGGGTCTCGTTACGGTCGGGGTCACCCGGTGGTAGGTAGCGTTCGTCGCCCCACCACCATTCGACCCGACGCCAGTCGACCGCGTCGCGTGCCGGTGCCGACGCGACCGCGGCATGAACACGGTCGGCGATACCGCCACCGGTCAGCACGACTGACGCGACCCGTCCGCTGGCGACCAGGTCGACCAGGCGCGTGACCAGCCGGGCCGAGACGGTCTCGGCCAGGAGGTCCGCGGTCCGGTGCACGATGATGCCGGGCGCGCTCACCGCGCCGCCCACCAGTCCCTCCCCAGCGGCGATCCGACAGTTGCGCACCCGTGCATAAC
>JBOHDX010000140.1:0-4118 GCA_050700835.1 Nocardioidaceae bacterium
GGGGGGAGCCTGCCGGGAGTTCAGGATGGAGCTGCACTCGTCTCTGTGAGAGCGGCCAGGCGCTCGAGGGTTTGGGTCATGCCCCGGCGCAGATCGCTCCTACGATCCTTGTTGCCGTAGATGACACTCATGATGAACCACCCGAACAGCGTTATCGGCCGGGTGACCTCGTAGGACTCGGTGACGCGGGTGCCGCCGTCGTCCGGGGTGAACACATACCTCCATACGATCGTGCCGGCACCCTTCTCGGTGCGGGAGAAAGCGAACTCCCGCCCACGGTCGGCGACGGTGATGAGGGGCGTGTTGTGCCAGCCCGGACCGCGTCCGGCGTGGTTCTTGGCACGGAAGCGCGCGCCGACTGCTGGTCCGGTGGCGCCCTCGAGCCACTCGCACGAGACGACCTCGGGCGAGAGCTCCGGTGTGCGCGTGACGTCGGCAACCACGTCGTACAAGGCCTCGGACGACGCCTCGATGTAACGCTCCACGGTGTCGTGCGTCAGCTCTTGCCCCATTGCCGTTCCTCTCCTGGTGGTGGTGCGTGCTGCCGGACGAACATGTCGAGCGCCCGGTCGGTGAGCGAGGTGAAGAGCCCGGACTCGTAGGTCGCGTCGGGCTGGTTGGCCAACTGCTGCGAGCAGAGGCCGGCGCTAATCGCGGTGAACAGGCGGAAGACCTCGTCGGAGTCCGCGTGCGGCGCCAGTTCGCCCTGGGCCACGGCAACCGTCAGGTCCGTCCGGGAGCGGTCGACCAGGCGCTGGGCAACGGCGTACGACGCCGGGCTGGGCTCGAAGCCGGGGATCGGTCGCCAGAAGAGCAGCGTGGCCAATCCGCGGTTGAGCATCCCCCACCGCATGATCGCTCGGGTTGCCTCGAGGAGTCGGTCGAGACCCGGGTCGAGGTCGCGGACGACGTCGTCGACGTACGACGCCATGCGCGCGTTGCCACGAGCGAACAGCGCGTCGTAAACACCATGCAGCGAGGGGAAGTACTTGTAGACCGACGGTGGACGCATGCCCATCTGGCGCGCGATCTCAGCGACCGTGACGGCGCCGGCACCACACTCGGCCACGATCTGCTCGGCCGCGTCGAGGGCTTCCTCGATCGTCGCCTGGCGGCGCACAGCCATGCGAGCCACTCGCTGCTCGCTAATTGCCGTAGCCATAGGCTAAGCCTCATAGCCAATCGGGCGGATGTCAACCTGGGCCACAGCAGTTCATGGGCGCCTTTGCCATCTCCGGCGTGAGATGGCGAGAGCCACGCGCCCAAGTGGGCTTTCAAAGCCGCAGACGCCGAGCCCCCGGCGGCCGACCCTGATGCCGATCCGCAAGCCGATCCCATCCGGGCAACTCCCCGGTGATCGGGCGGCCTACGGGATATGCTTGATCACCTGGTAGATCGACCGTCTCCGAGTTCCATGGCGCACCGAGAGCGTTCGGCTCGCGCCATGCCTGGATGGTGGCAAGGGGGCAATGGTGATGGGCAGCGTCGCGCGTGCATGCCGCCGCCGCGGACCCTCACGAGGTGTCAGACTTGGACGATGAAGGCGACGGAGGCCATCACCAATCTGCACACCGACGATGTCGAGCGGGCCAGGGAGTTCTTTCGGTTCCTCGGACTCACCGAGGAACCGATGAACCAAGGTTGGGTGGCCCGGTTCAGGTCCCCGACCTCGGGCGCGTGCGTCCAGGTCGTGACGCAAGACGCGACCGCGCCTGAGGACTCCGTCATGACCATCAAGGTGGATGACGTCGAAGCCGCGTACCAGGAGGCGCAGCAGCGCGGTCACGAGATCGTGCACCCGATCACCGACGAGCCGTGGGGAATTCGTCGATTCTTCGTTCGAAGCCCTGATGGGCACGTGATCAATGTCGCCCGATAGCCTCTCATATGCGAGAACTGAGCCGCGTTCGCCGCGACAGCGCCGCAAGCGCATAACGTATTGACGCACTGAGCGATCCTGGTGTGCGGGACGCACAGAGCGACCCCTGACCGGTCAACGCGCCGATGCGGTAACTCCCGTCCGGCCACGACGGCCACCGTAGTGCCCGCCCGGGGCGGCGACGCACTCATGGTCTGTGAGGCGGGCGAGCTGTCGGCCGGCGAGGATGAGGGTGCCGACGATGAGTCCGATGAGGGCTCCGGCGATTGTCGCTGGGAGTCCAGCTTCGATGAGGGCGAAGGGTGCTGTGGGCGCGTAGGTGAAGAGCCCAATGACCAGGCCGACGATGCCGCCAGCGGTTCCTACGACCAGTGCGCCGAGGACGATCGAGCGGCGCGGTACGGTGAGCTGCGCGAAGGGTCTGCTCATGGGCGGAAGTGGCGGTCGAGTTCGTTGGCGTAGTGGCGGCCGAGTTCGTCCTGGTGGTCGGTGATCCAGTCTGTGAGGGCGGTGCTGCCGGTCGACGGTGCGTCGGAGTCGGCGAGGCCGTCGGCCATGGCGCCGTACTCATCGCGGGTGAGCAGGGTGTCCCGCAGGATCAGGCTCAGGCCGCGAGACAGCCCGGTCAGCACCGGCCCTGGGACGGGAACGACGATCGTGTGGCTGCCGACGGCGGTGCGGACGGCGTCGACGAGGTCGCTGAAGGTGAGGCTCTGCGGCCCGACGGCGTCCACGGTCACCGTGTCGGTCCGGGTGCCGAGGCCGACGCACAGTCGGGCGAGGTCCTCGACGTGGATGCCGCGGATTCGATAGCTGCCCTGTCCGCCGACGGCGAAGATCGGCAGGCGCCGCAGGAGCCAGGCAATGTTGTTGATCAGTACGCCGTCACCGCCGAACAGGATCGCCGGGCGGACGATCGCGTGCGGGACGCCGGTCTCGGCAAGGATCTGTTCGACCCGGGCCTTTCCCCGGAAGTACGGGTAGGGCGAGTCAGGTGACGGGTGGGTGATCGACACGTGCACGATGCGCTGGACACCGGCCGAGGTCGCCGCGCGGAACAGGGTCTGACTGTTGGCGACGGCCGCGTCGTGGTCGATCTGGCCGTGCGCGAACCGGACCCAGTAGGTGTTGTAGAGCGTGTGCGCGCCGCGCATCGACGCGGTGAGCTCGCCGGAATCACCGAAGTTCAGGGGGCGGGCGTCGATTGTGGTGCCGGCTGGGGCGTGGTCCGGGTGGCCGGTCAAGGTCCGAACCTGACGGCCGGCGGCCTGTAACTCCTGGGCGATCGCAGCACCGGAGTAGCTGAAGGCACCGGTGACGACGTCCAGCGTGTTTGATGCCTGGGTCATGACGTGTCTTTTGGTGTGCCTGTGCTCGTGAGGGCGCCGCCGGTCAGGTCGAGGAGTCCGGCGATCAGCCGGGCCTGGTCGAACAACGCCAGGGCGGCGCTCCGGTCGCCGTCGAGGCTGGCGAGCAGTTCAAGCCCGAGGAAGCCGGCCACGACCCCGTGCGCGATCTCCTTGGCTGGCAGCAGTGCCGCGACCGGGGAGCCGGCCAGGGACTGGCGTACGGCTGACTCGGCGAAGTCCCGCCAGGGTGCGAGCCTGGACGCGACTTGCTCCCCGAGCTCGGGTACGGACTGAGCCCCGGTGATCATTTCCACCAGGACCGCGACGTTTCCGGCGTCGAGGTCCTCGCTGAAGATCGCTCGGGCGGAGTCGATCAGACCGGTCAGGGAAGTCGCCTCGTCGACCAGGGTCGTGTAGGCGGTGAGCCGTCGGCTGCTCACGTCGTCGAGCGCGGCGAGCAGCAGGTCGGTCACCGAACCGAAGTGGTAGAAGACCAAAGCCTGAGCACAGCCGGCTCGGCCTGCGATCTCCCGTGCGCTCGCGCCCGAGAAGCCCACCTCGCTCAGCGCCGTGATCGCCCCGGCGACCAGCGCCGACCTCGTCTGCGCCGACTTCTCCTCGCGCCGATCGGACGTCGTGCCCCGCCGCGGACCAGACGTAGCCATGACACCTCCGTCGAGCGGACAGTTTGAGCATCTGCTCAGAAGCATAGCACGGCGAATGGTCGCACGAGAGCGTCGGATCAAGACTCGACGCCGCGAGTACGGCTTCGCCACAGATCGGCCCGTAAGCGGATCCGCTATCGGGGCGGCCGTCCCGCATCCGACACCTCAGCGGGACGTCGGCTCGCTTCGCCGTCGAGACGGCCAAAGGCGACCGGTCATGGTTCG
>JBOHDX010000141.1:0-36007 GCA_050700835.1 Nocardioidaceae bacterium
TCGGGGTCCTGGCTGAACCTGGTCGAGGTCTGGTTCGGGATCATCGACCGCCAAGCCATCCGTCGCGGCGTCTTCGGCTCGGTCAAAGACCTCAACGCCAAGATCCGCGCCTTCATCGACGGCTGGACCGACCGAGCCCACCCCTTCGTCTGGACCAAGACCGCAGAAGAGATCCTCAAGAAAGCCAACCGTCCACAAACTTCAGAAACGCGGCACTAGCTAGGCTTTGCCGTTGTGACGGACAGCTTTGATCCCGTGGCGTATAACCGTGCCGCCTGGGACCTCGAGGTGGAGAACCGTAACGAATGGACCGAGCCGGCCGGGCCGGAGGTCATCGCCCGGGCACGGGCCGGCGATTGGTCCGTCGTCCTGATCGGCTACCAGGTGGTGCCGCGCGACTGGTTTCCGTCTGAACTGGTCGGCGCCGAGGTGCTGTGCCTGGCTTCCGGCGGAGGGCAGCAGGGGCCAGTGCTCTCGGCAGCGGGCGCCGCCGTGACGGTACTGGACAACTCGCCGCGGCAGCTGGGCCGCGACCGGGAGGTCGCCACCCGCGAGGGACTGGCCGTCCGTACCGTGCTCGGCGACATGCGCGACCTGAGCGTGTTCCCCGATGCCAGCTTCGATGTCGTCTTCAACCCGGTGTCCAACGTGTTCTGCCCCGAACTTGCACCGGTCTGGCGGGAGTCATTCCGCGTGCTGCGCCCGGGCGGAATCTTGATGGCCGGGTTTCTGAACCCTAACATTTTCATTTTCGACATCACGGCGTTGGAAGAGCGGGGTGAGCTCATGGTGCGCCACCAACTCCCGTTCAGCAGCCTTGATCTCCCAGATGCCGAGCGGCAGCGCTCGTACGGTACCGGGCCGATCGAATACAGCCACTCACTCGCCGGGCAGATCGGCGGCCAGCTCGCGGCAGGCTTCACCCTGACCCACTTGGACGAAGGCCCGCACCACGCCGATGCCACCGCCCGGTACATGCCTGGCTACTTCGCCACCCAGGCCATCAAGCCGAAACCGCTGCGCGGTGGCGCCCGCGTAGTCGTTCATTCCCTCGACGACCCAAACCTGCCCGGACCCAACTATTCTGCGCAAGGTGATTGTCGGCGGCACCGGAAATGCCTGTTGCATCGTACGCATGTGCGTCACGTCCACGGATGCGCTCGCCCGACTGTGGCATCTCCATCACGTAGCCCTCGTTGCGAAGCCGAAACTCCCCCTCAGGAGAGAGACCGGTCCCCTGTGAGCCCGAACAAAGCTCAATGCCTTCGCGCATCGCCGCTGAATCGTTGTCGGCGACCGCCCGCAGGAACAATTCGCGCACATCTGGGTCACTCATTGCTCAGTCTCCTCGCCGACGTTGAAACCCGTCCAGGCGAATCCTGCTTGTCCCGCCGATGGCTGTCCATACGTCGGTCGGGCGCCGTATGCGACCACAGCGCCGGTCGGGCGGGGCCATCACGGTACCGTGCGCAGTCCGGCCGTTGATTCCGTTCCCTCGGCGCCGATCTCGCCCCCGACGGCCCGTCGATTCACCCAAAGCGAATACCACCCATGCGCCGGTCAGAAGGCCTAGGCCAGAGCACACGCCAAGACGACGAACCGCTCGGTAGAAGTGCGGTCGGGCGACTCCTAAATCCGCCGGTCCCGGGTTCGAGTCCTGCCGGGCGCGCCTCTCGAGCGACCACACAATCGACATCGACGTGGCCCTGGCCACCGCGATGTCGATTCTTGCGTGGTGCCTCGGCGGTCAATCCGGCAACAACCCACGCTCGCGAGCGAGAGCGGCCGCCTCGGTGCGGCCGCTCGCGTCGAGCTTGGCCAAGATGTTGGACACGTGGACGCTCACAGTCTTGGCGCTGATGAAGAGTTGGCGGGCGATCTCAGCGTTGCTGCGGCCCTTGGCAACCAGCCCCAGGATCTCCTGCTCGCGCGGGGTGAGTCGCTCGTGGCGTCGGTCCCCCGGACGGCCGCGGGACGCCGTCGGGCCCGACCCGAGGGTC
Source organism: Nocardioidaceae bacterium (assembly GCA_050700835.1). Lineage (GTDB taxonomy): Bacteria > Actinomycetota > Actinomycetes > Propionibacteriales > Nocardioidaceae > JBOHDX01. The sequence continues at coordinate 2,001 of JBOHDX010000141.1, forward strand.
TTGAGCTCGGCCAGCAACGGCTTGGCGGCCAAGTGCCGGGCCGTATCCCTCGCCCGCCCGGCCAGCGCGCGGGACTCGCGTACGTGCCCGGTCGCACGCAGAACAGCGGCCAGCCGGCACTGTGAGCGAGCCAGCTCGAACACATGACCCAGCCGCTCGAAGGCATCCACCGTCTGCTCCCAGGCGGCGACGAGTTGCGGCTCATCCACCTGCTCGACACCAGTCAGCCAGCACAACCGGAGGTGCTCCGCCCCGACCCGGGCCATCCAGGCATCGGCTTCCGGGCCAACCACTCCCATCTCCTTGTGCCGGTCGTGGGCCTCGGTCGCTGCAGCCAGCAGCTCGGCGGCGCGATCCGCCAAGTGCACGCGCTCGTTGGCACTGAGCCGCCCCGCCTGGTTGGCCAGCTGGCCGAGCACGAGGGCGCTCAGCCGGATCCGTGCCTGGAACGCCGTGACCTGCCACAGGGAGCTGACGGCGCCGACCATCGAGTCGTAGACCTCGACCGCGGTGGTGACGTCGTCGGCGTCACCGTAGAGGTCGATGGCCGCGCCCCCGGACAGGACGGCGATGAAGCCGTCGCGGCTCCACCACGATCTCAGGTGCGGCAGCAGCTCCAGGGCTGCGGAGTCTCCGCGCCCGGCCGACACGGACAGGCCCACGGCGGTCAGCGACGCCTCCGCCATCGCCGACGGGGACTGTCCAGTGACGTCCACGACGGCTCGAGCCGTGTCCCACTCCCCCAGGTAGTAGGCAGTGATGGCCGCCATCAGGCGTACGTCGAGCCCGTACGGCGCCCAAGGGCGTCCGACCTTCTCGGCACGGGCGGTCGCCTCGTGGTAGACGGCGAGCGCTTCGGCGAGCCGACCGGCAGTGAAGTGCAGGCTCCCGATGTGGTGGAGGCTGCGCAGCTCGGCCATCGCATCCCCGTCGGCCTGCGCCTGCTCAGCGATCCGTTGCAGCGCTCGCAGCGACTCCTCCGGGTTGCCGGCACGATCCTGGAGCTTGGCGAGAGTCGTGGTCGCGTCGGACACGACCGAGCCCAGACCCAGCTCGCGGCCCATGTCGATCGCGGCGTCGGCCCAGCGGAACGCCTCGTCGTCGCGGCGCCGGTCCAGGTTGGCCCGGGCGTGCACCGCGAGCAATCGCGCCCGCAGCGCCGTCGCAGGCTCTGCGGGAACGAGGCCTAGCGCCTCGGTGGTCGCGGCGAGCACGTCGACGGTCGCGTCGGCGAGGACAGCGGCCGCCGCGAGGGCCAGCAACAGCTTGGCGCGATCGAGCGGCCTGCCCGGGACGGTCAGCTGGTTGAGCTGGTCCTGCACGAGGTCCACCGCCCGGTCCTGCCGGCCGGCGGCCGTGACTGCCTCGCTCGCCTTGACCGTCAGCTCGATCGCGTCGACCTCAGCAGCGTCGGCCGGCAGCCCAGCGACCAGCTCGAGCGCCTGGACGTAGTGCCGTGCGGCCTCGTCCGGGCCTCCGACCGACATCGCGTCGTCACCGGCTTCGATGCCGGCCAGGACTGCCGCGGGGATGTCGTGAGCCTTGCGGGCATGCCTGGCCAGCTCTGCGGCCGTACCCGGAATGTCGCGGCTGCGCAGGACCGCGGTGTAGGCCCCGTGCAGGCGAACACGCTCACCGGGGAGCAGGTCGTCGTAGACCGCCTCGGCCAGCAGGGCGTGCCGAAACGCGTAGCCGTCGGAACCGGCCGGCACCAGCACATTGGACTCGACCGCCGAGCGCATGGCTGCGTCCAGGCTCGACGGTGACAGGTCCACCACGCGCGAGAGCAGCTCGTGCGACACCCGGCGACCGGCGACCGACGCGGCGCGCACCACTGCCTTGCCGGCGTCATCGAGCTGGTCGAGTCGTACCAGCAGAAGCCGCGAGAGGTCGTTGGGCAGTGCCTTCGACTCAGACGTGGACGCGTCGACGAGCTCCTCGGCGAAGAACGCATTGCCTTCTGCGCGGGACACGATGGTCTGCAGCTCGACCTCACGCATCGGTGCCGGGTGAATGGTGCGCACCAGGCCGCGGATGTCGGCGTCGGCCAACGGCTCTAGCTGCACCCGGCTCACCGCAGGCAGCCGGCTCCACTCGGCGAGCAACGCCCGCAACGGGTGACGCCGGTGCAGGTCGTCGGTGCGGTACGACGCGACCACCGTGACCGGCGTGGTGAACCCGCGCGCGAACAGGAAGCTCAGCATCTCGCGGCTGGACTGGTCGGCCCAGTGCACGTCCTCGACGGCGACCACCACCGGCTGGTGCCCGCCCAGCTGCTCCAGCGCGGCATGCACGGCCTCGAGCAGGTCCGCCTTGGACATCGGTTCGCTCTGGGCGTGCTCGCTGTCCAGCAGCATACGGCGGCCGGGCATCAGTCGGGTCAACGCCGGATGCGCCTCGGCGAGCTCTATCGCCGTCGCTGGCGAGTCGGCCGCCAGTCGACCGAGGATCTCGGTGAAGGGCAGGTAGGACAAGGCACCGTCGCCGAAGTCGAGGCAGTGCCCCACGAGCACCGCCCACCCGCCGTCCCGGGCCACGGTGGCAAGCTCGCCCAGCACCCGGGTCTTGCCGACCCCCGCGTCGCCGCCCAGCACGATAGCCGCGGACGCGGCGCTGGACCGGTCTGCACCGATCAGCCGGCGCAGCCGGTCCAACTCGCCCCCGCGCCCGACCAATGGGTACGAATGGTCGGGCGCGGGCGTCACGGATCCCATCATCCAGCCCTGCACCGACAAACACGAGACCTGTTCGATCGGCGACGCACTCCCCAGCGGTTCAGTGGTCAGTGGCGAGGTTGCGGCGCAGGTGGAGTCCGCGCCTGCGGCTCCGGCCCTGCTCCTTGCGAGCGCGCCGGTACTCACGCAGCGCGGCGGACTCGGCAAAGTGCCGACTCGCGCGCTCTCGGCGGTAGGCCAGCTCGGCGTTCAGGTACATCTCTTCGCCCGGCATCATGTCGTGCTCCTTGGATCGAATCTGATGTCCCGAGCCTGTCCGTCTAAGGGGGGCGCAGACATCGGAAGATCGCCGTATCTGTGTGCGGCCCGTTGGCCGTGCGCCTTAGACGGTCGGCGACCACCTCAGAGGCCGATCGGTCGCACGGGGTCGGCAATGATGTGCCGGTGACGATCGAGCTGCAGGTGCTGACGCCGGAGGACTGGGCGCTCTGGCGACAGCTGAGACTGGCCGCTCTAGCCGAGGCACCTCAGGCGTTTGGGTCCACCCTGGCGGAGTGGTCGGGCGTCGGCGACACCGAGGAACGCTGGCGAGATCGGCTGAGCACCGTACCCTTCAACGTCGTGGCGAGGCAGGACGGCGTAGCCGTGGGCATGGCCAGCGTCGTCGTCGACGACGAGGCGCAGGGACGCCCCGAGCTGATCTCGATGTGGGTCGCGCCGTTGTCGCGCGGCACCGGAGTCAGCGGGACCTTGATCAGTGCGGTTCTGGGCTGGGCGGCTGTGGCTCATCCCGGCGAGGTCGTCCTGCGCGTGCGAGAGGACAACGCCCGGGCAGCGGCAACTTATCGGCGGCACGGGTTCGTCGACGCCGGTCGCGTGGACGACCCTGGCCCGGCCGCTCCGGTCGAGCACTGGATGGTCCGGCAGTCAGGGTCACGAGTGCATCCGGGGCATTCCCCGGCATAGTGGTCCAGCCATTCGACATCGCGCCGTCTCGGCTCTTGCCTCCATCGATCGGCCGTAGGAGCGTGTCGTCAGGAGGCGATTCCCATGTACGTACGTGCCAACACTTTTACCGCCGATCCCGACAAGATTGACGACGGTCTCCGCTTCATCAAGGAGCGGGTGCTGCCGTTGACCGACTCCGCGGCGGGCAACCGCGGGCTTGCGATGTCGGTCGATCGGGACACAGGCAATGGGTCCGTGGTCAGCTTCTGGGACGATCTGGAGTCGTTGCGCGCCAGCGAGTCGGCGATCGCGCCACTGCGCGACGAAGCGGCTGCTGTCCTCGGCGGTTCACTCACCCCTCAGGTGCTCGAGACGGTCGAGCAGATCATGCCGCGACCACCGACGCCGGGCTGCTGGAACCGGATCACCGTGCTGGAGCTCGAACCGGCCGACGTGGACAAGACGATCGAGGTCTTCCGTACCAGCACCGCCCCTGCCCTTGAGGCGATGGAGGGTTTCTGCGCCGCGATGTTGAACGTCGACCGTGCCGGCGGCCGCGGCGTAGCGGTCACGATCTGGCGTGACCGGGACGCGTTGACGGCAAGCCGCGAGCGTGCGTCCGGGCTCCGCCAGGAGGTCACCGACAAGGCACACGGAACGGTCGTGTCAGTCGAGGAGCACGAGATCGTGCTGTCGATGCGGCATGGCTGAGCCTGTCGAGGCTGAGCCCCCCCGGAGTTGAGCCCCCGAAGTTGCCCCCCGGCGCCGCCGTGTCAGGCGGCGGCCCGGGCCCGGTCAATGGCCTGCTGGATCAGCTGCAGCGTGGGCACGGTGTTGTTGGCCCCCGTCACCGTCTTGCCGGCGACCATGATGGTGGGGGTGCCGCTGAGGCCGCTCTTGGACGCCGCGTCGGTCGACCGGTTCACCCAGCCGGCGTAGGTGTGCTTGCTGATGCACGAGGCAACGCTCGAGCTCGCGCCTGCCTGCTGCGCCAGGGTCGTCAGCTGTGAGTCCGGCAAACCCGATCCACCCTCCTGCGGCTGGCTGATGTACAGCAGTCCATGCAGCTTCACGTAGGCGGCGATGCCGGCGTCCTCGAAAGTGCACGCGGCCGCGCTGCCCGACCGCGACGAGTAATCGCTGTTGGCGGAGGTGTTCAGGATCGCGATCGGGCGGTACTCGATGGTGATTGACCCGTTGGCCACCTGGTCCATCAAGAAGCTGCTGTCGGCCGCCTCAAACGCCTTGCACACCGGGCACTGGAAGTCTTCGTACAAGACGACCGGCACCACCTTGTTGCTCGGCACGCTCGACGTGGCCGGCGCGGTCGAGCCTGACGACGGCTGCACGTCCTTCTGGGTGTAGAGGAAGCCGCCGCCTGACGTCAGGCCCTTCGGGGTCGACCCGGCGGCCGCCGAGCTGGTGCGGGACTGATTGATCGCGATTCCCGCGGCGACGATGACAACCAGGCTGACCGCGACGATGGCGATCGTGATGATCCTGGCCCGACGTCGCTCAGCGGCCTCGCGCTGCTTGCGCATGGCGATGGCGCGCTCGGCCCGCTCCTCACGAGACCGCTTGCTGTTGCTCTGGCTCACCGGCCGGGTTTCCTCTCCAACTCAACGTCGCGCCCAACATCGGGGTCGTCATCGTCCTGGTCGTCATCGGACGCGAGGTCGAGGTCGGCGTCCGGCAATGGGGGGAAGACTACGGTGTCCAGCGCCAGGCGGGTTCGCGGCCACACGGCGATGGCCACGGACAGGATCAGCAGGCCGGTGTCGCGAAGCAGGTCCACGATAAAGCCGTTGCGGACCTGCGTGAACGACTGGCCCGTCGCCCCACCGCCGCCGAAGCAGCCGCAGTCAATCGGCAGGCCGCGCGACCAGGCCGCCGCGATCCCGATGATGAACGCCAGCTGCATCAGGCTCGACGCGACGCCGGCGAAACGCTGCGTCAGGCCCAGGACGAGCAGCAGGCCGATGCAGATCTCCAGGATCGGTAGGCCGTAGCCCACGGTCGGCACCACCGCCTCCGGCAGAATCTGGAACGCGCGGACCGCGCGGACGCTGGCGCTGGGGTCGGACAGCTTCGCGTAGCCGGCGATGATCCAGACGATGCCGACCACCAGGCGCGCGGCGATGCCCAGCCAGGGCCAGACGGCACCGAACCGCCGACGCAACCCGGATGCGCTATCGGTCACGGGATCTCCTCGGGGTCGTGGACGAGGTGGCCGGTCACCGGGCCTGGCCACATCGTCCTACGCCTCATCATCGCCGACCGTTCAACGCGCAGGGAAACCGGATGGTTCCGGGAACGGGCGTACCGCCTGACTAGGATCGCCGGGCCGGGCAGGCACGTCGGGGAGGTCAGATGGCGACACGGCGGCACGCTCGCCGCTGCGGGCGGCTGTTCGTCGAGTTCGGTATCTATGGCCTCGTCGGGCTCGGCGCGACCGTGGCGCTGCTGGTTTGGACCGGTGTCCCGTGGCCGACCGTCGCGCTCGCCGGCCTGGGCATCCTGGCGGTGCTCCTGCTGGCGCTGTTCCTTCAGCGCACGGGGCTCATGCGGGTCCCCTTTCTGGACGACCCCACCTCGGCACCCGATGCTGGCGACGACGACGCGCGCGGAGCGCCCGGTCCACCCGGGGCATAGGGTGAATCCTCGTGAATGACCGGCTGGTGTGGATCGACTGCGAGATGACCGGGCTCGACCTCGGCGAGGATGCCCTGATCGAGGTGGCGGCGCTCGTCACCGACTTCGACCTGAACGTCCTCGGCGACGGCGTCGACGTGGTGATCAAACCCCCCGCGGCGGCACTCGACCAGATGAACGACGTGGTCACCGCGATGCACACGGCGTCCGGCCTGCTGACCGAGCTCGACTCCGGAGTCACCCTCGAGGAGGCTCAGGACCAGGTGCTGGCGTACGTCCGCGAGCAGGTGCCGGAGCCCGGGCGGGCGCCGCTCGCCGGCAACACGGTAGGCACTGACCGGGCGTTCCTGGCCCGTGACATGCAAGCGCTCGAAGCGCACCTTCACTACCGGATCGTGGACGTGTCGTCGATCAAGGAGCTGTCGCGACGGTGGTTTCCGCGCGCCTACTACGCCGCGCCGGCGAAGAGCGGCAACCACCGGGCGCTGGCTGACATCCGCGAGAGCATCGAGGAGCTGCGCTACTACCGCGCGGCGGTGTTCGTGCCGTCGCCCGGTCCTGACAGCGACGCGGCGAAGGCGCTGGCCGCCGAACACGGTGGGTCGCTGAGCGGCACCGACGTGTCGAACCGGCCCCGACCCGGTGACGACACAGTGGGTCGCTGACGGGCCCCGACCGGTCGAACCAGCCCAGACCCGGCCGCTACACTTGCGCACGCCGCGTGCGGTCCAGCCGTACGCGCGCGGTGGGTGTAGCTCAGTTGGTAGAGCACCTGGTTGTGGTCCAGGTGGCCGCGGGTTCAAGTCCCGTCACTCACCCCACCGCACCACCGCAATTGCGGGAAACTGGCTCGGTTGCGCGCCGAATCTCAGCCAGTTTCCCGCAATTGCGGGTCGGACCGGGCGTTGCCGGTCGGACCGGCGCTGTCAGCCGGCGGACAACTTGGCCAGCTCGGCGTCGACCCATGCCTCGTGCTCCTGCTCCTTGCGCTTCGCCTTGCGCGGGTCCCAGAACCCAGCCATCAGGAAGATGAGCGGGATGAACACGATCTCGCCGCCGACCGAGATCCAGAAGTACCGCTGCCACTGCTGGGGTGAGTCCTTGGCGGCCTTCTGCACTCCCGGTGCGTGCTGTTGCAGATAGGTCAGTGCGGACACGACGGTGGGGTCCTGCAGACCGGGGCCGTACTTGTGGAGGTACGCAAGGTCCGACGGGGGAACCTTCCCGAGCGCGCTCAGCTGGGTGCCTGCGGCCTGAACGGGCACCGAGTTGCTGCTCAGGAACACCAGATCCTTCACCGGCACCCGCGCGAGCGCCTGCAGCTTGGCGGCCGCCGCCGACCCGCTGATGCCGAGATGCTGCGCGATCTCACTGACGGCCTTCTGCTGCGCAGCGGTGTCGCCGGGGTTGGTGAGCAGCTTGACCTGGGTGGCCTTGTCGATGGCGGCCGCGGTCGCCAGTTGCGACATGTACTTCGTGCCCAGCGTCACGACCTTGACGACGACCGGAACGCTCTTGCCGGACAGCTCGCTGAGCGCCTCGGTCTGAGCCGCCTGATCGCTGGGGTTGGCGGCCAGCACCGCCGCGGTGGTGGGCTTCAGCTTGGCCACCGTGGCGAGCTGACTCTTGTACTTGGCCGCCAGCGCCTGCACCTTGGGCACGATCGTCGGATCTGCCGCGACCGCCTTCACGGTGGCGTTCTGGGCGGAGTTGAGCGTCGGGTCCTGACCGGCGGCCAGCTCCTTCACCGTGCCGCCACTGTCGACCAACGTGGTGACGGTGTTGACGACGTAGGGCACGAAGAAGACGGACACTGCTATGACCACCCGGATCACCAGACCCCACACCGCAAGCCCGGTCGCCGTCAGCGCGGGGTTTCGGCGTTCGGACGTCTCGGTGAAGCTCGCCATCCACGGCGCGTACGCGACACCGAGGAACATGCTCAGGAAGATCAGCAGGATCACGAACGTCGTATAGCTGGTGGTGGGCTCGGTCGCCTTCAGCGCAAAGATCGAGGTGAAGACGATCGCGCCGACCGCGCCGATCAGCATGAACGGCTTGCGGACGCGGAGCTTGTCCGACACGAAGCCGATCACCAGCAGGGCCCCGGCGTTGAACGCCCAGAACCAGTTGCCCAGGCTGTTCGCCTTCGACTGGCTGTAGCCGAAGACGGTCTGAAAGAACACCGGGAAGAACCCGACGGCCAGGTAGTAGATGATCAGGAAGACACTGATCGCGAACGCCGAGCCGACGATGTCCGGCTTGAGCATCTGCCGGAAAGGCTTCCTGAGTCCCGCTTCGACATCGATGCCTTTCGCACGTGCCTCGATGAGCGCCCGGTCGCGACTGCTGACCATCAGCTGGTCGCGAAGGCTGGGCGCCAGCTCGCGCAGACCGACGGCCGCGATGGCAAACACGACCAGACCCACCACGCCGCAGACGGCGTACTGGTCACGCCACGGCGTAGTCAGGCTGGAGCTGCTGATGACGATGCTGACGACGAGACTGCCGAGGACCGGGCCCAATGTCCAGAACCCCATCGCAGACGCGCGACCCAGCTGCGGACTGAAGTCACGGATCAGCGCCGGCGTCGCGACGAGGATGATCCCCTCGACGAAGGCGATCGCGATGAAGATGATCGCGAAGGCCAGCTTGCTGTGGGCCGAGGGGATCCCGACCAGGCACAGCAGGCCGGTGCACAGCAGGCCGACGGTGACGATGTTCGCGCGGCCGTACCGGTCGGCGGCGCCGGCGACGAAGGACGCGGCAGCACCGAACAGGTAGCCGATCACGCTGATGTTGACGTAGTAGACGAACGACATGTGCAGATCGGGGATGATCCCGTTTGCCCCGCGGGTTCCGGCTGCCAGCGAGCCGGCCAGATAGAACTGGTAGTAGAGGACGATCGTGGTCAGCACCACGATCGCCAGACTCAACATCCGCTGGCCGGTGGCTGGGTAGTGCTCCAGCTCACGATCCCAGAGCCTGCTCATCGCGGGCTTCCCGGGCGAGGTGACGGTCGGTGTCGCAGCCATGGACGTCCATCCTCGTGATGTGGTCGGATGCGCAGGTGAACGATTGTTTATATCCAGGCACCGTGGCCGAGTCAATGACTCCGGCGTCCGGCGCGGCGGCACCCTCCGCGCTCACGCTGCGTTTCGCGACCTTCTTCGACCAGGACGAAGACCTGCGCCTGTTGACGCCTGCCGCTCGACGGGTCCTGGCGGTGGCAGCCGCTCTGTTCTTCCGGTCCGGGGCGCTCACGGTGTCGGTACGCCAGCTCACCAAGGCATGTGGCCTGAGCCCGGGCGCGTTGTACAACCATTTCCAGTCGCGCGACGACCTGCTGTTCGTCCTCGTGCACAACGGGCACGTGCGCACCGAACGCAAGCTGGCAAGGGCTCTGGACGGCGTGGACGGGGATCCGCGCCAGGGCCTGGACCGCTTCGTGCGCGCCTACGTCGAGGTGCACGTCAGCTTTCCCGAGTACGCCCAGCTCGTGCACCGCGAGTACGTGCATCTCGACGACCCGCGGCGGGCGGAGATCGTGGAGATCCGTCGCCGGATGCGCGACCGGCTCGTCACGATCGTCCGCGACGGCGAGGAGCACGGCGCGTTCCACCTGCTCGGCGGCCGAGACGCCGCGGTCAGCCACGCGACGATGATCCTCGACATGTGCGGGCGTACCAGCGAGTGGTTCAACCCGGCCCAGCACTCTCCCGAGCTCGCCGACCGTTATGTTGCGGCGGCCTTGCGCGTGGTCGGTGCGAGGTTTTGATGACGGGTGAGGCCGCCTTCAGGTGGGGTGGCCGGCGCTCTGGCCCTGATCGACGGGTCGGTCACCCGAGCGTCGCGTGCATCTCCCAGACGAGCACCTCCGCCGAGTCCACCGCACTCACCCGTTGGCCGCCCACCCCCGTCAACCGGACCGCGTCCCCGACGCCGAGCGGTTCGGCGCCCTCGAGGGTCACGCTGCCGCGGGCCACGAACAGGTGCAGGAACGGGGCGTCCGGCAGATCGACGCGTTCACCGGGTCGCAGCCGCGTCACGTGCAGCGCGGCGTGCCTGTTGTTGATCGCGATGGCGGCGACTTCGGCGTGCGCGCGCATGCCGGAGGCCACCGTGACGAGGCCGCCGCGGCGTAGGTCGTCGTCGATGTCGCGCTGCTCGTAGCCCGGCGTGATCCCAGGCTCGTCGGGAACCACCCACATCTGCACGAAGTGCACCGGGTCAGAGTGCGGCTCGCCTTGGAGCCGCCACGAGTCGTTCCTCTCCGAGTGCTCGATGCCCCGACCGGCACTCATCCGCTGCGCCAGCCCGGGATAGATGAGGCCGGCGTGCCCGGCGGAGTCCTGGTGCACCAGCGACCCCTGCAGCACCCAGGTCACGATCTCCATGTCCTGGTGCGGGTGCGCCTCGAAGCCAGCTCCTGGCCGGACCACGTCGTCGTTGTTGACCAGCAACAGGCCGTGGTGGGTGTTGTCCGGGTCGTAGTGGTCGCCGAACGAGAAGGAGTGCTTGGAGTCGAGCCAGTCGAGCTCGGTGCCAAACCTCTGGTCGCCTCGACGGACGTCGACCAGGGGCTGGGCGGCGGCACTGGTCATCCAGGGATCCTCTCGGACAGTTCCCCGTCGTCCAACGTAGTTGTCCCGTCGGCGACTCCCGCGGATTGCTAGGCCAACGGAACGACGTCGGCGGCCCCCATGCGGGCGGCGTCGGCGGTCTCGTCGTCGGGCATCTCCTGGCTCTGCCGCTCGGCGGCCACCCGGCCGAGGTAGTGCTCGATCTCACGCTCGACCTGCTCATGGCTCCACCCGAGGACGCGCCCCATCAGCGCCGCAGCCTCCGGCGCCGCGCCGGCGCCCCGGTCGAACGTCTCGATCGAGATGCGGGTACGCCGGGTCAGCACGTCGTCGAGGTGGCGGGCGCCCTCGGCCGCGGCTGCGTAGACGACCTCGGCCCGCAGGTAGTCCTCGGCACCCGTCAACGGCTGACCGACGCCGGGGTCGGCGGCGACGAGCGCCAGCACCTCGTCGATCAGGGAGCCGTATCGTCCGAGCAGGTGCTCGATGCGTACCTGGTGAAGCCCGCTGCGAGCGGCCAGCAGGTGCCGTTGGTTCCACATCACGTCGTGCCCCTCGGCGCCGAGCAGCGGCACGTCCGCCGTGCAGGAGGCGGGCACATGCCGGTCGAGAACCGTCTCGATGCCGTGCACCGCCTCGTCGACCGCGTCCTTGGCCATCACGCGGTAGGTCGTGAACTTGCCGCCGGCGACGACCACCAGCCCAGGCACGGTGTGCGCGACCGCGTGCTCGCGGGACAACTTCGACGTCGCCTCGGACTCACCCGACAGCAGCGGGCGGAGCCCGGCGTACACACCCTCGACGTCTTCCCGCGTCAGCGGGGTCTCCAGCGCGGAGTTGACGTGCTCGAGCAGGTAGTCGATGTCGCGGGCGCTGGCTGCGGGGTGGGCCTTGTCGAGCGTCCAGTCGGTGTCGGTGGTGCCGATGATCCAGTGCCGTCCCCAGGGAATCACGAACAGCACCGACTTCTCGGTACGCAGGATCAGTCCGGACCCGGAACGGATCCGGTCGCGCGGCACCACCAGGTGGATGCCCTTGCTGGCCCGCACATGGAACTGTCCACGCTGTCCCGCCAGCGACTGCGTTTCGTCGGTCCAGACACCGGTCGCATTGACGATCTGGCGGGCCCGGACGGTGAACTGCCGCCCGGACTCCAGGTCGTCCACGACTGCGCCGACGACGCGCTCACCTTCGCGGACGAAGTCGACGACCCGGCTCCGTGATGCGACGTGCGCACCATAGGACGCCGCCGTCCGGGCGAGGAACATGGTGAAGCGGGCATCGTCGACCTGCGCGTCGTAGTACTGAAGTGCGCCGATCAGGGAGTCCTTCTTCAGCGCGGGTACGAGCCGCAGCGCCCCTCGACGGGTCAGGTGCCGGTGGTGCGGCACCCCGCGGGAGCGGCCCGACAGGAGGCCGAGCGTGTCGTACAACAACACCCCGGAGCCGGCGTACACGCGCTCCCAGCCGCGGTGCTCCAACAGGTAGACGAACGAGACCGGGCGCACCAGGTGCGGGGCGAGCCGCTGGATCAGCAGACCGCGCTCCTGGAGGGCCTCGGCCACCAGGCCGAAGTCGAGCATCTCTAGGTAGCGAAGTCCGCCGTGGATCAGCTTGCTCGACCGGCTCGACGTGCCGGAGGCGAAGTCCCTGGCCTCGACCAGGCCGACCGACAGCCCTCGCGTGGCGGCGTCGAGAGCAGATCCCGTGCCCACGACGCCGCCTCCGACGACCAGGATGTCGAGCTCGGTGGACTCCATCGCCGTCAGCGCCGACTCACGCAGCTGCGGTGACATCGCGACCGGTCTCATCTGGTGTCCTCCCGTGTTGCGGACGTGGTTCGCGGACCCTTGCAGGGCACGCGCCCGGTCAGTCGACGTCCACCCAGTCCAAGGTTCGCTGGACCGCCTTCTGCCACTGCGCGTAGCCCTCGTCTCGCTGCTGCTTGCTCCACTCGGGACTCCAGCGCTTGGCTTCGTTCCAGTTGGCGCGAAGCTCGTCGGTGTTGCCCCAGAAGCCCACCGCGAGGCCAGCCGCGTAGGCGGAGCCGAGCGCCGTGGTCTCGGCGACGACCGGTCGGCTGACCGGGACGCCGAGCACGTCCGCCTGGATCTGCATGCACAGCTCGTTGGCCGTCACCCCACCGTCGACCTTGAGCACCTCCAGCGCCACTCCGGAATCCTTCTCCATGGCCTCGGCGACGTCGCGGCTCTGGTAGCAGATGGCCTCGAGAGTCGCCCGGGCAAGGTGTGCGTTGGTGTTGAACCTGGACAGCCCGACGATCGCCCCGCGTGCGTCCGAGCGCCAGTAGGGCGCGAACAGTCCGGAGAACGCGGGTACGAAGTAGACGCCACCGTTGTCGTCCACCTGCCGGGCCAACGACTCGCTCTGCGCGGCACCGCTGATGATGCCCAGCTGGTCCCGGAGCCACTGCACAGCCGACCCGGTCACCGCGATCGAGCCCTCCAGGGCGTACACCGTGTCCTCGTCGCCGAACTTGTAGCAGACCGTGGTGAGCAGCCCTGCCTTTGACTTCACGATCTCGGTGCCGGTGTTGAGCAGCATGAAGTTGCCCGTGCCGTAGGTGTTCTTGGCCTCGCCCGTCGCGAAACAGACCTGGCCGACGGTCGCCGCCTGCTGGTCGCCGAGATCTCCGGTGAGCCGCACTTCGCCACCCAGCGGGCCGTTCTTCAGCGTCAGGCCGTACGGATCCGGCGCCGAGGAGGGCTTGATCGCCGGCAGCATCGACCTTGGGATGTTGAAGAAGCCGAGCAGCTCGTCGTCCCAGTCGAGCGTCTCGAGGTTCATCAGCATCGTGCGGCTGGCGTTCGTCGGATCGGTGACGTGCACCCCTCCGTCGGCGCCGCCGGTGAGGTTCCACAGCAGCCACGAGTCGGTGTTGCCGAAGACGGCGTCGCCGCGTTCGGCGGCCTCGCGTACCCCGTCGACGTTCTCGAGGATCCATTGGATCTTGCCGCCCGAGAAGTACGTCGCCGGCGGCAAGCCCGCCTTGTTGCGGATCACGTCGCCTTTGCCCTCGCGTTCGAGTGCCGACGCGATCCGGTCGGTACGCGTGTCCTGCCACACGATCGCGTTGTAGTAGGGACGGCCGGTGTTCTTGTCCCACACGACGGACGTCTCACGCTGGTTGGTGATTCCGAGCGCGGCGAGGTCGGAGTGGCTCAGCCCGGCCTTGCCGAGCGCGGTCTGGATCACCGCGGAGGTGCGCTCCCAGATCTCCACGGGGTTGTGCTCGACCCACCCGGCCTGAGGGAGGATCTGCTCGTGCTCGAGCTGGTGCTTCGCCACCTCGTTCCCCGAGTGGTCGAAGATCATGAATCGGGTGCTGGTGGTGCCTTGGTCGACAGAGCCGACGTAGTCAGCCATGAAGTCTCTCCTTGCAGTCTGGGCAGTCCTTGCCGGATCGAGTGGCGATGATCAGCGTGCCGTCACACGTTCGACGGCTCACCGACGGTGACCTCCTCGCCCTCAGTGGGCAGGAAGCGTTCGATGCACTGCTTCCAGATGAACCCTCCGACGAGAGCACCAATGATCGGCGCGATGATCGGGAGCCAGAAGTAGTAGTCCCCGTGTTGGTCCTTCCACGCAGTGCTGTAACCGGTGATGTACTCCGCCAGCCGCGGGCCGAAGTCTCGGGCCGGGTTGATGGCGTACCCCGCGTTGGACCCCCACGCCATGCCGATCGCGACGACGACGAGGCCGATCAGCAGCGGTCCGAGGTTCGCCAGCGGCGGATTGTTCGCCGCGTGGATCAGGGCGAAGATCAAGAACATCAGCAGGGCGGTGCCGATGATCTGGTCGAAGAACGCCGTAGGGATCGTGGCCGGTCCGCTGCCGTTGCCGGGCAGAGTGGCGAACACGAACTGTGACTTGAACGTGTGCCCCGGGTCGTACTGCTCAATCAGGTCCTGGTAGTTAAACCGGATGATGATCGCCGCCACGAAGGCGCCGACCGTCTGGGCGATCGAATACGGGATCACCTTCCGCCACGGGAAGTCCGTGAAGGCGGCGAAGGCAACCGTGACGGCCGGGTTGAGGTGGGCGCCGGAGACGCGAGCCGCGGTGTAGACACCGAGGGTCACCCCCAGGCCCCAGGCCCACGCGATCGAGTTGTGGTCACCCAAGGTGCCGTTTGTGAGTACGACCTGAGCGACGACGCCGACGCCGAACAGGATCAGGATCAAGGTACCGACGAACTCCGCCGCCAGCTCCCCCAGAAGCGCGTTTCTCTTCACGTGGTTCCCTCCTCCGATGTTCCCGGCCGGGGTGCATGGCACCGCGGCGGTGGCAGCGACGCTAGGAACGGGTGTGACGTGCGTCAACGTGCGACGTTCGACAATGTCGAACCACGCGCCTAGGCTGCCGGCGTGCCAGGACATATCCAGGCAATCGAACGGGCAGCGGCGGTTCTGCGGTTGCTGAGCACCGCCACCCAGGACCTGGGACTGCAGGAGATCTCCGACGCGCTGGGGCTTCCCAAGACCACCGCGCACGGCATCGTGAAGACGCTGCGGCACCTGTCGCTGGTGGAGCAGGACCGTGACTCCAGGCGGTACCGGCTCGGCCGTGGCCTCGAGGAGCTCGGCGGCGGCGGGCTGGACCCCCATCTGCTCCGCTCGCACAGCATCAACTGGGCCGACAGCCTGGCAGCCAACACCGGAGCCTCCGTGCTGGTCGGCGTGCCCCGCGCGGACGACGTCGAGGTGGTGCATCACGTATTCCGGCCCGACGGCAGCTCGCAACGGATGCGCATCGGCGAGACGCTGCCGCTGCATGCGACGGCGCTCGGCAAGGTCCTTCTCGCGTTCGGCACGGGCCTCGGTCCGCGGATGCGTTCACTGCGACTCGACCGCTACACCACCCGCACCGTGCAGCGACTGTCCCAGCTCGAGGAGGAGGTCGCGACAGCCCGGCGGCGGGGGTACGCCAGCACGCTCGGCGAGCACATCCCAGACGTGGCGAGCATCGCCGCCCCGATCCGGGCGTACGGCGGACTGGGAGTGGGCGCGGTCGCCCTGGTCGGACCCGCGGACCAGATCTGCACCCCGTCGGGCGCCCCCCGCAAGGCCTTGATCGACCGGGTCGTGTCCGCGGCGAAGTCGATCTCCGAGCAGCTGGAGCTGGACCCGTGAACGAGTCGTACGTCGCCGCGATCGATCAGGGCACCACGTCGACGCGCTGCCTGCTCTTCGACCATGCCGGTCGGATGGTGTCGGTGGCGCAGCACGAGCACCGGCAGTTGTTCCCACAACCGGGCTGGGTCGAGCACGACGCGATGGAGGTCTGGCACAACGTCACCCGGCTCGTGCCCCAGGCGATGAAGCGAGCCGGGGTGCGGTCCGACCAGCTGGCCGCCCTGGGGATCGCGAACCAGCGCGAGACCACTGTGGTGTGGGACGCCGGTACCGGCAAACCGGTCGCCAACGCCATCGTCTGGCAGGACACCAGGACCGACGAGATGGTGGAGAACCTCGCCGAGGGACCCGACGCCGCGCTGTTCGAGTCGGTGAGCGGACTCCCCCCGGCCACCTATTTCGCCGGTCCACGCCTGCGCTGGCTGCTGGACCATGTTCCCGGTCTGGCGCGACGAGCCGAGGTGGGCGAGGTGCTGTTCGGCACCATGGAGAGCTGGCTGATCTGGAACCTCACCGGCGGACGCGAGGGGGGCGTCCACGTCACCGACGTGACGAACGCGAGCCGCACGATGCTGATGGACCTGAGGACGCTTCAGTGGGACGACCGGCTGCTCACGGCGCTCTGCATTCCGCGGGCGATGCTGCCGGCCATCCGGGGCAACGCGGACCCCTATGGCACCTGCGCCACTGTGATCCCCGGCGTGACGATCGGCAGCGCCCTGGGCGACCAACAGGCGGCGCTGTTCGGACAGACCTGCTTCGACCCCGGCGAGGCCAAGTGCACCTACGGCACCGGTGCCTTCGTGCTGATGAACACCGGCCAGCGGGTCGTCGACTCCAGCCACGGCCTACTGCCGACGGTGGCGTACGCGATCCCGGGCGAGTCACCGGTGTACGCCCTCGAGGGCTCGATCGCGATGACCGGCTCGCTCGTTCAGTGGTTCCGCGACTCGTTGGAGATGATCTCGTCGGCACCGCAGATCGAGACGCTGGCCCGCGGCGTTTCGGACAACGGTGGCTGCTACATCGTGCCGGCCTTCTCGGGGTTGTTCGCCCCGCACTGGCGAGCCGACGCCCGCGGGGTCGTGGTCGGCCTCACGTCGTACGTGAAGAAGGGGCATCTGGCGCGGGCGGTGCTCGAAGCGACGGCCTGGCAGACCCGCGACGTGATCGACGCGATGTACGCCGACTCCGAGATCGCGTTGCGACGGCTCAAGGTGGACGGCGGGATGACGTCCAACCATCTGCTGATGCAGTTCGTCGCCGACGTCCTCGACGTCGCAGTCGAGCGGCCGATGGTCGCCGAGACGGTGTCGCTGGGCGCCGCCTACGCGGCCGGCCTGGCGGTGGGGTACTGGTCCGACCTCGAAGGGTTGCGCGGCAACTGGCACCGGGCGGCCCGGTGGGAGTCGCAGATGGACGCCGACCTGCGGGCGTTTGAGCATGAGCAGTGGCGGCGGGCCGTGGAGCGCACGTACGGCTGGGTGCGCCCCCGTCACGGCGCCGCTCCTCGCGCCGCTCCCCCTACCCCCGGCGCCGCTCCCCCCACCCCCCTTCGCGATCCGACAGTTACGCACGCCGCCGAGCGTGCGTAACTGTCGGATGGCTGCCCAGGGTTGAGGCGGTGCCGCGCCCCCGTCTCGGGCGCCCCGCTCCCACCCCCCTTGACGATCCGACAGCTACGCACGCCGCCGAGGGTGCGTAACTGTCGGAAGAGCGCCCAGGGCGGGAAGCGATGGTGCGTAAGTGTCGGATCAGCGCCGAGGGTGGGAAGCGGTGGTGCGCAACTGTCGGATCAGCGCCCATGGGTAGCCCGGGGTCAGTCGGGGTTGCGGGACTCGACGACCTGGGTGGGCGCGCCGTGTACGGCCGGGATCTGACCCATCCGCCCGGCCTGGAAGTCCTCGAACGCCTCGATCACCTCGGCGCGGGTGTTCATCACGAACGGTCCCGCCCAGGCCACCGGCTCACGGATCGGCAGGCCGCCGAGGACGAGCACCTCCAGGTTGGGGCTGTGCCCGTCCTGATGGGCGTCGGCCGCCAGCGTGACCGAGTCGCCGGGGCCGAAGACCGCAAGCTGCCCGGTGCGTACCGGACGCTGCTCGGGGCCGACGGTGCCGTGACCCGCGAGGACGTAGACCAGTGCGTTGAAGTCCTTGCGCCAGGGCAAACTGACCCGTGCGGTCGGGGACACGGTGGCGTGCACCATGGTCATCGGAGTGTACGTCGACCCCGGCCCGTTGTGGCCGTCGAGGTCGCCCGCGATCACCCGCAGCAGCGCGCCGGCGTCCGGCGTGGACAACAAGGCGATCTGCGACGCGCGCAGGTCCTGGTAGCGCGGATCGGCCCACTTCTGGGCGCGTGGGAGGTTGACCCACAGCTGGATCCCGTGAAAGAGCCCGCCACTCAGGACGAGCGCCTCCGGCGGCTTCTCGATGTGGAGGATGCCCGCGCCGGCAGTCATCCACTGGGTGTCGCCGTTGGTGATGACTCCACCGCCCCCGTTGGAGTCGTTGTGCTCGAAGACGCCGTCCATGATGTAGGTAACCGTCTCGAAGCCGCGGTGGGGATGCCACGGGGTGCCCTTGGGCTCGCCCGGGGCGTACTCGACCTCACCCATCTGGTCCATGTGCACAAACGGGTCGAGGTCGGCCAGGTCCACTCCGGCGAATGCGCGGCGTACCGGGAAGCCCTCGCCCTCGACGCCGCTGGGCGCCGTGACGACGGTACGCACAGGCCGAGAAGTGGAGTCGGGCAGGGCGGCCACGATGCGTGGCAGGGTGGTCAGGTCATCGACTGTGATGGCGGGCATCGGGGAACCTCCGGTTCGGGCGTCGCCCACGTCGGGCAAGTACCCGGTACAACGATAGTTGATACTTCAACATTCCACCAGGGTCAGCCGGCCGGCGGTCGCCTTCTGGTGGCGTGTCGCCGTCTGGTGGACTCGGGCTTACTGTTCCGCGAGTCAGTAACTGGTGACTAGTCTGCCCTGATGAACACCACCGAAGGCAGCACCTCCGCCGGCACCGAGCGCGTCGACGTGGCGATCGTCGGCGGCGGGCACAACGCGCTGGTCGCCGCCACCTACCTGGCCCGCTCCGGTCTGCGCACCGTCGTTCTCGAACGACTCGACCACACCGGGGGCGCCGCGGTCAGCGCCGAGGCGTTCGCGGGCGTGCCAGCCCGGCTGTCGCGCTACTCCTACCTCGTGTCCCTGATGCCACCGGAGCTGATCACCGACCTCGGCCTGCGGCTGGAGCTGCGTTCACGCACCACCGCGGCGTACACGCCGATCGTGCGTGACGGCAAGCACACCGGGCTGATGGTCGAACGACGCGAGTCCACGACGACGGAAGAGTCCTTCCGGGCGCTGACCGGCTCAGGGGAGGAGTACGCCGCGTGGACCCGCTTCTACGCCGACGTGGCCGGGATGGCCCGGGCGGTGTGGCCGACGCTGCTGAGCCCGCTGCCCACGGCGGCCCATCTTCGTGCCCAGCTGGACGCCCGCACCTGGGAGTCGTTCATGCAGCGACCGCTGAGCGAGGTGCTGGAGGATCGATTCAAGGACGACGAGGTACGCGGCGTGGTCGCCACCGACGGTTTGATCGGCACCTTCGCGTCGGTCTCCGACCCGTCGCTGCGGCAGAACCGCTGTTTCCTTTACCACCTGATCGGCAACGGGACCGGCGAGTGGCGGGTGCCCGTCGGCGGCATGGGGGCCGTGACCGACGAGTTGGCACGCGTGGCGCATGCCGCCGGCGCCGAGCTCCGCACCGATGCCGAGGTCACCTCGATCGACGCCGACGAGACTGGGGCCACATTGACGGTGCGAAGCGGTGACAGCGAGTACGCCCTGGCCAGCGACTGGGTGCTGTCCGGTGCCGCCCCCAGCGTGCTGGCGCGACTGCGCGGTCGCACGCATGAGAGTGCTCCCGGCGCCCAGGTGAAGATCAACCTGCTGGTACGCACGCTGCCACGACTTCGCTCGGGCGCGGACCCGACCGCTGCGTTCGCCGGCACGCTGCACCTGGCCGAGGGCTACGACGAGCTGGAGCGTGCCTACCGGGACGCCTCGACCGGGGAGCTGCCGACCGTGGTCCCGGGCGAGATGTACTGTCACTCGCTCACCGACCCCTCGATCCTCGGCGACGACCTGGCCGCCCGGGGCTATCACACGTTCACCTTCTTCGGCCTGCACACCCCGCCCGAGGTGTTCGAGCCGGACGTACCCACGCTGCGCGACGAAGCGGTACGCCGGGTCATCGCCGCCCTCGACGAGCATCTCGAGGAGCCGCTCGAGTCGATTCTCGCGACTGATGCCGAGGGCCGGCCATGTCTGGAAGCCAAGACCCCGCAGGACGTCGAGGAGGCGTTGGCGATGCCTGGCGGCAACATCTTCCACGGAGACCTCGACTGGCCCTGGTTGGACGAGGACGAGCCCGCCGAGACTCCCGCGCAGCGGTGGGGTGTCTCAACCCCGGACCCCCGGATCCTGATCTGCGGCGCGGGCGCTCAACGCGGAGGCGCCGTCAGCGGGTTGGGCGGACACAACGCTGCGCACGCGCTGTTGGAGTCGCTGGGCCGAGCCCGGACATGAGAATCGACATCTCGGTGGTCATGGCAACCTCAGTGTCGATTCTTCGGTCCAAGCACCGGCTGCGGCCGATTCGGCCGGCCGTACACCCGCTGCTATCGTTGCCTCTGCTCCTGCGCCATTAGCTCAATTGGCAGAGCAGCTGACTCTTAATCAGCGGGTTCGGGGTTCGAGTCCCTGATGGCGCACCACCTCTGGATTCAGCGGCTGGCGATCGCGGCACGCTCTTCGAGAATCTCACCACAGCATCGAGGAGCCCGACGTGCAGGCCGTCGACGGTCGTCACCAACCAATGCGCTGCAGGTCCAAGAAGGCGTGCAACGACTCGACCTGGTAGCCCACGTGTCGTGACCTACTTCCGCACGCCTTCCTTGTGCGACCGGGACAACCGCCGGCGCAGCTGCCAGATCCGCAGGCTGCCGGCTGTGCCGGTGAGCACGACGCCCGCCAACGCCGAAACCAGCATCGCCACGGCGAGCGGAAGATGCCCGGTGGCGCCCAAGTAGGAGATCTGCACCGACTGCGTGTTCTGCAGGATGAAGATGAGCAGGAGCACCAGCACGACGGCGAAACCCATCAGCGCAGCCCAGGCTCCGCTGATGCGTGACCTGCGCAGCGGGTTGGCGCGGTCCGGTGCCGTCGTCGATGTCTGCGGGTCCGGTGCAGCGACCGGCTCGGGTTGCTCGGGCCGCTCGCCTCCGGTACGCGCCGTGTCATCGGTCATGGATCCATCTTCGCCCACCCGGAGCAATTGCGCCGCCCCTGTGACGCCGGCCCACGATCGGGCAGGCTGTAGGCATGACCCGCGCTCTCGTTGTCGTCGACGTCCAGGAATCGTTTGCCCAGCTCCCGATCTGGCAGGTCTCGTCCACTCCGGACATCGTCGACCGGGTGGATCGCCTCGTGCAGTCGAGCCGCGAGCGAGAAGAGCCGGTGATCTGGGTGTTGCACGCCGAGCCGGGCGAGGGCGGCGTGTTCGATCCGGCCTCGGGCTTCGTCCGGGTGATGGACGGCCTCGTACCGCGTACCGACGAGCTGCTGGTCACCAAGACCACCCACAACGCCTTCACCAGCACGAATCTGCAGCAGCATCTCACCCTGGACGGCATCCGCGAGCTCGTCATCTGCGGGATCCGTACCGAGCAGTGCTGTGAGACAACCGCCCGGCTCGCGTCCGACTACGGCTACGCCGTCACCTTCGTCACCGAGGCGACGGCGACCACGCCGCTGCAGCACCCCGGCGCTCCGGAGGACCGCTCGGTCGAGCAGATCATGGCCGACCCACGGACGATGCCGGTCGACGACGTCATGGCCAGGACCGAGTACGCCCTCGCCGGTCGCTTCGCGACCATCGCCACCGTCGACGAGGTGGTGAAGGGGGCCAGATGAGCGGCGCGAGATCACAATTGGAGGCGAGTACGCACGGCCGAACCCGCCTCGAAATGTGACTCGCGGGTCGCGGGCGCGTGGGCGCCTGGGCGCCTCCTCCCGGCAAACTGTCACGATGAAGCGGCCGGACCCGCGCTGGGGCGCACCACGGTACGCAGCAGATGCCGCAGCATCGCCACGAACACCACCACCCACGCGGCCAGCGCGAACCAGCTCTCCACCGAGCCAATGTTCTCCAGCGCCGGCAGGTGGTCTGCTTGACCGAGGTACTCGCCGGCGACGCCGTACATTCCGAGCGGGAACACCACACTCCACCAGGTGAAGTCGTACCGCAGTGGGATGCGGTGCCGGACGTGACGCCACCAGCCGGCCGCCAGCAGAGGCGGGATCAGCCAGGTCGCGAACGACCAGAACAGCACGGATGCGCCCGCCACGAGCCCACGAGTGGCGTCGACGGTAGGGGCATCGGTCATCTCCACGATCCGGGCGCCGGCGACCACCGAGATCGCGGCCGACCCCATCGCCACCCAGTACGGCTGGGTCAAATCCGCCGGGCGCAGGTCGTAGACCAGCAACCTGGCGGCGACGAAGATCCCGACCGCCGCGTAGAGGAACACCCCAACCGACCAGGAGAACACCGCGAGCAGCGCAATCTCGCTCCGACCCGAGGTGGTGACTCCTTCGAGCCCGGCGGCCAGCACCGCCACGGACTGGCTGGCGACGACCCAGATGAACCAGGTGCCGTTGGCGTCGGCGATCAACGGACGGCGAGCCCGGCCGACCACCGCCGTCCAGGGCACGACATAGCCGAGAACGATCCAGGCACCCCAGCCGACCGCCAGGGCAGCTAACGCGACGGCATGATGCCCACCGCCGACCAGCCTCGTGCCGAGCACATCCGTGGCCGCGACGAAGGTGAAGGAGCCGAAGGCGCGACGCGGGTCGGCCAGATCGGCGACGATCTCGCCCGGGAACGCGACAGCCCGCCACACGTTCAGCAGCACCAGCACGGCGTACGCAACGCATCCCACCACCAGCAAGGCATCGGAGGTGACGTCTTGGTGATGGATCTGCATCGAGATCGACAGGATCCCGGTGGCCATGACCAGGGCGAAGTAGCCGGGGCTCAGGGTGCGGACGGCCTCGCGGACCGGGCCGATCGGCCGTTGCGCGAGCTCGTCCACGTCAGTAGGGGGCACCGATCTTGCGCCACTTGCGCCCGCCGGTCCCAGGCTCGGCCGGGTGGCCGCTCTTGCGGCTTCGATAGACGATGTAGGGCCGCCAGAGATACCACAGCGGATAGCTCCATGCGTGGACGAGTCGGCTGAACGGCCACAGTCCCCAGATCAGCCACGCCGCGGTCGCATGCAGCTGGTAGATGAACGGCGCATGCGCGATCGCCTGCGTCTGGGGGCTGAACGTGAACAGACCTCGGAACCACGGGGCGACGGTGGTGCGATAGTCGTAGCCGTGCCCGAACAGGTTGACGCCGATCGTCGGCGCGATCCCGGTGAGGATCACGACCAACAGGAGCACCAGCGTCACGTAGTCGATCCGTGCCGTCGTCGCCCGGACGCGGCGCACGAACAGCCGCCGGGCGGCGAGCACCACGACACCCGCGATCACTAGGACCGCCGCGAGGGTGCCGGCGCCGGCGGAGAACCAGCGGTACGCACTCTCGGGAATGCCGACCGCCTTCGTCCACGACTCGGGGATCAGGATGCCGATCACGTGGCCGCCGATGGCGGCGAACGTGCCGTAGTGGAACACCGGCGCGCCCCACTTCAACAGGCGCCGCTCCTGCAGCTGGGTGGACCGGCTCGTCCAGCCGAACTGGTCGTAGCGCCAACGCCACACGTGACCGACGACGAACACCCCGAGGGCGAGGTACGGGAGGCCCACCCACCAGAACGACTGCGCGGCGCTCGTCATGGGCGCGCCCCGTAGCCGGTCAGGTAGTCCGGAGGCGCGAACGGCTCGAGTCCGACCTCTTCGCTCGGCGGTCCGGACTCCCACGCCGTGAGCACCTGGCTGAGCTCACGCCGCCCCAGCTTGGGCAGCTGGGCCGTGACCGCATCGAGCACGTCGGCGTACGGTGTCCCGGTTTCGGCGAGCGCACGGCGAAGCAGCTCGAGGTCGGCGCGGTGGGCGTGCAGCAGTCTCTCCCCGCGCGGGGTGAGCGACGCGAACTCGAGCACCATCGGAAGGTAGTCGGGAAGCTCCTCGTCACTCGGGTCGAAGCCGGCGCCGCGGTAGGTCGACTTGAACGCCACCATCGACATCCCCCGCTTGCGGGTGTCCCCGTAGCGGTAGTAGGTGAGGTACAACGCACAGCGACGGCGCAGGTCGAACGTCTCGACATAGTGCTGCGCCACCTCCGTGGGTGGCGTCTCACGTAGCCAGCCCAGGAAGCGGCTGAATGCGTCTCGCGTCGCCTTCGGCGACGTGGTCGCCGCGCACGCGTCGAGCTCGTCGAGCCCGTCGAAGAGCCCTGCAGTGGGGTACTGCAGCAGCACCGACGCCAGCTTGAAGGCGCTGGTGCGGCCGCCGTCACCGAACCCCTTCACGCCGACCCCTGTTCCGGGAACAGATGCGGCGCGTTGGTCTCACCGTTCCAACCGAGCAGGTTGAAGTGAGTACGCCCGTCGTCGGCCTGGAACGTCTGACCGGCGGCACTGCCGGCTCCTGGCTGGGTCGGTCGGTAGCTCTGGATGCCGTGGGGACCGTCACCCCCCATCCCGGGTCCCCCGTCGGTGTCGAGGCTGCAGAACAGCTGCTCGTGCTGGCCCATCAGCCGGCCGGCGTCCTCGGCGTGCGCCGGCGGGATCACATAGCGCTCGTCGTACTTCGCGATCGCCAGCAGCCGATAGAGGTCGTCGATATCGTCGGCGGTGGCGCCCACCGACGCGGGGAGGTCCTCGTCCAGGTCGAGCCCGAGCTGCGCTGCCCGCATGTACGCCCGGATCGCCGCGAGCTTGCGCAGGACCACGCGTACCGTCTCGGTCTGGCCGGCGGTGAAGAGGTTGGCGAGATACTCGATCGGGATACGCAGCGAGTCGATGGTGGCGAAGACCTTGTCGGGGTCGTTCGGGTCGTAGCCGGCCGCGTGCACGATGTCGGCCACCGGCGACAGCGGCGGGATGTACCACACCATGGGCAGCGTGCGGTACTCCGGATGCAGGGGAAGCGCGACCCGGTGTCGAACCGCCAGCTCGTACACCGGCGAGCGCTGGGCAGCCTCGATCCAGTCGTGCGGGATGCCGGCAGCGGCCGCCTCGGCCTGCACCGCCGGGTCGTGCGGGTCGAGGAACACTGACAGCTGCGCTTCGTACAGATCCTGCTCGTCGGGAGTGGCCGCCGCATCGAGCACCTTGTCCGCGTCATAGAGGAACAACCCCAGGTAGCGCAGCCGGCCGACGCACGTCTCCGAGCAGATCGTCGGCTGACCGGACTCGATGCGCGGGAAGCAGAACGTGCACTTCTCGGCCTTGCCGGTCCGGTGGTTGAAGTAGACCTTCTTGTAGGGGCAGCCGGACACACACATCCGCCAGCCACGGCAGCGGTCCTGGTCGACGAGCACGATCCCGTCCTCTTCGCGCTTGTACATCGCGCCGGACGGGCACGAAGCGACACACGACGGGTTGAGGCAGTGCTCGCAGATGCGCGGCAGGTAGAACATGAAGACCTGCTCGAACTCCATCTTGACGCGGTCCTCGAGACCGGCGAGGTTCGGGTCGCCGGTGGCGTGCTCGGGCGCGCCGGCGAGGTCGTCCTCCCAGTTGCTTCCCCACTTGACGTCCATGTCCTGGCCGGTGAGCGCGGAGATCGAGTGGACGCTCGGGTTGCGGGTACCGAGCGGCGCGTCGATCACCGTCTGGTAGTCGTAGGTCCACGGATCGCCGTAGTCGTCGATGCTCGGCAAGTCGGGGTTGTAGAAGATCTGTGCGAGCTTCTTCACCCGTCCGCCGGCCTTCAGCTGCAAGCGCCCTCTCCGGTCGAGGGTCCACCCGCCGTGCCACTGCTCCTGGTCCTCGTAGCGCCGTGGGTAACCCACACCGGGCTTGGTCTCCACGTTGTTGAAATAGACGTACTCGGTGCCAGGCCGGTTGGTCCAGACCTGCTTGCAAGTCACCGAACACGTGTGGCAGCCGATGCACTTGTCGAGGTTCATCACCATCGCCACGTTGGCCATGACCCTCACGAGACTGCTTCCCCCCGGTCAGCGTTCGGGCTTGCGCTCATCGGAATCGAACCTCCTGTGCGCGGCGACGGATCACGGTGATCTCGTCCCGCTGGTTGCCGGTGGGACCGTAGTAGTTGAAGCCGTAGGACAGTTGGGCGTAGCCGCCGATCATGTGCGTCGGCTTGACCACCAGGCGGGTGAGTGAGTTGTCGCCACCGCCGTGCCAGCCAGAGATCTCCGACTTCGGCGTCATCAGGTGGCGGTCCTTCGCGTGGTACATGAACACCGTGCCTTCGGGCATCCGATGGGTGACGACGGCCCGGCAGGCGACGACGCCGTTCCGGTTGTAGGCCTCGATCCAGTCGTTGTCGTGCACCCCGATCTTCACCGCGTCGCGCGGACTCATCCAGATCACCGGACCACCGCGGAAGAGCCTCAGCATGTGCAGGTTGTCCTGGTACTCGGAGTGGATCGACCACTTCGAGTGCGGCGTGAGGTATCGGACGGTGATCTCCGGCCGGCCGTCCTCGCGTACGCCTTGCTCCCCGAAGTGGCGGACGTAGTCCAGCGGCGGGCGGTAGGTCGGCAGTCCCTCGCCGTACTCGGCGAGCCAGTCGTGGTCGAGGAAGAAGTGCATGCGCCCGGTGAGCGTGTGCCACGGCTTCTTGCGCTCGACGTTGACGACGAACGGGGAGTAGCGCCGGCCGCCGGTCTCGCTACCGGACCACTCCGGCGACGTGATGACCGCTCGGGGCTGCACCTGGGTGTCGGCGAAGCTGATCCGCTCCCCCGCGCGTTCCTCGGCAAGGTCGGCCAGCCGGACGCCGGTGCGCTCCTCGAGGTCGCGCCACGCCTGCACAGCCACCTGGCCGTTCGTCGTGCCGGACAACGCCAGGATCGCCTCTGCCAGGTGGATGTCGCGCGCGAGCGACGGTCGGCCGTCGCCGGCACCGCCGCGGACGCGTCCGTTGGTCCGCCCGAGAAGGTCGACGGCGTCCGCGGGCTTCCAGGAGACCCCTTTGACTCCGACCCCGAGCGTGTCCACCAACGGCCCGAGCGCCGCCATCTTGTCGGCAACCGCTGTGTAGTCACGCTCGACGGTGACCAGCCTGGGCATCGTCACGCCAGGGACGGGATCACACTCGCCGCGCTTCCAGTCACGGACGACACCGCCGGGTTGGGCGAGCTCGTCCGCGGAGTCGTGCAGCAGCGGCGCCGCGATCACGTCGGTCCGGGTGCCGAGGTGCTTGGCCGCGAGCGTGGAGAACGCCCGCCCGATGGTGTGGAACGCGTCGAAGTCGGTTCGCGTCTCCCACGGCGGCGCGATCGCCGGGTTGAACGAGTGCACGAACGGGTGCATGTCGGTGGTGGAGATGTCGTGCTTCTCGTACCAGGTTGCGGCCGGCAGCACGATGTCTGAGTAGGTGCAGGTGCTCGTCATCCGGAAGTCGATGGTGGTGACGAGGTCGAGCTTGGCCCGCGGCGCTTCGTCGTGCCAGCGCACCTCGCTCGGCCGCAGCCTCTCCGGCGACTCGTCGGCGCGTACGGCGTCCTCGACGCCGAGAAGGTGGCGCATGAAGTACTCCATGCCCTTGCCGGAGGAGCCAAGGAGGTTGGCCCGCCAGACCGTCATCACCCGCGGGAAGTTGCGAGGGTCGTCCGGGTCCTCACCGGCGAAGTGCAACCGGTCGGCCTGCAGCTCGTCGACGACGTAGTCATTGACGCTCTTGCCGGCGCTCGCTGCGGCGTCGGACAGGTCGAGCGGGTTTCGGTCGAACGCCGGGTGCGACGGCGTCCATCCCATTCGCGACGCCTGTGCGAGCGTGTCGGCGAACGCACGGCCACGGAACAGTCCCCGCCCGAGTGGGCTGGCCAGCTCGTCGGCGCCGAAGCTCTCGTAGCGCCACTGGTCGGTGTGCAGGTAGAAGAACGAGGTGCCGGTCATGTGCCGGGTCGGCCTCTGCCAGTCCAGGCCGAACGCGACCTGCTGGAAGCCGGTCAGTGGACGCACCTTCTCCTGGCCCACGTAGTGCGCCCAGCCACCGCCGTTGACGCCCTGGCACCCGCACAACATCGTCAACGTGAAGAACGTCCGATAGATCTGGTCGGAGTGGAACCAGTGGTTCGTGCCCGCGCCCATCACGATCATCGATCGGCCCTTCGACAGCTCTGCGTTGCGCGCGAACTCTCGCGCCACCCGCGTCGCCGCCGCGGCAGGCACCGAGGTGATCTGCTCCTGCCAGGCCGGCGTGTAGGGCTGCGTCGCGTCGTCATAGCCCGAGGGCCACTCGCCGGGCAGTCCGTCGCGGTGCACGGCGTACTGCGCCATCAGCAGGTCGAACACGGTGGTGACGAGCCTGCCGCCGATGCGCCGGACCGGGACCCCGCGTCGGATCGCGCCGCCTCCCTCGGTCTCTCCGACGTCGAAGCGCGGCAGGTCCACGGCGACCGCGTCCTCGTGGTCCCCGTAGAGGGTGAGGCGCGGCTCGACTCCGCCGAGGTCGAGGTTCCACCTGCCCTTGCCGGCCTCGGAGAAGTGCGTCGCGAGCGTGCCGTTGGGCAGGAACGGCTCATCGGTCGCCGAGTCCACCAGCACTGTCTGGTGCTCGGCGCCGTCGATGTCGTGACCGAGGTCGGCAGCCGTGAGGAACCGGTCGGGAACATAGCCGTCCCCGTGCTCTCGCAACGTCACCAGGAAGGGAAGGTCGGTGTAGGTCTTCACGTAGTCGGTGAAGTAGGGCACCTGCCGGTCCCGGAAGAACTCGCTGAGGACCACGTGGCCCATCGACATGGCCAGTGCGCCGTCGGTGCCCGGCGCCGCCGGCAGCCAGTCGTCGGCGAACTTGGTGTGGTCGGAGTAGTCGGGGCTGACCACGACGACCTTCTGGCCCTTGTAGCGCGCCTCGGTCATGAAGTGTGCGTCCGGTGTGCGCGTGATCGGCAGGTTGGTGCCCCAGATCATGAGGTACGACGAGTTCCACCAGTCGCCGGACTCCGGCACGTCGGTCTGGTCCCCGAAGACCTGCGGCGACGCGATCGGCATGTCGGCGTACCAGTCGTAGAACGACAGGATGGTGCCCCCGATCATCGACAGGAACCGGGTACCGGCCGAGTAGGACACCTGCGACATCGCCGGGATCGGCGAGAACCCGACCACGCGGTCGGGGCCGTAGGCCTTGATCGTGTGCACGTGTGCGGCCGCGATCAGCTCGGCGACCTCGGTCCAGGTGGAGCGTACGAAGCCCCCCATGCCTCGCGCGCTCTTGTAGCGAGCCGTGCGCTCAGGATCGCCGGTGATCTCGGCCCAGGCGTCGACGGGGTCACCGACGCGGGCAAGCGTCTCGCGCCAGATCTCCAGCAGGGGGCCTCGCACGTACGGGAAGCGGACCCGCGACGGCGAGTAGGTGTACCAGGAGAACGACGCCCCACGCGGACAGCCGCGCGGCTCGTACTCCGGGCTGTCCGGACCGACGGACGGGTAGTCGGTCTGCTGGGTCTCCCAGGTGATGATGCCGTCCTTGACGTACACCTTCCACGAACAGGACCCCGTGCAGTTGACGCCGTGGGTGGAGCGGACGACCTTGTCGTGCCGCCACCGCTCGCGGTAGAACTCCTCGGCTCCCCGGCCGCCGATGCGATGCACCTCGCGATGGTCCGGTGTCGGAGTGCCCGGGACGAAGTACTGCGCCTTGCGGAGCAGGGACTCGACCGGCTCCCCGCCCGGCACCAGCGGCGCCAGCCGCTGCGCCGGCTTCGCCCCCGACCCTTGTCTGCTGCCGTCGCCGCCGGCAGCACTGTGGGACGAAGCCTGTTGGGTCATGTCAGCACCTCGGATCTCGCCTCGGCTGCGTCGCTCCTGCTCGTACCGCCAAACCGACCCTAGCCACCTTCCGTGGCGACCCGTCGATCAGGCCACCATGCTGTTGTCGCATGATCGGGAGTAACCCCCGGGTGCCGGTGGGTTCAGGTCGGACGGAGGCCGCGCATGGGCATGAACGTCACGCAGAAGCTGATCACGTCCCACCTGGTGTCCGGCGAGCCGACTCCGGGCACGGAGATCGGCCTCCGGGTCGATCAGACGCTGACCCAGGACGCCACCGGCACCATGGTGATGCTGGAGCTCGAGGCGATGCAGCTCGACCGCGCGCGCACCCAGCTCAGCGCCCAGTACGTCGACCACAACCTGCTGCAGGCCGACGAGCGCAACGCCGAGGACCACCGGTTCCTGCACAGTGCCGCCCGGCGGTTCGGCCTGTGGTACTCCAAGCCCGGCAACGGGGTCTCGCACCCGACGCATATGCAACGCTTCGGCAAGCCCGGCGCCACGATGGCGGGGTCCGACTCGCATACCTGCGCCGCGGGTTCGCTCGGCATGTTCGCGGTCGGCGTGGGTGGGGTCGAGGTCGCGCTGGCGATCGCCGGCGAGCCGCTCTACCTGCGGATGCCCGAGGTGTGGGGCGTGGAGCTGACAGGTGAGCTGCCGCCGTGGGTGTCGGCCAAGGACGTGATCCTGGAGATGCTGCGGCGGCACGACGTCAAGGGCGGCATCAACAGGGTCGTCGAGTACCACGGGAGCGGCCTCTCCGGGCTGTCCGCGATGGACCGGCACGTGATCGCCAACATGGGCGCCGAGCTCGGCGCCACCACGACCGTGTTCCCGGCCGACGAGGCCGTGCGTGCCTTCCTGCAGGCGGAGGACCGTGAGGCGGACTTCACCGCGATGCTGGCCGACGACGACGCGACGTACGACGTGACCGACCACATCGACCTGTCCGGCCTCGAGCCGCTGGTGGCCAAGCCGACGTCGCCGGGCAACGTCGTGCCCGTGACCGAGGTCGTGGGCACTCAGATCGGCCAGGTGGTGATCGGCTCCAGCGCCAACCCGGGGCTGCGCGACTACGCGATGGTGGCGGCGATGGTCGGCGGACGCCAGATCGGCGACTCCGTCAGCCTCGACGTGAACCCGTCCTCGCGGCAGATCTTCGAAGACCTCACCCGGATGGGTGCAACGTTCGATCTCATCCGCGCGGGCGCGCGGATCCATCAGACCGGCTGCCTGGGCTGCATCGGCATGGGCCAGGCGCCGGCCCGGGAGACCAACAGCCTGCGTACCATGCCGCGAAACTTCCCCGGACGCAGCGGTACGCCGGACGACTCGGTCTATCTGTGCTCCCCGGAGACCGCCGCTGCCAGCGCTCTGACCGGCGAGATCACCGATCCGAGGCAGTGGGCCGCCCAGGTCGGGTTGGAGCACCCCACTTTGGAACTGCCGGCTAGGCACAGCGTGAACACGTCGATGCTGGTCGAGCCGCTGGCCGCGGACGAGGCGCAGCACGTGGAGCTGGTCAAGGGCCCCAACATCAGCGAGCTGCCCGACTTCGAGGGACTGCCGGACCGGCTGGAGCTGTCGGTGGCGCTGAAGGTCGGGGACAACCTGTCCACCGACGAGATCTCCCCCGCCGGCGCCGCCGCGTTGCCGTTCCGGTCCAACATTCCCAAGCTCGCGGAGTTCACGTTCCGGCCGGCGGACCCCGACTACGTCTCCCGGGCGGGTGACCGGGGCGATCACGCGGTCGTCGGCGGCGACAACTACGGCCAGGGCTCGTCGCGTGAGCACGCCGCCATCACGCCGCGCTATCTCGGCCTCCGTGCCGTCGTCGCCAAGTCGTACGCACGCATCCACTGGCAGAACCTCGCCAACTTCGGGGTGCTGGCGTTGGAGTTCACCGACGACGCCGACTACGAGGCGGTGCAGCAGGGCGACGTGCTGGTGCTCGAGGACCTGCACCGCGGCCTCTCCGACGGCCACGAGCTGAGCGCCCGTCTCGGTGATCGCGACGTGCGGCTGCGGCACCGGCTGTCGCCCCGCCAGATCAAGATGCTGCTCGCCGGCGGTGTGATCCCGGTGTTGCGCCGCGAGCTGGCCTGACCGCCCGGCGCTTCACCCGTTGACGGCCACCTCCGCCGCGGCTTCACCCGTCGGCGGCACCCCCGTGTCGCCGCTTCACACGCTGACGCCACCCCTCGTCGCCGCTTCACCCGCCGGCCACACCCCTCGCCGCCGCTCCACACGCCGGCCGCACCTTCCGCCGCCGCTCCACACGCCGGAGGCACCTTCCGCCGCCGCTTCACACGCCGGCCGCACCAATTTCCGACCGAAATGTCCGATATTCCGGTACGCCCGACGTGTGAAGCGCCATGAGTGAGCTTTGGCTGACCACGAATGGGCGCAGCAGCCTCGTCACTGTCAGTAGCGCGGGTATCACCCGAACGGATGAGGCGGGACTCATCCTCGAATGAGCCTGGAGCCACCGACGGGTGGTCATGTGGTCACCCGAACAGTTACCAGGAAGTAGACCTTTTTTCGCCAGTCCGGTAGGCAAAACGGGCTTGTAGTGGGATATTCATCCTGCGGACTCGGGGCCGCGCCCCTGATTCATACCTTGTGCACCGTTCCTCACGGTGCGTAACCATGAAGGCGAGTCCCCGATGTCTGCTCTCACCTCCCCTGATTGCGCTGCCTCCGACACCACCACGCCGGTCGACACGTACGAATGGGCGAAGGCCTCCGGCAAGGGCTCGCACTGGGACACCTACGAGTGGGCCAAGGCCACGCCCGGCTCCCACTGGGACAAGGCCGACGGCTCGCACTGGGACACCTACGAGTGGGCCAATTAAGCCACGCCCGAGGCTCGCGTCAGGCATTATCGAGGGGATACCGAGAAGGGTGACCCCTCATCAACGAACGACCCAAGCGGCATACGCTGACCGCGAGCCTGGCAGTCCTAGCTGCCGGGCTCATTGTTGCGGCCGCAATCACGAGCCTCAGGTCGTCGGCGATCGTTCCGGTCCCGTGGCCAGTGGCCGTCGGCTTGTCTGCTCTCCTAGCAGGTTCGCACCTACTTCCAAGGCGTCACGTGGCCGTGGGTGGGTCGGTTGAGTCTCTAACGTTGGACGAGCTGCTGTTCGCCCCCCTCCTCATCACTCTGCCTCCGAACTTGCTGCTAGCGGCGGCGTGCATGGCGTCGCTTTTGGGGAGTCTCACCCTGCGGCGGGCCCTGGAGAAGGCCATCTTCAACGCCGGCCAAATGCTTGTCACGACGGGCGTCGCACTCTTCGTCTGCGAGTCGCTGTCACAGAGTAACCACGACCGACTAACGACGGCTGTCATCTTCGGATCGATTCTCGGAACGACGATGATCCCACTCCTTTCAAAAACAGGTGTATTGCTGATGATCGCGTTTGCCACGCGTTCCTCCGTCACGAGCGCGGTGAGGCCAACGTTCGGGCAGCTACTCGCTTGGGTGGGCATGGGCGTTGTTGGCGCGACGGCTGCGAGTCTGAGTCTTACCTTCCCATGGGGGATCCTTCCGTCAATCCTCTTGGTTGTCCTCGTGCAACGAGCCTTCTCGGCCCAACTGCATGAGTCGGCCGCACGTGTGCAGGCCGAAAGGCTGCAACAAGCCACCGCCAAGGTTCGCTCGACAAGCAGTCGCGCTGCGATCGAAGATTTGCTGTTCCGGGCTGCCAGGGAACTGCTCGGGGCCAAGAGTGTCTTTCTGACCAGTGGGCCATTGAATCCGACGCCGAGCACCATCGCCGCTCCAATGTCAGGCGGAGCCCTGATCGTGGCTCAGGAACGTTTGGGTCCGGGTCATTGGACCGCCGAGGAAAGGGAGGCGCTTGTCACTCTCGCGGGCGTCGCGGACGACGCGCTGCGCAGCGCCGACCTCATCGCGCAACTGCAGACGATCACGGACGCGCAGACCGAGGGCGTGGTCGCGTTCGACGTCAAGGGGCTGATCACGTTCGCCAACCCGGCGGCCG
>JBOHDX010000142.1:0-13232 GCA_050700835.1 Nocardioidaceae bacterium
GGCCAACCTGCGCACCGTCTTCCTGGGCGGCCGTGAGGTTCCTGGCGGCGACGTGCGGCCGTCGCAGCTCCGCACGACCACTCAGACCGGTTCGGGCCACCCCGTGCCCGATCCATCCAGATAGAGCCGGATTCATCCAGATAGAGCCGGATTCATCCAGATAGAGGTAGAGGTAACCATGTTCACAGCCCTGCTCCTGGCGTTGTGGAGCACGTTCTGCATCTTCGACACGCTGGGACCCACCCTCATCTACGCCGGCCGGCCGCTCATCGCCGGCACCGTCGCCGGACTGATCGTCGGCGACCCCACCCTCGGCATGGCCCTGGGTGGAACGCTCGAGCTCACCGCGCTCGGTGTCTACACCTACGGTGGCGCGAGCATCCCGGACTACCCGACCGGTGCGATCGTGGGTACGGCCCTGGCCACCAGCGCCACCGGAACACTGTCGTCCCATCTCGCGCTCGGTCTCGGGATCGGACTGCCGGCGGCCATCTTGCTCGCCAGCATCGACCCCGTCGGCCGGTTCCTGCCGACCTTCTGGATCCACCGGGCCGACGTGTTCGCGGCCGAAGGCCGCAGTCACGCCCTGACCTGGACCCACTGGACCGCCTTCATTCCCTGGGGACTGGTGCGGTTCATCCCAACGTTCGTCGCGGTGTACGCCGGACGAAGTGTCGTGCAGGACTTCCAGAACGCCATCCCCGCAGGCTTCGTCAGCGGCATGTCCCTGGTGGGCGCGATGTTGCCGGCCGTCGGGTTCGCCATGTTGCTGCGGATCATGCCGGTCAAGCGCTACTGGTACATGCTCCTGATCGGCTTCGTGCTCTTCGCCTATCTGCAGGTGCCCATGCAGGGCATCGCGATCTTCGGAGTCGCGGTCGCAGCAATGTTCATGGCTCTACGCAGCCGGCAGACGACTCAGGAGGCCACCCACGCCTGACACCACGACCACCACGGATCCCGAGGCGACGACCACACCCAGGCCAGTGCTGACCAAGCGTGACCTGAACCGGTCGTTCTGGCGCTACTTCTTCTCGTTCCAGATCTCCTGGAACTACGAACGGATGCAGGCGCTGGGGTTCGCCTGGGCGATGGAGCCGGTGCTCCGGCGGCTGTACCCGGACAAGGCCGAGTACGCCGAGGGGCTGCAACGGCACCTCACGTTCTTCAACACGAGCCCGATCATCGGCGGCCCGCTGATCCTCGGATCAGCGGTGGCGATGGAGGAGGCCGGGTCGAAGACGTCCGCCGAGGGCGTCAAGGTCGGTCTGATGGGACCGATGGCCGGTATCGGCGACACGCTCACGTTCGCGTTGTACAACTCGATCATCTTCACGATCGCGGCGGCCTGGGCGATCCAGGGCAAGTGGATCGGGCCGATCTTTGCCGCCGTCATGGTGCTGATCCCCTACTACGCGGTCCGGCGCTGGCAGTTCTTGTTCGCCTACCGGCAGGGCAAGGATCTGGCGATGTCGATCGCCGGCGGGGCGCTGGAACGGCTCAGTGAGGCCGCGACCATTCTCGGGCTGGTCGTCCTCGGCGGGTTCATCCCGTCGATCGTGAAGGTCGTCACCACCCTGACGTACCACCAGACCGTGACCGTGCAGGGCAAGCAGGTCAAGCAGGCTGTGCCCGTGCAGACACAGCTCGACCTGGTGGTGCCCTATCTGCTGCCCGTGGCGGCCACGGCCGTCGTCTACTGGGCGTTCAAACGGTTCAACATCCATCCGCTGTGGGCGATCGCCGGCGTCTTCGCGGTCGGCCTGGCGGTCGGCTGGGCGGGCTGGTTCGCCCCGACGTTGCCGACCAAGTGAGCACGACGAGTGTCGTGCTGATCGGGCACGCGGGGTACGCCCGCGGGGCTCTGGAGGCGGTGGAGATGATCCTCGGCCCCCAGCCCGGCGTGCGACCGGTCTCGATGCAGCCCGACAAGGACCCGGCGGAGGTGGTCGCGGAGGTGCGCGAGGTCGCGGACCAGACGCTGAAGGCCGACGAGGACCGGTTGCTGATCCTCGCGGACATGTTCGGGGGAAGCCCGGCCAACGCGGTCGCCGCCGCGTTCCTGTCCGACCCGCGGGTGGGCCTGGTCACCGGCATGAACCTGCCGATGCTGCTGGAGACGTTGATCGAGGCCGGAGCCGGCGGGGACGTCACGGCCACCGCGGTGCGTGCGGGGACGGACGGGGTGGTGGACGCGGGCGCCCGTCTGCGCAGCGACGCCGGGTGAGCGCCCGCTACCGCCGGCACGTCGTGCCCCGATCAGCGCCGTCGTCGGCGCCGGTCGGGTGCGGCGTCCCGGCGCGCGTGCATGACGACTTCGTACCGGTCCCCGCGATACAGCGACGCGGCGTACTCGATCAGGACGCCGTCCGCGTCGCGGGTGAGGCGTTCGATCCGGAACGCCGGCTCGTCCGGGGTGGTCTCGAGGAGGGCGACGTCGTCGGGCGCCAGCGTCACGACCGTCACCCGTTGGGTGGCCTGGCTCATCGTCACGCCGTAGCGGCCGGTGATCAGGTCGTACAAGCTGCCGCCGGCCAGGTCGTCACCGCTGAGTCCGGGAAACCTGTCGGCCGGCAGATGGGTCTCCTCGACGGCCATCGGCACGCCGTCCGCGGTACGCACGCGACGGATGCGAAGCACCGCAGAGCCCTCGGGAAGCTCCATCCGGGCCGCCAGGGCGCCGATCGCCACGTCGGTGGCGGCCTCGACCAGACGCGTACCCGGCGCGAGGCCTCGGGCGCGCATGTCCTCGGTGAAGGACGTCAGGTGCTCGGTGTGCGTGAGCATCGGCTCGGCGACGAACGTGCCGCGTCCCTGCTGGCGATAGACCAGACGCCGTTGCGCCAACCTCTCGACCTGGGCGCGCACGGTCATCCGGGCCAGGCCGAAACGTTCGGCGAGCTCGCGCTCGCTGGGCAGCAACGAGCCCGGCGGCAACGTGGCGACATAGCCCTCGAGGATCGCCTGCAGCTGGGCGCCTTTGGGTCCTCGGGCCAGCCGGGCCGGCAAGGAGAGCGCCGGGCGGTCGGACCTCGCCACGCTGTCACCCCTTCCCGGCCTGTCGGGTCAAACACTAGTCAGAGCGGAGTGGCATGAAGGCGGCGAACCCTGCCGGTGAGCACCTGGGCGACCTGGTGACCGAGGCGACCCGGCCAGAGCTGGACGACCTCGACCGACGCAGCACCAGCGATCTCGTCCGGCTGATGATCGACGAACAGGTCGCCGTCGACCAGGCACTGCGCGCCGCGTCCCCCCAGCTCGAGGCGGTCGTCGATGCCGTGGCGCACCGGATCGGGGGCGGTGGCCGGCTCGTCTATCTCGGCGCGGGTACGCCGGGGCGGCTGGCGGCCGTCGACGCCGCGGAGTGCCCGCCGACGTTCGGGGTCCCGCCCGAGACGGTGGTCGCGCTCGTCGCGGGTGGTCCCCGGTCCATGGCCGGCGCCCGCGAAGGAGCCGAGGACGACGCGCAGAGCGGAGCCATGGCGGTCCGCTGGGCACACGTCGGCCCGGACGATGTGGTCGTCGGCATCTCGGCCAGCGGACGGACACCGTACGTCGTCGCCGGGCTGGTCGCGGCGCGCGAGACCGGAGCGCTGGCCGTCGCGATCGTCAACAACGCCGGCTCGGCGATGTCGGCCGTCGCTGACCTGACCATCGAGCTTCCGACCGGGCCGGAGGTGCTGGCCGGGAGCACCCGGCTCAAGGCGGGCACCGCGCAGAAGGTCGTCCTCAACGCCCTGTCGACCCTGGTGATGGTGCGTACGGGCCACACGTTCGGCAACCTCATGGTCGACGTCCGCGCCAGCAACGCGAAGCTGCACGACCGGGCGCTGCGGATCCTGGCGCAGGCGACCGGTTGCACCGACGCCGACGCGCAGCGGGCACTCGTGGAGGCGGACGACAGCGTGAAGGTCGCGGTCGTGATGCTGCGCGCGGGTCTGAACGCGGCGGCAGCACGGGACCGGCTCGAGCGAAGCGGCAGCGTGCGCCAGGCGATCGACGATGCCTGACGACGGACTGATCCAGGTGGGTCACGGGGTGGCGACCCTCGCGGTGCCTGAGGGCACGGCGCTGGGCGGCTACGCCGACCGTGACCACGGGTCGGTGGGCACGCTCGACCCGCTCGAGGTGCACGCCGTCGTGGTACGCCGTGGCGACACGACAGCGGTCGTCTGCGTCGCCGATCTGCTCGCGGTCAACACCGACCTCGTGGCGCACACCCGGACAGTGGTGGCGGGCCTGGTGGGCGCCCCACCGCGCCTGGTCTGGCTCACCGCCACGCACACCCACGCCGGCCCCGACGCGACCTGCCGACCCCGCGGCGGTGCGACGCCTGGCGGGTGGCTGGAGCTGGTCGGCGAAGCCGTCGTCGTCGCCGTCGAGCAAGCGGACCGGACCGTCACGCCGGCCTCCCTGTCGTTGCACAAGGGCTCGCTCGATGATGTCGGAGGCCAGCGGTCCGGTGCCCAGCGCGGACTAACCGCGCCAGCCGGTGTGGTGAGTGTCCGACGCCCCGGCGGTGGTGAGCTGGTCGGCGTCCTGGCGTTTGTCGGCGTCCACTCCACCGTGCTCGACGCCACGAACACCGCGGTCTCAGCGGACCTGCCGGGCGGCATCCGCCGCGCCCTGACCCGCGACGTCGACGCGTGGTGCGTGGTCGGCACCGGCGCGGCGGGCGACATCAGCACTCGCCCCCACCGTCGGGCGCAGACTCCGGCTGAGGTTGATCGCCTCGGCTCGCTCAGCGCGCAGCAACTGCTGGCGCTGGCCGACCAGCCGCCGGTGGCTGATGGCGATCCGTCCCGGCCGCTGCGGGGCGCAGCCGGTGAGGCCTTGCTCGCCCCCAAGCCCGGCCCAGCCCCAGCAGAGGCCGCCTCGGCCGAGGCGCGGGCGCACGCGGCCTACCAGCGGGCCACCCGGCACAGCAGCGATCGGGTCGGCCTCCGGGATGCGTACACGACGTGGCAGGCGACCCGGATCGCCGCGCAGACGACGGCAGACGGGTCCGACGTGCCGTGTGCCGTTGCCCGTCTCGACCTGAGCGGGATCGAGCTGGTCGGGCTGGGCGGCGAGCCGTTCTCGGCGCTGGAGCGCGTCACGGGGCCGCACCAGCTGCTGGTCGGGTACGCAAACGGTTACGCCGGCTACCTGCCGATCGCGGCGGCGTACCAGCGGCAGGAGTACGAAGTCCTGATGTCGCCGGTGGCGCCTGGCGAGAGCGAGCGGTTGACGAAGCTCGCGGCCACGCTCGAGCTCAGCTGAGCGTGCCTGCTCGGGGGTCGGTCTGGGTCACCTTGGACAATCCTCTCGGCGCATCCGGGTCGAGGCCCAGCCGGCGCGCCAGCGCCTCAACCACGAGCTGACCGGGGACGACGAGACCCAGCGGAGCCAGCAGCTCCGAGAGGTCGGGTCCGGGCAGTACGAGAAGCGTGGTGGCGCGCAGCACCGCGTCGCCCCCGAGCACGATCGTGGTGGCGCCTCTGCCGGCCAGGTCGGCGGACAGCGCGGTCACCGTTGACGACATAGGCCCGGTCGCGGCCGCGACCAGGACCACGACCGACTGGTCGTCGACGACCGCCATCGGTCCGTGCCGCAGGTCGGCGTACGACAGCCCGCGGACGGGCCTCAGGCAGGTCTCCTCCATCTTCAGCGCAAGCTCGAGGGCGGTGCCGTAGACAAGACCGCGCCCGGTGACCAGCACCTCGGCCGCCTCACCCAACGCAATGGACACCGGTCCGACGTCGGTCCGGTCGACCAGACGCTGGATCTGGGCGGGAACCATGCCCAGCTCCTGATCGAGTGCATGCAGGTCGGGCGCCAGAGCGGTGGCGAGGACCGCCAGGGCCGCGAGCTGCGTGGTGTACGTCTTGGTGGCGGGCACGGCACGCTCGGTGCCGGCCATGGTCACGATGGCGTGGTCGGCCCGGCCGGCAAGGTCACTGTCAGGGTCGTTCGTGACGGCGACGGTCGCGGCCCCGCAGCGACGCGCCCACTCCTGCGTGTGGACGATCTCCTCGGTCGCCCCCGACTGGGACACGCTAACCACGAGGGTGTCGGACAGGTCCAGCGCGGTGCCGTAGGCAGTGGCGATGCTCGGCGCCGCCAGGCTTGTCTGTCGCCGGGAGTGCACCTCGAGGAGGTACCGCGCGTAGATCGCCGCGTTGTCGGACGAGCCGCGGGCCACCAGCAGGACGTGACGCCGGTCGAGAGCGCTGTGGCGCAAGGACTGGCGAAGCGGGAGACCCGCCTCGAGGGTGGCCGCGACGGCCCTCGGCTGCTCGGCGATCTCCCGGCGCATCCACGAGCCTTGATCCGTCACCTCACCACCCCATCGCCAGGTGGTGGACTATACCAATTCGCTTTTCTCAGGGCCGCCGCGTCTCATGCATCACGACGGTCACGGTGACCGGCAACGCGAAAGGCACGATGAGCAGCTGCACCCAGTCCCACAACGTGTTTCCGGTGACCCCGGTCCAGCGCCAGGGCACCATGTAGCCGGGCACGGCCAACACCGCGAACACCACGACGAAGGCGCCGAAGCCGGTGAGCCACCTCGTCCGCACCGCGTCGTCGGTCTCGAGCAGGAAGGGCAGCAGGGAGATGCTGACCGGCAACAGCAGAAGATCGAGCCAGTCCCAGAGCGTGTTGCCGGTGAAGCCCGTCCAGCTCCAGGGCACGGCGTACCCGAGGATCACCAGGAGAACGAGCAGCGCGGGGCCGGTGGCGACCACCGCCAGTCGCCAGCCTCGTGGGCGTCCTGGTCGGTGCCGGCTGAGCACCGGCAGCAGTGCCAGCACCACGGGCAGAAGCAGCAGGTGCAGCCAGTCCCAGAGGTGCTGGTTCTGTCCGAAGCCGGTCCACTGCCAGCTCTGGCCGCCTACGACCTCGATCAGCAACAAGGTGACGACCACGAGCACGATCGCTCGTAGCAACCAACGCTCGGCATCGGAGACCTCGTCGGCACGGTGCCGGGTGCGCGACTCGCCTTGCACGGCCATCGGGACCTCCTCGAGCGGTTCAGCTGCCGGCGGATCGCTCCATGACGCCGCGGATGAATGCGGCCTGACCGACGTGCTCCAGGGCGTCGCCGAGCACGCTGACCAGGCGTACGCCGAGCGTCACCGGCGGGTCCCACCGCTCATCCACGACCTGGTCGAGGTCGGGATCGCCCAGTCCGTGCAGGTACGCCCCGGCGCGGTCGTGCACCGCGTCGTGATAGCCCGTCAACAGCTGCGCGGAGACCCGGACCGCGCCGACGTCGTCGCTGTCCTGGCCGTAGCCGGTGGCGGTCGCG
This sequence comes from Nocardioidaceae bacterium, assembly GCA_050700835.1. Lineage (GTDB taxonomy): Bacteria > Actinomycetota > Actinomycetes > Propionibacteriales > Nocardioidaceae > JBOHDX01. The sequence continues at coordinate 7,295 of JBOHDX010000142.1, forward strand.
TCGAACGGTAGGCCGAACCGGTCGGCCCACCCGTCGTCCGTCCACACCTGGCCGGTCTGCGCAACTCCCGCGAGGTGGTCGTCCTGGATCCGGGTGAGGTGCCACACGAGCCAGCCGATCGTGTTCGCCCCACCGTCGACGCGGTAGGCCAGCTGCTCGTCCGACAGCCCCTCCACCGCGCCGTGCACAAGCTGCTGGATGCGGTCGAAGCCGTCGATGAGCAGCTCGATCCCAGCCATGCCGTGAACCTAGCCGGGTACGGTCCCGATCGCACCAACTCCAGGGCTTCTCCCCAGGCCTCGAGCCGACTTCGGCCGACCGTCGGTCGCCTGGACTAGAACGTCGAGGCGAGGCCGGGCCGGCGAGCCCACCGGATCAAGCGAGGACGGGGAGCGCATGAGCGAGCAGGAGCGTCGGACGAGGCACGACCGTCTCGGCATCGGCGAGCGCGGCGGCTGCGGCTGCGGCTGGTGCAACGACGGCTATGAATACGTGCGCGGCTTCGGGGGCTACGGCATCGGCCGTGACGACGCGGGCGAAGGCGGGGCCGAGGACGCTTTCGGGAATGCTGATGAGAACGCCGACGAGGACGCGGACGAGGATTTGGGCGCGGACGAGGACGAGATGGTGTCCGCGGTGCTCCGAGCAAACCTCCGAGCAAACGCCTGAGCAAACTTCTGAGTAGACCGCTGGACGCGCCGCTGGGCAGCTGCTGGACGTGCCGCTGGGCTACCGACCTATCAGTCCAGGCGCTGGGCCAACGAGATCGCGCCGTCTCGACGGATGGTCGGCGCGTCCACGGCGACGGTGTCGGGATAGATCACTCCCGCACCGGTGTTGAGGAGAACCACCTCGTCGGTCGACGCGAGCCATCCGCTGGCCCGCAGCGCCCGTGTCGCGGTCACGGTGGCGGCACCCTCCGGACAAAGGAACATCCCTTCCAGCCGTCCGGCGAGACGTACGTCTGCCAAGATGTCTGCATCGTCGACCGCGACGGCGGTGCCACCGGTGTCCCGCAGCGCGTCGAGCACGAGGAAGTCCCCGAGCGCCTTGGGCACGGTGATGCCGAACGCGACGGTGTGGGCGTCCTGCCATGGCTGCGACTCGTTCGCGCCGGCCTCGAAGGCGGCCACGATCGGCGCGCACCCGGTCGCCTGCACGGACACGAGCCGCGGGAGCGGACCGGCCACCCAGCCCAGCTCGACCAACTCGGTCAACGCCTTGTGGATGCCGATCAGGCCCACGCCGCCGCCGGTCGGGTAGACGATCACGTCGGGCATCCGCCAGCCGAGCTGTTCGACGATCTCGAGGCCCATCGTCTTCTTGCCCTCGATGCGGTACGGCTCCTTCAGTGTCGCCACGTCGAACCAGTCCTGCGGGCTGTCGGCCACCGCGGAGGCGATGAGTCGACCAGCATCCGAGATCAGCCCGTCGACAAGACGCAGGTCGCCACCGGTGGCCACCGTCTCGACTCGGGTGATGCTCGGCGCGTCCACGGGCATCGCGACGACCATCGTCAGTCCCGCCCGTGCGGCGTACGCGGACCAGGCGGCGCCGGCGTTTCCGTTCGTGGGCATCGCCATCCGCAGCGCCCCCAGCTCGCGCGCCCTCGACACTCCCACGGCAGCACCCCGAGCCTTGAACGAGCCGGTCGGGAGCAGCCCGTCGTCCTTGACGAGCAGTCGGTCGAGCCCGAGCTCGGTCGCGAGCCTGGGCGCCGACAGCAGCGGCGTCATGCCCTCGCCCAGGGAGATCACGTGCTCGGGGCCTGAGACGGGCAACAGCTCGTGGTAGCGCCACAGGTCCGGGCGTCGAGACGCGATGTCGTCCGGGGTCACGCTCACGCCGGCGAGGTCGTAGCGCGTCAGCAGCGGTGAGCCGTCCTGGGGACAGGTTCCTTGGCGTACGTGCGCGTCGTGCTGCCGGCCGCAGCGGGGGCATTCCAGGTGGGAAACGGCGCTGAAGGTGGTCACGGCCCCCATCGTCACAGACGTCCTTGCTGCGCACAGGCCCGCCATCCGCGGGTTCTGGCCGGCGATCCGCGGGTTGTGGCCGGCCGGTCCGCGGGTTGTGGCCCGGGCAGCGCGCGAGTACCAGGTTGTCACCTCGCCGCGGCGCGGGCCCACATCCATGGCGTTGCGCACATCGGCACGACTCCAACCAATGGGACTCGTGTCGGACCTCGACACCTCGCGCCGGGCGCCGCCGTCGGTCGGCGCCCACGCCGTCCGTAACCGGTGAAGCTCAGCCCGCCGCCCGCGGCGAGAGGGCCGACAGCAGCTCGTAGACGACGTGCGAAGCCGCGATCCCCGTCATCTGCGCGTGGTCGTACGCCGGGGCTACTTCGACGATGTCGGCAGCGACGAGATTCAGGCCGGCGAGCCCGCGCAGTAGCGCGAGCAGCTCGCGACTGGTGAGCCCGCCTGCCTCCGGTGTGCCAGTACCCGGCGCGTGTGCCGGGTCGAGCACGTCGATGTCCACCGACACGTAGACCGGGCGTTCGCCGACACGCGAGCGGATGCGCTCCCCCACACCGGACACACCGAGGGCATCCATCTCCGTGCTCGGCAGCACGCTGAAGCCCAGGTCGGTGTCATCTCGCAGGTCCTGGCGGGAGTACAGCGGGCCACGGGTGCCGACGTGGACGCAGCCGGCTCGGTCGAGCAGACCCTCCTCGCTCGCGCGCCGGAACGGCGTCCCGTGGGTGTACGCCGCGCCGAAGTAGGTGTCCCAGGTATCCAGGTGGGCGTCGAAGTGGACCACTGCCACGGGCCCATGCGTGGCGGTCACGGCTCTGAGCAGTGGCAGCGCGATTGTGTGGTCGCCTCCGATGCTGACCAACGCGGTGGCGCGTTCGAGAAGCGACCGTGCACCAGCCTCGATCTGGCCGAGGGCCTCATCGATGGAGAACGGGTTGGCCACGATGTCGCCGCCATCGACAACCTGCTGGCCAGCGAACGGCTCCACATCCTGGGCGGGGTTGTAGGGGCGCAGCAGTCGGGACGACTCGCGTACGTGGGCCGGGCCGAACCGTGCCCCGGGTCGATAGGAGACGCCCCCGTCGAACGGCACACCGACGATTGCGACATCGACGTCGCTGACCTCGTCGATGCGCGGCATCCGTGCGAACGTCGCGGGACCGGCAAACCGCGGCACCAGTGTCGCGTCGACCTGGCCCAGCCGTCCGTTGGTGACCACCCGAGGTCCGGGTGCGGGCGAGGGCGGCGGCTGGGTCATCGTCCCAGTCTCCACTCCGCCACCCCGTACGTCGAAGAATCGACATTGCCATCGCCCAGGCAACGCCAATGTCAATTGTCTCGTCGGCGACATCTCGCCCCGTCACGCGCAGGATGTCCTCATGCACATCCGCGTATTCACCGAGCCACAACAGGGCGCGACCTATGACGACCTGCTCCGTGTCGCCAGGGCCACCGAGGACCTCGGCTTTGACGCATTCTTTCGATCAGACCACTACCTGCACATGAGCGGCGACGGGCTGCCCGGACCGACCGACGCCTGGGCGACGCTGGCCGGACTGGCTCGGGACACGTCCCGGATCCGGCTCGGCACGCTCATGTCGGCCGCGACCTTCCGGCTGCCCGGGCCGCTGGCGATCACCGTCGCCCAGGTGGACGACATGAGTGGCGGCCGGGTGGAGCTGGGGATCGGCGCCGGCTGGTTCGAGCAGGAGCACCGCGCGTACGGCATCCCGTTCCCGTCCGTGCGTGAACGGTTCGACCGGTACGAGGAGCAGGTCGCCATCGTCACAGGCTTGTGGGAGACGCCCGAGGGAGGGTCGTTCACCTACACCGGCAAGCACTACCAGATCGAGGACTCCCCGGCACGGCCGAAGCCGGCGCAGCAGCCGCGTCCGCCGCTGATCATCGGTGGGTCCGGCATGCGGCGTACCCCGGCGTTGGCGGCAATGTACGCCGACGAGTTCAACGCCCCCTTCCTTGACATCGACGACACCCGTGCGGTGTTCGAACGCGTGCGCCGCGCGTGTGACGAGGACGGCCGCGGAGCGGAGTCGATGCGGTTCTCCGCCGCCCAGCTGGTCTGCGTCGGCCGCGACGAGGCAACGGTGGCCCGGCGTGCGGCGGCCATCCACCGCGACGTCGCACAGCTGCGCTCCGAGAGCCTGACCGGGACGGTTGCCGAGGTGGTGGACAAGCTCGGTGCCCTGGCTGAGCTTGGGATCAGCCGGGTGTACGCCCAGATCCTCGACCTGCATGACCTCGACCACCTGGTCCTGCTCGCCTCGGACGTTGCGCCCCAGCTGCCGGGCTGAACGCTCACACTGCCCGGGCTCGTCCGGCGATTGCGGGAAGGTGGTTGGCCCACCGCGCCCACCAGAGCCACTTTCCCGCAATCCCGGACGGGGGACTGGGACGAGCACCAGGCGGGGCTACCGTCTGCAGCGTGAAGCTGCTGATCGTCCAGCCGGATCCCGGTTGCACCGCTGACCGCTACGGCACGTGGCTGACCGAGGCGGGAGCCGAGCTGAGCACCTGCGGCCCGTACGCCGGCGACGAGGTTCCTCCGCAGGTGGACGGCGGCGGACTGGTCGTCCTGGGCGGTCACATGGGTGCCATGGACGACCATGAGTTCCCCTGGCTCGCCGACGTCCGCGCCCTGATGCGTTCGTCCGCAGACCGGGGAGTCCCCACCCTCGGCATCTGCCTCGGCGCCCAGCTGCTCGCGGCCGCGTGCGGTGGCCAGGTCGAGGTCGGCCGCCGCGGGATCGAGGCCGGGGTCGTCGAGGTCCGCTGGCGGGATGAGGCCGCCGAAGATGCCCTTGTGTCGGCCCTGCCGGACCCGTTCCCCGGCCCCAGCATGCACCGCGACGCGATCGCCCAGCTGCCGTCGGGCGCCGTATGGCTCGGACAGACGGCGCTGTATCCCTACCAGGCATTCCGCGTGCATGAGCGCGCATGGGGAGTGCAGTTCCACCCGGAGGTGTCGCTGCCGAGCTTCACCGACTGGCGGCACCAGGTCAGTGAGGAGCAGTGGGACGCCTACGGTGTCGACGGCGATGCCGTGGTCGAGCAGCTGCGGGAGCGCGACGACGAGGTTGCGGCCGCCGGGGAGCAGCTCGCGAAGCGGTTCGCCACGGTGGCGGGTTGACCGAGCGAACCGACTGGCGTGCCTGGCACGCGCCCTACGACGACCCGGCGTCGCCACTGTCGCGCCGGCTGGGAATCGTCCGGAGTCATGTCCGTGCCTGGCTGGACGCCCAGCCCGACGGTCCGGCCCGCATCGTCAGCGCCTGCGCGGGCAGGGGGCTCGACCTGATCCCAGAGCTCGCCGGGCGACGGGACGCCGCTCGGTTTCGCGCGACCCTAGTCGAGTACGACTCCGACAACGCGGCGATGGCCGCCGAGCTGGCTCGGGCGGCGGGCCTTGATGTCGCGGTTCGTGAGCGAGACGCCGGCGTCACCGACGCGTACACGGGTGCGGTGCCGGCGGACCTCGTGCTGCTGTGCGGCGTGTTCGGCAACGTCAGCGACGAGGACGTGCGTCGAACCGTCGCTGCCGCCCCGCAGCTGTGTGCGCGGGGGGCCACCGTGATCTGGACCCGGCACCGACGGGCCCCCGACCTCACGCCTGCGATCCGCCGCTGGCTGACCGATGCCGGGTTCGAGGAGCGCGCCTTCGACTCGCCCGGCCCGGACGCCTTCTCGGTCGGCGTGCACCGCCTCGTCGGGGAGCCCGTGCCGCTGCGGATCGGCCAGAGTCTGTTCACGTTCGCTTGCTGAACGGTCGTCATCCCCAGCGCACCCCGACCGCATTCGGCGTGATCTGGCGGGTCCCCGGCCCATCCCACGACCACAGCGCGCCAATTCGGGGCGGGGGAATGGGACGGCGAGGTAGGACGGCGGGGCAGCGCGGACGACCGGGACAGACAGACGTCGGCCCCGGTCACACGGACCGGGGC
>JBOHDX010000143.1:0-4353 GCA_050700835.1 Nocardioidaceae bacterium
ACCGACAGGGTGTCCTTCCCGCTCACAGAACCGAAGGTCTTGACAACCTCGATTCTCCAAGCAGGCAAGGCACCCTCGTCGTTTCACACGCCAATCAGCCCAGAACTACCTGCGGATCCGGGTCAGAGCCAACTTCATGCCGGTGTCGCTGGAGGCGGGGAAGTACCCGCTGTCGTGCGTACCGTTGACGTCGCCCGTATCAACCAGAGTCCCCCACCGGAACTGCTTGGCTGCACGCTACGGTTCGGGGCCGTCACGGATCAATAGCCCGTTCGTCCTGCCGCACCCGGGTGCAATTTTGGGCGCGTGGCCGCGGGCTTGCTCGTCCGCCGCCGGCTGCAAGGGCTGGTCGGCACGGACCGGCGCCCATTACCTACGGACTGACAGGGTCGACCGCTCCTGCCGGGCCGTTCTCAGACTGAGCCAACTCTGAGCCGTCCAGGAAGCCGGTGATCCGCCGTCGCAGAATGGGCGGGTCGAGCCGGTGCGCGGCGTCGTGGTCGGCAACCCTGCCGTACCGCCGCAGCTCGGCGTCGTCGACGTGCACGTCAGTGCACGGGTTCCACAGCCCTGATCCCAACCGGTCCGGCGTGCCGTCGCACCGGGCCCGTGCTAGGCAGGAAGCGCACGAACACGAGAAATCGAGCGAGGAGCCCCCATGGGAATCGACGACAAGGTCAAGAACAAGGCCCAGGACGTGCAGGGCAAGGCCAAGGAGGCCGGCGGCAAGGCCACCGGCGACGACGAGCTGCAGGCCGAAGGCAAGACCGACCAGGCCAAGTCAGACATGAAGCAAGCCGGCGAGAAGGTCAAGGACGCGTTCAAGCACTGATCGGAGCGTGAGTGGTGGGGTGGATCGGACGCGCCTGATGCGCCTGATCCACCCCGCTGTCATCAGACCAGCAGCGGGTCAGGCTCTGATGTCGAGAAAGTCGCTGATCCGCCGCCGCAGCGTCGCCACGTCCAACCCGTGGGCCGCGTCGTGTTCGGCCGGTGTGCCGTAGTGTCGCAGCTCGGCGTTGCCGATCCCCAGTCCGAGCTGCCGATGAGGCACATCGACCAGCGCGTCGGCCACTTGCTTGGCCGACGTCCCCGCAAGGTACGGCTCCACCAAGACGACGTCCGGACGAGTCAGGGTCGCCCGCAGGGTCGACGCATCGAACGGTCGTACCGACGCGGCATACAGGACGGTCACGTCGAGCCCCTCAAGCGCCGCCAGTACGGGATCGAGCATCGGTCCCACGGCCACGACGGTGCCCGCCCTCCCGTCGCGCTCGACCACGAAGTGGCCGGGGCGTACCCGGCGAGGCGACGCGTTCGACTGGTCGGCCAGGCGTAGATAGACGCGACCGCTGCCCGCGACGGCATCGCGCAGCAGCGCGGCGGCCTCGGAGGCATGGCCAGGCACGTGCACGCTCCAGCCCGGCAGCGCATCCAGCAGGGCGACGTCCTCCGGTGCCCGGTGGGTACGCCCGCTGGCCGAGTAGTCATGACTGGCTCCGACGCTGACGAACACGCCGCCCACGTCCTGGTGCCCGAACCCGATCTTGAGCTGCTCGAACGGTCGCTCCACCAGGAACGGCGTGATCGAGTGCGAGACTGGCCGCAGGCCGCTCAAGGCCAAACCCGCCGCGGTGCTGATCATCAGCTGCTCACGGATCCCGACATTCACCACCCGGTCGGGGTGCCGTCGCGCAGCGTCCTCGAACAACGAGACCGAGATGTCCGCCAGAACGAGGGCGGTGGACAAGTCGTCGTCGAGCAGGCCGGACATGACGTTGACGAAGGTCTCACGCATCGACGCCGACGACTCCGCGACGGTCGTCGGGCCGGCGGGCGGTGCCATCATGGTCATGCCTTGTCCTCCACGTGTGCGACCACGACGTGCGGTCGGTCCGGCTCGCCGGCGAGAAGCCCGGCTTCGATCTGCTCGTGGTCACGGCCGTCCACGTCGACGCTGCCCCAGCCCTCGACAGTGAACCGCGGGCCGATGCCACCGGGCCAGCCCAGGCTGGCCGAGGCGTTGTCGACGACCACCGCGGTCAGCCCCCCGAGCCCGAACCGGGATGCTGCCGCGATCGCCTCCGCGTTGGAGCCCTCGTCGAGCTCGGCGTCGCCCACCAGGCAGTACGTCCGCGCACCCAACCCTTGGGCACGCAGTCCGAGGGCCACGCCGACACTAGTCGGGAGCCCGTGACCCAGCGAGCCACTGCTCAGCTCCACGCCTGGGAGCAGCACCCGGTCGGGATGATGGCCGAGCGATGAGTCCCAGTGGCCGAAGGTCGACAGCGCGTCGACGGGCAGAAAGCCCTTCGCGGCCAGCACGGCGTAGTAGGCCGCCGGCCCATGACCCTTGGAGAGCACGAACCTGTCCCTTCCGGGATCGTCCACGCGGTCGCGATCGATGCTCAGCACCCGGTCGTACAGCACCCACAGCACGTCCAGGGTCGACGTGGCACTGCTGTCGTGCTTGGCGTCACCGGTCATCAAAGACATCAGCCTGGCCAAGTCGTCATAGCCATAGAGCGTTGGAGTCTGAGTGTGTGTCGTCATGGGCCTATGCTGAGACATCAAGTTCACTTGAAGTCAAGGAAGTCGCGACGTGCTGCACACCACAGACCTTCTGTCCATCGGCGACGTCTCGGCCCGTTCCGGGGTTTCGCCTCCGACGCTTCGGTTCTACGAGACCCAGCACCTGATCGAGTCGGTACGCACGGGCGGCAACCAACGCCGGTTCAAGCGGTCCACGCTCCGCCGGATCGCGTTCGTGCGGTCAGCTCAACAGGTGGGGCTCAGCCTCGAGGAGATCCGGGATGCGCTGGACACCCTTCCGTCCGGGCGTACTCCCACGAAGGCGGACTGGGCACGGTTGTCCCGCGGCTGGCAGGCCCGGCTGGACCGGCGGATCGCCGAGCTCGAGGCGTTACGCGACAAGCTGACCACCTGCATTGGCTGCGGCTGTCTGTCGTTGCGTCGCTGTGCCCTGTCGAACCCGAACGACGCGGTGTCGACCCGGGGGCCCGGGGCGCGCTACCTGATCGAGGTGGGCGACGACGGCTGAGCCCCACTGCGCAGCACCTTGGCCCGGAGCACGTCCGGTGAATCGACGACGGCACCGTTCTCGCGGAGCCAGGACTCCAGCAGTGGCCGGTCCTGGTGCGTCATGACCGCCACCACGTCGCCAGGGTGCGCGTGGGCCATGAGCGCCTCGAGTCCGGCCAGCTCCGAGTCGTGTACGACGACGTCACCCACGCCGACCGCGGCGGCGCCATGGACGTACAACAAGGCCAGTGCGGCTGCCTCACGGCCGCGCAGGTAGCGCTGCTTGTGAACGATGACCAGCGTGTCGCTGTCCCGTGCGGCGGTCTGGGCCATCGCCTCGATGATGTCGTCCGTCCGGTCGCCGCCGGTGCCCAGACCCAGCAGGAGCCGGCCCCCGGGCGCGCGCAGTCCGCGCATGATCTCGAGCAGCGCCTCGAGGCCCGCCTCGTTGTGGGCGAGGTCGATCACCACGGTCGTGTCCCCCAGCGAGTACACATTCATCCGCCCCGGGTTGAGCTCCGGTCCAGGGGCGAACGACCGCAACCCCTGCTGCACACACTCGAGCGGCAGGTTCGTGGCGAGAGCTGCACTGGCAGCGGCCAGGGCGTTCTCCACGTTGAAGTGGGACAGCCCGGCAAGGGTCATCGGCACGTCGACCACGGGCACGACGGGCAGCGGGTCGGATCCGGGCCGCAGGACGCTGACCCAGCCGTCGATCACCGTGGTCGCTCGGCCACCGTCGCTGAGCACCTCGCGGATCGCCGGTGACTCCGGGTCCCGCGAGAACACCCAGGCTGGCGCGCGGGCGACCGTGCGCATCGCGAGTGTTCGCGGGTCGTCGGCGTTGAGCACGCACCACCCGTCCCGCTTCGTGATGCGCGGCACCACCGACTTCACCTCCGCCAGCTGGTCGACGGTGTCGATGCCGTGCATCCCCAGGTGGTCCGCCGACACGTTGGTCACGACGGAGACGTCGTTGCTGACGACCCCGATGCCACGCAGCAGGATGCCCCCGCGGGCGGTCTCGGTGACGGCGTACTCGACCTGCGGGTACGCCAGCACCCGCCCTGCTCCGCTCGGCCCGGAGTAGTCACCAGCTTCGACCAGCTCGCCGTCGACGTAGATCCCGTCGGTGCTGCACCAGCCGACGTGAAGCCCGTGCTGGCGGGCGATGTGCGCGATCATCCGCGACGTGGTGGTCTTGCCGTTGGTGCCTGTCACCGCCACCACGGGGATCCGCGGCACAACGGTGGTCGGACGGTCTCCCGGCGTCGTGGCGGCGACGTCGCGGCCGGCCCGGGCGACGAGATC
>JBOHDX010000144.1:0-1101 GCA_050700835.1 Nocardioidaceae bacterium
GACTGCGCGGACTGCGCCGACTGCACCGACTGCGCCGTTCGGCGTCCTGATCGTGCTGAGCACACTGATCGCCGTGATCGCCCTGGGCGGATGCTCCGGCTCCGACGCCACCACCGACCCGACCACCACTGCGACGCCGACAACCGGCCCCACCAGCCCCACGTCGCCGCCGACGACGACCGGACCCACCGAACCGGTGCTACCGGCTGCCGCGCGTAAGCCCGGCCGCTCCGGCGCCGAAGCCTTCGTCCGCTACTACATCCGCCTGCTCAACTACGCCGCCCATACGGGAGACACAAAGACCCTGCGAGCGCGCTCGCACGATTGCCGCGGTTGCGAGCGCTACGCAGATCTGTACACCCGCACATATCGGCGCGGAGGGGCTTACTTCGCCGGGGACTGGTTGCCGACATCACTCGTGCCCTACATGCTGCCCTCGGCTGTAACGGTCCTTGTCCTCGTCGACGCGAAACCCGGTTCCTATCGTCCCCGATCCGGCGCCGCGATCCGGCACTACAAGGCCGATCACTATTCCCTCCGCTTCCAGCTGGACCGCCTTAACGGTCAATGGTCGGCATCTCGACTGGAGGGTCAGTGATGCTCAGCTTAGTGACCGGGACGGCGCTCGCTGTCCTGATGTGGGCACCGATTCCAGCGGATGCCGACACTGTGCACGGTCATGGCAGGCAACGACCGAACAGCCCCCAGGTGGTGCTGCAAAGCAACCACGAACGACCGGACCGAGTCGTGCCGATCATCGTTCCGGATGGCACTCCTCCCCCTCAGCGCGAGGTTCTCTACCTTCTGGCATGCATGCAGAACATGCCAGGACGATCCATGCATGATTGCGTCAACGCACACCGCTGTCACAGACCCGGCGACCGCGCGTGGACGATATGGGCACGTGACCTGCCGGCCGGCAATTGGACACCCCTCAGCAGTGCGTGTCTCGGGCAGCGGCTGCCGGGGGTGCACCGGCCGACGGTCACACCCGGACAGATCCTCGACGCAGTCCGCCGACTCGGCCTGCCCCCGGCCCACATCCAGACCCAACCCACCGACGCCACCCTGGTCAACCTCGACACCATCTTCTACACCCGC
>JBOHDX010000145.1:0-23644 GCA_050700835.1 Nocardioidaceae bacterium
GTCTTGGGACGGTTTCGGACACTGAGTGTGAGTCTGACCTGCGAGTTTACCCTCACACCTGGCCCGAGTCGAGGTGGATGTGAGCCACTGTGTGAGCCTGATACGGCACTCATAACCCAGAGGTCGCGGGTTCAAATCCCGCCCCCGCTACGAAGAAAGTCCAGGTCAGCCACAGGTTGACCTGGACTTTTTCTTTGGGGGAATCATGCGATCCCATCGTTTACCCATCACATTGACAGGTGTGCAGCGCGGCCCAGCCAGGCGTCGGCGCCGTTGGTTTCGGTCACTTCGGGTTCGCTCGGCAGTGGTCGCACACCTCCTGGGCATGAGTACGACGAAGCTGGGGCTGGAGCCCCTGATCGGGGTGGAGGAACTCGCCGAGTACGTCGGGGTCCCCGTGCAGACCATCTACGATTGGCGGCTGTCCGGCCGGGCGCCGCGGGCCTACAAGTTCGGCAAGCACCTCCGCTTCGCGGCCAGCGACATCGCGGAGTGGCTGGAGCAGCGTCACGAGGGTGGCGCTCATGAGTAGGCCGCGGGTCCCGGTCGGCGGCTACGGCGAGATCGCGTTCATTCCACGGGCCAAGGGCAAGGTCGAGGCGCGCACCCGCTTCCGCGACTGGGACGGACAGACGCGGCTGGTCCAGGCGACCGCTGCCTCAAAGTCGGCGGCTGAGGTGGCGCTGAAGAAGAAGCTCACCCAGCGCAACGCCTTCCAACCCATCGACACGACGCTGACCCCGGACAGCCCGTTTCCGGCGCTGGTCGACTACTGGCTGGCCGACCTCGATCTGGAAGCTCGGATCGCGCCGGCGACCCGGTTCAACTACGAGCGCGACATCAATCGGCTGGTACTGCCGGCGTTCAGGGGCTTCACCCTGCGCGAGATCGGCGTCGCCCGCTGCGACGCCCTGCTGAAGCAACTCGGCAACAGCTCGTACTCGTCGGCCAAGCGGGCAAGGACGGTGCTGCGGCAGTCGTTCGCGCTGGCGGTCAGACACGAGGTGTTGGCGCGCAACCCGATCGACAACGTCTCCCGGCTCCACAAGCCGAAGCGGACCCCGACGGCGCTGACGGCGACCGAAGTCAACGCGATCCGGGCCGTGATCAGGGCCTGGGAGCTGACGCGCGGGGGCTCCGGGCCGAATCCGGATGGGCAGCTCGGCCAGATCGTCGAAGTCATGCTCGGCACCTCGGCACGGATCGGCGAGGTGTTGGCGGTCCGCCGACGCGACCTGAACCTGACGACGACGCCGGCCACACTGCGGATCTGCGGCACTGTGATCTCCGAGCGCGGGGTCGGGACCTACCGCCAGGAGCACCCGAAGACCGACCGCTCCAACCGGCTGATCGCGTTACCGTCCTTCACCGCCGAGGCGCTCCGAAGACGCCTGGCGATCATGGACGACCACTCGCTGGACGCGCTGGTCTTCCGCAGCCGTGAGGGAACCCCGCTGACCACGGCCAATGTGCGACGCCAACTCCGCAAGGTGCTCGGTGACGCTGGGATCGAGGGCGTCAGCCCGCACATGTTCCGCCGCACCGTCGCGACTGTGATCAACGAGCAGGCCAGCCTGAACCTCGCCGCGGAGCTGCTCGGCCACACCGACCCGAAGGTGACGATCGAGCACTACATCCGCCGCAACGAGCAGGTGAACCCACTGACAGCCGAGCTGCTCGATCAGGCGTTCGCCCGCGAACACGATGACGGGGCGACGTGAGGGGCGTCGCAACTGTCACGCTGCCGGCACCTCGAGCAATCAGCGCCGACACGGGACAACGGGCTCGCACCCTGTCCCTTGCCGGTGAGAGGATCGTTCGTATGGCGGACTCGATGCTCGATCGCGCGATCTACTCCTATCCGGACGTAGATCGCCTTGTCGGCCTGCACTCCGGCACCGCGAAGCGCTGGCTCGAGGGTTACGAGCGAGGTGCCAGATTCTATGAACCCGTGCTGCGCCCCGAGCCGACCGGCGGGGACGTCGTGACTTGGGGTGAGATGGTCGAGGCACGCCTCCTCGCCGAATTTCGTAGCCGAGCGGTGCCCGTCCAGCGGCTTCGTCCGGCGATCGTTCAGCTTCGTCGGGAGTTCGGCCGTTACCCACTCGCGCACGCGCGCCCCTTCCTCGACGTAGACGGTCGAGAGCTTGTTCGGGTCGTGCAGGAGCAGGTCGGGCTGGAGCGTCAACTCCAGCTCGTGGTGGTCCGCAACGGCCAACTAGTTCTCGCCGAATCAGCACAGCGTTTCAGTTCTGCGGTCGAGTACGTCGACGATGTGGTCGGACGCATCAAGCCTGACATGCGGACCCCTGACGTGGTCATGGACCCGACTCGCGCCTTCGGTCAGCCCGCTGTCCGCAATGTACGCACCGAGTCGCTGGCAGAGGACTATCGAGCGGGGACCAGTCGCGAGGAATTGGCTGACCTGTACGACCTCACTCCTGCCCAGGTCGATGAGGCGATTCGCTTTGAGTTGATCGCCGGGAGCGAGCGCGCAGCCTGATGGCCGCAAGCCCCGGGCCAGTGTATTTCACCGACGAGAACACCCTGGGCCTTGGCAAGCTCCTCCGGCGAAGCGGTCGAGACGACGTGCTCTACCCAGGACACGAGGCCCTACAGGACGTACCCCTCGGAACGCTCGACCTCGACTGGATGCCGATTGTGGCCGAGCGCGAGTTGATCGTGGTCACGCGCGACAGGCGCATTCGCACACGGCCGGCGGAGCTTCGCGCCTACCGCGAGCACGGGATCCGCTCCGTCTGGATCGGCGCGAAGCAGGACATGGGACCGCAGGCTCAGTTCGAGCTCTTCATCCAACATGAGCAGCGTCTGCAACGAGAGATCATCAAGCGCGGTCCGGGACCGTGGGCTCTGGCGATGAGCCCCTCGGGAGTCCGGCCCCTCAAGCTTCGTGGGATCGAGTAGCGAGTCGATCGACCGTTGGGCGCAGCGCCGACCGAATCAGGGGAGACCAGCCCGGTCGAACTCCTGCTGCAGGCGCGGACGGCGGCGGTGGGTCTCACGCAGCTCGGCGATGAGCTGATCGACCTCGACGGCCCGATCTGATCCGGCCACGAGCTTGCGCATCTTCGCGAGCCGTCGGGCAGCGAGTCGGTAGTGCTGGGCGCCAGCCTCGACCAGCTCGTTCTCGACGAGACGCAGGTGGATCGGCAGCACAGCGAGCGGGTCGACCTTCTCGTACGCCTTCACCAGCTCGCTCCACGTGTGGTCGCTGTCGAGGGCGAGCGAGTGCGCGAGGTTCCACGCGAACTCCGGCTCCTTCAGGGTGAGGAGCGCGAACAGCACAGCATCTCTGGGGCTCGCGGCGAGGGCCGACACGACCTCGTCGCGGTAGTCGGGCCACGACTTGCCCACAGCCTTGTGCAGCCGGGCCGCCGTCGTCGACGACGGCCAGCGGCGAAAGACCAACAGCCGGGCTTCGAGAGCGTCGGCGGGTCGGTGTTGCTCGAGGAGCCGGCACCAGTAGTCCGCAGCCTTGAGCGACTGGTGTCCGCGGTCGAAGTCGGTGGCCTGTTTCGCCCAGTCGATGGCCAGGTCGATCTCGCCGATCTCCTCGAACGCCTCGGCGGTGCCCTCGAGCCACGCCGCGACCCTCCGGTCCTTGGCGTGCGTGCGGATAATCGCGTCGATGTCGTGATCGAGGACGGCCAACCGCTGGGCATTCCAGCCCAGGGTGAACCACTCATGCGAGTGGCCCGACGTCCAGCGCTCGTCCTCGGACGGACGCGGACCGAGGCTCGCCTCGACCTCCGCCAGGCGCTTCCGGTACGCCGCCATGCCGACCTCGCCCAGCGCCGGCGCATACGCCACCGGGTCGAGCTCGAAGTAGTCGACCTCTCCGTCGAACTGGAACTTCACCATCCAGTCGATCAACTTCCCGACCGGCGTCCTGGCCGCGGCGGCTGCCCTCGGGTGGAGCTCCAACAGTCGACGACATGCGTCGCCGATGATCCCGCTGGAGTCGTCGGCCCGGGCGATCACCTTCAGCGACGACGCGAGCGCCTTGTGAGTGACCGAGTAGATCTCGGCCGGATCAGTCGCCGGGATCGCGACCTCGAGGATGTCGACGGCCTCGTGCATGTCGCGGCCGTGCGCATTAGCGGCGCTGTACCGATAGAGGTCCGACCGCGTCCGGATCAGCGGCAGTACGGCGTCGGCCAGTGTGCTCACGCGCGCCATTCTTCCTTCCCGTCCTTCACGACATCTCCTCCCTCACCTTCCTCCTCGCCCTACTCTTCTTCCTTTCCTCCCTCTCTCCCTCACCTCTTCTCCTGCTTCTTCTTCTTCCGCCTCCTCCTTCTCCTCTGCTTCCTCACCTTCATTCCCTTCACGCCTCTTGCAACTGAGGTGCGCGCCCGTCCCGGCCTCGACCGGGAACGCCTGCACACCTACCTCCTGAAGGAGGTAGGCGCGGTGACCGTAACCATCAGCAAGATGAGCGCCGGCAAGGGCTACGAGTACTTCCTGCGCACGGTCGCCGCAGGCGACGGGGACCGGTCACTGTCGACGCCGCTGACCCGTTACTACAGCGAGCACGGCACCCCGCCTGGGAGGTGGATGGGCTCTGGCACCGCAAGCCTTAAGAGCCACGTCCAGATCGGCGACGAGGTGACCGAAGAACAACTCCGCCTGCTGATCGGCGAGGCCACGCATCCGGTCACCGGCCAGGACCTCGGCCGCCGTTACCGGACGTACAAGGTGCCCGAGGTGGGAAAGCGCCGACACCCGGTCGCCGGCTACGACCTCACGTTCTCGATCCCGAAGTCGGCCAGTGTGCTGTGGGGAGTCTCCGATGCCGGGACGCAGGCGATCATCGCCGACGCCCACCACGCCGCCGTCGCCGACGCCATCGACTTCCTGGAACGAGAAGTCATCGCCACCCGCGGCGGTGCGAAGGGACCCAGGGGCGGTGTCGCGCAGCTCGACGTCACCGGGGTCGTCGCGACCGCGTTCGACCACTACGACTCCCGCGCCAACGACCCGCACCTGCACACCCACGTGGTGATCAGCAATCGGGTCAAGGCCACCCGGGACGGCCAGTGGCGCACCATCGACGGCACCCCGCTGCACGCCTGGACGGTCGCTGCCTCCGAACTCCACGAGGCGGTCTTCAGCGACCACCTCACCCGCGTTCTCGGCGTCGACTGGGAACGACGTCCACGCGGACGGGACCGGAACCCCGCCTGGGAGATCACCGGCGTGCCGCAGTCGTTGGTCGAACACTTCTCCAGCCGCTCCCGCGACATCAACGTCGAGACCGACCGGCTCATTGAGGAGTACGTCGCCACCCACGGCCGCCGTCCCCGCCCGGCCACGATCATGAAGCTGCGCCAGCAAGCCAACCTCGCCCATCGGCCCGAGAAGCAGATCCACTCACTCAGTGACCTCACCGCCATGTGGCGAGGGCGCGCGGCTCGCGACATCGGTGAAGATGCCACGACTTGGGCCCGACACCTGACGGCAAACCCGCCGAGGCGGCTGCTGCGCGCCGACGACATTCCGCTCGACGTGATCGAGCAGGTCGGGCGAGATGTCGTTGCCGCGGTGGGAGAGAAGCGCGCCACCTGGCGCCGAGCGAACCTGCACGCCGAAGCCTCACGTCAGACCATCGGTTGGCGCTTCGCCACCACCACGGACCGAGAGGCCATCACCGGCCTGGTAGTCGACGCAGCCGAGCTCGGCTCACTGCGCCTCACCCCGCCGGAACTGGCCACGACCCCCGAGACATTCCTGCGGAACGACGGCACCAGCACCTTCCGCCCCAAGCACTCGGTCGTGTTCTCGTCCGAGCAACTGCTCGCCGCTGAGGACAGGCTCCTCCAACGCGCTGCTGGCGTGGGCGGCCCTACCGTCGACATCGAGATCGTCGACGCCACTACCGAGCAACCCGTCAAGGGGCACCGGCTCAGCCCCGAGCAGGCCCAGGCGATCGCCAAGGTCGCCGTCTCCGGACGTCAGGTTGACCTGCTCATCGGTCCGGCCGGGGCAGGCAAGACCACCGCGATGCGCGCACTCCACCTGGCCTGGACCCAACAGCATGGACGAGGCACCGTCGTCGGACTCGCACCGAGTGCCGCCGCAGCCCAAGTCCTCGCCGACGACCTCGGCATCGCATGCGAGAACACCGCCAAGTGGCTCTACGAACACGACCGCGGTGCCCGCTTCCAGCGCGGCCACCTCGTCATCATCGACGAAGCCACGCTCGCCGGAACCTTCAGCCTTGACCGGATCACCGCCCACGCTGCCGAAACAGGCGCCAAGGTGCTGCTCGTCGGTGACTGGGCACAGCTCCAGTCCGTCGAAGCCGGCGGAGCGTTTGCGATGCTCGCCGACGTGCGTGGCGACGCGGCCGAGCTCGCCGACATCCACCGCTTCACCCACGAGTGGGAGAAGCGCGCCTCCCTCGACCTACGCCACGGGCGCCCCGAGGCCGTCGCCGCGTACCTCATCCATGAGCGGGTCACCGACGGCGACACCGAAGGCATGATCGACGCCGCTTACCAAGCCTGGCGTGACGACACTCAAGCCGGGAAGGCGAGCGTCCTGGTCACCGACAACACCAAGGCCGTCGTCGAGCTCAACGCGCGAGCCCGAGCCGAACGCCTCGCGGCCGGGAAGACCCCGGCAGGCCCAGACGTCCGACTCATCGACGGCACCCGCGCCTCGGTTGGCGACTGGGTCATCACCCGCAAGAACGATCGCCGGCTCCGCACGCTCCGCTCTGGCTGGGTCCGCAACGGCGATCGGTGGACCGTCACAGACGTTCGCAACGACGGCTCCCTGGTCGTACGCCGTCAAGCCAGGAAGGCCGGCGGCGCCGTCGTCCTACCGGCCGGCTACGTCGCCGAACACGTCGACCTCGGCTACGCCATCACCGCCCATCGCGCCCAGGGCTTCACCGTCGACACCGCGCACGTCGTCGTGTTCGACAACACCACGAGGGAGAACCTGTACGTCGCCATGACTCGTGGCCGTGTGCACAACCACGCCTACGTCGTCGACACGGTCGACGACATCCACGGGGCGCCGAACGGAGAAGGTGCGACTGCCAACTCGGTGCTCATCGGCGTCCTCGCCAACAGCGGCGCCGAACTGTCGGCGCACCAGGTGATCAAGACCGAGCAGGATGCCTGGACGTCGATCGCCCAGCTCGCGGCCGAGTACGAGACCATCGCCGCTACTGCCCAGCGCGACCGCTGGGCATCGGTGATCCGCTCGTGCTCGCTGAAGCCAGAGGAGGCCGCCTCCGCGATCGAGTCTGAAGCGTTCGGCCCACTCACCGCCGAACTCCGACGTGCCGAAGCCAACGGCCATGACATCGAGCGGCTGCTTCCCGCAGCGGTTGCCCGATATGGACTCGACGATGCCGAGGACGTCGCCTCAGTGCTCCGCTACCGGCTCGCGCTGGCCAACCGGGCCGCCGGGACCGGCCGGGGTCGACGGCCGGCCAAGCTCATCGTCGGCCTCATCCCCGAAGCACTTGGGCCGATGGCACCAGACATGCGGCAGGCGCTCGACGAGCGCCGCAACTTGATCGAACAGCGTGCGCGAACCCTTGCCGACGAAGCGATTCGGGGCAAGGCGCCGTGGACAAGGGCACTCGGTCCGCGGCCCGTCGATCGAGCCTCGCGCGCCTGCTGGGACCAGGCCGTGATCACCCTCGCCGCCTACCGCGACCGGTACGGCATCGAGGGCCGAACGCTCCTCGGCGCCAAGGCGGCCACCGACAGCCAGTGCCTTGACCGCGCTCGAGCCCTCGCCGCGCTACGCCGCGCCGAGCCAGAGGCCGCAGTGGTGACGCGCAGCGATCCCGTCCCCGCGATAAGGCTCTGACCGCCCTACCGATCCACTGGATCGACGCCGCGGCTCTCCCAGGAGCCGAAGGTGGTGCCGTCGTCGGCGATCCACGAGATCCGCCCGTTGCACGATCGGCCCTGTGCGATAGCACCCGCGGTGGACGGGGAACCGAAGACGATGTCCTTGACCACCCGACCGAGACCGTTCTCGACAATGATCGAGCCGTCAGCGATCAGTTTGAGGTGCTGTGCTCGGTAGGACTCGTACGCCTTGATCGTGCTGTCAGCTTTCCCGACGCCGTGCCAGTCGGCGACGACGATGGACCCGGCGAGCATCGTGAACTCGCCGTCGATCTGCTGGGCGGTCGCGCCCACACCGAGCTTCTTGTTGATGAGGTGGAACACGGGGGAGACCAGCGCCTCCTGGCGTGCCGCCGGGAGCGCGACCGTCTCGCGCCCGCGGATGGCGTCGACGCCGAGGACAGGCAACACGATCTGGAGTTGATCGATGAAGTAGTCCATGTCAGAGGAGTGCGCTTCGGGCAGCGACTGTGGCGGAGGAGTCGTCCCGTTGTCGAGGACGACGCGACCGGCCTGGAGAGCAAGTGCGATCAGGCGAGACTCCAGATAGCGGCCGTGTGCCTTCGTCAGGTTCGCGTCCTTCGAGGTGATTACCACGGCCTTGCGCCAGAACTCCTTGTTCGCGTCGTGGTATCGAAGGCGTGCCTTGAAGTCGTCGGTCTCGCCGATGTAGCAACGGGTGCCGCCTTGCTCGTCGGGACCGAGCAGTAGGTACACGCACGTGCCCGCCAGCTCGGCGCGGCGGACGAGAGCGCCCATCTCCGATCGCGGAGCACTGAGGACCTGCCCCGTCCAGTTCAGGATCTCCGCGGTCGTCAGGCCGCCGGGGGTGCCGTCGACGAGGAAGAGTTCGATGTGTTTGCCGCTCACAGGACTGATCCTGCCAGCCGGGACCGACACAAACCGGCCCGTTCGTCGGGATTCGCCGGGGGTGCTGGGAGACTGCCCCAGTGAGCGTGACGAGCAAGGAGTCCGAGCGGGCCGAACTCCACAAGACCATCTGGCGGATCGCCAACGACCTGCGCGGAAGCGTCGACGGGTGGGACTTCAAGACCTACGTGCTGGGGATGCTCTTCTACCGCTTCATCTCCGAGAACCTGACGGTCTACCTCAACGAGCAGGAGCGGCTCGCGGGGAACGAAGACTTCGACTACCGCAACCTGGCGCGTGCCGACGCGGAGTTCGGCCGTGACGAGACGGTCAAGGAGAAGGGTTTCTACATCCTCCCGGAGGATCTATTCGCCAACGTCCGCGCTAAGGCCCGCCACGACGAGAACCTCAACGAGACGCTGAGCAGGGTGTTCAAGAACATCGAAGGCTCCGCGATCGGCGCGAACTCCGAGGACGACATCAAGGGTCTCTTCGACGATCTCGACGTCAACAGCAGCAAGCTCGGTCCGACCGTGGCCAAGCGCAACGAGAAACTCGTCAAGCTCCTCGAGGCCATCGGCGACCTTCCGCTTGGTGGTGCCTTCAGGGAGAACAACAACGATCTTTTCGGTGACGCCTACGAGTACCTGATGCAGATGTACGCATCGGCGGCCGGCAAGTCGGGTGGTGAGTACTACACGCCGCAGGAGGTCGCCGAGCTCCTCGCGAGGATCACCGTCGTGGGCAAGACCGAGGTCAACAAGGTCTACGACCCGGCCTGCGGCTCGGGATCGATGCTGCTGAAGTACGAGAAGGTCCTGGGTCACGGCAAGGTGCGGCAGGGCTACTTCGGCCAGGAGGTCAACCTGACGACCTTCAATCTGTGCCGGATCAACATGTTCCTGCACGACATCCCGTACGAGAAGTTCGAGATCGCCCACGGCGACACCCTGATCGAGCCCGCCCACTGGGACGACGAGCCGTTCGAGGCGATCGTCTCCAACCCGCCCTACTCGATCAAGTGGGACGGCGATGCGAACCCTCTGCTCATCAACGACCCGCGCTACGCGCCGGCGGGTGTGCTCGCTCCGAAGTCGAAGGCCGACCTCGCCTTCACGATGCACATCCTGAGTTGGCTCGCCGTCAATGGCACCGCAGCGATCGTCGAGTTCCCCGGCGTCCTCTACCGCGGCGGCGCAGAGCAGAAGATCCGCAAGTACCTCGTCGACAACAACTACGTGGATACGGTCATCCAGCTCCCGGCGGACCTGTTCTTCGGTACGACGATCGCCACCTGCGTGATCGTCCTCAAGAAGTCCAAGGCCGACAACACGATCCTGTTCATTGACGGGTCGGCGCTGTTCACCCGGCAGGGCAACAAGAACAAGCTCACGCACCTGCACCAGCAGACGATCCTGGACGCGTTCGCCAACCGTGAGAACGTGCCGCACTTCGCGACCCTGGTCGAACATGAGGTGATCGCCGACAACGGCTACAACATCGCCGTCAGCTCGTACGTCGAGGCCGAGGACACGCGCGTCGCCGTCGACATCACCGAGCTCAACGCCGAGATCGCCCGCATCGTCGAGAACCAGTCCAAGCTCCGCGCCGAGATCGACGCGATCGTCGCCGACCTGGAGGGCCAGCCGTGACTAGTGAGGTGGTCGATGCCTTCGGCCTGCCTTTGAGGGCGACAGACGGCGATCTGGGCGATGACTTCTTTGGCCTGCTCGGTCGCATCGTCGTGCTGTTCTCCGCCAATGAGCGGTTGGTGGCGCTGCTTGATGCCTTTCTGCAGAATCAACAGCTTCCAGACTTCAACGACGGCCGCGCGCGCCCGGTCGTGGATGTGCTGGCAACCTGCGAAGAACTTCTTAGGGGTGATGGAGAGCAGGGCAAGCGAGGCGCCTCGCGGGCGGACCTCTTGACTGACACGTTCCAGTTCCTCACCGCGGTCAGTCGGTCTACGGACTCTCGCAACGGTTACATCCACAGCTCGTGGCTCGTCGATGATCGTCGCGAAAGCGCAGATGCTTTCGAGCGGGCGCCCGAGTTCCTCGCCCTGCGGGTCGGGGCTCAGAAGAAAAGTCCTGGGCTGATTCATCATTCCCCGCAGAACCTCGATGAGCTACGAGCAGGCTTGCTTGAACTGGCGGCAACAACAGCTCTCGGTTACGCGGCTCTTGACCAGTGGCACGAACGGCTGGGAATCGGTTGGGCCGCACAATGACGAGTCCCGACAGCGTGATCAGCGAGATGTGTCCAGACGGAGTCCAGGTCAAGGACACCTACCGGGTCGTCGAGATCGACGAGGACTTTTTCGAATGAGCCGCATCGACGACCTGATCGCTGAGCACTGCCCCGATGGCGTGGAGTTCCGTGAGTTGCAGGAACTCTTCACGACTAAGGGCGGCTACACGCCGTCAAAGTCCGATCGGGCCGCTTGGACGGACGGGACGGTCCCGTGGTTTCGCATGGAGGACATCCGTGATGGCGGCCGTGTGCTGAGCGATTCATTGCAGCACATCAATGAGTGCGCGGTGAAGGGAGGACGTCTGTTCCCGGCCAACTCGATCCTCGTCGCGACCTCTGCAACTATCGGCGAACATGCGCTGATTACGGTTCCGCATCTCTCCAACCAGAGGTTCACATCGTTGACGCTGAAGCCGGAGTTCGTCGATCGCTTCGACATCATGTTCGTCCACTACTACTGCTTCGTTCTTGACACGTGGTGCAAGAGCCACACCACGACGTCGAGCTTCGCCTCGGTCGAAATGGCCGGCTTCAAGACGTTCAGATTCCCAATTCCGCCACTGGCGGTTCAGCGCGAAATTGCCGCGATTCTCGATAAAATGGAGATGCTGAAAGCCGAGCTTAAAGCCGAGCTTGAAGCCGAGCTTGGATACCGCTCCCGCCAGTATGCGTATTACCGCGACTCCCTCCTCACCTTTGCGGAGAGTGGGGGGGGCGTCCGGTGGATGAGGTTCGGCGAAGTGGCCACGATTGTGCGCGGAGCGTCGCCGAGACCGATCCAAGCTTTCGTCACGGACGCCGAGGATGGCGTCAACTGGATCAAAATTGGCGACGTGCCTGCTGGGGGGAAGTACATCACCGGTACGGCCGAAAGGGTCACGCCGGCAGGGGCGAGCAAGTCCCGTCGAGTGGCGCCGGGTGACTTTGTGCTGTCCAACTCGATGAGCTTCGGCCGCCCCTACATCATGAATATCGACGGGTGTATCCACGACGGTTGGCTCGCGATCAAAGACTTCCATGAGCACTTCCTCCCGGACTTCCTCTATCACCTCCTTCGGTCGACAGCCGTGTACCGAACGATGGCGTCGAAGGCTGGGGCGGGCACCGTTCAGAATCTGAACGCGGACATTGTGAAGTTATTGGTGCTGCCCGTGCCGCCGCTCGAGGAGCAGGAGCGGATCGTCGCGATCTTGGACAAGCTCGACCGGCTTGTGAACGACATCTCGATCGGCCTGCCGGCCGAGATCGCTGCCCGCCACAAGCAGTACGAGTACTACCGGAACAGGCTGCTCACCTTCGAGGAAGCGGCGTGACCGAGTTCCCTGAACTGGGCGCGGCAGGAAGCGCGACGCACTTCGAGCCGATCTCGGTGAGTGACGCGAGCACGGTGGTCGCAGAGTTTCTGCCGGAGGACTCCAAGGAGAGCGGTTACCAGAGCGAGGCCGAGCTGGAAACGGCGTTCGTCAAGCTGCTCCAGGGGCAGGCTTACGAGTATCTGCCGATTGTCAGCGCCTCCGCTCTAGAGAGGAACCTGCGCGCCCAGCTCGAGGCGCTGAACAAGATCGAATTCACTGACGCAGAGTGGCAACGGTTCTTCAACGAGTCTGTCGCGGGGAAGAACGACGGGATCGTCGAAAAGACGGCCCGCATCCAGGAAGACCACATCCAGGTCCTCAAGCGCGACGACGGCACGGCCAAGAACATCTACCTGATCGACAAGTCCAACATTCACAACAACCGGCTCCAGGTCATCAACCAGTACGAGGTTGAGGGCGTTCACTCGAATCGCTACGACGTGACCGTGTTGGTCAACGGACTGCCGATGGTGCACATCGAACTCAAGCGCCGCGGTGTCGACATCCGGGAAGCGTTCAACCAGATCAACCGCTACCAGCGGGATAGCTTTTGGGCCGACTCCGGCCTGTTTCAGTACGTCCAACTGTTCGTGATCAGCAACGGCACTCTGACGAAGTACTACTCCAACACGACCCGTGAGCGGCACGTCAGTGAGACGGTCGGGGGCAAGCGCGGCAGGAAGCAGTCGTCCAACACTTTCGAGTTCACGAGCTGGTGGGCCGATGCGAGCAACCGGGCGATCGCCGATCTGACCGGGTTCACCAAGACGTTCTTCGCCAAGCACACCCTGCTCAACATCCTGACGAAGTACTGCGTCTTCGACGTCGACCGCAACCTGCTGGTGATGCGCCCGTATCAGATCGTCGCGGCCGAGCGGATCCTTCAGCGCATCGAAACGTCCACCAACTACAAGAAGCTCGGCAGCATCGGAGCGGGCGGCTACGTGTGGCACACCACCGGCTCCGGCAAGACGCTCACCAGCTTCAAGGCCGCCCAGTTGGCGAGCAAGCTGCCGAGCGTCGACAAGGTGCTCTTCGTCGTCGACCGCAAAGACCTCGACTACCAGACGCAGCGGGAGTACGACCGCTTCGAGAAGGGCGCGGTCGACGGCACGACCAACACCGCGCACCTCAAGCGGAGGCTCGAGGACCCGACGTCACGGATCATCGTCACGACGATCCAGAAGCTCGCCAGGTTCGTGAGCTATGAGCGCGGCCACGACGTGTTCGACTCGCATGTGGTGGTGATCTTCGATGAGTGCCATCGCAGCCAGTTCGGCGACATGCACCTGGCCATCACGAACGTTTTCCGTCGCTACAACCTGTTCGGCTTCACCGGCACCCCCATCTTCGCCGAGAACGCTGGGTCGAGCGGGAACCCACAACTGCGCACCACCGAGCAGGCCTTCGGCGACAAGCTGCACACGTACACGATCGTCGACGCCATCAATGACAAGAACGTGCTGCCGTTCCGCATCGACTACGTCAACACCCTGAAGATCCCGGCAGACCTGTCCGACAAGCAGGTCGCCGCGATCAACACCGAGGCAGCTCTGCTGAGTTCGGAGCGAGTCGGTGCGGTGACGTCGTACATCCTCGACCACTTCGACCAGAAGACCCGCCGCAACTCGGCCTACCGACTCGGGGATAAGCGCGTCGCCGGCTTCAACTCGATGTTCGCGACCGCGTCCATCGACGCAGCGAAGCGCTACTACAAGGCGTTCGAGGAAGCGCAGCGCGTGCGGGAGGAGACAGTCCCGGGGTACCAGCGCCTCAAGGTCGGCCTGATCTTCAGTTACGCCGCCAACGAGGACCTCGACGGCGGCATCCTGGGGGAGGAGGAGTTCGAGACCGGCGATCTCGATGCCAGCTCCCGCGACTTCCTCGAAGGCGCGATCCAGGACTACAACGGCATGTTCGGCACCAGCTTCGACACCTCGGCCGACCGGTTCCAGAATTACTACAAGGACGTGTCGCAGCGACTGAAGAACCGCGAGCTCGATCTCGCGATCGTCGTCAACATGTTCCTGACGGGCTTCGACGCCACGACCCTGAACACCCTGTGGGTCGACAAGAACCTCCGCCAACACGGATTGATCCAGGCGTACTCGCGGACCAACCGGATCCTCAACTCGGTCAAGACCTACGGCAACATCGTCAGCTTCCGCGACCTCGAGCAGGCCACCAACGACGCGCTGTCGCTCTTCGGCAACAAGGACGCCAAGGGCATCGTCCTGCTCAAGCCCTACGCCGACTACTACGCCGAATACACCAAGCTCGTCGCCGACCTCACCACTCTGTTTCCTCTCGGACAGCCGATCGTCGGCGAGGCCGCACAGAAGGAGTTCATCGCACTGTTCGGTGCGATCCTGCGACTACGCAACATCTTGGTGTCGTTTGATGACTTCGTCGGTCACGAGATCCTGACCGAGCGCGACTTCCAGGACTACCGGAGCATTTACCTCAACCTGTACGCCGAGTTCCGCGGCCAGGACGCGGCCGAGAAGGAGTCGATCAACGACGACGTCGTCTTCGAGATCGAGCTCATCAAGCAGGTCGAGGTCAACGTCGACTACATCCTGCTGCTGGTCGAGCAGTGGCGCGAAGCCCGCGGCAACGGCTCCGACGTCGAGATGAACGCACTGATGAACATCCAGCGCGCCATCGACTCCAGCATCACCCTGCGCAACAAGCGCGACCTCATCCTGGCCTTCGTCGACTCGGTCAACGTCACCGGCGACACCAGCGAGGACTGGCGCAGGTTCGTCGATGCGAAGAAGACAGGTGAGCTCGAAGCACTGATCGTTGCCGAGGGCCTCAAACCCGACGAGACCCGCGCGTTCGTCGCCGACGCCTTTCGCGACGGCGCCATCCCCACCGCCGGAACTGCCGTCACGAAGATCCTGCCGCCAGTCTCCAGGTTCGCGGCCGGTGGCAACCACGCCATCAAGAAGCAGACCGTGCTCGACAAACTGGCGACGTTCTTCGACCGCTACTTCAGCTTGAGCTGAGGCGTCCACCGTGTGACCTGCGGGGATGCTGCGGCTGTGCACCCGGTGCACCTCCGCGTGACCCACGGATTCGTGTCCACGCGGTGCCGGACAATGTCCGGCACCGGTGCCCCCGCCGCGGCCTCGTATCGGTGCCGGACCCGGTGCGGGACCGTGCGACCTGCAGTGTTGCTGACGGCGGTGCCGAATCGGCCCCACCGCGCGTTCCCGAGGAGTCCTCAGCACCGGGTCACCTGGTCCCGGTGAGTCACCGGCACCGGTCGTTCGGTCCCGGCGAGTGGCCGGGACCGTGGGGGTTCGCGCGATCGGGCGCTGCGTCGACGCGGACGTCAACAGCGACCTGCGTACGCCGCCAGCCCGAGTGGTCATGCATCGAAGGTGCGCCCCGGTGGTGGCGGTGTCAACCGTCAATTCAGGGTCGACATCGAAGACCCCGAAGTGTTCGAGGACAGTGCGAGACAACAGAAGACAACCGGCGACAACACGTGATGAAAATTCCGCCGGGCACGTCTCACGATTTGAACCGCTCCATCGAAATGCCCATCGGAAACCCATCAGAAACAGCGCGAACGAGGCCGAGACGACCGGAGGCAACCGGTAGAGTGGCGAGGTCGGCAGCCAGCCGATCTCCGTGTAGATCGAGGCAACCAAAGCTGACCAAAGGCATTCCGAAATAGCAGCTGGGCGGCCAGATCGTCCCAGAGGTCGCGGGTTCAAATCCCGCCCCCGCTACGACTGTGATGTCTCAAGACATCGCGGAGGGCCGAACCCAATAGACGTGGGTTCGGCCCTCTGTCGTTTCAGCGGGTGGGGCCGGGTGGGCGTCGGGTGCCTTGGTAGCGCTTGGATGTGTCGAGGGCGAGCTCGCGGAGGAGTTCGCCGGTGGCGGTGTCGACGATGCGGATGTCGAGGTCCTGGACGAGCACGGTGACGCGGGTTCGGGCGTGGGTTCGGCCGATGCCGATGGAGTAGAGCTGCCCCTGGTAGCGCAGGGTGATCTTGCCGGCCTTGTCGACTCGGTCATTGCGGACGCGGTCGTGGGCGTCGCTCTCGCGGGAGCCCTTCGCCGGTGATGCCTTGGGTCGGCTGGTGTAGATGGTGGCCGGGGTCGCCCGGTGTGGCAGCGACCGGTGCGGCCGGTGGTCGTTGTACTCCTCGACGAAGGCGTCGAGGAGGGCCTGGAGGTCGTCGATCATGGCCGGCTGGTCGGGCTGGGCACGCAGCCACTTCTTCAGGGCTTGCTGGAACCGTTCGACCTTGCCTTGGGTGGTGGGGTGGTTGGGTCGCCCGTTCTTCTGGTCCACGTTGAGACGGCGCAGCTCGGTCTCGAAGCCGTTGCGGGTCCCGGCACCCTTCTTGCCCTGGGAGAGCCTGGTGGTGAAGACCATCCCGTTGTCGGTGAGCGTGGAGGCGGGAATCCCATGCTCAAGCAACGGTTTCGCGGAAGGTGGCCAGCACGATCGGTCCGGTGACCCGGTGGTGGACGGTGACCGAGAGGGCGTAGCGGGAGCAGTCATCGAGCCAGGTCAGGATCTCGGTGTCGGCGCCTGGCCGGCCATCGGGTCGGGTGAGCCGGTGGTGGGTGAAGTCGGACTGCCACGTCTGGTTCGGCGTCGCGGCGGCGAACCGGATGTAGGACGATTTCGGCTTCTTCTTCGGCTCGGGGGTGACCAGCCCGGCCTTGGTCAGGTGCCGGGAGATCGTCGCCCGGGAAACCACGATGGCGTGGTGGTGCTCGAGGTGCCATCTGATGGTGTCGGGGCCGGCGTCCAGACCGGTGGCGGTCAGCTTCTCGCGCAGCTCGAGGATCAGGTCGACGGTCTCGGCTGGGGTGGTGGTCGGGACGGCGTGGGGGCGGACGTTGACGGTCGGAAGTGCCCGGCGCAGCGGCACAAGTCCAACGAGAGCGAGACGGTGCAGTCCAGCCCCGAGAGACGACGTGAGCGTACGTTCCCCGTGCCGACGAACGTCGACTCGTCCGGGGAGATCTTCATGACGACGCACTTTGCGCCGACGCACCGTGACCAGAATGCGCCGCGCATGTACTACTACTCCGATGTGGCGAACTCGGGGAAGGTCTACATCGGGTACATCGGCACGCACCTGACGAACCTGCACACGAACTGAGGGAGTGGCGCCGCGCGCGGCTACCGGCGCCGGCCAGCACAGCCACCGGACCCTACCTTCTTCACGCCTTGTCCCGAACGACACGCCTGGTGCATTTCGAGCCCTCGTAAGATCTTCTCAAGGCGAAGGTGGCATAGGGGCGTGTCATCGTCCGCGTCGTGATGAGTCTGCACAAGCTGTCGGCGGGCGACGGGTTTATGTACTTGACCCGGCAGGTGGCGGCCGCTGACGATACGCATCGCGGGCGTGGGTCGCTCGGCGAGTATTACGAGCAGAAGGGCGAGTCGCCGGGTGTGTGGCTGGGCTCCGGTCTCGGCTCATTGGCCGGGGATCTGCCCGAGTCGGTTGTGGCCGGCACGGTGACGAAGAGCAGATGTGCGCGCTGTTCGGGCTCGGGCGGCACCCGAACGACCGGGCGATCATCCGCCAGTTGGCGCGCGACTGTGCGTCACGCCGCGTCCAGGACGCGGCGACCAAGCTCGGTCACGCGTACCACTTCTACGAGCCGATCGCGTTCCACGCCGCGCTCGCCGCGGGGTACCGCGAGTTCCAATAAGGACCGCAATGCGCGCGGAGACGCGGCTACACCGGACGCCGTCCGGGCGCGGATCCGCAGCGACCTGGGTCGCGAGTGGTTCCGCACGGAGCACCATCGCGACCCGCTGGACGCCCGTGAGTTCACCGGCTACCTGCCCCGGATCTCCCGTTCGGCGCCGATGCCGGTGGCGGGTTATGATCTGACGTTCTCACCGGTCAAAAGTGTGTCGGCCCTGTGGCGATCGCGCCGCGCGAGCTGAGCGCGACCATCGCGGCGTGCCACGATGAGGCGGTGCGGGACACGATTGGGTGGCTGGGGAAGCACGCCGCCGACACCCGACGCGGCATCGACGGCGTCGCCCAGGACGACCGGGCACATCGCTGCCGCGTTCACTCACCGCGACTCGCGTGCCGGCGACCCGGACCTGGACACCCACGTCGCGGTAAGCATCAAGGTCTGCACCGGACGGACGGGGCTGTCGCTGGACGGACGGGCCCTGTACCGGAACAAGGTCGCCGCGTCCGAGCACTACAACACCCGCTTGGAAGCCCTGCTGATCGAACGGGTCGGAATGCGGTTCTCCGATCGCGGCGATGCGGCCGAGGGCAGACGGGAGGTCCGCGAGATCGTCGGACTCCCACCCGAGTTGCTGCGAGCCTGGTCGTCGCGCCGGGCCGATATCGAGGCCGAACTCGCGGGACACTGAGCCGCAGGTTCCAGGACGAGCACCGCCGCCCGACGACCACCGTCGAGCGGGCGGAGCTGGCGCAGCAGGCGACGCTCTCGACGCGGGACCGGAAGCATGAATCGCGGTCGGAGGCCGAGCAACGGCGCACCTGGCAGGCGGAAGCCGCCGAGGTGCACCGTGGCGCGGACCAGGTCGAAGCCCTCGTACGGCGGGTCACTGGCCACACGAGCGCTCCGACCGAGGTCGAAGTGGACCAGTTCGCCCAGACAGTGATCGCGACAGTGCAGGCGTCCCGAGCGACGTGGCAGGAGCACCACATCCGCGCCGAGGCCGAGGGGGTGTGTCGCTGCCCTGCCGCCGTGCCAGAGTTTCTGGTCGATCAGGTAACCGAGCGGGCGCTGTCGCCCGCCTGCTCGGTACTGCTAATCGTCCCGCCGAGTATCGACGAGCCGACGGACCTGCGCCGCCGCGACGGCTCCTCGGTGTACGAGGTGCTGGTTCGCGCGTTACACCTCCCCCGCCGTCCTGAACGCCGAGCACGTGGTGGTGGCGTGGGCGGAGTATTGGAATTGCTGCATGATCGCCCCTGGAACGGTCGATGTGGCGCTGCTGGAGGCCGTCGCCAACGGCGTCCAGCGCTCTTCGGCGCGCTGGCCGAGTCGGCGAAGGCGCTCGCCAACGGGCGACGTGCCGAGCTGATCGACGTGCTCGCCCAGGGCGAGCGATCTGTAGACGACCTGGCTCTCGAGATCGACCAGACCGTCGCGAACACCTCCCAGCACCTGCAACGGCTGCTCCATGCGGGCTTGGTCCGCACTCGTCGCGACGGCACCCGCATCTTCTACGACCTCTCCGGCCCGCTCGTGGCCACACTGTGGCGGACCATGCGACGGGTTGCCGAGGAGCACGTCGAGGGCCTTGAGCAGCTGGCCACGACCTCGTCGGCGACCGGTCGGGACTCGACACGATGACCAGGGACCAGCTCCGGGAACGTCTCCGTGCCGGCGATGTCGTGGTCCTCGATGTGAGGCCGCCCGCGGAGTGCGCCGCTGGACACATCCGCGGCGCGGTGTCTGTGCCGATCGGCGACCTGCGCGCCCGGCTGCAGGACATCGACAGTGGCGCCCACGTGGTCGCTTACTGCCGCGGCTCCTACTGCGTGTACGCCGACGAAGCCGTGCGGCTCCTCGCCGAAGCCGGTCGCGAGGTCGCGCGGCTGGAGGACGGGTTCCCTGAATGGGCTGCGGCTCGCCTCCCGATCGCGCGTGGGGAGTAGTCAATGCTCTTCGGCCGAACCTGGGGATCTCGGAGCGGTGTGCCTCACCGAGCAAGCCGCAGCCGTCGATCTTGCCAGTGATTGGTACCAGTGGTAAGTCCGCTCAGACCAACTCGCCGCGTTTCCTGCTCAGGTAGGCGCGCTCGGCAGAGTTCTGGGTGGCGGCGATCGCGGCGTCGTACGCCTCCTTCGCCTCGGTGCTTCTGCCGAGCCTGCGTAGCAGGTCGGCGCGGGCGGCGTGCCAGGCGTGGTAGCCCGTGAGCGGCAGCCGGTCGACCAGAGTGAGGGCGACCTCGGGGCCGTCCAGCTCCGCGACCGCGACCGCGCGGTTGAGTGCGACGATCGGCGATGGGTCGAGCCGGGTCAGCTGGTCGTACAGCGCGACCACCTGCGACCAGTCCGTGTCCGATGCGGCAGGGGCGTCGGTATGGACGGCGTTGATGGCGGCGAGTATCTGGTAGCGGCCGGGTCGGTTGATCGCGAGACACTCGCGGACCAGGTCGAGCCCCTCGACGATCAGCGCGCGGTCCCAGCCGGCGCGGTCCTGCTCGGCGAGCGGGACCAGCTGCCCATTCCGCACGCGGGCCTCCCGCCGGGCCTCGGTGAGCAGCAGCAGCCCGAGCAGGCCGGCCACCTCCGGCTCCTCGGGGAGCAGCTGGCGGAGGATCCGCGTCAGCCGGATGGCCTCGCCCGTGAGCTCGGCGCGCACCGGGTCGCCGTCGCTGGTGGCGAGGTAGCCCTCGTTGAAGACCAGGAACAGCACCGCCAGCACGCCGCCGAGTCGCTCGGGGAGGTCGGCGGCCTCGGGCACCCGGTAGGGCACCGTCGCCGCCGCGATCTTCTTCTTCGCCCGGGTGATCCGCTGCGCCATCGTGGTCTCGGGTACGAGAAACGCCTGCGCGATCTCGGCCACGGTCAGCCCACCGAGAAGGCGGAGTGTCAGCGAGATCCGCGCCTCCGGTGCGAGCGCCGGGTGGCAGCAGGTGAAGAGCAGCCGCAACCTGTCATCCTCGACCGGTCCGGTGGGCTCGTGGGGAGTGTCGTCGTGGTACATGAGGGCCGCCCGATGCTTGGCGTCGCGCTTCTGCTCGCGGCGGATCCGGTCGATCGCCCGGTTGGTTGCGGTGGTGGTGAGCCAGCCGCCGGGGTTGGGAGGGACGCCGGACTCCGGCCACTTCTCCAGCGCGGCCACGAGCGCCTCGCCGGCCGCCTCCTCGGCGATGTCGATGTCACCGAAGCGGCGGACAAGCGAGGCAATCAGGCGGCCGTACTCCTCGCGGAAGACCCGCTCGACGGCCGCTGTTCCGCTCTGCATGGATCAGTCGTGGATCGGGCCGGCTCAGGCGAGGCCGTCGAACGGACGGACCTCGACCTTGCCACGGCACGCCTTGGACCCCTCGGCCGCGAGCCTGAGCGCCACGTCGAGGTCGGGCGTGTCGATGACCCAGAAACCCCCGATGACCTCCTTGGTCTCGAGGTAGGGGCCGTCGGTCATCACCGGCGTCGCACCCTGGCCGTCGACGACGGTCGCCGTCGACGCCGGCTGAAGCCCACCGGCGAAGACCCAGTAGCCATCGGCGTGAAGCTTGTCATTGAAGGCGCCGGTCGCGGCGAACGCCTCCTCCATCTCCTCCTTGGAGCCGTAGTTGCCGTACTCGTCCATCTCGGCGGGGCCGTGCACGGCCAACAGGTAGTGCGTCATCCCACTTCTCCTCACTTCCGGGCGGTCCCGGTGATCGCCTTCTACCCCGACCACGAATGGCATCACGCCGATGCGACAACCTGCCACAGAAACCTTGCGAATCGGTTTCCTCATCAGCGAACTGCCGGTCGCCCTGTCGCAGCACCGGACGACCGATTGTGGTGAGGGCGGTGTTCACAGGGTCAGGAGGACCTTGGTGGCGGTGCGCTCGTCCATCGCTTTGTAGCCTTCGGCCGCATGGTCGAGGGGAAGGGCGAGGTCGAAGACCTTGCCTGGGTCGATCGTGCGGTCCCAGATGAGCCGGACGAGCTTGGGCAGGAACCGGCGGACCGGGGCCGGCCCGCCGTGGATGTGCACCCCAGCCGTGAAAAGCTCGTCGCCCGGAATCGCGACGTCGTGGGATACGCCGACGAATCCGATGTGGCCGCCCGGGCGGGTGGAGTGGATCGCCTGCATCATGGCCTCTTGCGTGCCGACTGCCTCGATGGCCGAATGAGCGCCGAGTCCGTCGGTGAGCTTCGTGATTGTGGCGGCGCCGGCGTCGCCGCGCTCTTCGACGATGTCGGTGGCACCGAACTCGCGGGCCAGCGACTGGCGGTCGGCGTGTCGGCTGAAGGCGATGATGCGCTCGGCGCCGAGTTGCCTGGCGGCGAGGATCCCGAGAAGGCCGACCGCGCCGTCGCCGACGACCGCGACCGTCTTGCCAGGGCCCGCCTGGGCGGCAACGGCGGCGAACCAGCCGGTGCCCAGGACGTCGGGGGCCGCCATGAG
The DNA here is from genome assembly GCA_050700835.1 of Nocardioidaceae bacterium. GTDB lineage: Bacteria > Actinomycetota > Actinomycetes > Propionibacteriales > Nocardioidaceae > JBOHDX01. The sequence goes on from JBOHDX010000145.1 coordinate 22,490, forward strand.
CGAGGGGATCAGGTCGGGGTCTGGCGGTGCGGGGGTGGCAAACGGCGGAGCCCTCGAGACCGCCCGGCGCATCACCGCCGTCGTCCTGGACAAGACCGGAACCATCACCCATGGCCGGCCCACCCTCGAGAGCGTCGCGCCCGTGCCCGGGTACGACATCGATGCACTGCTGGGCCTGCTCGCGTCCTCCGAGGTCGGTAGCGAGCACCCAGTCGGCGAGGCGATCGTGTCCGCCGCCCGGGACCGCGACCTGACACTCCAGCCCGCCGCGACTTCGCCGCCCACCCCGGTCATGGCATCACCGCCACGATCGAAACAACCGGCAGCCCGACGACGGTGGCGGTCGGAAACCAGGCACTGCTGGGCAACCTCGGCATCGACACTGCACCTCTCGCCGGCGACGCGGCACGAGCCGCCGCTGCCGGCGCCACCCCCATGTACGTCGCCATCGACGGCGCCCTGGCCGGCCTGGTCACAGTCGCGGACACCGTCAAGCCCGACGCCGCTGCGGCCGTCTCCCAGCTGCAGGCCCTCGGCCTCGAGGTCTGGATGGTCACCGGCGACAACACCGCCACGGCGGCCACTGTGGCGTCTTCCGTCGGCATCGACCACGTGATCGCCGAGGTCCTCCCAGCCGATAAGGCCGCGCGCATCGCCGCGCTCCAGTCCGCCGGGCACGTCGTCGCTATGGTCGGCGACGGCATCAACGACGCCCCCGCCCTGGCCACCGCGGACGTCGGTATCGCCATCGGCACCGGCACCGACGTCGCGATCGCGGCCTCCGACATCACCCTGGTTGGCGGCAGCCTGCGTGCCATCGTCTCCGCCGTTGCCCTGTCCCGCCGCACCGTCACCACGATCAAACAGGGACTCGCGTGGGCGTTCGCCTACAACGTCCTGCTGATTCCCGTCGCCGCCGGCGCCTTGTACGGCTGGCACCACTTGCTCCTCGACCCGGTGCTCGCGTCCGCCGCGATGGCGATGAGCTCGGTCAGCGTCGTCACCAACGCGCTCCGGCTGCGCGGCTTCACCGCACCGCCAACGGCCCATGCGATCACTCACCAGCCGGTTCGTACCCGAGTTGCCAACTCCGCCTACCTCGTGGGCGTCGCAATCGTGGCGCTTGCCCTCGGGTTCGGGTTCACCTGGCTCAGC
>JBOHDX010000146.1:0-83626 GCA_050700835.1 Nocardioidaceae bacterium
CGCCGTCGCTGAACCGGTTCAGCGCACGGCCGGCCGGACCGACCTCGGTCGTGGGGATCACGATCAGGCTGACCAGCACGCCGGCGGCCGCCCCCATGAGGCTGGCGAAGACCCGGTCCTGGGCGGCGACGCCGGCAGAGCCGCCGGCTACGCCCATCACGATCAGCGCGGTGGCCGCAGCCTCGCCGGCGCGGTCGCGCAGGCGCAGGGCATAACCCATCAGCAAGGTGCCGGTCACCACGACGCCGATCGTCCAGGCGTGGAGACCCACCGTGCCGGCCAGGCCGAGTGCGGCCATCACGCCGACGAGCAGGCCGACGACCCGCTGCATGGACGACGACACCGACTGCCACACCGTGACCTCGACGGTCAGCATCGCCACCAACGGGGCCAGCAGCGGTCCGTGGATCTCGAACGTGGTGGCCGCCGCCCAGGCCAGCGCCGCAGCCAAGCCGCACTTGAGACTGCGGAACAGCGCGCCGCGAGACAGCGCGAGGCGCGCGAGCATTGGGTCGAGGTGTCGCGTCCGTCCGCGCGACCGCCACGCCGCCTGCTCGATCCGCGAGGGGTCCGGCCCGGGAAGGGTGGGGTCGATGACCGGCAGATACATCGGCTGCCGAGACGTCGTGTGCCCGTGCCGCGGTTGGCGGGGCAGGCGGAGGTGGCCGAGGGGTCGGGTGCCGTCAGGTCGAGGGCGTTGGTCGCGAGGTGGAGCACCGAGCATGTTCCTATCCTGACGGCTCAACCTGAAGCCGCGATGAGATCCCGCCCCGGCGCCCACGTGATCCCCGCTACACCGCGGGTCGTCAGGCGTTCCAGCGCCACACCACCGGTGTCTCCCGCTCGTACGCCAGCACCGAGATCGTGGCCGTGTCGAGTGCGAAGAAGCGTCCCTCGGTGACCGGCTGCTCGATCCATCGCGCCGCCAAGGCGCGCAGGGCGTGCCCGTGCGAGAACGCGAGGACCCGTCCGGACGTGGCCCGGACCTTGGCGACCACCCGGTCCATCCGGGCCGTCATCTGAGCGGCCGTCTCGCCGCCCGGGCACGGCTCGCTCCACACCGTCCAGTCAGGTACGCGCTCGCGAATCTCGGCGGTGGTCAACCCTTCGTACTCGCCGTAGCTCCACTCCGCGAGGTCGTCATCGACCTGTACGTCCCCGAAGCCGGCGAGCGCCGCGGTCCGCGCGGCCCGCTGCCGCGGACTGCTCAGCACGAGATCGAAGTGCTCACCAGCCAGGGTGTCGCGCAAGGTCCGCGCCGCGGCCTCGCCCAGCTCGGTCAACGGAAGATCGGTCACCGAGGTGTGCTTGCCGTCACGGCTCCACTCGGTCTCGCCGTGCCGGATCAACCACAGCTGCTGGTCGAAGTCGGGGGCGGTCACGGCAGCAGCCTGCCAGGGTCAGGCGTTGTCGGCCATGCGGGGGCGGCCGGGCTGCTCGCCGCCGCGGGCCTGCAGGTAGGTGTCCTTGGGCACCATCACCTTGCGGCGGAAGACGCACACGACCGTCCCGTCCTGGTTGTAGCCCGTGGTCTCGACGTGCACGACTCCACGGTCGTCCTTGGACTTGCTCTCCCACTTGTCCAGCACGGTCGTCTCGCCATAGATGGTGTCGCCGTGGAAAGTGGGCGCGAGATGGCGGAGGGACTCGACCTCCAGGTTGGCGATCGCCTTGCCGGACACGTCAGGAACGCTCATGCCGAGCAGCAACGAGTAGATGTAGTTGCCCACCACCACGTTCTTGCCGAACTGCGTCGTCTTCCCGGCGTAGTTGGCGTCGAGGTGCAAGGGGTGGTGGTTCATGGTGAGCAGGCAGAACAGGTGGTCGTCGTACTCCGTCACGGTCTTGCCCGGCCAGTGCTTGTACGTCGCGCCGACCTCGAACTCCTCGTAGCTGCGACCGAACTGCATGAGCTGACTCCTCGTCAGGGAACGTTCCGGCGCCTCATCGTGGCCGATCCGGCCGCTGCGTGGCACCTGCCCGGCGCGTGAGAAGCCTCACCGATCCGCCTGGGACCACACCGTAGGCGGTTCCCAGCGCACCGGGACGCCGTGCGCGGGCGCGGAGCCGAGCACCACCGCATGTCCACTGGGCCAGGTGCGCAGCACCACGAGATTCTCGTGCTCCGAACCTGTGCTGCGGCGTCTCGGCTCCAGCGAGAGATGGGCGAGCGGAGCCGACTCGGTGGCCTCGCCCCCGAGCTCGTCGAGCAGAGCCAGCACGGCGTCCTTGTCCGCCCTCGAGAGGTACTGCCACATGATCGAGTGCCACAGGACCGTGACCTGACCGCGCGCCAGGTCCAGGGCCCGCACCGCGGTCGGCGCATCCATCCGCTCCACCAGGGCAGGCACGGTGCGCGACACCTCGATGGCGCCGCGGAGCCGCTCGAAGCGCGCGGTCTGGTCAGGCCAGACGTACGACAGCAGCCGCCGCGCGCCGTCGTCGTGCGTGGGGTCGATCGGTGAGATGTCGCTGCCCCACCGGTCGGTGATCTCGAGCGGCACCATCGGGGGCAGCGGCCCCTCCCACGCGTCGGCGAGCTGGACCGGGCTGCCCACTGGACCGGCGAGGTGGACGCCTCCCACCGACACGGCGAAGTGGTCGGCCCGCAGGTTGAGTCCCGCGCTGCTGCCGATCTCACGCAGCCGGATCGGTAGTCCGGTGTCCTCGGCCAGTCGGAGCAGTCCGCCGATCAGGCTGGCGGATCGGCCCACCTCGTTGGTCTGCGGCGCGTGCTCGAGGCTCGCCCGGATGGCCGCGGCATGCTGGTCCAGAACGGCGACGAAGGCCGGCCAGGCCTGCTCAACGCTGCCGTTGCCCCCGACGCTCGGGTACGTCGCGGCGAGCGCCTGCGCCGCACCGTCGAGGACCAGGCGGTGCACGGCACCCATCAGGCGGAGCGCCAGCGCGGACGGCCCGGGGTCGTCCTCGTGGCCGGCCAGCACGGCTCGCAGCGTCGCGTCTCCGGAGGCGATCCGGTCGGCACAGCGCTCGAGCAGGCCGGCGTAGAACGGCGACCCTAGGCGTCCGCAGGAATTGGCCTGCAGCCGGAACCACTCCTGCGTCCTGTGGGTGGGTTCAGCCACGCAGCGACAAGCGCGCCAGCAGCGTCTTCGCGTCCTCTGCGTGCGCGTACTTGCACAGCACGTCGTAGGACGTAGCGATCACGCTGGAGGTGGACGTGAAGTCGCGCCGGCCACCGGTCATGGCGTAGCCGATCATGCCCATGATCGCGCCGAACACCGCTCCCGCGATCACTGTCAGGGCCACCAACGCGATCACGTTCGTCTTGCCGCTCGAGAACAGCGACAGCATCACTCCGATGAACAGGCCCCACCACGCGCCACCGGCGGCGCCGGCGGCTGCTGCCTTGTTGCGGTCGAGCCGGCCGGTCACGCGTTCGACCATGCGCAGACCGTTGCCGACGATCGTGACGTTCTCGACCGGGAAACCCTCGTCGGACAGGAAGTCCACGGCACGCTGGGCACCTTCGTACTGCTCGTAGGTGCCGACCGTCACACCCGACGGCGGCTGCATCGATTGCTGGGGCATGCGGGGCATGGCGTTCTCCTTATTGCTGACTACGAGTCAAGTCTGCCACCGCCGCGGCTTCCTGACGGGCTCAGCTCAGGCTCAGCCGTCGGCCTCCTTGGTGACTTGAGCCAGCCACGACTCCCAATGGGCACTAACTCCGGACGGCTCGTAGTGATGCGCGTCCTCCAACGACGCGGCCCCCATGCGCCGTCGCAAGTCCGGGTCCTCGATCAGCTCCCGGATCGCGGCGGTCATGCCAGGGATGTCCCCGTTGCGGAGCAGCCGGCCGTTGCGGCCGTCCTCGATGATGTCGCTGGGGCCGCGTGGACAGTCGAAGCTGATCAGCGGCAACCCCTTGCTCATCGCCTCGATCAGCACCATGGGGAAGCCCTCGGCCGACGAGCTCATCACATAGATCGAGGCCGCGGCGAGCTCCCGCTCGAGCTGCGCGGAATGACCCTTGAGGACGACCTGGTCACCGACTCCCGCCTCATCGATACGGCTCTGCAAGGCATCCCTTGCGGGGCCGTCGCCATAAATGTGCAGCTGCCAGTCCGGGTGTTCGCGGGCGATCGGGGTGTAGGCGCGGATGAGTCGCCCGAATCCCTTTCGTTGGATCAGTTGACCGGCGGCGATCACCACTTTGGCCGTGGTGTCGGACGAGTCGGTCACCGGCCAGGGCAAGGCGTTGCCCATCGCCTCGATCTGCACGTTCGAGCCCCGCAGGAAGAGAGCGTAGTCGGCTGCGTCCGCCTGCGTCAGCACCGCCAGACCGTGCAGCTGGCGACCCGCGCGCTCCATCGCCGTGGCCCACATCGGGTCGCCCATCCGCGCTTCGAAGTTCAGATGGTCCTGGGCGACCACGACCATGCCCGGGGGCGCCAGCTCTGCCGCCGCCACGTGCAAGGACGGCCGGGTCGAGATCAGGATGCCCGGCTCGAGGGCCGAGATCTTGTCCGCGAGCCAGCGGTCGGTCCGCGCGTTGATCTGGGAGTCCTCGGGAGCGAACCGCGAGGGTTGGTCGCGAAGCTCCGCCGCCGCCCGACGGGTCGAAGGCCTCAGCCGACTGGACCACGTGCGAACGTCGGCAAGATGCGTGACCCGAACGCGTGGGTCGATCTCGTACGCCGCCTGGTCGCGCCAGCGGTGCACCGAGATGACCTCGATGTCGTGGGCGTCTGCCAGCGAGTTGACCAGCGTGAGCACCGCCCGCTGGATCCCGGATGTGCCGTCCACGTTGATGATCAGGAAGTACAGCCTGGCGTTGCCGACGACCTCAGGCCGTGTCCCGACCGTCCTGCTGCGGCGCGGTCCACGTCGAGCCCGCACCGCGTCGCGAGACCGGTATGCCACCGCGGACAGGACGTCGACGACATGGGTCCCGCCCGGGACCGACCGGAGTCTCGACGTCGCGGACGCCAGCCGGGTCGGGCGGCGCTTCGCGACCGTGGCCGGCAGCGGGACGCCAGGCGTCTGCAGGCCCTCGGCCACGTCGGCCCGCAGCGTCTGCCTGCGCACCTCGCCCAGCAGGTCCGCGATCAACGGGACGGCTACGTCGAGCATCTGCTGCGGTCCGACGTCGTCAGGCACTGTGCCGGCTCGTGCTTCGGCGAGGTCGACGACAACGGGACCGTCCGGGGCCGACCGGAGTCTGGACGCCACGGACGCGAGCTCGGACGCGCGACCGTGCGCGACCGAGGCCGGCGGCGGGACGCCCCGTGTCTGCAGGCCCTCGGCCACGTGGGCCCGCCGCGTCTGGCTGCGCACCTCGCCCAGCAGGTCGGTGATCACCGGGACGGCTACGTCGAGCATCTGCTGCGGCCCGACGTCGTCGGGCACGACGGTGCCGGGCCGTTCTCCGGCGACCTCGAGGTCCTCGAGGTGGCCCACCACGTCGTAGCCTGCGGCTTCCAAAGCGGCCCGACTGGTGGCTGTGTGCTCGCGGAGTCGGGAGATCAGCTCGGGCGGCAACCCGATGGGGCTGCCGCCGCGGGGTACGAGCAGCTGGTGCCCGAGGTAGCGACGCAGCCAGCGGTACTGCTCGGTCCAGTGCGACGTGTCGGCCTCGGTCGCCTCCCGGAGCAGTGGTCCGGCGAGCTGCAACAGCCGGGCGGGCTCAGCACCGAGCGACTCGTTGGTTCGGCTGCGGCGCAGCCTCGACCCGCTCGGGTCGGCGCCGACGACGCGACAGAAGCGGTTCCACAGCACCCACGGACGGGCACCCGAGGGCGGCAGAGTCACCACATGGACGTGCTCGGGCGGCAGGGCGTCGGCCCACCGCGGCAGAGCGAGCGCGCCGTCGAACGAGGGCCATGACCACTGCTGGGAGTCGTCGTCCATCCGATCCACGAACTGCCCGATCGACAGGCCCGACCCGAGCTTCAACGTCTCTTGCCATGCCGCCGGGATCTGCGTGACGAAGTCGCGCGCGGTGAACATGATGTGCACCTCGAGCCCCGCCAGCGTTGCCAGGGCCTTGTCCGCCTGCTCGTCGGTCACCTTGACGAACCACTCGTTGCTGATCACGGTCGCGCCGTCGAAGCCTCTGGCGGCGTCCACCAGCTCGTGCCACACCTGTGTGTGCCCCGCGGAACCACCAAAGCTGGGCAGGCCGCGCTGGACAGCCATCGCTGCCCGATTGTGCTGGAAGAGCTTCGTGCCGGGAATGAGCACATCGCTGGACAGCAGCCGGCTGCGGTTGCGCCACAACAGGCTCTGCAGGAACGTCGTGCCCGACTTCGGGGCACCGATGTGCAGGAAGATCCGCTGGACCACGGGACGCAACCTCCACCAGGTCAGCGCGGCAGGACCCGGACATCCTTGCATGCGGGCCTGGTCGCCCGACGTACTGCTAGAGCTTGTAGTCCTCCAGCAGCCGTCGACCGATGATCATCCGCTGGATGTCCGCGGTTCCCTCGCCGATCAGCAACATCGGGGCCTCGCGGTACAACCGCTCGATCTCGTACTCCTTGGAATAGCCATAGCCGCCGTGGATCCGGAACGAGCCTTCGACGACCTGCGCGCAGTACTCGCTGGCGAGGTACTTGGCCATGCCGGCTTCGAGGTCGTTGCGGTTTCCGGCGTCCTTCACCTTAGCGGCCTTGACCATCATCTGGTGCGCGGCCTCCACCTTCGTCGCCATCTCGGCAAGCCGGAACAGCACCGCCTGGTGCTCGGCGATCTTCTTGCCGAACGTCTCGCGCTGCTGCGCGTAGGCGATGCCCAGCTCGAAGGCCCGCAGCGCGACCCCGCAGCCTCGAGCGGCAACGTTCACCCGTCCGACCTCGACACCGTCCATCATGTGATAGAAGCCGTGGCCCGGCGTGCCACCCAGCACGGCCTCCGGACCGACCCGATGGCCCTCGAAGACGGCGCCCGTCGAGTCGACGCCCTTGTAGCCCATTTTGTCTATCTTGTTGGAGATCGTGAGTGTGCCGTCTCGTTGCGGCCCGACGCCAGGCTCCTTCTCGACCAGGAACGTGGTCATGTTCTTGTAGACGGAGTCGGCGCCCTCGTCAGTCTTCACCAGGACGGCCAGCAGGTTCGACGTGCTGCCGTTGGTGATCCACATCTTCTCGCCGGAGATCACGAAGTCGTCGCCGTCGCGCACGGCCTTGGTCTTGATCGCGCTCACGTCTGAGCCGCAACCTGGCTCCGACATCGAGAACGAGCCACGGGTGTCTCCGGCCGCCATCGCCGGGAGGTACTTCTGCTTCTGCTCCTCCGTGCCGTTCTGCATCAGCATCCAGGCGACGATGAAGTGGGTGTTGATCACTCCCGAGACACTCATCCAGCCGCGCGAGATCTCCTCCACGACGAGCGCGTACGTCAGCAGCGACTCGCCCAGACCGCCGTACTCCTCCGGGATCATCAGGCCGAAGATGCCCAGCTCCTTGAGGCCGTCCACGATCTGCGTGGGGTACTCGTCGGCGTGCTCGAGCTCGGTCGCGACCGGAAGGATCTCCTTGTCCACGAACGTGCGAACGGTCTTGAGGATCTCCTGCTGCACGTCGGTCAGACCGTCGGTCGTGGTGAGGCGGCCCATATGCGTCCTTCCGGAGACGACGAGGTGGGGCGGGTCCAGGCTCGTAGCGGCATGCCTGTGGCGGGGTGCTCGTGGCTGCGGGTGTGCGGTGCGGTGGATGTACCTCGCAGTATCGCGACGGTGACCGGACGGCGCCATGAGCACAGTCACAGCCGGCTCGGCTCACCGCAGACAGGCGAACAGGTCCTGCCAGCGAGCGGCGATGGCCTCTGGGTCGTACAAGTGCGAGTCCTCGAGCGCCGCGGCGCCCATCCGTGCCCGCGCGTCGTCGTCGGTGATCAGCGACAGCAGCGCCTCGCTGAAGCCGTGGAGGTCACCGTCGGGCACCAGACGCCCGTTGCGCCCGTCCACGACGATCTCCCCTGGTCCGCGTGGGCAGTCGAACGCAACCATGGGTACGCCCTTGCTCATCGCCTCCAGCAGCACCATGCCGAAGCCCTCCCGGATCGAGGACATCGCGAGGACCGAGGCAGCTTCGAGCTCGCGCTCGAGATTCTCCGTGTGGCCCATCAGCTGGACCGTCTCGGTGAGTCCCTCGTCCTCGATCTGTGCCTTGAGACTGGGTCTGAGCTCGCCCTGGCCAAAGATCCGCAACGTCCAGTCCGGTGCGACCTTCGAGACCGGCCCCCATGCCTGGATCAGCCGCGAGAACCCCTTCGGCGGGACCAGCCGGCCCGCCGCGACGACCGTCTTGCCAGCGAGGGTCGAGGTGGCGCCGTGGCGGAACGGAAGGGCGTTGGGGATCGATGTCACGTAGGTGTCGGTGCCGGCCAGCTGCGCCTCCCAGTCGCGGGCGTCCGCCCGGGTCAGGGTGACGAAGGCGTCCAACCGTGCGGCCGTCTGCACCAGATACCGCAGCATCGACGCTTTCGCGCTGCGGGTCTCGAAGTCACGATGCTCCTGCCCGATCAACAGGGTCCCGTGAGGGGCTGCCGCCGCGGTGGCGGCGTGCAGCGACGGCCTCGTCGAGATCAGCACCCCACCCGAGAGCTTCGACAGCTCACGCTCGATCAGCCGGTCGGTGAGCAGCGACATCTCCCCCTCGACGCTCTCGTCCGCCAGCCGGCTGGGCTGTTGGTCGAGGTCACGGGCGGCGCGATCCCCACCGGGAATGGGCTGCACAGGCCCGGTGCGCCGGCGCCGCCGCCCATTGGCCTGCATCTCGAAGGCGACTTGGTAGGCGAGGTAGACGATCTTGATGCGTGGATCGACCGCGAGCTGTGGCGCATCCTTGCGTCGATAGAGGCTGACCACGGCGACTGGGCTGGTCTTCACGAGCTGGTTGGCCTGGCTGATCACGGTCCTGGCCACGCCACCGGTGCCGGTCACGTCGTGCACCAGGAAAACGACGGCGCTCGCGCCACCCTCAGCCTCACCCATACTCACGATCCGCGCCCTCCTGCCCGCCCATCCGCGGGTTTTGGCCCGCCCATCCGCGGGTTTCTCACGCCTCGGGCGGGTGCCACGGTGCCTGGCGGTGCATCCCCGCTGCCCGTCCCTTGGCGGAGATCACAAGGGCCATCTTGCGGGACGCCTCGTCGATCATCTCGTCCCCGAGCATCGCCGATCCGAGCTTGCCGCCGGCCTCGGACGTGAACCAGTCGTACGCGTCGAGGATGTTCTCAGCGTGGTCGTAGTCCTCCTGGCGCGGGCTGAAGACCTCGTTGGCCGCGGCGACCTGGTCAGGATGCAGCACCCACTTGCCGTCGTATCCGAGAGCGGCTGCGCGGCTGGCAACTCGGGTGAAGCCGTCCACGTCGCGGATCTGCAGGTAGGGGCCGTCGATGGCCTGTAGGTCGTGCGCCCGGGCAGCCATCAGGATCCGCATCAGGATGTAGTGGTACGCATCGCCGACGTCGTAGCCGACGGGCTGCTCCCCGACCACCAGGCTCTTCATGTTGATGCTGGCCATGAAGTCCGCAGGACCGAAGATGATCGTCTCGACGCGCGGGCTTGCGGTGGCGATCGCGTCCACGTTGATCAGGCCGAGGGCGTTCTCGATCTGAGCCTCGATCCCGATCCGACCGACGTCGAGTCCGGTCTCGGTCTCGATCTGGGTGAGCAGCAGGTCGAGGGCGACGACCTGCTCGGCAGTCTGCACCTTCGGCAGCATGATGCAGTCGAGGTTCGCTCCAGCACCCTCGACGACCTCGATCACGTCTCGGTACGTCCACTTAGTCGTCCAGTCATTGACGCGGACCACGCGGATCTTGTCTTCCCAGCCGCCCTCGTTGAGGGCAGCGATGATGTTCTTGCGGGCGTCCGGCTTCGCCAAGGGCGCCACCGCGTCCTCAATGTCGAGGAACACCTGGTCGGCCGGCAGGCCCTTGGCCTTCTCGAGGAACCGTGGGTTCGAGCCTGGGACCGCGAGACAGGAGCGTCGGGAGCGGAGCGTGTCTGCCATGGGTCACCTCTCGGCGTGGACGGTCCCGCGAGCGTAGCGATCCGAATCCTTGCGGGTGCATCAAGGGTGGCAGCGGCAGAGGCAGAACGGATGTCCCGCCGGGTCGGCGTACACCCGGTACGTTCGCGACCCCTCGGCCGGCGGCGGCGCAACCGGGTCGAGCGCAGCGCCGCCCAGCTCGGTCACTCGGTCATGCCAGCGGCTGAAGTCGGACACCGCGACGTCGAGGTGCGCCTGCTGTGGTGCGCCGTTGGGCCAGCTCGGCGGCTGGTACGACTCGACCCGCTGGAAGGCCAGCACCGGTGGCTCACCGCTGAGCTCGACCCAGCCGTCACCCTCGGCCCCGACGATCTCACGGCTCAGCAACCCTGCGTAGAAGTGCGCCAGCGCGGCAGGGTCGGCGCAGTCGAGGACCATCGCGGCCAGCGACGCCGTCACCGGCGTCGCCGGAGTCGCCGTCGTCATACGCTGCAGCCCATCGGGTTGGTCCGCACGACAGGAGCGGGGACCGGTCGGTGCTGACCGACCGCACGGCGGACGGCAGCCCATCGCGACGGACGGACGACTCTCGACGTCCGGCGGTACTCCGGGATCTCGCGGGCAAGCTCGGCCTGGCGCTGCTCGGCGAGCTTCTCCACCAGGTACAGGTTCATCATCGTGGTGCCTCCGTAGTTGTAACCGGTGTAATCAGTATGACAGTTACACCACCTGAAGGCAACCACCAATGAGCGTACACTGGTTACATGGGTGATCGTCGCAACGACCCGGCCGACCTGCTGGTGTCCTTCCTGAACACGGTGGACATGGAGCTGGGCACGGACCGTCTGGACGGCTTGGCGGGCTATCGCGACTGGCTCGGTGAGCAGCCCGAGCTAGCCGACACGTCGGCGACCCGCGGCGGCCTCGCCCAAGCCCGTCGGCTCCGTGCCGCCCTGCGGGCGCTGGCCTCGGGTGAACCCGCGCCCGAGCCCGTCCGCGTGCGGCTCGACATGACGTTCGGCGGCCGGGAGGCGGCCCTCAGTGCGCACGATCCGTGCGGGAGGCTGGCCGCAGCCGCGGCCAAGCTGGCCATCGAGGGAACGTTGGAACGCGTGAAGATCTGCCCGGCTGACGGCTGCCGGGTCGCGTTCTACGACACGTCCCGCAACCACTCGAGGCAGTGGTGCTCGATGGAGGTCTGCGGGAACCGCTCCAAGGTGCGCGCCCACCGGGTACGCGCGCAGTGACCGTCGGCGAATCGCCCGGAAACGGCGTCCGCTGCCTGTCAGCACGGCGCTCCCTCGCGAGGCGGGGAGCGTGGTTCAGTCGACAGGCCCTACCCGGGTTCCGTGTTCGGGCACCCATCGGGCGAGCACCACGGCCAGTCCGATCAGAACGAGCGCGAGTCCTGCGTACAGACCTGCCGGCGGTGTCTGGCGCAGGAAGGCGGCCGCCAGCAACGAGGCACCGGGGACCTCGAGCAGGAGGATCAGCGACACGACCGTCGGACTGAGGACGGCCAGCAGGTGGTTGAACACGGAGTGCCCGAGCAACTGGGCCGCAATGGTCACTCCGCCGATGGCGAGCCAGCTGCCGGATGAGAAGCCGACGATCGGCTGCCGCCCGACCACGCACGTGAGCAGCAGAAGAACCGCACACGTGCCGTAGCAGAACGTCGTGTACGTCGTCGTGGACATCGTCGCCCGGGCCACGCTCCCCACCCGCGTGTAGACGGCAGCGAAGAGTCCGCCGGAGAAGGCAAGCAGGTCACCGCCGAGGGCGCGGCCAGACACGGTCACGTCGACGCCGGACACCACGAGGACACCGCCGAAGGCAATCGCCATGCCCACCAGCACGGCGCGGTTCGCGGGTTCGCCGCGCAGCCGACCCAGCAGCACCACCCAGCCGACCTGCGTGCAGACCAGGGCGGTCGCGGATGCGACCGAGGTCAGCTTCAACGCCGTCACCCAGGTCGCGAAGTGCGCCGCCAGCATCATGCCGGCCAGCATCGTCAGGCGTACCTCGCGCCGGCTCAGGTGAGCGATCTCCTGCCGTCGGGCCACCCCGGCCACCGGCGCGAGCGCCGCCGCGGCCAAGGCGTTGCGCCACCAGGCGATCGCGAGGGCCGGCGCGTGCGTCCCGGCCATCAGCGGCCCTGAGGACGAGACGCCGAGCACCCCGACGAGCGCGAGGAGGGCGGTCACGGACGCCATTGTGCCGTTGGGTCGGCCGCCACATCGCACCGTGTGCGAGGCTGCACGGGTGAGCACGTCCGAACCAGCGACACCGGGCGCGGGATCGTTGAGCGAGTACGACTCGGCCCTGATCGAGGAGCTGGCCAAGAAGTCGTGGGTGAGCTGGGTGAGGTACGGCGAGCCGCCGCACTCCTACCCGGTCTGGCACTCCTGGGTGGACGGGGCCGTCTGTGTCGTCGGCAACGGGTTCGAGCAGCCGCTGCCCGGAATCGACGCCGCGGCCGACGTCGAGGTGGACCTGCGCAGCAAGGCCACGCGCTATCTCGTCGCGACGATCCGCGCGGCTGTGCAGCGGATCGGGCCGGACAGCGCGACGTGGGACATCGTCACGACGGCGCTGGTCGCGGGCCGGCTGAACCTCGTGGACCCGGCCACCGCGCCACAGCGTTGGGCGGACGAGTGCGTGGTGGTACGTCTCACCCCGACGGCTGTGCTGGCGGAGGGCGACACGTTGCCGGACGACCTGGCGGCAGCCGTCCCGCTCCCGACACCGGCGACAACAGTGGCCGGCGTACCCAAGATCCTGCATCGCAGGCAGACTCAGCGCCGCCGCCTGTCCTGACGAGGGTCACCCCGACCAGGGCCGCTGGATCGGTCGGCCACTTCCCACGGTGACTTGTCACTTCTCATGGGATGCACCCCATGAGAAGTGCCGACGTACCACGAGAACGTGGTAAACCGGCGAGCGCGGAAGCCGGCGATGGGGGTGGCCAGCACCTCGCGAACGGTAACCTTTCCGCCCGTGAGCTTGAGTGGTGCACCGACGAGGGTCTATGTGGCGAGGCTGGCCGGTCTCGTCGTCTACGACCCCGTCGGCGACCAGGTCGGCAAGGTGCGTGACGTGGTCGCGGCCGTACGCACGGCGCAGCAGAACCCACGGGTGCTCGGGCTCGTCGTCGAGGTGCTGGGCCGGCGGCGGGTGTTCCTGCCGATGACGCGGGTGACCTCGGTGGACGCAGGCCAGGTCATCACCACCGGTGTGCTCAACATGCGTCGGTTCGAGCAGCGCCCAACCGAGACGCTCGTGGTGGGGCAGCTCTTCGACCGGACCGTCACCGTGGACGACGACCCGCCGGTCACCGGCGTGGTGTTCGACGTGGCGATGGAGCAGCAGCGGACCCGCGACTGGATCATTGTGAAGGTCGCGGTCCGTGAGACGTCCAAACGGCTGCGCCGCCGCGGCCAGTCGCATGTCGTCGACTGGCGCGACGTGACCGGCCTGACCGAGGAGGAGACAGGTCAGGGCGCCACCAATCTGCTCGCGACGTTCGACGAGATGCGGGCCGTCGACCTGGCCAACGCCCTGCTCGACCTTCCCAGCAAGCGGCGCGGCGAGATCGCTGCCGCGCTCGACGACCGGCGCCTCGCCGACGTCCTCGAAGAGCTCCCCGAGGACGAGCAGGTGGAGATCCTGAGCCAGCTCGACACCGAGCGTGCCGCCGACGTGCTCGAGGAGATGTCGCCCGACGACGCGGCGGACCTGATCGCCGAGCTGCCCCCGGAGACCGCCGAGCAGCTGCTGCTGCTGATGGAGCCCGACGAGGCCGAGGACGTGCGCCGGTTGCTCACCTACGAGGAGCGGACGGCTGGTGGCCTGATGACCACCGAGCCGATCATCCTGTCCCCCGACGCCACCCTCGCCGACGCGCTCGCCCGGGTCCGGCACCCCGAGCTGAGTCCGTCGCTGGCCGCCATGGTCTATGTCTGCCGGCCGCCACTGGAGACCCCGACCGGCAGGTTCCTGGGCGGCGCGCACTTCCAAAGACTGCTGCGGGAGCCCCCGTCCACGCTGGTGAGCGCGGTCATCGACAGCGACATCGAGGCGCTGCGGCCCGAGAGCACGCTCGAAGCGGTCGCCGAGCACCTGGCGGCCTACAACCTCGTCTCCAGCGCGGTCGTCGACGAGAACGGTCACCTGGTCGGAGCCGTCACGGTGGACGACGTGCTCGACCACATGCTGCCCGACGGGTGGCGCGACCGTGACCCGGACCAGGCGATCCACCAGCCTCAGCAGCCACACCAGTCGGTCGGGGGGCGGTGAGCATGGCTGCGGAGCGCAAGGCACGCCTCGACGTGCCCCGAGACAGCCGCCGGCCGCTGGTACCCCGCCCGGCCGTCGACGCGGACACGTTCGGCAAGTTCGCCGAGGGGTTCGCGCGGTTCATGGGCACCGCGAGGTTCCTGGCGTACATGACGGTCTTCGTGATCGTGTGGATCACCCTCAACCTGGTGGGGATCTATGGCCTCAAGTGGGACAAGTACCCGTTCATCTTGTTGAACCTGTTCTTCTCCACCCAGGCGTCGTACGCCGCGCCCCTCATCCTGCTGGCACAGAACCGCCAAGAGGCACGCGACCGGGTGATCGTGGAGAACGACCGGGCCGCCAACACCCGTGCCCATGCGGACATGGAGTACCTCGCCCGCGAGATCGCCAGCCTTCGGATGGGACTCGGGGAGGTCGCGACGCGGGACTTCCTGCGTTCCGAGTTGCGTGGGCTGCTCGCGGACCTGGAGGAGACGGCCGGCGGCCCCGAGTCCGAGAACGACCCGCGCTCCGCGTGACCGCCGGCACGTACGTATCCTGGGCACATGCCTGACACGCCGGTTGACACGGCCCTCCCGACCCGCGACGACGTCAACGCCGCTCTCGCTCGGGTGAACGATCCCGAGATCAAGCGCCCGATCACCGATCTGGGCATGGTCGACGACGTCGTTATCGGGCCGGACGGTCACGTGGACGTCCGGATCCTGCTAACCGTGTCGGGGTGCCCCATGCGCGACACGCTGACCCGCGAGGTGACCGCCGCGGTGGAGGGTGTGGCCGGAGTCCGCGACGTCGCCGTCGACCTCGGCGTGATGACCGCGGAGCAGCGTCAGGGCCTGCAGCAGAGCCTGCGCGGTGGCCGGACGGAGCGAGAGATCCCATTCGCTCAAGCCGGGTCGCTGACGAAGGTGATGGCGATCGCGTCCGGCAAGGGCGGCGTCGGCAAGTCGTCGGTGACGGTCAACCTCGCCACCGCGATGGCGGCCAAGGGCCTCAAGGTCGGCATCGTCGACGCGGACGTCTACGGCCACTCCGTGCCCGCGATGCTCGGTGTCGGCGACTCACGACCCACCCAGGTCGAGGACATGATCATGCCGGTCCCCGTCGGCGACCTGCAGGTGATCAGCATCGGCATGTTGAAGCCCCGACGGGACCAGGTGGTCGCCTGGCGTGGACCGATGCTCGATCGCGCCCTGATCCAGATGCTCTCCGACGTCTACTGGGGCGACCTCGACGTACTCCTGCTGGACCTTCCGCCCGGCACCGGGGACATCGCGATCAGCCTGGGTCAGCACTTGCCGCACGCCGAGGTGGTCGTGGTCACCACCCCGCAGGAAGCCGCCGCCGAGGTCGCCGAGCGGGCCGGCACGATGGCGTCGATGATGCACCAGCGGGTGTCCGGTGTCGTGGAGAACATGTCGTTCCTCGTCTGCCCGCACTGCGGTCCCGAGCACCGGATCGAGGTGTTCGGCTCCGGTGGCGCGGACCGGGTCGCCGCGACACTCAGCCAGCGGTTCGGCTACGACGTGCCCGTGCTGGGGCGGGTGCCGCTCGACGAGCTGCTGCGCGCGGGCGGGGACGCGGGTGTCCCGATCGTCACCGGTTCCCCGGACAGCGAAGCGGCCCGCGAGCTGGCTCGGATCGCCGACACCTTGACGTCCAGATCGCGCGGCCTGGCCGGCATGCAGCTTGGGCTGACTCCGACCAGCAAGCTCTGAGCCGCGCCTACACTGGCACTGCAGGAGCGCTCGCACACCACCGCCTCCAGGAGTGTCATGTTCGGGATGGGCTGGCCCGAGATCATGGTGGTGCTGATCGTCGCCGTCCTGGTGTTCGGCCCCGACAAGCTTCCCGATCTGGCCAAGCAGGCCGGCCGGTTCGTGCGCACCGCCCGGCAGATGATGGACAACGCCAAGTCCGACCTCGCCCGCGAGATGGGCGACGACTTCGCCGGGCTGAAGGACCTGAACCTGCGTAACCTCGACCCGCGGGAGGCGGTCCGCCGGCACGTGATCGACGCAATGACGGCGGAGCCGGACGAGGTGAGGCCGGGGCAGCGGCCCCTGCCGTACGGCGATCTCCCGCCCTACGACGCGGACGCCACCTGACCGAGCCCGGGTGCGCAGCGATCCCGCCATGGCGACGGCGTCAGCCGATCTTCTCTGCGAGCGTCAACGTGGCCGTATGCGTGCTGCCGTCCCGCAGGTACGTCAGCGTGACCGTGTCGCCGGGCCGGTGCCGCCGGATCGCGACGATCAAGCTGATGCCGTCCTGCACGGCGACGTCGTCGAGCTTGGTGATCGTGTCACCGACCCGCAGCCCCGCACGCTGGGCGGGGCTGCCCGAGCTCAACGCGGTGACGACGGCCGCCGAGGTCGCGGAGACGCTGACATTGGCACCGATCACCGGGTACTCCGCGTGGCCGCTGTCGATGATCTGCTGTGCCGTGCGGCGTACCTGATCGATCGGGATGGCGAACCCGACGCCGATGCTGCCGCTCTCGGTGCTCGTGCTCCCGAGAGTGGCGATCGCCGAGTTGACCCCGATCACCCGTCCCTGCAGGTCGACGAGCGGGCCACCGGAGTTGCCGGGATTGATCGCCGCGTCGGTCTGGATCGCTGAGATGAACGAGTTCTCACCTTGCCCGCCAGCGGTCACCGGACGGTCGAGGGCGCTGACGATCCCCGACGTCACCGTGCTCGACAGTCCCAGCGGTGATCCGATCGCCACCACCGTCTGCCCCACCTCCAAGTGAGAGGACGTGCCCAAGGGCGCCGGCTTCAAGCCGCGTGAGTCCACCTTGACCACCGCGACGTCGTAGCTGGGTGACGTGCCCACGACGCTGGCTCCGCGCTGTGTGCCGTCGCGCAGGACCACCGTGATGGTCCCCGAGGTTCCGGCGAAGGCGACGACGTGGTTGTTCGTGAGCACGTCGCCCCGACCGTCCAGCACGAACCCCGAACCGGTTGCGCCACCGGACGCACCGGCGACCTTGATCTGCACGACGCTGGGGAGCACCGCCCGGGCCACCGCAGCCACGTCCCTGTTGCCGACCGGCAACTGGGTGGTCCCGGCGGCGGAGCCCCCGGATCGCGGCGATCCGCTCCCCCAACCGCGGGAGACGAGCAGCACTCCCCCCGCACCGAGCGCGCCACCCACGAGCCCCAGCACCAGCGCCAGGACGAGGACGGCCCCAGCCCCGAGGCCCCGGCGCGGTGGCGGCACCAGCGCCGGCAGAGCCGGCCGCCCCCAGGGCGGCGGCGCTGAAGGCGGCTGGCCGGGGTAGGCAGGGCCCGGGTAGGTCGTCGGTCCTGGGTAGGTCGGTCCTGGGTAGACCGGTCCGGGCTGGGTCGGCTGCGGGTACGCCGGCTGCTGGTACTCCGGTTGCTGGTACTCCGGTTGCTGGTACGCGGGCACCGGGTGCGCCGGCCCGGGCTCGGGGAAGCGCCGAGTGGGGTCGGCGTCGTCACTCACGCCTCCCAGTGTCTCCCATCAGCCGGGTCGCTGCGCGGGCTCAACCGGGGATGACCCAGTCGGCCATCCGGCTGAGCCCGGTCCCGATCCGGTCCAGCACCCCGGGGGACGAAGGGTCGTGCGGCAGGTCGTCCACCAAAGCCGGCAGATCGTCCGGCGGGCCGTCGGTCACCACGGTGAACACGACACCGGTGTCGCTCCAGGCGACGACGGTGGGTGCCCCGATCCGGACGTACGCTGCGTGTCCGTCGACGGACCGCGGGTCGAACCGGCGCAGGGCGGACTGGTCCAGCCGGCCGGCCTGCTCGAAGACGGTGGCGCTGGTCAGCCCGTCGGTGTAGTCGAGCCGGAGCACCGAGTGACCGCCGGGATGGAGCCAGCCCTGGCCAAGCCGCTGCATCCCGGCCATCTGGTCCGGTGAGCACCAGCCATGCTGCTGCAGGCCCGACGCGGAGCCGGCGGGCAGGACTCCGGCGGCGTTCGCGGGCGCCGGGTCAGCCAGGACCGGCCCGTGCCCGTGCCCGTCGACCACGGTCAGTCCGGTGAGCCGGGTGGACGACACCCGCTGGCCGCCGTCGTCGAACAGGTCGCGGCGGACCAACAACCCAGTGTCGACGTCGAACCACAGCCTGGCCGTGAGCCGCCCGCCGCTGCTCGCCGTGACGGTCGTGGCCGGCCGGCCGCCGGTGTGCGACACCGGGCCCATCGCCAACTGGTAGGAGTCGAGCAAGGCCCGCAGAACCTGCAACGGAACCAACGGGTCGAGACCGCCCGGCTGGTTGCGAACCTGCCGGGTCGTCGACCACGTCGAGTCTCCGTCGCGCAACGCGACGTGCTGGGTGGCTTGGTAGGTCACGGTATCGGCGGCCCGAAGGGCCCGCAGCACCGAGGCGACGGCCGCCTCGTCGTCCCCAGAGGCGCGGATCCGCAGACCGGACAGGCCGATGCCGGCCTGCGCCGGACCCACCAGCACTCCCGCGACGACTAGGACGGTCGCCAGCAAGATCAGCCGCTGGAGCGCGGACAGCGCGGTGGACGGTGGCATCGGCCCGGCCTCAATGCATCGAGACGGACGTGACCGTGTGGTCGTACTGCGTGACGTAGACGCTCATCGGTGGCCGCACCGGCCTCTGGTCGGAGGCCGTTCCCCCGATCGCGTACGCCGTGCCCACGAGCACCGCACACACGGCCCCGACGGAACCCACGACCGTCCGGGGCCGCAGCCAGCGACGGCTGCGGTGGCGCCACGTGCCCGCCTGCGACGCCGCATCGCGAACGCGGTCGAGATCGCTCAGCGACGACATCAAGGTGGGCGATGGCTCGATCTCCCGCAGGGTCGTCACGTGCAGCTTGGCCAGCTCTTGGGCACGAACCTTCTGTCGGCACTCTGCGCAGAGGGACAGATGCGCCTGGGCGGCGTCGGTCTGCTCGTCGGACAGCTGTCCGTCGACCAGTGCAGCGACCTCGTCTCCCAGGTGCCCCATCACGCTCCGGTCGGCAGCGGATCGACCGGTCCGGCGATACGGGTACGCCCACCGCTCGGCGCGCGGTGGGCAAGCGCCTTGCGCAGCAGGCCTCGGCCACGGTGAATACGGGACCGCACGGTGCCGAGCTTGACGCCCAAGGCGTCTGCGATCTCTTCGTACGAAAGGCCCTCGACGTCGCACAGCACGACGGCGGCACGGAACTCCTCAGGCAACGCCGCCAGCGCAGCCTCCACATCGGAGTCGAAGCTGGCGTCGGCGAAAGCGCGCTCCGGGGACGGCGACGAGCCGGCGAGCCGGTCCTCGGACCCTTCGGCGAACGCGTCGAAGCGGATCTTGGCCTTGCGGCGGACCTTGTCGAGGAACAGGTTGGTGGTGATCCGGTGCAACCAACCCTCGAAGGTCCCCGGGACGTAGCTGTCGAGCGAGCGGAACACCCGGACGAACACCTCCTGGGTGAGGTCCTCGGCGTCGTGCTGGTTGCCCGTCAACCGGTAGGCGAGCCGATAGACGCGCCCCGAGTGGGTGCGCACGATGTCCTCCCAGCTCGGGAGGTCGTTGGGGGCGGGCGTGGGCGAGCCTGCGCCGTCACGTCGAGCGCGGCGGACCATCTGCTGACCCTTCGTCGTCATGCTGACACCTTGGCGTCACTCACTGAGAGAACGCCCAGAATGCTCTGACCGTTCCCCAAGGACACGTTCCGACACTTCAGACTAGGCTGCCGTCCGTCGCCGACGAAGGAGCCGATCATCACCACCGCGATCAAGGCCGCCAGCTGGACGTACGCCGAGGAGTTCGTGCCCGAGGACGACGTGCTCACGGCGGCGCGGGCACGCGCCGAGGAGGTGGGTGTCGCGCCCATCGGGTCCGGCGGCGGTGCGGCGCTGTCCTTCCTGGCGGCCCTCGTCGGCGCCAAGGCGGTTGTCGAGGTCGGCACCGGCACTGGCGTCTCAGGGCTGTGGCTGCTGCGCGGCATGCGGCCCGAGGGCGTGCTCACGACCGTCGATCTCGAGGCCGAGCATCAGCGGTTGGCCAAGCTGTCGTTCACCGAGGCCGGCATCGCCTCGCAGCGGGTGCGGCTGATCCCGGGCAGCGCCCTGGAGGTGCTCCCCCGCCTGACCGACGGCCACTACGACATCGTCTTCTGTGACGGCGACAAGGCGGAGTACCCCGACTACCTCTCCGAGGCTCTCCGGCTGCTTCGCTCCGGTGGGCTGGTCATCTTCGACAACGCCCTCTGGCACGACCGGGTCGCCGACCCGGCACAGCGCGACGGTGAGACCGTTGCCATCCGCGAGCTGGGCCGCACCGTGCGTGAGAACGACGGGCTGAGCGCCGTGCTGCTGCCGGTCGGCGACGGGCTGCTGGTGGCGCGCAAGCTGGACTGACGGGGATGCCCGAGCTGATCACGCCCGACGTCCGCGTGCATGCGTCGTTCTTGGCGGCGATGGAGGAGTTCGCCGACGAGGGCCGCGGCAACGCCGGCAACCACAGCATGATCGGTCGGGACATGCGTACCCAGCAGGCGGTCTGGACCTCCCGTGAGGGCTTCGCGGCCTACGTCGCGGCGGTCGTGGCCGAGCGGGAGGAGGTCACGCCGCGTCGGGACGGCTTGGTCCCTTCCACCACGTTGTGGTGGGTCGACGGCGACGCCTACCTCGGACGGATCGCAATCCGGCACCGGATGACCCCGGACCTGCTCGAGTTCGGCGGCCACATCGGCTACGACGTTCGCCCGACGGCCCGACGGCGCGGCCATGCGACCGCGATGCTGCGCGCCGCCCTGCCGGTTGCCGCCACGCTGGGCATCGATCCTGCCCTGGTCACCTGCGACCACGACAACGTCGGGTCACGCACGGTCATCGAGGTGTGCGGGGGCGTCCTCGAGGACCAGCGAGGCGTCAAGCTTCGGTACTGGGTCCCCACCACGGCGTGACTCGGTGCGTCCGGGCCCGGACGCACCGGAGCCCCGGGGCGTACCCGGGGCTCCGTGTCACGTTCGGTGGCCCTCGTCAGCCGACGACGGCCTTCAAGGCATCGCCGAGCTCGGTCGCCTCGCCGGCGTTGAGCTCGACCACGAGCCGCCCACCACCTTCAAGCGGGACGCGCATCACGATGCCGCGCCCCTCCTTGGTGACCTCGAGCGGACCGTCGCCTGTCCGCGGCTTCATCGCCGCCATGGGCGCACACCCCTTCCTTGTGAGTGCGCCACATCCACCGTGGGTTCGGTGAGTGCGTCTGCGGCGCTGTCGTCGCATCGGTTGCGCCCCCATTATCGCGCATGTCCGGTCAGCCTGGTCCCGCTTCCCCCCGGCCCGGCCCCGGCCACCGGCCGGGCCGTGCCCCGCCCGGGCCGGTGCTCGGCCCGTGTTGCGGCGACCCTGGCATGCGAGACTCGCCCGCGTGGACGCCCGCTCTGCGCTGTTCGACCTCTATGGCGACCACCTGCGCGAGCGCGGCGACGAAGCGCCGGTCGCCTCTCTCGTCCGGCTCCTCGCCCCTCTGGGCATTGCCGGCCCGGCGGTCCGCACCGCGGTCTCACGGATGGTGCGCCAGGGCTGGCTCGCACCGGTCCGCACCCTCTCCGGACCCGGATATCGTCTGACGTCGCGCGGACGCCGCCGGCTCGACGAGGCGGCCGCCCGCATCTACCGCACCGGCGACCCCGCCTGGGACGGCAGGTGGCACGTCGTCGTGCTGGCCCCGATCGCGGCTCGCGGGGCGCGTCAACGGGTGCGGTCCGGCCTCTCGTTCCTCGGGTACGCCCCCGCCGCCGACAGCACCTGGGTGGCCGCGCGTGCATCCGGTGAGCTGGGCGGGCTACTGCAGGCGGAGGCGGTGTCGGTGCGAGCGTTCCATGCCCGGCACGACGGCGACGACGCGGAACTGGCCGCGTCGCTGTGGGACTTGTCCGATCTGGGTCGTGCCTACGCACGCTGGCTGGCCGGCGCGAGGACGTTGACCCTGCGGGCACCTGTCGGGTCCGACGACGAGACCGCGTTCGCTGTGCGCAGCCAGCTCGTGCACGAGTGGCGCAAGTTCCTGTTCGCGGACCCGGGGCTGCCGCGTACCCTGCTGCCCGCGGACTGGCCGGGGGACGAGGCGGCTGCGTTCTTCGACACCGAGACCGGGCGGCTCGCCGGCGCGGCGCGGTGCTACGTCGACGCCGGACTGAACCTTGCCGGCGCAGCGACTACTGACAGCGACTACTGACAGCGACTACTGATGGAGGCGATCGATGACCGACCACAGCGCCCGCTCGGCCGGGCGGGTGACCTGCGTGCGGGCTGCCGGGGTGGCGACCATCACGATGAACCGGCCGGACGCCATGAACGGTCTCGACACCCAGATGAAGGTGGCGCTGCGGGACCACATCCTGCAGGTCGCCGAGGACCCGACGGTGCGCTGCGTGGTGCTGACCGGGTCGGGTCGGGCCTTCTGCGCCGGACAGGACCTCAAGGAGCATGTCGAGAGCATCGGGTCCAAGCCGATACAGGAGGTCTGGTCCACCGTCTCCGAGCACTTCGCGCCGATGGCGTCCGCGCTGGCGACGATGAACAAGCCGGTGGTCGCCGCCGTCAACGGCGTGGCCGCCGGGGCCGGGGCGTCGTTGGCGTTCGCCTGCGACTTCCGCGTCGTCGCCGACACCGCCGGCTTCAACACGGCCTTCGCCGCGATCGCCTTGTCCTGTGACACCGGTGCTGCATGGACCTTGCCGCGCCTGGTGGGCCGGGCACGGGCGCTGGACCTGCTGATGCAGCCTCGCACCGTGAAGGCGGACGAGGCCCTGTCCCTCGGGCTGGCGACATCGGTGGTGCCCGCGGACGAGCTGCCCGCGGCGGCGGCGGCGCTGGCCACGCGACTCGCTGCCGGGCCCACGCTCGCGTACGGCTCGATCCGCCGTGCCGTGGCGTTCGGGGCCACCCATGACCTGGCTTCGACGTTGGAGTACGAAGGCGAGCTGATGGCCCTGACCGGCGCCTCCGAGGACCATCGCAACGCGGTGGCGGCCTTCGTGGCCAAGGAGAAGCCGACGTTCCTCGGACGCTGACCGGCCTAGCGGTACGCCGCCCCGACCGCCCTCAGCAGCCGGCGCGGGGCGTAGCCGTTGAGGTAGCGCCAGGTGGGCGACGGTCCCAGCTCGACCGTGAGCGCCGAACCTCGGTGGTTCTTGTTGAACCACTGTGTCAGGGTGCCGTGGCACGTACCGCTGCAGTCGAAGTGCCGCAGCGGGATCCCCAGCAGCCGGGCCACCCGGCGGCCCCACGGTCGCGCCTTGAAGCCCTGGATGTCGACGGCGTGGAAGGGCTGGTGGAACGACACGATGCGGTCCGGGTTGATCCGGTTCAGGAACCTGACCGCGGCCCTCGTCTCCGGCGCCGACTCCGGTCTCGGGCCGGCCGAGCAGGAGCCGTACTGCGGCCGCCACGACGTCGGGAAGTTGCGGTTGAGGTCGACGTTGGCGGCGTTGCAGCGCTGGTGCAGGGCTGCGCCGTCGGGGTTGTAGGTCGGGACCAGCCAGATGTCGGCGCCGGTGACGGGCGGCCCGTCCCGCAAGGTCCACAGGATGTGCCGAGCCGCAAGCTCGTTGCCGTGCATCGCCGCGATGAGCACGACCCGGTGACGCGACCTCGGATCGCCGATCTGCCAGGCGATGATCGGCCGCCCGTCGCGACTCCGGCCGATCCGCTGGTGACTGACCACGGCGCGGTGTCGGGGTCCCTTGGCGGGGTGTTGCACCATCTGGCGCCCCGTGACCTGGCTCCGCGTGACCTGGCTCCGCGTGACCTGGCCCGGCGTCGTGCCCCTCGTGGTTCCGGGGTCGGTCAGCGCGACTGTCTGGGCGGTGCAGCCCACCAGGAGCGCGGACAGCGCGACCACCAGGCCAAGGTGGAGGGGCCCGCGCCGAGGCAGTGCGGACGATGCGGGCATGCCACCCCCGTCAGGTGCTGCGACATGGTCAGATCTGGTTGCTCACCGCAGCGTAGGCGACGAACGCCACCCCAGCGAGCATTCGGGGCCGGGCTGCGTCAGCTGTGCGCGACCGCCACATGGCAACCGGCCACGTGGTCGTCGACCATGCCGGTCGCCTGCATCAGCGCGTACGCCGTGGTCGGCCCCACGAACCGGAAGCCGCGCCGCTTGAGGTCCCGTGCCAGTGCGGTCGACTCGGGTGTGCTGGCCGGGATCTCGGCCGTGGTGGTGGGCCGGGGCCGTCGTCGCGGGGCGTGGCCCCACAGCAGGTCCACGAACGTCTCGCCGAGCTCGGAGGCGGCCCGGGCGTTGGCCACCGTTGCCTCGATCTTGGCCCGGTTGCGGACGATGCCGGCGTCGGCCAGCAGCCGGGTCACGTCGCCGTCGTCGAAGGTCGCCACCCGTTCCGGGTGGAAGCCCGCGAAGGCTGTTCGGAACGCTTCACGCTTGCGCAAGATGGTCAGCCAGGACAGGCCCGACTGGAACGCCTCGAGGCTCATCCGTTCGAAGAGCCCGCGGCTGTCACGGATCGGGCGCCCCCACTCGACGTCGTGGTAGTCGCGATAGTCCGCAGGCGTGTCGCCCCACGGGCACCTGGCCACTCCGTCGTCCCCGACAACGGTGCCACGTCCCGTCACGGTGAGCTCTCGGACGGCCGTTTCATGCGGGCTCAGTCGTCACGGTTCTCGTCCGGTGGAGCACTCGGCGCGGTGCGGGCGTCGTCCTGCTCGACGGGACCCGTTGCCCGGTCCCCCTCGCCGTGGTCGCGGGCCGACAGCTCGACACGCAGGCGTACGAGCAGGGCGTCGACCTCTGACATCCGGTAGCCACGGGCGGCGGTGGTGAACCGGACGGCGGCGAGGTCCTCGGCGGTCAACGGACGATCGGCCGGCACGAGCACGTCGCGCCGGTCGTCAAACGTCGGCCGCAGGCCGCCGTCGCGTCCAGCCGCGAACGCGACCAGTCCGCCGAGGACGAGGACCATCACGATGGCGAGCACCCAGATCACGAAACCGATGGTGTCACGATGCGATGCTGGACCGACCATGGACCTTCGCCTGCGATCCCGCGTGTTCACGCCGTCCCAGCCGGCTGTGATGGCCATCGTCAACCGCACGCCGGACTCGTTCTACGACGCGGGGTCGACCTTCGACCTCGACGCGGCGCTGGCCCGGGTGGCGGACGTGATCGCCGACGGTGCCGACATCGTCGACATCGGCGGCGTCCGTGCGGGGTACGGACCGGACGTCACCGTCGCGGAGGAGCTGGCGAGATGCGCCGACCTCGTCGTCGCGGTTCGCGAACGTCATGCCGACATCGTGATCAGTGTGGACACCTGGCGGTCCGAGGTAGCCCGCGTGTTGTGCGCCGACGGCGCCGACCTCGTCAACGACACCTGGTCTGGTGCGGACCCCGAGCTGGCCGAGGCGGCCGCCGAATACGGCGCCGGGCTGGTCTGCAGCCACACCGGTGGGCTCGGGCCGCGTACCGACCCACACCGGGTGGCCTACGAAGACGTTATGGCCGACGTGATCGAGCGGACCACCGCGCTCGCCGACCGGGCCGTTGGCCTCGGCGTGCGTGCGGACGGGATCCTGGTCGACCCGACCCACGACTTCGGCAAGAACACCCGGCACTCTCTGGAGCTGACCCGGCGGCTCGACCGGTTGGTCGCCACCGGCTGGCCGGTGCTGGTGGCCTTGTCGAACAAGGACTTCATCGGCGAGACGTTGGACGTGCCGACGCAGGACAGGCTCGCGGGGACGCTGGCTGCGACCGCGATCTCGGCCTGGCATGGTGCCCGGGTCTTCCGGGCCCACCAGGTGCGCGAGACCAGGCAGGTGCTCGACATGGTGGCGTCGATCCGCGGCGTCCGCGAGCCCAGTGTCGCCCGCCGCGGCCTCGCGTGACGGTCAACGCTGGGTCAGCGGGTCAGCGGGTCAGCGGGTCAGCGGGTCAGCGGGTCAGCGGGTCAGCGGTGTTCGCGGGTCAGCGGTGTTCGCGGCGAGCGCGTACGAGGGTGGCGACCGCTTCGTCGACGTCGTCGGTGACCTGGATCTTGGCCAGGTCGCGCGGGCCGACGTTGCCCTCCTCGCTGACCGTGCCGGACAGCCAGTCCATCAGACCCGACCAGTACGCCGTGCCCATGCAGATGATCGGGAACGACGTCACCTTCTGCGTCTGTGCCAGCGTGATGGCCTCGAAAAGCTCGTCGAGGGTGCCGAACCCGCCCGGCATCACCACGAAGCCCTGGGCGTACTTCACGAACATGGTCTTGCGGGCGAAGAAGTAGCGGAACTCGATGCCGATATCGACCCACTGGTTGAGCCCGGTCTCGAACGGCAGCTCGATGCCGAGACCGACCGAGGTGCCCCCGGCCTCGCCGCACCCCTTGTTGGCCGCCGCCATCACACCGGGCCCGCCGCCGGTGATGACTGCGAACCCGGCGCGCGCCAGGGCACCACCGAGACGTTCGGCGAGCGCATACATCGGCTGGTCCGGCCTGGTGCGTGCGCTGCCGAACACGCTGATCGCCGGCCCCAGCTCGGCCAGCATGCCGAACCCCTCGACGAACTCCGCCTGGATCCGCAACACCCGCCACGGGTCGGTGTGCACCCAGTCGGTGGGCCCGCGGGAGTCGAGCAGCCGCTGGTCCGTGGTCGTTTCGTCGAGCTGGGAGCGGCGGAGCAGGATCGGACCGCGATGGTGCTCGGTCGCCGGCTGGTCGCCGTCGGCTGCGTCGAGGACGTCGTCGTCCCTGACCTCGACCGGTTCCTCGCTCACACCGAGCAGGTTAGTGCCGCAAGGCGCCGCCCGGGTCGCTACTGCGACGACAGCCAGGTCCGCAGGATCTGCTCGCATCGGTGCAGGTGCGCGGTGGGTACATGCTCGGCACGGGTGTGGGCCAGCATCGGGTCACCCGGGCCGAAGTTGACCGCGGGTACGCCGAGGGCACTGAACTGCGCGACATCCGTCCAGCCGAACTTCGGATTCGCCACACCGCCGACCGCGGCCAGGAACGCGGCGGCCGCCGGCCGGTCGAGCCCGGGCAGCGCGCCTGGCGCCGAGTCACCGACCTCCACGGCGTACCCCTCGAAGACCTCGCGCAGGTGCGCCAGGGCCTGGGCCTCGTCACGGTCGGGCGCGAACCGGTAGTTGACGCAGACGCGGCACTCGTCCGGCAGCACGTTGCCGGCCACACCGCCGCGGATGCCGACCGCGTTGAGTCCCTCGCGGTACTCCAGCCCGTCGATGACCGGGCGCCGCGGCTGGTAGTCGACCAGCCGGGTCAGCACCGGCGACGCCGCATGGATCGCGTTGACTCCCATCCAGGCCCTCGCGCTGTGCGCCCGCTCGCCCGGCACCACGACGTCGATCCGCATGGACCCCTGGCAGCCGGCCTCGACGACCGCGTTGCTGGGCTCCATCAGGATCGCGAAGCTGCCTTCGAGCAGGTCCGGCCGGGTGCGGGCCAACCGACCGAGACCGTTGTGCTCTGCCTCGATCTCCTCCGCCTCGTAGAAGACGTAGGTCACGTTGCGGTTGGGCTCGGGCAGGTCGGCCGCGAGCTTGAGCGCAACGGCGACCCCTCCCTTCATGTCGCACGACCCGAGCCCGTGCAGGATGTCGCCGTCCAGCCGCGACGGCAGGTTGTCGTTGACCGGAACCGTGTCAAGGTGACCCGCGATCACGACCCGCTCGGAGCGGTCCAGGTGGGTCGTCGCGACCAGCGTGTTGCCGTCCCGGTGGACCTGCAGGTGCTCCAGCGGTTGCAGCGATGCCTCGACCGCGTCGGCGATCGGCTTCTCGTTGCGGCTCACCGACTCGACGTCGACCAGCGCGGCGGTCAAGGTCACGACGTCGACGGACAGGTCGAGTGGCTGTGCAGTGCGGGCCATGGGTGGCATTGTGTCGTGACGTGGCAGCGATCCGGCCACTCGGGCGCGGCACCGGGCCCCCGGCGGAGGGATCCGTCGTCGACGACGGCTTCGACGTGGTGTTCTTCCTGCACGCCAAACGCGTCTGCCGGCTGGCCGTGCTCCTGGGTGCGCACGACCCGGAGGCCGCCACCCAGGAGGCGTTCCGCAGGTTGTACGCCCGGCGAGCATTGTGGCGACGTCTGACTGCTGGGACGCCTCCGCACCTGGTGCGCATCCTCGTGACGTGGGTCCGTGACCAGCAGCGCCGCGAGCTGGCGGCAGGCGACCCGGTCTCCCTGGTCGAGCCGGTCGACAAGGGCAGCCTGGTCGAGCTGGTCGAGCTGGTCGAGCCCGGGTCGTGGCCCACGGCACCCGCACCGGCGTGGGCGGACGCCGATCCCCTCGACCCCGTGGCCGCCCTGGATCGGCTCGACACCCGTACCCGCGTGGTTCTGGTGCTGCGCTGCTGGATGGAGCTCGACGACGACACAGCCGGATACTGCATCGGTGCGCGCGCAGCGGTCACGAGGCAGGTCGTCAGCCGCGGGCTGGCGGACCTGACCGGGCTGTTGGGCGCGCCTCCCGACGGCGTGGTGCCACGGCTTCGGCAACGCTGGGATGCCGAGGCCGAGCGGGTCGACGTCGACGTGGACGCGCTGTGGCGGCGGACCGCCGCGACTCTCACCCGGTCACGACCCCGGCATCGCCGGCTCGTCACCGCGCTCGTCACGGTCGCCGCGGTCGGGGTCGGCGTCGCGGTCGCCGTCGGTGTCCACGAGGGGGGACACCCGCCCGGGACGTCCGGACCGGGGCGGTCATCCACCATCGTCGCCGGAGCAGCGCCCGACCAACTGCTCACCCAGCCGGGGATCGGGCGCGGTCCGATCGCCCCGACGGCGCAGACCATCGACGGCAACCGGCGCCGAGGGCACGTGATGGTGGTCGACGCCCGGCGCAGTGGATTCGCGTACTCGCCGGGGCGACCGGCGTACCCGCCGGGCCCCGCCGGGGCGCGCTGGACCTACGCGTACCCATGCGGACCGCCCCGCTCGGGCAGCGTGTGCCTGACGATCATCAGCAACTCACCGGACCTGTGGGCACAGACCATCCGGCTCGGCGACTACGCGAACGTGTCCGCGCCGGTCCGCAGCAGCTGGGGGTCGGTGGTGCTGCCGTGGCTGCACCGAGACGGCCGGCCAGGTCTGCAGCTGGTCGCGCAGGCGGCACCGCACGAGGACCGGGCGATGACAGTGCACTACAGGGACGGGAGCGTGCGCCCCGCGCAGCGATTCACCGAGGCCGGCTGGCGCTCCACGCTGTTCATCGCGCTCGGTCCGGTCAAGGCCGTTGACCACGTCGAGCTCACGGGTACGAACGGCGCCAGCGTCGACCTGCCCACCGCGACATCGGTCAGTCGGTGAAAGCGCAGAACTCGTTGCCCTCGGGGTCGGCCAGCACGTGCCAGTGGATCTCGTCGTCCTTCGGCCGGAGCATCGCCGCGCCGCGCGCGACGAGCTCGTCGAGGCCGGTGGTCCCAGCCACCGTGACGTCCCAGTGGATGCGGTTCTTCACCGTCTTGGGCTCCGGCACCGGGGCGAAGTCCATCGAGTGGAACGGAGCTCCCGGTATCCGCTCGACCTCGGAGAAGCCGCGCTCGTCGTGCACCACGTGCGCGCCGAGCACGTCGGCCCACCAGCCGGCCGTGGCGGCGGCCGTGGTCGCGTCGACGGAGTCGATCCCCACCTCGTACAGACGTTGGGCCGGTCGCACCTGCCGCACGAACACGCAGAACTCGCCACCTTCCGGATCTCGCATGACGGTCCATGGGTGCTCGCCCGGTGCCGAGACGGGAGTCGCGCCGACGTCGACGTACTCCTGGACCGAGACGCCGTTCACGTCCAGGTGCACGCGCTGCTTGACGGTGACCGGGTCGGGGACCTGGTTGATCCAGACCCGGTGCCGTGGACCTGGTCCGGACAGCATCGAGTCCGGGGGCTCGTCCTGAGGCTCCCAGTCGAGGCCGAGGACCTTGCCCCAGAACTGTCCGAGCACGGTCGCATCGACCGCGTCGATGCACAGGTCCTTGTACGCGGCGACCGGTTGCGATGCGCTGGTGGCTGCCATGCGGCGCAGGGTAGCCCGCCACCGGGGTCGCATCGGGAGGTACAGGGCTTGGGCTGGCCGGTTACGGTGTGCGCCATGGCCGACGATCCTTCGACCGACTCCGCGTTCCCGCCCCCGCCGACACCGCAACCGGGCGCCTGGGCGTACGGCCTCGCCACGCTGACCGAGACGGGTGCGGTGCTGGACACGTGGTACCCCGACCCGCGGCTGGGAGCGCTCGACGGCAGCCCCGAGCCGGAGGAGCTGACCGCGCTCGAGGGCCCCGACGAGGTACGCCGGGTCCACCGCGTGGTCGTGCGTACCGAGATCCGCGACCTCGCAGCGGCACCCGCCGACGCCTACGACGCCTACCTCCGGCTGCACCTGCTGTCCCACCGCCTGCGGCGACCGCGAACGCTCAACGTGGACGGCATCTTCGACGTCCTGACCACCGTCGCGTGGACGTCGATCGGGCCGTGCGCCGTGGACGGCTTCGAGCACACCCGGGCGCGGGCGCAGGCCGCCGGGCGACACGTGGCGGTGACCAGCATCGACAAGTTCCCACGGATGACCGATTACGTGGTGCCGACCGGGGTGCGGATCGGTGACGCGGACCGGGTGCGGCTGGGGGCACACCTCGCCGAAGGCACGACCGTGATGCACGAGGGGTTCGTCAACTTCAACGCCGGCACGCTGGGAACCTCCATGGTCGAGGGGCGCATCGTGGCCGGCGTGGTTGTCGGTGACGGCTCGGACATCGGCGCCGGCGCCTCGATCATGGGCACCCTGTCAGGTGGCGGCACCGAGGTCGTGTCGATCGGCCGGCGATGCCTGCTCGGCGCCAACGCCGGCATCGGGATCGCCCTCGGGGACGACTGTGTCGTCGAAGCCGGTCTCTACGTCACCGCCGGCACCAAGGTCACTCTCGACGACGGCCGGATCGTCAAGGCGCGTGAGTTGTCCGGCGCGTCAGGACTGCTGTATCTGCGCAACTCCGTCACCGGTGCGGTCCAGGCGCGGGCCCGCGACGGCCACGGCATCAGGCTGAACGAGTCCCTGCACACCAACAGATGAGACTCGTCAAGGGGCTGGTCGCGCTGGCGGTCGTCGCGGCCATGGGTTACGCCGGTTACACGCTGCTTCGCAGCCACACCGATCTGCTGGGTCCGTCGTACTACTGCGAGGCAAGGGTTGGCCAACAGTCCGCGCAGCTCGACCTCGACCAGTCCAGGTACGCCTCGCTGATCGCGGCCGTCGGGATCCGGCGCGGCCTGCCGGCCAGGGCGGTGACGATCGCTCTGACGACGGCGTCCCAGGAGTCGAAGATCCGCAACGTCGCCTATGGCGACCGGGACTCGCTCGGCCTCTTCCAACAACGCAGGTCTCAGGGGTGGGGAACCCGTGCCCAGATCCTCGACCCGACGCATGCGACGAACGCGTTCTATGACGCGCTCGTCAAGATCCCCGGCTACGCGACGATGGACATCTCCAAGGCGGCGCAGGACGTGCAGCACTCAGCCGACGGCTCGGCCTACGTCCAGCACGAGCAACCCGCCCGGATGTTCGCCTCCGCCCTGACGGGGTACTCGCCGGCCGCCCTGTCCTGCTCGGTGCCGCAGCCGAAGGCGTCCGGCCAGCACGCCGGGCCGGACGGTCTGACTCCTGATGCCCGGCGGGTCGCCGGCGAGGTCGCGAACATGCTCGGGGTGTCGGCCGCCAGGCACGCCGGCGGCGGCATCGTGCTGAGCTACGCGTCGCGAGGCTCCGTCGACGACTGGGCGCTCGGGTCGTACCTCGTGGCCAACGCGCAGCGGCTGCACCTTGCCTCGGTGGCCGTGGGCGACAAGGTGTGGACCGCTGGCAGGTCGGGCGGCGGCTGGCGTACCGCCGCGGCTGTGGACGGGGTGCGCGCGACGCTGGCGTAACCCGGGTGCACCCGGCCCGGCTCGTCTGGCGCACCGCGCCGGCTGGTCGGACCGGCGCAGGGGCCCTGGCTCGCGCACCCCGCCGGCTGGTCGAGGGGGCCCTGGCTCGCTCGGCGCGCCTGGCCGCCACTTCCCATGGCACCTTGGCACTTCTCACGGCATGCACCCCATGAGAAGTGCCGACGTACCACGAGAACGTGGTAAACCGACGACCCAGTCAGCCGAGGCGGTGAGCGAAGGCGTCGACCCGCTCATCGGTCGCCGTGAACGCGAGTCGCACGTGCCGGGCCCCGGCGCGGCCGTAGAAGTCGCCAGGCGCCACCAGGACGCCGCGTGACGCGAGCCAGGCCACCGTGTCCCAGCACGGCTCGTCGCGAGTGGCCCACAGGTACAACGACGCCTGCGAGTGGTCGATCCGGAAACCTGCCGCCAGCAGGCTGTCCCGCAGCACCGTGCGTCGCGTGGCGTACCGCTCCCGTTGCGCCGCCACGTGGGCGTCGTCGCCGAGCGCGACCGCCATCACGTCCTGCATCGGTCGCGGCACCATCAGGCCGAGGTTCTTGCGCACGGCCAGCAGCTCGGCCAGCACCGCCGGATCACCCGCGACAAGGCCGCAGCGGTAACCGGCGAGGTTGGAGCGCTTCGACAGCGAGTGCACGCTGAGCAGTCCCTGATGGCTCCCGTCGCACACATCCGGGTGCAGCACCGACATCGGCTCGGCCTCCCAGGCGTACTCGAGGTAGCACTCGTCGCTCACCACGAGCACGCCCCGCTCCCTGGCCCAGGCGACCACCTTGCGCAGGTGCTCGACGGGCAGGACCCTGCCGGTCGGGTTCGACGGCGAGTTGAGCCACAGCAGCGACGGGCGTGACGGGCCGAGTGCCACCGTCGAGTCGGACGCCACCACCTGCGCACCGACGAGGCGGGCACCCACGTCGTAGGTCGGGTACGCAAGGGAGGGCACCACCACGGTGTCGTCCGGGCCCAGCCCGAGCAGCATCGGGAGGCTGGCGATCAGCTCCTTCGAACCGATGGTCGGGAGCACGGAGCCGGCGTCGAGCCCCACCACGCCGAAGCGACGGCCGAACCAGTCCACGGCGGCGGCGCGCAGCCGCTCGGTGCCGGCCGTGGCCGGATAGCCGGGGGCGTTGGTGGCCGCGGCGAGCCCTTCCTGCAGCAGAGTCGGTGTCGCGTCGACGGGGGTGCCGATCGAGAGATCGACGATGCCGCCGGGATGGGCGCCCGCCCGCCGGGCATGGACGGCGAGCAGGTCCCACGGGAAGGCGGGCAACCGGGCCGACACCGGCCCGGTCAATCGGCCGGACACCGGACCGGACACCGGACGCGCCGCCCACCCCGAAGGGGCGGACGGCGCGTCCGGAACTGGTGGGGTCACTCCACGGTCTCCTGCGGCGGCAGTGCCGCGATCAGCGGGTGGTCCTTGTCGATCTCGCCCAGCTTGGACGCGCCGCCGGGTGAGCCGAGATCGTCGAAGAACTCGACGTTGGCCGCGTAGTAGTCCTTCCACTGCTCCGGCGTGTCGTCCTCGTAGAAGATCGCCTCAACCGGGCACACCGGTTCGCAGGCACCACAGTCGACGCACTCGTCGGGATGGATGTAGAGCATCCGCTTGCCCTCGTAGATGCAGTCGACCGGGCACTCGTCCACGCAGCCCTTGTCCTTGAGGTCTACGCACGGTTGGGCGATCACGTACGTCACGGGACGTCCTCCTTGCCGGATCGGACCGGAACCGTCGGTGCGCGGCTCGCTGACCGGATCAGCCTAGTATCTCGCTGCGGCGTCGGCTCCGGGTGGTCCACGTGGTCAGGAGGTGCACGATGTCCTTGCGGCGCAGCGACGTGGGCTCTCGCGTGGTCGTCCGGTCGACGGTCCCGGGGGAGACGGGTGCCACCGGCGGACCCGCCCTCACCGACGTGATCGGCGTCCTCCGCGAGTACGCCCCCGGGCACCTTGTGGTCGAGCGACGGGACGGATCGGTGGTGGACCTGCCGACCTCGCTCGTGGTGGCGGCGAAGACGCTTGGTCCGGCCCCGCGCCTCGGACTCCGGATCGAGGCCGACGCGTTGCAGCAGGTGATCACGACGGGCTGGCCCGGAGCCGAGCAGCAACGGCTGGGCGACTGGGTGCTGCGCAGCTCTGCGGGCTTCACCAGCCGGGCGAACAGCACCGCGGCGCACGGCGAACCCGGCGTACCCGCGGACGAGGCACTCGCCCGGGTGGCTGAGTTTTACCTGCGACGTGACCAGCGCCCTTCCGCGCAGGTGGTGGTCGGCTCGCGCTGGGAGGAGGTCTTCGCCGAGGCGGGCTGGAGACCGGTGACCGATCGCGACCCAGCACTGGTGCAGGTCGCGTCGCTGCGGAGGGCCTTGGCGGCGACCGGACCATTGGCCGCGGCCGGGACGGTGGCCGGGCCACCAAGCGCGGGCGTCGTCGTCTCGTCCCGGTGCGACGATGCGTGGCTGTCGGCATACGGCCGGGCCCGCGGAGCCGACCCGGCGGTTGTGCGCGCGGTGCTCGAAGGTTCTCCGGTGGTGGCGCTGGCCCGGCTCGACGATCCCCCGGTGGCCATCGGCAGAGCGGTCGTCGACGGGAAGTGGGCCGGCCTGTCGGCGGTCGAGGTCGCGGCCGGGCACCGGCGTCGCGGCCTCGGCCAGGCGATGGTCGACACGATGCTGCGCTGGGCGGAGCAACACGGTGCCCGCTGGTGCTACCTGCAGGTCACCGCGGACAATGCGGCGGCGCTCTCGTTGTACGAGGGCTACGGCTTCGTCACGCACCACCGCTACCGCTACCTGCTGGGGCCCGAGAGCTAACGCTAACGCGGCGGGGCATGGCAGATCACCCTGGCCAGCGGTGCGTACGTCGTCTGCAGCTGGTCGGTCCTATGCCGGACCCGGCGTACCACGTCCACGATGAAGCCCGGTCGTGGTCGTCGCGGCGAGCACCGGTCGGAGAGCACGTACTGCGGTGCCGCGAAGTAGGCGTGCCGTCGCGGGCCGGTGCGGACGACGACGTGGCCGACGGGACCGCTCCACAGCCGGACCGTGACGGCCCCGTCGTGGCGCGCAGTAGGTCGTGTCACCGACGTCTGGACCAGCACCCCGAACTGGCCGTGGTTCGACAGGGCGAGGTCGACGCGGGGGAAGTGGACGACGGCGTCCCGCCCCACCGGGTAGCCAGGGGTCACGTGCCGGTGGGAGTAGCGGCTGTCCGTGCTCAGGCCCGCGGCCAACCCCGCGTCGAACAGCGCCGTCGCCACCGGTGACACGCCACCGCGCCGGTCGTCGGCGGCGATCGCGTCCTGCGCGATGCCAGCATGGACGTAGCCGCGGCCGCGGGTGCGCGGACCGACGACGTCGTTGAAGCTGAGCCGGGCGCCTGGGCGCAGGACGCGCCCGTTCAGGGCACGGGCGGCCAGCGCCGCATTGTGGTTGCGCGGACCTGAGTACGGCAGGCGCACGGTCGCCGTGGCGACCGGGTGCTCGATGTGCCAGGCCCTGGCCGTGGCGGTCGACACAGGTGGACGAGCCGGCGACGTGGGTACGTGCAGCACCCGTCGGCGGGGGTGATGCACGAGGAGCGTCAGCAGGCGGTCGGCGACGCCGTCAGCGGAGACCGAGACTCCGGGGGTGGCCGGTTCGACGACCGGGCGGTTCCCGCGCAGGACCACCCGGGCCGAGATCGGCAGCACCCCGGCGCTGGACAACACCTGCCGGAGCGGCGCCTGCAGCCGCGTCGGGTCGACGCTCGGCACCAGGTGGCGCCTGTGCAGCGACATCGACACCGTGGGCCGGAAACCGGCGACGGGGAGGCTGATCCGGTGCCCGGCCACCACCAGCACGACCGGCCGGTTCAGCGCCCTCGCGGCGAACGTGCGGGCGGCGGCCGTGACCTGCGGCGTGGTCATCCCTGGAGCAACCGTCCGGGTGGGCAGCGGGACCGGTGACGACACGACGAGGTAGGAGCCGGTGATCAAGTCGGCCGTCGCCGCGCGGTCGAGCACGATCCCTGGTCGCGACGGCTGCACTACCGGGACTTTGGGGCCGAAGTGCACGGTCGGCGCCACCACGGCACGATCCACGTTCTTGGCCAGCCGGTCGAGGGTGTGGTCGAGCCTGGGCTGGTTGACGTCGAGCACGGGCGCCACGGCGCCGGCCCCGAGGATCACCTTCAACATGTCGCGCGGGTCGAACGACCGACCGCCACCGGCCGCCGCCATCGTGGCGTCGACGTTGACCCGCAGGCCGGCCTGCCGAGGTGTCACCGTGAAGACGTGGCCCTGATAGGACAGGCGTACCGGCGTCGACTGCTTCGTGGCGAGGCCCTGGATCAGAGCGAGTCGGGCCTGCGCCGTGTCCTTGCCGCCGATCGAGATGCCGGCGACCTTGGTCCCCGGCGGCATGCGATCCGACAAGAACCAGTAGCCCGCGGCGTACAACCCGAGAAACAGCACCAGCAACGCGATCAGCGAGAGCCGGACACCCAACCGGTCGCGTGCTCGTTCATCGCGTGGGTTCATCCGGTCTCTCGTCCGGGGGGCAGCACGTGCGGGGTCTTCTCGCTGGCCGAGGAGCGGATCAGGGAGCCGTAGTGCGACCGGTAGTAGAGCAACGGGTCGTCCGCCTCGTCACGGCTGGCCGCACTCAGGACCTGACCCACGACGATCGAGTGGTCCGCGCCGTCATAGACGGCCTGCGTCTCGCACTCCAACCATGCCAAGGCAGCGTCGATCAAGGCGGCTCCCGTGACGCTGCCGCGATGGTGGGGGAACGCGTCGAGTTGGTGCTCGAGTGGTCGACCCTTCGTCGCCAGCCAGCTGGCGGCGTCCTGGCCGTCCCGGGCCAGGATCGACACACCCCATCGCCGCGAGGCCATCACCGCTTCGTGGAACCGGGTGGTACGCATCACGCAGACCAGTACTCGCGGCGGGTCGAGGGACACCGAGGTGAAGGCGCTGGCCGTCATCGCGTGGTCGAACCCGTCGTGCAGCGTGCTGACCACGGTCACGCCACTGGCGAAGCGTCCCAGCGCGGCGCGGAACTGCACCGTGTCGAACGCACCGGGGTCGAACGCACCGGGCGCGGAGGTCATGGACCGAGCCTAGGGTCGCGCTCGCGCTGACGCCGGAGCCGCCCCGCCGTCTGGGTCAGCGAGCTGGCGATCACGGCGCCGCCGACGACGGCGACGCCGCCCCAGGCGAAGGCGTTGCCGAAGGCGTCCTGGGCAATCAGGAAGTCGCCCTCGGGGCGGCCGTTGGTGATGTACAGGACCGACACCACCCAACCGCCGGCGACCGCGAACGGTCCGCCCAAGCCACCGAGAAGCGTTCCCCCGGCGTACACGCAGGCGAACGCGGTGACCAGGGCGAGCACGACACCCCAGGGGATGGTGAGGCCGCCGTCGCGCCAGGCCTCCCGGTGCACGAGCGCGCCGGTGACACCGGCGGCAACGCCGACGAGGACCAGCGCCGCTATGACGGCGACGAACCCGAGTGTGGATCGCGACAGCCGCACCTCAGCCGAGTCCGGCGAACAGGTCCGTCTCCCAGCCGGTCTGCGGGTCCGCCGGGCCCGGGCTCCCCTTGACGAGCCGGTAGAACTCGCTTCCCCACATCTGGTTGCCGATGTTGTTGCTGAGAGCGAAGAACGGCCCGTCGACGGTGATCTGCGTCGCGTGCGCCTTCATCGCGGTCATCTTCGCCTCGACGTACTCGGCGGCGTCGACCATCGCGGTGATGTCGGCGTCAGGTGTCACGAACGGCGGCAGCTCGCCCTCGGGATCCATGCCCTCGAACGTCGTGGTGTCCCCGGCCGCGCGAAGTGCCCGGAGGCCGTTGCGCATCCGGCTCTCCGACATGGCGGTCCAGTACACCTTGGGCACGTCCCAGGCCTGTCCAAAATCGTGCCGGTACGCCGGCGCCGCGGCGAGCGCCACGGAGTACGTCGCGACGCGGTGCGCCTGGACGTGGTCGGGATGGCCATAGCCTCCGTAGTCGTCGTAGGTGACGACGACCTGCGGGCGCAGCTCGCGGATCACCGGCACCAGATCGTTCGCGGCGTCGCGCAGGTCAGCGCTCCAGAAGGCCCCGTCGGGCACACGCTCGCCGATCATCGCACCGCCGCCCTCGTGCCACTCCATGCCGGAGTCGTGGTACTTGCCCTCGCCGCCGAGGAAGCGGTGGTCGGTTACACCGAGAACCCTCATCGCGTCGGCCAGCTCGCCGATCCGGTGCGCCCCGAGACCCCCGTCGCGCTCGAACGCAAGGTGCTCCAGCTCGGGAACCAGCACCTCCCCCATCTCACCGAGCGTGCAGGTCACCAAGGTCACGTGCGCTCCCTCGGCGGCGTACCTCGCCATCGTGGCGCCGTTGTTGATCGTCTCGTCGTCGGGATGAGCGTGCACCAGCAGGATGCGTCGGGAGGCCTCGGGCATGCGCCAAGCCTACGAGCGCCCGCTGCGCAGCCACGGACGGCCCGCGGGGCGAATGTTGCGCAATCGAGCACCACCGGCGTCGCCCCCAGTGGTGCAGATGTGCACAACGTTCGGCCCTGAGCCGCGTGACCTTCCGCGCTCATCCGCCAGACCTGTTATCGCCATCCGCGAAGCACGGCGTGGAAGGATCGGCGACATGGCTCCAGACGACCGGTCCCAGTCCACGTCCTTCCCGCGCTTGGCCGCCCGCACCCTCCGATTCACTCTGGGCATCCCGCGCAACGCGAGCGTCGTGGCGGACGGCCGCCGGGTGCTGTTCGTCCGGACGCCGTCGGGCACGTCGCGCAACGGTGCGCTCTGGGCGTACGACCTGGACCTCGGGGCCGAGCGCCTCGTCGCGGACCCGGAGACGCTTCTCGGCGACGCCGGAGAGCAGCTGTCCACCCAGGAACGGGCTCGCCGGGAGAGAGCTCGCGAGTCCGCCGCCGGGATCGTGTCGTACTCCACCGACCGGGCCGGCTCCGTCGCGGCGTTCGCCCTCTCCGGCAAGGTGTGGGTGGCTGACGTCATCTCGGGCGGAGCCCGGCAGCTGTCGTCGCGCGGTGCGGCGATCGATCCGCGGGTCGACCCGAATGGACGGCTCGTTGCCTACGCAGCGGACGGTGCGCTCCGCGTCGTCTCGGTCACCGGCAACGAGGAGCGCGCCCTGGTCGAGCCGGACGGGGCCGAGGTGGTCTGGGGTCAGGCGGAGTTCGTGGCGGCAGAGGAGATGGAGCGCTTCCGCGGCTTCTGGTGGGCGCCGGACGGGCAGTCGCTGCTGGTCGAGCGCTATGACAACTCGCCGGTGCAGGTCTGGTACATCGCCGACCCCGCCAACCCCGCCCGCGAGCCGGCAGCGCACCGCTACCCGCAGGCCGGGACGGCCAACGCGGACGTGTCCTTGTGGCATGTCCGGCTCGACGGATCGCGTACCGAGATCGCCTGGGATCACGAGGGCTTCCCCTACCTGACAAGGGTTTCCTGGACTTCGGACGGTGCCCCCCTGGTGCAGGTCATGAGCCGCGACCAACGGCACGCGCAGACCTTCGCGGTCGACCCGGTCTCGGAGGTCACTCGGGTGGTACGCGACCAGCACGACGACGTGTGGGTCGACCTCGTCAACGGAATACCGGCGTACGCGCCCGGTGGCAGGCTGGTCACCGCCGAGGACGACGCGGACACGAAGCGTGTGTTCGTGGACGGCATCCCGATCAGCCCGGTCGGCTGGCAGGTCCGCGAGGTGCTTGGCGTGGACCAGTTCGGAGTGCTGCTGTTGGCCTCGCAAGAGCCGACCGAGGTGCAGGTCGTGCACGTCGGCTACGACGGGACCACGCGCCCGTGGACCGGCGGGCCGGCGGTGCACCGCCCCGCTGACTTCGATGGCGGCACCCTCGTCGTCACCAAGGCGTCCCTGGACACCGATGGCGTCCGCGTCAGCATCTGGCGCGGCGGCGCCGAGGTCGCCGTGCTGGGCAACCATGCGGAGCATCCCGGCTTCCGGCCGCAGGTGCATGCGATGGCCGCCGGCGAGCGCGGCTTGCGTACCGCTGTGCTGTTCCCGCGCGGGCACGTGCTCGGCTCACGACGGTTGCCGGTGCTGATGGACCCGTACGGTGGGCCGCATGCCCAACGGGTGATGGCCTCCTCACGGTTGTTCCTGGAGTCGCAGTGGCTGGCCGACCAGGGATTCTGCGTGGTGGTCGCCGACGGTCGGGGCACACCGGCGCGGGGACCGGCCTGGGACCGTTCGATCCGTGACGACCTGCTCGCGATCACCCTGCAGGACCAGGTGGACGCGTTGGCCGCGGTGGCCGCGCACTTCCCGGCAGACCTCGACCTCGGCCGTGTCGGCATCACCGGTTGGTCCTACGGCGGCTATCTCGCGGCCGGCGCCGTGCTGCTGCGACCTGACGTCTTCCACGCCGCCGTCGCGGGTGCCCCAGTGACCGATCTTCGCTTGTACGACACGTTTTACAACGAGCGCTACCTCGGCCATCCCGGTGAGCGGCCCGAGGTCTACGAACACAACTCCCTGCTTCCGCTGGCCGGTCGGTTGTCGCGACCGCTGATGATCATCCACGGCCTCGTCGACGACAACGTGTTCGTCGCGCACACCTTGCAGCTGAGCTCGGCACTGCTGGCGGCGGGCAGGCCACACACGGTGCTCCCCCTGACCGGTGTCACCCACATGGCGTCGCAGGAAGAGGTCGCCGAGAACATCAAGCTGTTCCAGGTCGACTTCCTCCGCCGGAGTCTGGGCGTCTGACCGGCTCGGGTCTCGACGACAACCAGGCGGGCATCCCGCCGGCGGCCAGGATCCGGCGGCGCAGCGGTGTGACCAGCTCGAGCAGTCGGC
This sequence comes from Nocardioidaceae bacterium, assembly GCA_050700835.1. Lineage (GTDB taxonomy): Bacteria > Actinomycetota > Actinomycetes > Propionibacteriales > Nocardioidaceae > JBOHDX01. The sequence goes on from JBOHDX010000146.1 coordinate 40,990, forward strand.
TGGCTCCCGCGGCGCCCAGATGTTCCCAGCCCTCCAGGGCGGCGACGTCGGTCTGCTCCTCGACGCGGTCCCGAAACGCCTGCCCCCTCTCGGTCATCCGACCGGACGGGTCGAGCAGGTTGCGCCGGCGGAGACGGTCCTCGGCGGCGCTCCACTCGGGCTCGGTCCAGCCGCGGGTCTTCCTCATGAAGTCGGTATTGCCGGCCCTCAGACCGCCCAGCACGATGGCCTCGACCGGGTCGAGCGGGGCCGTCAGCAGCGTTGCCACGTGCCCGTCGCCGCGATGCTCCCGGATCAGCGCCGAGGCGTGCCACAGCGCGAGAAGTGGTTCGTCCGGCCACGGCAGGTCGGCGTGCGAGGCGTACAAGGTCCGGCCCTGTGGGTGGAGCCCGTCACACACCACGCGGGCAAGCTCCACCGCTTCGCCGACATCGGGGTCACCGAGAATCCGGTGCAGCGCCCGTCCGGTTCCGGCGTAGCGGGCCCGGAGCACCTCCGCCGGTGCCGCGGTGTCCCACGCCGCAGGAAGGCAGGACGCCACCAGCGAGGGGGCGAACACATAGAATGTGGCGATCGTCACCGGCGCGTCCACGGGACCCATCGCCGCGGACCGCGACGCGAAGTAACCCGCGCGGCCGCTCAGCCCGAGCTCCTTGTAGGCCGCGGTGGGCTCCGGGGTCAGGTACGCGACGACGTGGACCGTCTCCAGGGCCGCCCCGCACCGCCGCGCCTGTCGGCGCAGCTGCTGGTCATCCGGCTGGTCGCCGGGATGGTCACCGGCATGGTGCCGGTCGGCGCCCGTCTGGTTGTCGCTCATGGCTGATGTCTATCCGACCTCAGAGCGAGCTCGATGACCGGGACGCGGGTGCGCAGTGCGTCCAGCGAGGCTAAGGACCGCGCCGGCTCACCGACTTTCGCGAGGTTGAGCATGCCCGGGTCGCCGGCCGCCTGGCCCGCCGCGATCTTGCTCAGGGCCCGCTCGAGGCGTGGCACAACGTGGCCGAGCACCTCGACCGGATCGGCCCCGCCGTACGCGTCGCACATGAGTCGCAGTCGGCGGACCGACTCCACGACCCCCACGTCCGTGTGCATCGGCACGCAGTTCCACGCAGCGAAGGCCAGGTCCTCGACCGGGCGTCCTGGTCCGGCCATGTCCCAGTCGATGACGCCGACCAGCGCGCTGTCGACGCCGACCACGTTGTAGGGGGCGAAATCGTGGTGGCAGACAACCTCGCCTGGCCCGAGCCCTCGGGAGTCGTTGCGCCACCGGGCCGCGGGATCCGGACGGTACTCCCGCACCACCCGGTGGTACGCCGCGAACCAGCGCATCATCGACACGACGAGTGCGTCGGGCACGGGGTCGTCGTCGTGACCCACCACCTCACCCGCCAGGTAGGTCAGGACCTCACGGCCACGCACGTCCGTGCCGAGCACCCGCGGGACACCAGACAGACCCCTGGCTGCGACGTAACCCAGCAGACCGTGCACCGCGGGCGTCCATGGGCCGGTCTCGCGGCGCACCGTGCCGCCGACTCGGACGGCGCCACCCACGTTGCCGCCGTGCAGCCGCTGGCCGTCGAGCAGCCTCTCGAACAGCTCCGGCAGGAACGGTCTCTCCGCCGCGAGCCAGTCCATCTCACCGAGCTCCTCCGGCGCCAACCACCGGACGGCATCGTGTTCACGCAGCTGCGGCTCGCCGCCCAACAGTGCGCACGCGTGGACCTGCAGGACATAGGCGCTGGGCAGACCTTGCTCGCCACGGAGCGGCTCACCGACGCTGATGTCGAGTCCGAGCTCCTCACCTATCTCCCGCCGACAGGCCTGCTCCACCGACTCGTCGGCCTCGACCTTGCCGCCGGGGAACTCCCATCGGCCCGACAGGTCCGCGGGCGCCGTCCGGCGGGCGGCGAGCACCCGCCCGTCTGCCACGATCGCCGCGCCGACGACCACGCGCGCGTCCTCCCTCGTATGCCCGACCACCGACTCACCGTACCGGCGAGGCTCCGGCCGGTCCGCGGAGCAGCCGGGACCGACAAACTTCACACTGTTCGACCCGTTACACGTGGGATGAACGCCTTCCCCTAATGTGTCTACGCGGTCTGCTCGGTGGACCGAGTTTCGGTGCTCACGGGTTGCTCACGTGTTCGGTGCTCCAGGAAGGCATGCACGCTGATGGCGACAGGCGTTTTCGACCCGGCGCGGGCCGACATCGATGCCAAAACCCTTCGTACCGACCGTTGGTGGGGGATGCCCCTGCTCTATGGCGCGACGCTCGGCCTCGTCGGCATCTACCTGTTGTACGCGGTCTTCGTCAACGCCGACTACTACTGGGAGCCTTACATCTCCCCGATGTACTCCCCCTGCCTGACCGGCAACTGCGCCGCCGGTGCCGGCTGGGGCTGGTTCCCGAGCATCAACCCCGTGACACCGGCGCTGATCATCATCATCTTCCCGGCCGGTCTGCGCGCCACCTGCTACTACTACCGCAAGGCCTACTACCGGTCGTTCTTCATGTCCCCGCCCGCGTGCGGGGTGGCCGAGCCTGCCAAGCGATACAAGGGCGAAAGCCGATTCCCGATGATCGTGCAGAACGTGCACCGCTACTTCTTCTACATCACGCTGGTGTTCAACGCGATCCTCACGTACGACGCCGTGATCGCCTTCCGAGACCACGACGGCAACTGGGGCCACATGGGCCTCGGCACTCTCGTGTTGCTGGTCAACGCGGCGCTGCTCTGGGCCTACAACATGTCTTGCCACTCCTGCCGGCACGCCGTAGGTGGGCGGCTCAGGCACTTCTCGAGACACCCCGTCCGCTACTGGATGTGGAGTCAGGCCACCAGGCTCAATGCCCGTCACGCTCAGATTGCCTGGGCCTCCCTGGTGTTCGTGGCACTGACCGACCTGTACGTCCGCCTCGTGGCCGGTGGCGCCATCTCAGATCCGAGGTTTTTCTAGATGAGCTCGCACGACACCGAACGTCCAGGCGCCAGCGACGGCGTCGAGACGCAGCACTACGACGTCGTGGTCATAGGCGCCGGAGGTGCCGGGTTGCGCGCGGCGATCGCGGCCCGCGAAGCGGGACTGCGTACGGCCATCGTGTGCAAGTCCTTGTTCGGCAAGGCCCACACGGTGATGGCCGAAGGCGGCGCCGCCGCGTCGATGGGCAACGCGAACCCCAATGACAACTGGATGGTGCACTTCCGCGACACAATGCGCGGCGGCAAGTTCATGAACCATCCGCGGATGGCCGAGCTGCACGCCAAGGAGGCTCCGGACCGGGTCTGGGAGCTCGAGACGTACGGCGCCTTGTTCGACCGCACTCCCGAGGGCAAGATCAGCCAGCGCAACTTCGGCGGCCACGAGTATCCCCGACTCGCCCATGTCGGCGACCGCACCGGTCTCGAGCTTATCCGCACCCTGCAGCAGAAGATCGTCTCGCTCCAGCAGGATGACCTCGCCGAGCACGGCGACCTCGACGCTCGGATCAAGGTGTTCGCCGAGTGCACCGTCACCGATCTGCTCAAGGAGGGTGACCGCATCGCCGGCGCCTTCGCCTACTGGAGAGAGTCCGGCAGCTTCGTCTGCTTCGACGCCCCGGCCGTCATCCTCGCCACCGGCGGCATCGGCAAGTCGTTCAAGGTGACCAGCAACTCGTGGGAGTACACCGGGGACGGCCACGCCCTCGCGCTGCGCGCCGGTTCGTCGCTGATCAACATGGAGTTCGTGCAGTTCCACCCGACCGGCATGGTGTGGCCGCCGTCGGTCAAGGGAATCCTCGTCACCGAGTCGGTGCGCGGCGACGGCGGCGTGCTGCGCAACAGCGACGGCACCAGGTTCATGTTCGACTACGTGCCGGACGTCTTTCGCAAGCAGTATGCCGAGACGGAGGAGGAAGCCGACCGCTGGTACCAGGACCCTGACAGCAATCGCCGTCCGCCCGAGCTGTTGCCGCGCGACGAGGTGGCCCGGTCGATCAACTCCGAGGTCAAGGCCGGTCGTGGCACTGAGCACGGCGGCGTCTTCCTCGACATCGCCAGCCGGCGCAGCGCCGAATTCATCCATAAGCGGCTGCCGTCGATGTACCACCAGTTCAAGGAGCTCGCCGACGTCGACATCACCGCCGAGGCGATGGAGATCGGCCCGACCTGCCACTACGTGATGGGCGGCGTGGAAGTCGACCCCGACACCGGCGCGGCGGCTCACGTACCCGGTCTGTTCGCCGCCGGCGAGGTGTCGGGCGGCATGCACGGCTCCAACCGACTTGGCGGCAACTCGCTGTCCGATCTGCTCGTGTTCGGCCGTCGTGCCGGCATCGGTGCCGCCGACTACGTCCTCGGGCTCGGCGACAGCCGCCCCGGGCCGAGTGAGCCCGACGTCACCACCGCGCGTACCGTCGCCCTCGAGCCGTTCCAGCGGGAGGGCGGCGAGAATCCGTACTCGCTGCACCAGGAGCTTCAGCAGACGATGAACGACCTCGTCGGCATCATCCGCAGCGACGACGAGATGCGACAGGCGCAGGTACGCCTGACCGAGCTGGTCGAGCGGGCCAAGAGCCTCACGGTCGACGGGCGTCACCAGTTCAACCCCGGCTGGCATCTGGCCCTCGACCTGCGCAACATGCTGATCGTGTCGCAGTGCGTGGCCAAGTCGGCGCTGATGCGCGAGGAGAGTCGCGGCGGCCACACCCGGGACGACTTCGAGACGATGCGAGCGGAGTGGCGCAAGGTGAACCTCGCCTGCACCCTCGACGGCGACGCCGTCAGCGTCGTCAAGCAGCCGATGCCGGTCATGCGCGACGACCTGCTGGAGCTGTTTGACCGCGGCGAGCTGAGCAAGTACCTCACCGACGAAGAGATGGCGTCTCTACCCGAGGGAGTGCAGAGCTGATGGCCTACCAAGGCAAGTTCCGGGTGTGGCGCGGTGACGCGGACGGCGGCGGACTGCAGGACTACACGGTGGAGGTCAACGACGGCGAGGTGGTCCTCGACATCATCCATCGGCTGCAGGCGACCCAGGCCGGCGACCTCGCGGTGCGCTGGAACTGCAAGGCAGGCAAGTGCGGCTCGTGCAGTGCCGAGATCAACGGCCGCCCGCGACTGATGTGCATGACCCGGATGTCGACGTTCACTGAGGACCAGGTCGTCACGGTCACCCCGATGCGTACCTTCCCGGTGATCCGCGACCTGGTGACCGATGTGTCCTACAACTACACGAAGGCGCGCGAGATCGCCGCCTTCGCGCCCCCGGCCGGCGTGGCCCCCGGCGACTACCGGATGGCGCAGGTCGACGTCGAGCGCTCGCAGGAGTTCCGCAAGTGCATCGAGTGCTTCCTGTGTCAGGACGTGTGTCACGTGATCCGCGACCACGAGGACAACAAGGAGTCGTACGCCGGGCCGCGGTTCCTGATGCGCGTCGCCGAGCTCGACATGCACCCACTCGACGCACACGCCGACCGCAAGCGGGCGGCGCAGGACGCGCACGGTCTTGGCATGTGCAACATCACCAAGTGCTGCACCGAGGTTTGCCCCGAGGGCATCCACATTACCGACAACGCTCTGATCCCGATGAAGGAGCGCGTCGTCGACCGCAAGTACGACCCGGTGGTCTGGCTGGGCAACAAGATCCGCCGCCGCGAGGACCACACCCCGGTCTGAGTCCGCCGGGAGGTCACGTGGCCGGGGACGCCTCGGGCCGATAACGTTCGCGGCATGGCTGACCTCCTCGATGACCAGCAGCTGCACGCCGCGATGGCCGATCGTCCGCACTGGGAGGTCCGCAGCGGAGCGCTGGTGCGCTCCGTGCAGGCGCCGACCTTCCTCGAAGGCATCGGTCTCGTCGACTCGGTCGCACGGGTCGCCGAGGACGCTGACCACCATCCGGACATCGACATCCGGTGGACGACGGTGACGTTCATGTTGTCGACGCACTCCGAAGGCGGCATCACCGATGCGGACGTCGCGATGGCCAAGACCATCGATGACCTGGTGGACCAAGTCCTCCCCCCCACCTAGCCCCCCGCTCATCCGCGGCTTCTGGCCCGCCCATCCGCGGGTTCTGGCCCGCCCATCCGCGGGTTTCGGCCCGCCGATCCGCCGGTCGGCTGCGAGCTGCGAGTCTGCCGCAGCCTCCACGCGCCAGCCACCCGCGTACCTGTAAGGCAGGTGCTCGGGAGCCTGCCTCGACAGAGCCGACACGTTCGAGCGCGTTGGGGTCGTGTGCGGGGGAACGAACAGCCTCCGTCCGCAGCTGACGTCCGGGAATCGGTGACGCGAGGCAACAGAAGACTCGCTCGGGGAGTGCCGTAGCCGGCGAACCGCGCAGGCCGTCACTCTCTTTAGGGCCAGCGGTTCGCCGGCTACGGCACGCAAAGGGGCAGAACCCGCGGATCGGCGGGGGCGAACCACGCGGATCGCCGCGCCAGAACCCGCGGATCCGCGCGCCAGAACCCGCGGATCGGCGCGCCAGAAGCCGCGGACCGCCGCGCCAGAACCCGCGGATCGGCGGGCCAGAAACCGCGGATCGGCGGTTCAGCCGAGGAGTTGGTGGTCGAAGCACCAGCGCCACGCTTCGCCGGTCTCGAAGCTGCGCATCACCGGATGCCCGACCGCCTGCCAGTGACGGGTGGCATGCGTCTGCGGCGACGAGTCGCAGCAGCCGACGTGGCCGCACACCATGCACAGACGCAGGTGTACCCACTCGGTGCCATCGCGCAGACATTCCTCGCAACCGTCCGGCGTCCCCGGGCGCGGCACCCGCTCGTACTTGTGCAGGTCGTCGCAACCGCTGTGATGCGGAGGGGTCACCAGATCCTCCTCACGATCCGCCGACGACGAGGACACGGCTTGGTCGAGCACGGTCTCCTCCACGTCGAGGGCCACCAGAACCTGGGCGAGTACGGTCTGGTCGACCAGGCCGAGTCGGCGCACGTGCAGAACCTCCTGGCGCTCAGCCTGCAGCATGTCGGTCCGCAACCGGGCGTACATCAGGCTCGGGGTCTCGGTCTTGGTGCCCAGCATCTCCCAGACGGCGTTGGCTCGCTCGAGACTGCGGCGGCGAAGCCGTTCCACCACCTCCTCGGGCTCGGCGCCGGTCAGCTCGGAGTCAAGCTTGTTGAGCCCGGCGCGGGCAGCCCGTTGATAGACGCCGGCCTGCTGGAGGTAGTCCTCCGCCGGGTCCGGCCCGCCGATCCCGAGCGTGCGGACCAGGATGGGCAGGGTGGTGCCCTGGATCAGCAACGTCCCCGCGGCAACGAGGAAGGCGATCGCGACCAGCACCTCCCGTTGTGGCGTCTGCTCGGGTATCAGGAACGCCGCCGCGAGCGTGACGACGCCGCGCATGCCGGCCCAGGACACCAGGGTCGGCACCCGCCACGGCGGAGCTGGATCCGCCCGGGCAATGGCCGGGATGAGCCTCGGGAGGTACGTCGAGGGGAACACCCAGACGATCCGGAGCACCATGACCGCGACCAGCGTCGCGACGCCGGCCAGCACGATCTGGGACGTCGGCAAGGTGCTCGTCGACAGCTGGTGCAGCACCGAGCGGACCTGCATGCCGATCAGCAGGAAGACGGCGTTCTCCAACAGGAACGAGACCGTCGCCCAGATGGTGCGCTCGAAGATTCGCGACGTCGCCGACTGGATAGCAGGCGACTTGTGCCCGAGTAGCAGCCCCGCCACCACCACGGCCAGCACGCCGGAGCCGTGGATCTGCTCGGCGGGGATGTAGGCCACCCATGGAGTGAGCATCGATACGGCCACATCGGTGAGGTCGTCGTCGATGTGGGAACGGATCTTGCCCACCACGACGGCGACGATCACGCCGACGACCGCCCCGCCGACGGCCGACAGGGCGAACCTCCCCACCGTGCCCCACAACGTCACGCTGCCGGCGATCCCGGCCACCGCGGTACGTAACGTCACGATCGCGGTGGCGTCGTTGACGAGGCTCTCGCCCTCGAGGATCGTCACCACCCGTCGCGGCATGCCCACCCGTCTGGCGATCGACGTCGTGGACACCGCGTCCGGCGGCGCCACCACGGCGCCCAGCGCGAGCGCGGCCGCCAACGGCACCGGCAACAGCCACCAGACCAGCAGGCCGATGCCGGCGGTGGTGAACAGCACGAGTCCGACCGACAGCAGCGCGATAGGCCGCTTGTTGCGACGAAAGTCGATCAGCGACGTCCGGAGAGACGCGGCGTACAGCAGCGGCGGGAGAAGACCGACGAGGACCAGCTCAGGGGTGAGCGTCACGGTCGGCACGAACGGCACGTACGACGCGACGAAGCCGGCCACCACGAGGACCAGCGGCGCCGACAGGTTCCACCGCCGTGCCGACGCGCTCACGGCGGTCACCGCGACCGCGAGGATCACCAGGGACAGGGCGACGTGCACGCCGCGATTGTGTCAGGGCACGCGTGCCGGCGATCCCGCCGGCTCAGTCCTGGGCCGAATCCTGCCCGAGGTAGCGCCTTGCCATCAGCGTCACGAAGTGGTAGACGCCGTCCTCCTCGGGAGCGAGCGGCCCTGGTACGAACTGGCGGGTGGCCATCCCACGCTGCACCGACTCGCAGGCCGACCAGTCCTGCCGGTTCGTCAAGTCCCAGAAGTCCACGGCGTACGACGGGTCGAAGTCCGCCCGGTCCGCCGCAGCCGGCGGGAACGCCCACGAGCAGACGATCCGGGTGACGCCCGGGCTCATCGGGGTCAGCAGGTGCGTCATCACATAGTCCGGATGCAGGCTGATCAGCAGGTTCGGCATCACCGCGGCATACATCACGGTGTGCTGCTCCTGCTCGGACAACTGGGCCAGGACCACACCGCCGCTGTGTCCGTCAAGCGACATTGTCTGCGCGCCTTGGCGCAGCTCCATCCAACCGCCGACCCACTCACCGGACGTCTCGATGTTGGCTCCGCTCTCCGGCGGGCTGACCCGGCACAGCTCCGGATGGATCATCGAGCAGTGGTAGCACTCCTGGTAGTTCTCGACCATGACCTTCCAGTTCGCCGCCACCTCGTACTCGTGAGTGACGACGGTGCGCAACGTCTCGGCCTCGTACGGTGCGAGGATCGCGTCGAGCTCGCCGACTTGGTCGGCGAACTCGCCACCCTGGTCGGACGGGTCGACGAAGACCCATCCGTGCCACTCACACACCGGGATCGACATCAGCCCGTGCGCGGACGGGTCGAAGTCGGCCACGTGACGGAATCCCGGAGCGCCGCGCAGCGTGCCGTCGAGGTTGTACGTCCAGGCGTGGTACGGGCAGACGATCGAGCGCTTGCTCGCCGTGGTCCCGCAGGGCAACAGCTCGTGACCGCGGTGGCGACAGGCGTTGTCGAAGGCCCGGAGCGTGCCCTCGCCGTCGCGTGCCAACAGCACCCTCGCGCCACCGGTGTCCATCGCGACAATGCGACGCGGCTCGCGGATCTCGTCACTGCGGCCGAGGCAGATCCACCCGTCGAAGACGTGCTGCCGCTCCCAGGCCAACACCTCGTCGTCGAGATAGGCGGCCTTGGGGAGCATCCGGCTCGACCCGAACGGCGCAAGGCTCCGCTCGAGCTCGGCACGGTCCAGCGCGGCTCGACTCTGCTGATTGAACATACAGTCAGGGTACGGTGGCGGCGGCATCCTCGTAAAGGTCCGCGTCACGCCTCCCCGGCGAACACGTCGAGCCCGCGCTCGGACGGGCTCTCCCCACGGGTGAAGAAGCGGTAGGCGAGGAAGCCGAGCATGACCACCGCGACCGACGCCAGCAGCACGAGGGTGGCCAGCGCGTTGAGCGCCGGAGTCGGAGCGGCGCGGGCGCTGTTGTAGATCTTGACCGACATCGGCTCGGTCGAGGCGTCGCCGGACAGGTAGCGAACGATGACGAAGTCGTCCACGACATCGGCGAACACGAGGACGGTGCTGGCGAAGATCGCCGGCACCAGCATCGGGAGCAGGGTGCGTCGGACGGCTCCCCAGCGGGACGCACCGAGGTCGATGGCGGCTTCCTCGTAGTGGCGGCCGATCGTGAGCAGCCGCGCCCGCACGATGATCACCGGATAGCTCAGCTGATAGGTGACCAGCCCCGCGACCTGACCCGACAGGCCGAGATGCAAAGGAGTGCTCAGCGTGGTCGCGACGAACAGCAGCGCCACGGCGAGCAGGATCTCCGGCAACACGAAGGACAGCAGCACCATGAAGTTCGCACCGGCGGGCAGGCGTCCTCGCCACCGGTCGAGGCCGAGCGCGAGCGCGACGCCGAGGGGGATGGTGATCAGCGTCGTGATGATGCCGAGGCGGAACGTGTGGATCAGGGCCGAGTGCAGGCTCGGGTCGTTCCAGACGGAGCGCAGTGGGTCCCCGTAGTACCACCGCATCGAGAAGCCCTGCCACGACGTGCGCGAGCGACCGGCGTTGAACGAGAACAGCACCGCCACCAGCACCGGCAGCAGGGACCACGCGACGTAGAGCAGCGTGACGGTGAACAGCACTCTCGGCTTGCGCCACGGGTCGCGCCACCAACCGTGCGCCGGCGCCCGCGGCACTGTGGCGGGTTCCGTGTCACGGGTGAGCTGCGCGGTCATGTCCCCAGGCCCTGCCCCTCGTGAGTGGTCCGCACGTAGACCAGCATCGGGATCAGGGACACCACCAAGACGATCAGGACGAACGCCGCCGCCTGCCCGGTCTGGCCGGGCGTCAGCACCGACTCGTTGACCAGGCTGCCCACCATCGAGGTACGCGGTGAGCCGGAGAGCAGGTCGTTGGTGAAGTAGTCGCCCAGCATCGGCAGACAGGTCAGGATGACGCTGGCCACCACGGCCTGCTTGCTCATGGGCCACGTGACGCGTCGGAACGCCTGCCAACGGCTGGCTCCGAGGTCTCGGGCCGCCTCCAAGGTGGCGCCAGGGATCCGGTCGAGCCCGGCGAACAACGGCAGGATCATGTACGGGACGTAGCCGTACACCAGACCGAACACGACGGTCGAGGCATGCCCGGAGAGCCAGTCCACCTGGACTTTCAGCAGGCCGTCCAGGCTCAGGGCCTTGTTCACCAGCCCATCGTTCTGCAGCAGGTTCACCCAGGCCAGCATCCGCATCATGTAGCTGATCCAGAACGGCGCGATCAGCAGCGCGAGCAACAGGCCTCGCCAGCGGCCGGCGCACCTGGCGGCGTAGTAGGCAACCGGATAGGCCACCAGCAGGCAGGCGGCGCTGGCGACCACCACGTAGACGACGGTACGCAACAGGGGCGGCCCGAAGTAACCCTGGACGCCGACGACGTGATCGAGCACGAACCGGAACTGGATGACGTTCCAGTCGACGGGGTTCCACACCGGAACGGGCTGGCGGAGGATCGGGTCGATCTGGCCGAACAGGATGGCCAGCACGACGTACAACGGCGCCACGAACAGCACCGCGAGCCAGATGATGCCCGGCGCGGCGAGCATCGACCAGAGCCAGTGGGTCCCGCGGCGGCGGCGCACGTGGTCAAGCACCGGCCTTGAACTCCTGCCAGATCTGGTGCCACTGACCGTCGATGGTCGGTTGCAGCTCGAGCAGGTGAGCGCCGTTGAGGAAGTACGACGGCAGCACCGCGGCGGTCGAGAGGTTGGCGGGCGCGAAACCGTCGGCCACGATGCTGTTGGGGTTGATGCTGCGCTGCGGCGGTTGGTAGCCGATGTAGAAGAAGTTCTCTTTGGCGACCGCGGCGTCGAGCATGTGGTTGATGAAGAAGTGCGCCGCGACAGGGTTCGGCCCGCCGGCCAGCACCACCATCAAGTCGTTGTCCACCATGCCGGTGCCATCGGCCGGGAACCAGTAGCGCAGCACCTTCGGCGATACTCCCTTGGGCAGGTAGTAGACCGCGTTCACGACGTCGCCGGACCACATCTGAGTCACGCTGAGCTGCCCGGCCGGCAAGTCGTTGTACATCGTGACTGTCACCTTGGGACGCGTCACGTTCTGCATCTGGAGCAGCTGGGTGCGGATCAGGTCGAGGTCGGACGCACTGCCGGTGTTGACGTCGGTGATGCCGTTGCGCAGCAGCACCATCGCCATCGCCGTGTGCCAGTCGTCGATGACCGCGATCTGTCCGGCGTACTGCGGGTCCCAGAAGACGTCGTAGGGGTTCGACCGCTTGGAGATGTCCTCGTTGATCAGGTCGTCACGCCAGGCGATCCCCGTCGTGTAGACCGTGTAGGGCACGGTGTACTGCCAACCCTGGTCGTACCACGGGTCCTTGAACTGCGGCCACAGGTTGGAGACGTTCGGGATGTAGCTGTGGTTGAGCGGCCGCAGCAGAGAAGCGCCGACCATCGCGCCGATCTGGTCGTAGCTGGGGAAGTAGATGTCGAACGGGATGTTGCGGGACCCGATCTTGGTGAGCGCCTCATCGGTGTCGTTGAACGTCGACAGCGTCACGTTGACGCCGTACTTGCTCTCGAACTGCTTGATCACCTTGGGGCTGAGGTAGTCGGCGTAGTTGTAGATCCGCAGGGTGCTCCCCGGTCGTGGCATCTGACCGGACGGGATCTGCCCCACTGTGTGGTTGACCGGCCAGCGCACCGGGTGCGTCGGAGCCGCGATCACCAGCGAGCCGGACGTGTAGAGCTGGTTGCCGCAGGCCGCGAGGACCTCGGCCGCGAACGGCGTCGCCGCACTCGCGAGCAACGCTCGGGACAGGAGCCGGCGCCGGCTGATGGGGCGTCCCGGTGCTGGCATCCAGCCTCCAACGAGTGCCGGCAATCTGTTGCCGAGATGCGACACGGTTACATAGACTGAACGATCAGTCAATGGTGTCGATGACACCGTCTGGAGCAACTCATCGTGACCTCGACGACGACCCACGCCGTGAGCGGAAGGACGCTCGACGACCTGATCGAGGAGGAGTCTGCGGTCTTCCTCTCCCGCCAGCCCGTCAGCGGCGAGTACGTCGAGCGGGCCGGCCGGGTGCTGGCCGGCGGCGCGACCTCGAACTGGCAGATCGCCGCACCGCAAGCGGTCTGGATGAGTCACGGCGCCGGATCGAAGGTCTACGACGTCGACGGCACCGAGTACAGCGACTTCCACGGTGGCTACGGTGTCTCGATCGCCGGGCATGCGCACCCGGCGATCGTCGAGGCCGTCAGCGACCGGGTGCGGCGAGGCACCCACTTCGCCCAGCCCACCCAGGACGCCATCTTCGTGGCGGAGGACCTGACCAGGCGCTTCGGCCTTCCGCAGTGGCGTTTCGCCAACTCAGGCACCGAGGCGACGATGGACGCGGTGCACCTGATGCGAGCCGCGACCGGCCGCGACCTGGTGATCAAGGTCGAGGGCTGCTACCACGGCCACCACGACTCGGTGCAGGTGTCGGTCCTACCCGACGCCGACGAGGCGGGCCCAGCCGACCGACCTAATCGGGTCGCGGGCAACACCGGGATCCCCCAGGCCATCCTCGACCTCGTCCTGGTGGTCGGGTTCAACGACCTCGCGGCCGTCGAGCGAGCGCTGGGCGAGCACCCCGGCCAGGTGGCCGGCATGATCCTCGAGCCGGTGATGATGAACGCCGGCATCATCCACCCCGAACCCGGCTACCTCGCCGGTCTGCGTGACCTGCTGCACGCGCACGGAGCTCTGCTTGCGTACGACGAGGTCAAGACCGGACTCACGGTGGGACCCGGCGGTGTCTGTGCGACGTCCGGGGTGCTGCCGGACATCGTCTGCCTGGCCAAGGCCATGGGCGGCGGGCTCTCCACGGCGGCGATCGGCGGGACGACGGAGCTGATGGACATGATCGCGGATGGCCGCTACGAGCAGGTGGGGACATTCAACGGCAACCCGCTGGCGATGGCCGCGGCCAGAGCGACGTTGACCGAGGTGCTCACCCCGAAGGCCTACTCCCATCTCGACCGGCTGCGGACCAGGATGACCGCCGGGATCGAAGCGGTCCTCGCCAGTCACGGCCTGCCGTGGCACGTCGTGACCGCCGGCGCCAAGGGCTGCATCACGTTCCTGCCCGATCCGGTGCGGGGCTACCGGGACTTCCTTCGCATCGACGGTCGGTTGGGGCAGGCACACTGGCTCGTGCAGCACAACGGAGGCGTGTTCCTTCCCCCCTGGGGCAAGGTCGAGCAGTGGCTGGTGTCGGTGCAGCACACCGACGACGACGTCGACCGCTTCGTCGGCAACGTGTCCACGCTGGCCGACCGCCTCGCCACGCCGGCTGGGGTGTAGCCACGATGGCCGAGTGCGGGCAGCTGTCGCTGCAAGGACTGGTCAAGGACTTCAACGAAGGCCGGGCCGTCGACCGCCTCGACCTCGAGATCGAGGCCGGCGAGTTCTTCTCCCTGCTGGGCGCCTCGGGATGCGGAAAGACCACGACGCTGCGGATGATCGCCGGGTTCGAGCGCCCCGACGCCGGAACCATCCGGCTCGACGGGGCCGACCTCGGCCAGGTGTCGCCGCACCGGCGTCCGGTCAACACCGTGTTCCAGTCGTACGCCTTGTTCCCCTTCCTCAATGTGTGGGACAACGTGGCGTTCGGGATGCGCTACCACGACGTCGACCGGGCGACGACGAAGCGCCGCATCGGGTCGGCTCTGGAGCTGGTGCGGATGGAGTCGTTCGCCAAGCGCCGGCCGCACCAGCTGTCGGGCGGCCAGCAGCAGCGGGTGGCCCTGGCGCGTGCGCTGGTGCTGCGTCCGACCGTGCTGCTGCTCGACGAGCCGCTCGGGGCGCTCGACGCCAAGCTGCGCAAGCAGCTGCAGATTGAGCTGCGCACGTTGCAGAAGTCGGTGGAGACGACGTTCGTCTACGTCACGCACGACCAGGAGGAGGCGCTGACGATGTCCGACCGACTCGCCGTCCTCGTAGACGGCCGGGTCGAGCAGGTCGGGACCCCGAGCGAGGTCTATTCGCGCCCGGCGAGTGCCTACGTAGCGGGATTCCTGGGCGCGGCCAACCTGTTCGACGCACAGCTGATCGGAGTGGTCGACGGCGACGTCAGCGTGCAGATCGAGGAGTTGGTCCTCCGGGCCTGCCCCGACGGTGCCAGGCCCGCAAGCAACGACGTGTGCGTCGTCGTGCGCCCGGAGCGGGTGGAGATCTCACCGCCGGAGCAGCTGCGCCCGTCCGGCGACGCCAACGTGGTGGACGGCGTGGTGGAGCACCTGGTCTTCCACGGCGCCACCACCCATGTCGGTGTCCGATCCGCGGGCTGCCTGCTCACCGCCGAGGTGCCCAATGTGCACGGCACCCAACCGGACTGGCTGCACCAAGGGCTGCATGTGTGTGTGCGGATCTCGACGTCAGCCGTGCAGCTGCTGCCGACGAGCGTGTCAGCTCCGGCGGCGGCTTCCTGAGGCCTTGCGGCGAGGCTTCGCCTGGGGCCCCCAGTCCGCGCCGAGCTCGCGCGCCGCGAACCGCATGGCGATCGTGTGGGCCCGCTCCGGGCTCATGGCGGGGTCCTCCAGGGCCACCTGGATCGACAGTCCGTCCAGCAGAGCGGCGAAACCGAGGCTGAACTCCTCGGCGTCGACGGCGCCGATCTCACCGGACGCGACGGCTTCCTCGACGACGCGCAGGATCATCGACCGCCAGCGCTGGTCGAGGTCGATCCGGTCGCGCGCGACCTCCGGGTGCCGGAACGCCTGCGCCCACAGGTCGAACCACAGTCCCCACGAGCCCGGGATCTCGTCGTCGGCGCCCTGACGCACGCAGGTGAGACGCACCAGCGTGTCGAGGCGCGTCCGCAACGACGGCGTGTGCGCCAGCATCTCCTCGGCGGCCGCATAGAACGAGTCCTCCGAGTGGCGAAGGGCGGCGGTCAGCAGGGAGTCCTTGGTGCCGAAGTAGTAGATGACCAGCGCCGGGCTGGCACCCACCCGCAGGGCGACGTCGGCGATCCGCGTGTCCGAGAAGCCCCGCTCGGCGATCAGCTCCGCCGCCGCGTGCAGCATCTGGGCGCGCCGTTGGTCAGGCGACGCGTCGAGGGTCTTGGTCGGCATCGCTTCCGTCCCCGATCGGCCTGGATATCCACCCGCAGTGCTTGCAGGGCACGCTAGCACCTACTTAGACTGAACAGTCAGTCAGGATGATGACGGAATCGTGGACGGACGGTTGCGCATGACCAATTCCAACTCCAACTCCATTTCCAATTCCAACTCCTACGACGCGATCGTGGTCGGCGGCGGACACAACGGCCTCGTCGCCGCGGCCTATCTCGCGCGTGCCGGCGCCCGGACCGTGGTGCTCGAGTCGAGGGGCACCACCGGTGGCGCGGCCACCACCGAGTGCCCGTGGCCCGACCTGCCGGACGTGCGGGTCACGCGCCTGTCCTACGTGATGAGCCTGATGCCCCCGACGATCCTGAAGGACCTGGCGCTCGAGCAGCACGGCTATCGCGTGCACCCGATGGGCCCCTACTACCAGGCGTTCCCCGACGGAGGCTCGTTGACGATCTTCGACGACGACCCCGAGCGTACGCACGGCGAGATCGCCCGGTGGTCCAAGCACGACGCCGACGCCTGGATACGTTGGAACGAATGGTTGGCCGGCTTGGCTGACGTGCTGGCGCCGCTGCTCCTCACGGTCCCGCCGACCATCGGGTCGCACCACCCGCGCGACGTGTCCGACCTCCTGCGGCTCGCCTGGCGCAACCGGGGGGTCGACGCCCGGACCGTCGCGGACGTGACCCGGCTGATGACGATGAGCATCGCCGATCTGCTGGACGACTGGTTCGACTCGCCACAGCTGAAGGGCGCACTGGCCGTCAATGGCGTGATCGGCACCTGGGCGGGCCCCTACGAACCAGGCACCGCCTACGTCATGGCCCACCACTCGATCGGCGACGTCGGCGACGGACAGCTCGGCAGCTGGGGCTTCCCCGAGGGCGGCATGGGTGCGGTCTCGGCAGCCATCCGCCGGTCCGCGGAGTCGTTCGGCGCCGAGATCCGAACCAGCGCGCCGGTCCACCATCTGCTCGTCCGGGACGGCCGAGTCGAAGGCGCGGTGCTCCGCAGCGGTGAGGAGCTGCGGGCGCCGACGGTCGTCACGAGCCTGCACCCTCGCACGGCGTTCCTCGACCACGTCGGGCGGAGCAACCTGCCAGACGACTTCGTCACCGACATCGAGCGCTGGCGATCCCGCAGCGGAGTCGTGAAGGTCAACCTGGCTCTGTCGGAGCTGCCGAGCTTCACCGCCGACCCGAGCACCGGCACCGCCGAGCACCACACCGGATCGGTCGAGATGGCGCCGACGATGGAGTTCATCGAGCGAGCGTTCATCGACGCGCGCGAGGGACGCGCCGCCGCGGCCCCGTTCGTCGATGGCGTGATCCCGACCTCGCTCGACAAGACGCTCAACCCGGACGGCCCGCACATCTTCTCGATGTTCACCCAGTGGGTGCCTCACGAGTGGAGCCTCGAGCCGCACCAGGCGGAGCTTGACGCCTACGCCGACCGGGTCATCGAGATGTACGACGCGGTCGCGCCCGGCTTCAAGGCCTCGGTGATCGCCCGAGACGTCGTCGGGCCGCACGAGATGGAGCAGGAGTACGGCCTCGTTGGCGGCAACATCTTCCATGGTGAGCTCAGCCTGGAACAGCTGTTCCACCTTCGCCCAGCCGTCGGCTATGCCGACTACCGGACGCCGGTGAGGGGTCTCTACAACGCCAGCTCCGCAACCCACGCGGGTGGCGGCGTGTGCGGCATCCCAGGCATGCAGTCGGCCCGCGCCGCCCTGCGCGACACCAGGCAAGGCCCGGGCCGAGGCGTCCGATCGTCGTTGCCGAGCCGGCGGCGGTGAGCAGCACCCCGCTCGAGAGGATGCTCGGGGCTCGCTCGATCGCCGTGGTCGGGGCCAGTGCCAGGCCCGGCTCGTTCGGTGAGCGGCTGACGCTGGAGGCCCTGCGGAGCCCGTCGGCACCGACCGTGCACCTCGTGCACCCGTCCCACCGCGAGGTTCTCGGGCGGTCGTGCGTGCCGTCCCTGTCCGACCTGCCGGACCCGGTCGACCTGGTGCTCCTCGGCGTACCCGATGCGGCACTGGCCGACCAGCTGGAGCTGGCCGGTGACCGGGGTGACGGCGGAGCGGTGGTGTTCGGCTCCGCGCACGGACTCGGAGAACGTCTCGGTCAGGTGGCGGACCGGCACGGGCTGGCGCTCTGCGGTGGCGGATGCATGGGATTCGTCAACGTGGCCGAGGGAGTACGCGCGATCGGCTACCTCGAGCGGTTCCCCCTCACGACCGGCCCGATCGCGCTGGTGACGCACTCCGGGTCGGTGTTCTCGGCCCTGCTACGAACCCATCGCAAGCTCGAGTTCAGCCTCGCCGTGTCCTCCGGGCAGGAGATCGTCACGACCACGGCCGACTACCTCTCGTACGCCTTGAGCCGGGAGGAGACCCGCGTCGTCGGCTTGGTGTCCGAGACGCTTCGTGATGTCCCTGCCCTGCGCCGCTGGCTGTCGTACGCCCGAGAGCGTGACGTGCCCGTGGTCGCGCTGACCGTGGGAGCGTCGCCGACCGGCCGAGCGATGGTGGCGGCGCACTCCGGGGCCTTGGCCGGCGACGACGCGGCCTGGGAGGCGTTGTGCGAGGCGCACGGCGTGCATCGCGTCGCGGACCTCGACGAGATGGCCGACACGCTAGAGCTGTTCGCCCTTGGGCGCCGCGCCGACCGCGCCGGCACCGGGATCGCGACCGTGCACGACTCCGGCGCCGAACGAGCCCTGGTGGCCGACGTCGCAAGCGCCGAGGGCGTGCCGTTCGCGCCGCTCGTCGACTCCACCAGGGCGCGGCTGGCGGCCGTTCTCGACCCGGGGCTCGAGGCCGTGAACCCGCTCGACGTCTGGGGAACCGGCGCCGGGACCGAGGGCCTGTTCACCGAGTGCCTGACCGCCATGACCGACGACCCGTCCGTCAGCGCGGTCGCCCTCGCGATCGATCTGGTGCCGGAGCTCGACGGCGACGAGTCGTATCCGAGAGCGGTGGAGACTGCCGCGGCGTCGACCACGAAGCCCGTCGTCGTGCTCAGCAACCTCGCGGCGTCGTTGGACCAGGCTGCGGCGCTCCGGCTGCGGACCCGAGGAATCCCCGTGCTGGAAGGAACCCGGAGCGGCCTGCGTGCGCTGCGCCACCTGCTCGACCACGCCGCGGCCGGAGCAGTCCCGGCCGTGTCCCCACGCCCCGCGCGGGTCGACCACGAACGGCAGCGGCGATGGCAGTCGCGGCTCCTGCAGGGGCCGCTCGACGCGACGACGTCGCTGGCCCTGCTGGCCGACTACGGCATCGCCGCCGTCGCCTCCCGGCCGGCGAGCGACATCGACGCCGTGTTGAGAGCAGCCAACCTGGTGGGCTGGCCGGTCGTGCTCAAGACGGACGAGCCCGGCGTGGTCCACAAGTCCGACGTCAGCGGTGTCGTCATCGGCCTCGACGATCCCGTGAGCGTGCGCGAGGCGTACGCGCGGCTGCGCGCGGTCCTCGGTCCACGGGCGGTGGTCCAGCGACACATCGGGGAGGGGACCGAAGCGGCCCTGGGAGTCGTGCGCGACCCGCTGCTGGGGCCGATGGTTCTGCTCGCCGCTGGCGGCACCCTGGTCGAGCTGATGAACCAGCGCGCGGTGGCGCTACCGCCGGTGAACGAGGCGCGGGCCGCCGCCATGCTGGAGCGGTTGCCGTTCGCGGCGTTGCTGGACGGCGTCCGGGGCCGGCCGCCGGGTGACCGGCGCGCTCTGGTCGCCGCAGTGGTCGCCCTGTCCACGTTGGCGGTCGAGCTCGGCGGGTGCCTCGAGGCGCTGGACGTGAACCCGCTCGTCGTCGGTCCGGAGGGCGCGGTGGCCGTCGATGCGCTGGTAGTCGTCCGCAGCACTGCGGAGACCGAGCCGTTGGCAGCGGTCCGCCCGTGAGCACGTGAGACCGCTAGCCGGGTTCAGAGCTGGGCCTGCTCGGCGACCTCCGGGAACGGCAGCGCGATCGGGTCGGCGGCGAGCCTGCTCCGGCCGTGCGCGTCGAACCGGTCGAGCCCCAGGTCGGTGGTGTCCACGACGTCGCTGCGACCCTCCAGGGCCAGATCGGCCGCGGCGCGCGAGACTGCCGGCCCCCACATCATCCCGTGCCCGCCGGCGGCGGCGACCGTGGTTCCTGCCACCGGTTCGTCGTGGGACAGGGCGGGTCCGAGGATCGGCAGATGGTCGGGGGTGAAGTCGATGGTCGCCGCCCAGGCGCGGCGAAGACCGAGCTCGCGAGTCACCGGGACCAGCGCCGCCATCCGACTCCTGACCAGGTCGTAGTAGTCCCAGTCGAAGCTCTGCGCCTCGCCGGGTTCCTCGGCCGGGTTGCTCATCCCCCACATCAAGCCACCCTCCTCCGGGCGCCAGTAGATGCCCGAGGCGACGTCGAAGACCATCGGCAACCGCTCCGGCGCCAGGTCCGGGTGGGGTTGCGTCACGACCACCTGGTGCCGCGCGCCGCCGGCCGGGATCCGGACCCCGGCCGCCCGCCCGACCGCGGCCAGGGTGGGCCCGCCGGTCAGCACGACCCGGTCGGTGGAGATGGTGCCGCCTGAGGTGCGCACCCCGCGGACCCGGTTGCCAGTCACGTCCAGGCCGGTGAACGCGGTTCGCTCACAGACGTCGACGCCGACCAGGAACAGGGCAGCGGTGTACGCCAGGACGTTCCGAGGAGGGTCGAGATAGCCGTCCGCCGCTGCGTAGGACGCCCCGAGCGTCATTCCCCTGGCCAGCGCGGGGTTCATCGCGTCGACCTCGTCGCCGTCGACCCAACGCACGTCGAGGCCGAGGCCCTTCTGCATCGCGATCCGCGCGTACGCCTGGGTGACCTCGTCGTCGGTGAAGCAGGGCATGAAGTAGCCCTGTTCGACGAAGCCGGAGTCGATGCCGATCTCCTCGAGCTGGCCGCGGTAGAAGTCGCGCGTCCACATGCCGAGCCGGACAGCGGTTTCGGTGCCACCCTGCGCACGGACCATGCCGGCGGCACGAGAGCTGGCCCCCTTGCCCAGGGTGTCCCGCTCCAGAAGCACCACCCGGCGCAGCCCGGCCCGTCGCAGGAACCAGGCGCACCAGGCGCCGACCGTGCCTCCGCCGACGACCACCGCGTCCGCCGTCCGCGCCCCGTTTCCGATGCTGGTCACGGCAACCGACGGTGGCATAGACTGAACAGTCAGTCAAGGTCCGGGGTGGCGATCCCCGGGCCGGCGGCTCGACCCTCCGGAGGACTGATGTACGGCCTTGCCGAAGCGGACCTGGACCTGCAGTCCCGGGCACGCGCGTTCGCCGACGAGCTGATCCCCTACGAGGAGCAGGCAGAGCTGGCGGACGGCGAGCTCCCGGACGGCATGGCGGACAAGCATCGCCGGCGTGCGATGGAGCTGGGGCTGTATGCGACCAACATGCCGGCGTCCGTCGGGGGTCGGGGATGCACGTCGCTCCAGCAGGTGCTGGTGCAGGAGCAGGCCGGCCGGGTCACCAACGCACTCGGCTGGGTGATGCACACCCCACCGGCATGGTGGTGTGACGTGGCAACGGACTACCAGCGCGAGCGCTGGCTGCTGCCGACGGTCGCCGGCGAGATGGTGGAGTGCTACGCGATCACCGAGGAGGACGCCGGCTCCGACGTCTCCGCCCTCCAGGCGACGGCACGCAGAGATGGCGACGACTACGTCATCGACGGCGTCAAGTGGCACGTGACGTCCTACAACGAGGCGGCGTACGCGTTCGTGCAGGCGGTGCTGGTCGACGGCCCCGACACCGGCCGCCACGGGCTGTTCGTGGTCGACCTGCCGTGGCCGGGCGTCCGCGTCGTACGCACCCCGGCGTACTCGCACACCATCGGGCACCACCACCCGATCGTCGCGTTCGAAGGCGTCCGGGTGCCGGCGGCGCACCTCGTCGGCGGAGAGGCCGACGGCATGCGCTTCTCCTATGAGTGGTTCCGGTTCGAGCGGTTGATGGTCGCCGCCCGCTGCCTCGGCGCTGCCGAGCGGCTGGTCGAGGAGATGACCCGATTCGCCCAGGGCAGGATCGTGCAGGGAGAGCCACTGATGGGCCGGCAGCTTGTGCAGGCAATGGTGGCCGACAGTGTCACCGAGCTGTTCGCCGCGCGCTCCATGGTCTATGCGACCGCGCGTTCGATCGATGCCGGCGACGACCGCAAGGTTCTGCACGCCAGGTGCTCGATGGTCAAGCTGTACGCCTCGGAGATGGCGGGCCGGGTGGCAGATCGCGCCGTCCAGGTGTTCGGGGGCCGCGGCTACATGCGTGAGAACGTCGCGGAGCGCTTCACCCGCGAGCTCAGGGTCGAGCGGATCTGGGAGGGGGCCAGCGAGGTGCAGCGGCTGATCATCGCCGACCAGGTCGCCAAGCGGGGGCTGTCGGCGCTCGTCTGAGGGGGCCCGACGGGCACGGTCAGGCGGTCCCCCGCACGGGGTCCTGGTCGTAGAACTCGTGCGTGTCGCGGCCGGCCAGCTTCGCACGGTACATCGCCGCGTCCGCCAGGCGTACCAACGCTTCGGGGTCCGCGTCAGGGCCGAGCATGACGATCCCGACGCTGACAGTCACCCGGGAGGCGAGACCGTCGACGAGCACTTGCTCGGCGGTGGTACGCCGCAGTCGCAACGCGAGCTCGTCCACCTGCTCACGATCGAGGTCGCGGCACAGAATCAGGAACTCGTCGCCACCGAGCCGTCCCACCAGATCGTCGCGGCGTACCTGCGCGAGAAGGCGTTGCGCCAGGATCGACAGTACGCGGTCGCCGGTGGCGTGCCCGAAGCGATCGTTGACCTGCTTGAAGCCGTCGAGGTCACAAAAGAGCACGGCAGCCGGGTGCTCGTCGTCGACCTTCTTGACCAGCTCAGCCAGACCGGCGTCGATGCCAGACCGGTTCAGCAGCCCGGTGAGGGGGTCGTGGTTCGCCTGCCGGCGCAGCTCTTCGCGCGCCTGGTGGTGCTGGGTGATGTCGGCGACCTGGCGGACGGCCCACAGCGGGCTGCCGTCGTCCCGACGGACGATCGACGTGGCCACGCTTCCCCACACGACCTCGCCGGAGGGTCGTAGGAACCGCTGCTCGTCGTGACTCACATCGGAGTGGGAGTGGTCGCTGAATGCCTGCAACAGGCCGCTGTCGTGGGGCCTGTCATCGGCGTGCAGGAGGTCGGACCACTCGCCGTCCACGAGGTCGACGGCCGACCGCTGGAGCAGCTGGGCGAGCGCGTCGTTGGTGCGCAGCACCACGCCCAGCCTGGAGGGGGAGAGGTCGACCAAGGCCATGCCGGTGCCGGCGCCCTCGAACGCCAACCGGAACAACTGCTCGTTGGCCTGCAGCCGCTCGGTCAGCCGTGCGTTGTCGATCGCGACGCCGGCCTGCACGGCGAACATCGCCAGCATCTCGCGCTGAACCGGTCCCGGCCGCCGCCCGTCGTGCGGGTTGTCGACGGACAGCATCCCGATCAGGTCACCGGCCGGCGACGTCAACGGCACGAACAGCGCGTCGAGCGGGTGCCAGGCGTCGGGGACGTCGACGATCTCCATCTCGGGCACCCAACCGAGGTAGGCGTCCGCGGGAAGACGGTCGTGCGGCACGAAGTGCAAAGTGCCCCACTGGTCCGAGCGAGCGAGCTCCTCGTCGAACTGATGCGCCTCGATCTGCTGCCCCATCAGCTCCCGACGTGCCTCGTCGTGCCCCGCGACTGCGGTGACTTCGAACGATCCGTCCGGCCTGATCGAGTTGATCACCGCGATGCGGAAGCCGATGGACTGCACGATCCCGTTGACCACGGCTTCGAGGGTCTCGGCCAGGGTCAGACCTTGGTTGAGCGAGACGATGAGGTCGTGGATCTGACGCAGCTCACTCATCTTGACTGAGCGTTCCGACTCCATGACCACCTCCGTGACCACCTCCGTGACCACCTCCGTGGCCACCGCCTCCCGAGCCCATGATGCGGGCGTGCCCGACAAAATGCTGTCCAACCCCGGAGATCCGGCGGGACTCCAGCCGTACGGCCCACGAAGCGTGCCCGTTCGTGTGATCGCACCTGGCACGCGTGGGCGACTCGGCGCCGCGATGAGGAACGGCGCAGAATGTGCCACATGGACTACGTGAAGCTGGGTCGTACCGGTCTCGACGTGTCGCGCGTCTGCCTGGGTTGCATGAGCTTCGGGCGTGCCGAACGCGGCGGCCACCAATGGGTGCTCGACGAGGAGCACAGCCGTCCGTACGTCAAGCGGGCGATCGAGGCCGGTATCAACTTCTTCGACACCGCCAACGTCTACTCCTCCGGCAGCAGCGAGGAGATCGTCGGGCGAGCGTTGAAGGACTTCGCGAACCGTGAAGAGATCGTGCTGGCCACCAAGGTCAACGGCCGCATGCACGACGGTCCGAACGGCGCCGGCCTGTCGCGCAAGGCGATCATGGCCGAGATCGACAACAGTCTGTGGCGCCTGGGCACCGACTACGTCGACCTCTACCAGATCCACCGCTGGGACTACTCCGTGCCGATCGAGGAGACGCTCGAAGCCCTCCACGACGTGGTCAGGGCGGGCAAGGCCCGCTACATCGGCGCCTCGTCGATGCACGCGTGGCAGTACTCCAAGGCGTTGCACGCGGCCGATGCACACGGATGGACCCGGTTCGCCACCATGCAGAACCACTACAACCTGCTGTATCGCGAGGAGGAGCGGGAGATGTTGCCGCTGTGCGCCGACGAGGGCATCGGCGTGATCCCGTGGAGCCCGCTGGCCCGCGGCAAGCTCACCCGTCCCTGGGGCGAAACGACCGCGCGGAGCGAGAGCGACCAGTTCGGCAAGTCGTTGTACGACGAAACCGACCGGGAGATCGTGGACCGCGTCGGCGACATCGCCGAGGCCCGCGGCGTGCCACGCGCCCAGATCGCGCTGGCGTGGGTGGCGAGCCGCCCAGGCGTCACCGCCCCGATCGTCGGCGCGACCAAGCCGCACCACCTCGACGACGCCGTCGCGGCGATCGACCTCGTGCTCACCGACGACGAGGTCAAGCAGCTCGAGGAGCCCTATGCCCCGCACGCCGTCGCGGGCTTCGCCTAGTCCCAACGAATCGCTCGCTGCTGCTGACGTAGGTGCCCCGCTGAGTCACAATGGATGGAGGCATCGGACGATCCACACGCGATGCAGCGGGGCGGGTCAGGCCCAGGGAGTGGTGTGCATGGAGCGACCGAAGCAGACCCACGGGCACCAGCACACCACCAGCTGCCACTGGGACATCGCCTCGTGCGGCTGGGTCTGTCGTCCGGCCACCGAGGTCGCGGCACCGGCGGCGCCCGCTCCGGCGGTCAGCCGACAGGCTTGAGGTTGTAGACCCGGGCCGCGTTGCCGGCGAGCACCAGGCCCGCAGTCTCGTCGTCCGTACACAGCGTCGCCACCGCGCGCGCGTTGGCGGCGATGCCGGGTACGCCCGGCCAGTCGGTGCCGAAGATCATCCGGCGGTTGAGCCGGCTCCACCGGTGCTTGGCGTACGAGTCCTGCAGCCGCGACGGCGGCAACCCGGACAGCTCGATCCACACGTGCTCGTTCGTCAGTGCCATGAACGCTGCCGCGTCGTACCACCAGCCGCGGCCGCCATGAGCGAGCACGACGTCGAGACGCCGGAAGTCACGGACGACGTCGTCGAGCAGGATCGGGTCGGCGTAGCCGTTGGACGACCCGGGGAAGGTGCTGGTGCCGCAGTGCACGACGAGCGGGACGCCCGCCGACTGGCAGAGCTCGTAGGCGGGATACAGCGACCTGTCGTTGGCCGCGACGCCGGCGTGGACCGGGTGCACCTTCAGCGCAACGGCTCCAAGGTCGAGCTGGCGCTGCACCTCTTCGTCGACGGGGTAGTGCAGGTGCGGGTTGACGTTGGCGATCACCCGGACGCGCTGAGGATTGTGTGCGGCCAGCGGAAGCAGGTCCTCGATCGGCTGGATGCCCGTCGCCTTCGGGCTGTACTCCGCGAGCAGCAGAGCGATGTCGACGCCCTCCGCGGCCAGGTAGTCGTCGAATCGAGCCGGATCGACGCGGCCGTCGTCGGCATAGACCTGCCCCATCACCGTGTCGCCGCCGAATTCGTGCGCCCACTGCTTCCATGCCGGTTTCAGCGTGGGCAATCGGGCCGCGTGCAGGTGGACGTCGATCAGGGGCCGGCCGTCGAGCATCAGTCGTCCCCGCTCAACCGAGATGGACGTACTCGTAGTCGAACGATGTTCGGCTGGGCGTCGGTCTCGGGGACATCGACGCGGAAGTCGACCCGGGTCTGGTCCGCGGTCAGGCTGGTCATGCGTACCTCCTGCGCCGAAGGGGACGAATCGACACGGCCGTCGTCCGAGCGACGTCATCGTCGATTCTGCACCCGCCGCGCGAGCGACGATCCTCTGCCCGGCTCCTGGAGGCCGAGCCGTTACCGTCACCGGCATGGGTTCCTGGTTGCCACTGCTGGCGGCATTCGGCTGCGCTCTGTGCAACGGGGTCGCCGCCGTCCTGCAGAAGGTGAGCGCCGACCGAGAAGCGCCGGTCACGACGTTGCGGAACATGTTCTTGTGGCGACTGCTTCACCACTGGCCCTACCTGACCGGAATCGCCCTCGACACCGCCGGCTGGGTCCTGACCCTGGTGGCGGTGCACAGCCTCCCGCTGTTCGTGGTCCAGCCGATCATCGCCTTCGGAGTCGTCGTCACGCTGGTCACCGAGTGGGTGGTGTTCCATCGCCGCCTCGGTCTCAGGACCGTCGCGGCCATCGCCCTCATCGCCGTCGGCCTCGGTCTGCTCACGTCGGGGGCGACTGTGCAGACGGCATCGAGGATCCACGGCGTACTCCTGGCCTGCGTGGTGCTGACGCCGCTGCTCCTCGGGACCGCGGCCGCCGGGTTCACCGCCGGACACGGCCGGTCCGCGACCGCCGGCCTCGCCGCCATCGCCGGCCTCGCGTTCGGCGGGACCGCTGTCGCCGGTCGGTTGCTCCGGTTTCCGACACCGTACTGGCACATCCTGTTCAACCCGCTGGCGTGGGCGCTGCTCGGGTACGGCCTCGTCGGGATCGCCGCATTCACGATCGCGCTGCAACGGCATCGTGCCAGCGTGGTGAATGCGTCGTTGATCTCGTTCGAGACGTTGGCGCCGATCGCGTTCGGAATCACGTTCCTGGGGGACCGGCCGAAGACCGGATCATCGGGGTTGGTGATCCTTGGGGCCGCGATCGCCGTTACGGGGACCGTCGTGATTGCGGCGTCCCGCCGGGACGACTGACCCAGAGGAGAGGTCCATGTGGCATGCCATCTTCGTGTTGCAGCTGCCGGTGCTCGAGAAGGTCCTGCGGACGGTGCTCGTCTACGCGACTATCCTGGTGCTGTTCAGACTGGCCGGCAAGCGTGGCCTGGCCAACCTCACCACGTTGGACCTGACCGTCTATCTGCTGCTGTCCAACGTCGTGCAGAACGCCCTCATCGGCAACGACGAGAGCCTGACCGGCGGCGTGGTCGGAGCCGTCACTCTGGTGGCGGTCAACGCCGGACTGAACCACGGCCTGTCACGCAGTAGCCGGCTCGCCCACGTGGTGGAGGGCCGCGCCACGCCGGTGATCGAGGACGGCCACGTTGTCCAGCGGGCCCTTCGACGCTTGGCGTTGCGTCCCGCCGAGCTCGACCATGCGGTGCGGCTGCAGAACGGCGACGACGTCAGCGAGATCCAGTCGGGTCGTCTCGAACCCGGTGGTCAGCTGGTGCTCACGTTGAAGCCGCAGGAGCAGAACGCCACCAAGGCCGACGTCGACAACCTGCACTCCGAGCTCGCTCGCGTCCACGCAACCCTCGCGCAGATCCTCGACCGCCGTGCCTGAGCAGCGGTCTGACCTCCGGTTGCGGCCACCCTGGAGCAGGGACAAAGTGGGCTTCCTGACTCCTGGCCGACCGATTGGACGCCACCGATGCACCGCTCCCCCGCCCGTCGTGCCCTTCTTGCTTCCGCCGCCGGCCTGGTGGCGGTCGCTGCCGGGTTGACCGCAGCCGGCGTGCCCGCCACAGCGCAGACAGCAGGTCGGGCCGGCGCACTCCGCGCCAAGCAGCCCGTGGCCACCGGCAGCGGCGGAGCGGTCGCGTCGGTCGACCTCAACGCGTCACGGGCCGGCATCCGGGTGCTGAGGCAGGGCGGCAACGCGATCGATGCGGCCGTGGCCACCGCCTCGACGATGGGCGTCACCGAACCGTTCGTGGCGGGACCCGGAGGCGGTGGCTTCATGGTGATCTACCTGGCGCGACAGCACCGCGTCGTCACCATCGACGGCCGCGAGACGTGCCCGGCCGCGTGCACGAAGAAGCTCTTCGTCGAGAACGGCAAGCCCCTACCGTTCGAGGACGCGCGGCACTCCGGGCTCGCAGTAGGTGTGCCCGGGATGGTCGCCACGTGGGCGCGCGCCGACCGTGAGTACGGCGTGCGGAGCTTCGCCCGCGATCTCCAGCCGGCAATCCGTCAGGCCCGTCAGGGGTTCATCGTCGACAACACCTTCGTGCAGGAGACCAACGAGTCGCTGCCAGACCTGCAGGCGTTCACCGCGAGCCGACGGCTCTTCCTCCGCCACGGGCAGGCCCTGCCGGTAGGCACCCGACTGCGCAATCCCGGCCTTGCGCGCACGTACCGCCTGATCGCCTCCCACGGTCCCGGCTACTTCTACGACGGCCCGATCGGTGCGGCGATCGCGCGTACCGTTCAGCATCCGAAGACCTGGCCCGGGACGCCACTGACCGTGCGGCCCGGCATCATGACCAGGCGGGATCTCCGGTCCTACATCGCCGACCAGCCAGCCCCGACGCACGTGGACTACCGCGGCTACCAGGTCTACGGCATGCCGCCGCCGTCATCGGGCGGCTCGACCATCGGCGAGGCGCTGAACATCCTGTCCGGCTACAACATGGGCAACGAGAACCGCGCGTACGCGCTGCATCACTACATCGAGTCGCTGCGCTACGCCTTCGCCGACCGCAACCGCTACGTGGGCGATCCGAAGTACGTCGACGTTCCGCTGCACGGGCTGCTCGACCCGACGTACGCGGCGACGCGTCGGTGCCTGATCACCGACACCGCCGCCAGCAGTCCCGTGGCTCCGGGGCGCCCGTACCAGCCGTACACCGGGTGCGGCACGGCGGCAACGGGTCACACGTCCCGCGACAACGAGCAGTCGACCAACCACATCGTCACGGCCGACCGCTGGGGCAACGTGGTGAGCTACACCAACACCATCGAGCACTTCGCTGGAACCGGGATGACCGTGCCCGGCTACGGATTCCTGCTCAACAACGAGATGACCGACTTCGACTTCGCGCCGGCCAGCCCCGGAGTGCCCGACGTCAACCTTCCGGCCGGCGGGAAGCGCCCCCGATCGAGCATGAGCCCGACGATCGTGCTTCGGCACGGCCACGCAGTGTTCGCGGTCGGCAGTCCCGGTGGCGCGACCATCATCACCACGGTGCTGCAGATCCTGGTCAACCACATCGACTTCGGCATGTCCCTCGAGAAGGCGATCGCCGCGCCACGCGTCGGTAACTTCAACACCCCCACCAGCTCGGCCGAGCAGGCCTTCCTCGACACCCACGTGGCCGCAGTGCTGCGGGACAGGTACGGCCAGCAGTTCACGGTCGTGACCGGTCCACGACAGATCGACAAGGAGATCGGCGCCGCGGCCGGTGTCGAGCTGCTGGGTCACCACCGGTTCCGTGCCGCCGCCGAGCCGGTACGCCGCGGCGGCGGGGCCGCGCTGGTGGTGAATCCGGGGCGCTGAGCCGTCCACGGCCACCGACGGCCGGTGCCGCCCCACCGAGATCACATTTCGAGGCCGATTCCGGTCGCGCGACCCATACCAGAATGTGATCTCGACGGCGCTGATCTTCCAGCGCCCACCACAGCCGGCGTCCTACGATCGCGGTCATGACAAACCCTGGTCCTCCCGGACAGCCCTATTCGGGGCAACCGCAGCCCGCCCCGTACGACGAGCAGTTCTACCTGCACAGCATGGGTAAGGAGTTCGGGCCGTACTCGTACCAGAATCTGCAGGCGTACGCCGCCAGCGGCCAGCTGAAGGCCGACGCACCGGTACGCCGCGCCAGTGGCGGCGACTGGTTCCCCGCCCGTGACGTGCCGTGGGTCTTCGCAAACCAGGAGTGGCTCGTCGCGCTGCTGCTGTCGGTCTTCCTGGGGACGCTGGGGGTCGACCGCTTCTACCTGGGCTACACCGGTCTAGGGGTCGCCAAGCTGCTGACCTGCGGCGGCCTGGGCATCTGGGCGATCATCGACATCATCCTGATCGCGTTGCGCAAGGTCCCGGACTCCGACGGTCGCCCCCTTCGCTGACTCCTGGCCAGCGTTCGGCTTCCTGGGGTCGACCATGTCGCTCGTCGGTCTCCCGGGTGTCCAGCCAGTGGCCGCGGTCACCTGAACGGCTTGGTGCCGATGACGACGGTGGCGTTCAGCTCGTCCGAGGTTGCCACCTGTGGGATCAACCCGTGGCCAACGAGAATGTCTATCGCCCTCGCGACCTGTCCCTTGCTGGTCTCGATCAGCAGGTGACCACCCGGGGCCAGCCAGATCGGCGCCCCGGCCGCGACGCTCCGGTGGACGTCGAGTCCGTCGAAGCCCCCATCGAGAGCCGCCATCGGCTCATAGAGCCGGGCCTCCGGGGGCATCAGCTCGATCGCCGCGGTGGGTACGTACGGCGCGTTGACCACCAGCACGTCGACAAGCCCCCGCACACTCGCCGGGAGTGGCTCGTACAGATCCCCCTTGCAGACCTCACCCCCCAGCGGCTCGACGTTGCGACGCGCGCACCGCACCGCCGCGGGGTCGACGTCCGCAGCGAGCAAGGTGACACCGCCCACGGCTCGCACCAAGGCGGCGCCGACCGCCCCGGAGCCGCAGCACAGGTCGACCATGAGGGCTCCGGGCCCGGCGACGGCGGCAGCCTCGCGTACCAGGCCCTCGGTGCGGCGGCGGGGTACGAACACCCCCGGGTCCACCTCGATCCGCAGCCCACAGAACTCGACCCAGCCGAGGACGTGCTCGAGGGGCACGCCGGCAACCCGACGGTCGACCATCGCGGCAAGCTCGGCCGGTGACCCCGCCTCCTCGGTGAGCAACCGTGCCTCGTCCTCGGCGAACACGCAGCCCGCAGCCCGCAGCCTTTCAACGAGGATGGATCGACTCGTGGGCGGCGACATCAGTACCCTTCAGCAGGACGGAATGTTGCGCCGTAACGCACCAGCCGAAGCCTCGCACCCGGTGCCGATGTGCGGCATCGACGTCCAGCCCAGTGGGCAGCAGACGGACCGGACCGGCTAGGACTCGATGAGGTAGGTCAGCGTATCGGGGTGGACGCCGTCGTACTTCATGGCCTCGGCCGCATCATCGGACTCCAACGCCTTCTGGAACGCGGCGATGTCCGGGCAGTCCACCACCAGCCCGACCCGCTTCGACTTCTCCGGGTCCACGAAGGTTCGAGCGGTGATCCCCATCGGTCCGAACAGCTCCCGCCGCTTGGGCGAGGCGAGCCAGTGGTCGACGTCGTCGACTTCGTGGAAGATCATCAGGGTCGTCATTCCATCCACCCTTCCGGGGTGTGAGTCAGCCGCCCGCGGGTGCGCCGGCGGATCGATTTGCCGAGAGGGAACCCGCGGCGTCGGCAGCGGCGTGACCGACCTGCCAGCCCAGTCGCCAAGCGACGCAGTCGCGGGCCAACCGTCAGGGCAGCACCTTGTAGACGTCGATCGTCGTCTCTTGTGGCGGTGCGGTGAAGCCGCCCTCGATGCCCTGCTGCATTCGCGGCATCAGGATGTTGTCGCGGAACGACTCCCAGCTCTCCTGCGACTCGTGCACGGCCATGATGGTCCATCCGCCGGTCGAAGGCCCAGCCGCATGGAAGATCTGACCGTCGGGCAGCTTGTCGCTGCTGGGGTGAACGGCCGCAATGGACGCCTCGTACTGCTCTTTGGTGCCACCCGCGAAGTGGTGCACGACGCCGTACGCCATGGGTCTCTCCTGTCAGGTCGTGTCCCCGTCGTAAACGCTAGGCGCGGGTCTTGGCACCGGACATAGCCCGTAGTGGCCGGATGCTTCCCCTTGGCATAGCCC
Organism: Nocardioidaceae bacterium; assembly: GCA_050700835.1. GTDB lineage: Bacteria > Actinomycetota > Actinomycetes > Propionibacteriales > Nocardioidaceae > JBOHDX01. The sequence goes on from JBOHDX010000146.1 coordinate 73,085, forward strand.
GATCGGCTCATCCGCAAACCACTTTTCGTTCGGGTCGAGGTTTACCGGGCCGTCTGCAAAGCGGTCACCAGGACCAGCGCCACCGTCGCGACCGCGAACAGACCGTGACCAAGGACAGCTGGTGGGGGGAAATGGTCCTCGGCCGCGTGCCGTGGCCCGGACACGTGGTGTCCGTGCGACCGGCCGCGCCTTCCCGCACTGAGCCAGAGGCCGAACATCGTGGCGCCGAGCGTGGCGACCAGCACCAAAAACGCCAGAGCAACCCAGGCGAGTGCCGATGCCGCCACGACTAGGTAGCTGATCCACACGGCCAGCCCGGCTGCGGCCATTCCGGCGTGGCCGAAGATCAGTGGGCGCGCGAATCGGGACGGCCGGTCGCCGGCACGCGGACGCAAGCCCCCGTTGGCGATCCAGGTGGCGAGAAGGTAGCCACCCATGAGCGCGGCGAGAACCCACGTGGCCAGGGCGGCGATCCTCATGGAACCATCATGAGGCAGCGGGTACGCCGACGACACCTGTTCTACGGGCTAGCCACTGCTGTGGAAAGACACAGCGAGACGAGCGAGCCGTTGTCGCAGACGATCATGAACCGCGTTCACTGCCGAAGCCGCACGACAGAAGCCGCGTCGGCTCGTCCGTTCTGGGGCATATGCCTTGCTGGAGCCTCAGTCAGACGCAATCCCGTATCGGAGGTGGACGACCCCACTTCGGAAGCGACGCTCGTCCAAAAGCTCGAGCTCGACGGGAACGTCAACTGGCAGTGCACGCTTTCCGCCACCGACGATGACCGGGCAGAGGATCAGGTTGCACTCGTCGACCAAGCCGGCGGCTATCGCCTCACCGGCGAGCGCTGCACCGCCGATCGTGATGTCGCGGAGCGAGGACTGCTTGAGTTCGCGGATCGCGGCATGATCGAAATGGCGCTCGATCCGCGTCCGCGCGCTTGACGTCGTCTCGAGCGTCCGCGAGTACACGATCTTCTCGGCCGCTCGCCAGATCTCCGCGAAGTCTCGGGCTACCGCGGCGTTATCACCGCCGGTGTCCACCGTCTCCCAGTACACCATCGTCTCGTACATCCGACGCCCATACAGATAGGTGCCGATCGGCCGCTCGAGGTCGTTGACGAACGCGTGCACCTCCTCATCGGGGGCCGCCCATTCAAAGCTGCCACGCTGGTCCTCGACGTATCCATCGAGGGAGGCGATCGCAGAGTAGATCAGGTTGCCCACGCCAAGCCTCCATCGCCTCGAGTACCGAGCTCCGCATCCTGTGGTGCAACCTGGGCCGCACCTACCAAGCCTCGATCCACCCCCTGTGCCGTACGCCGCGCGCTCCATGATCCGCCCGCTACGGCGGATCGTGCTACGGATGACCTCATGGCGCCCAAGGGCCGGAGTGAGGGACGATGCCGAGATGACGATGTCGGACGCGAGCCTTCCTCTCCCGGGCCGGTGGACCAAGTCGACCATGTATCTCGATATGTGGGTCGACCCGGACGACGACCCGCGCGAAGCGGCCGGCGAGGCCGTCGACGAACGCGGCACGCTGCTCGACTATCTCGGCCACTACCGGCTGACGCTTCAGATGAAGTGCGCCGACCTGAACGCCGAGCAGCTGGCCCGGCGATCCGCACCACCGTCCACGATGTCCCTCCTCGGGCTGATGCGGCACCTGGCCGAAGGCGAGCGACACCTGCGCCGGGTCATGGCCGGCGAGGACGCGCCGAAGCTGTACTGCACCGACGAGGACCGCGACGGCGACTGGAACGGCGCGATCGCTGACCCGGCGGTCGTGGAGGACGCCTGGCGGCAGTGGCGGACCGAGATGGACCTCACCGACCAGTTCGTGGCCGGGGTCGCCGACCTCGGCACGATCAATGCTGGCGTCTCCGATTTCGGCCGGGACGGGGCGGACCTGCCGCTTCGCGACATGCTGATGGCGCAGATCGCCGAGTACGCACGGCACTGTGGCCACGCCGATCTCCTGCGCGAGCGCATCGATGGCCGGGTCGGCCAGTAGCGGAAGGTCCGGTTGGTCGGTGCCGTCGGAAGTGGGCTGGGTCGGCTGCGGCTCGGGCAGCGGCGTCCGAGGAGCTGGCGAGCCGTCGAGGAGTTGATGCGAGTGACCGGGTACGAATGATCGCTGCGACGTTGTCGTATGGCGGTCGATCTGTTCGTCGCACCGGTGAGGGCCGTCCACGGGCGCCGTCACGACCACAGGAGATGTCACAGATGCAGCATCCGGAGCCTGTCGCCCGCCGTCTCTTCGAGCTCACCGAGCCGATCTCGCTGGTCAACTTCTTCTCGTCGGAGCCCAACGAGTCGATGGCGGCGCTCGGCTTTCGCACCTACTGGGACGGCTACTTCGCGGGACGCTCTGCGCCGCTTGGCCGGGTCCCGGCCGAGGTGGTCCACGCAGCCTTCTACAACTTCGCCGACGGCGAGGTGGCTCGCCACATCCCGAAGGTCTGGGACACGACCACACCCGAGGCGGCGCACGCCGCGCGTGAGCAGGGCTGTGTGGCGGCGCTGCGGCGGATCCTCGGCGACCTCGTCGAGACTCCCGGGCTGGCGCGCGCCGCCGATCTCCTCGCCAAGGCCTCGACCAGCGCCCCGACCGAGGGACGGGTCATGTACGCCGGGCTCCGCGCGCTCCCGGTGCCCGGGGAGCCCGTGGCCCGGCTCTGGCACGCGGCCAACATGCTTCGCGAGCACCGCGGCGACGGCCACATCGCTGCCCTGGTCTCCGAGCGGATCGGCGGGACCGAGGCCCACGTGTTCAGTGCCCTCGACATGGGCATCTACCCGGCGGAGTCGTTCGGCCGGATCCACCACCTCCCCGAGGCCCGTCTGGCCGAGGTCATGGACTGTCTGCGCGACCGCGGCCTCCTCGATGCCTCCGGCATCTTCACCGACGCCGGGCGTGCGACCAAGGGCCGGATCGAGTCACTGACCGATGCTCTCGCTGAAGCAGCGTACGAAGGGCTCGAGCCGTTTGAGCTCGACCAGCTGATCGCTTCGCTCGGGCCCATCTCCAGAAGGCTCGAGGCCACTGGGTCGAAGTAGGTCGCTGCGGGCTGACCGCCGGCCAGCGTCGTCCGGCTCTCCTCCGCGCTGTCGAAGTGTTCCGCACGCTTTCTCCCTCGCGGACGAGGGTCCGGAGGAGCATTCGACCGCCCCCTTGCGGCGGGCGAGGACACGCAACGTCCTCATGGCTCCGCGATGACCCGTCCCGGTGTGTCATTCCGCCGCGTATGGGCGTCATCTCAGCCCTAAATCGTGAGGTTGCGGGCAGAGGTCCACGCCTGCCCCAGCGCCGCGACCGTGCGGTGTCGGTCCGCCGGCAAGTCCTGACAGGCCTGTCGCACGACGTCGGCAACTCCTGGAGACCCGCAGAAGCTCTCTGCAGCCTCGGTCAGCCGTGTTCCGAAGTGCCAAGCAAGTCGACCCAGGGTGAAGACGGTGGTGCGCTCGTCGATGACCGCTCCTCGCTCGAACTCCTCAGGCGCCATGAATCGGGAGGAACCGAACATGCGGCCCATGTCGTTCAGACTCGGACCGCGACGGTAGGTGTCGAGGTCGATGACCTTCAGCGATCCGGACGCGAAATCAACGATGAGGCACCCGTCGTACAGGTCGACGGCGATCCAGCGCACGGCCGCGAGAGCCACGTGAAGGTCGATGAGGACGTCGAGGACGCCAAGGAGCTCCTCGGCGGGGAGGTGCGCGAATCGCTGGTAGGCCGAACCAGGGTCCCGCCGGCTTGCACTCGGGACGTGCACCAGGTCGCCCGGCGGAGCCTCGTAGACCAGGGCCGGCCCCGCTGGCGACTCGATGACGTTGAGCAGCCTCGGCAAGGCGTGGTGACTGCATGAACGCGCCAGATCCACTGCGTTGCGAATGAGCCCCACCCGACCTGCGTGGTCGAAGTACGGAACCGGACCATCGTGGTCGCTGCTGCCCTGTGCGCCAGCGGTCTTCACGAATAGCCGCTGGTCTCCGACGTCAACGAGCCAGGAAACGTTGCCAGAGTCTTGGTTGTGGTGGTCGAACGTCTTGATGACCGTCGCGTGACGGCGAACGAACGAACCGATGTCGTCCTCAGAGACGACTCCTGCCGTCAGCAGCTCCGACATGCGGACATCCTTGTGGCGATCCGAGCAGAGCGAGTGGTGCCAAGAGAGATGGCCCGATCCGGCGCGGCGATCATGACAACCATCGTCAACCCGCCGCGTTGATGCCGTCGTTATGGCTGTTTGCCACACACTGATTCGGAAGGCGGACTCTCACGGCGTACCGGGCGGACCGTGTAACACACTCGGCACGTACTCGACCAGCTGGATCTGGCCGTCGAAGGTGCGGCTGTCCGCCATTTCGAGGGCGACGTCGGGGTAGCCGTCGTAGATCCGCTCCTGACCGGTGGCGCCGGTGATGACAGGGAACATCACCACCCGGAACCGGTCGACGAGGCCGGCTTCCAGCAACGAGCGGCACAGCGAAAGGCTGCCGATGGTGCGCATCGACCTGTCGCCGCTCTCCTTCATGTCCCGCACCGCCTCGGCGGCGTCCCCGGCGACCAAGGTCGAGTTCTCCCACTCCAGCGGTTCGGTCAACGTGCCGGAGAAGACGACCTTGGACATGCCGCCCAGCACATCGGTCCCCGGCTCGCCCTCCTTCGTGAAGCCGTACATGAGCCGATAGGTGTTCGCTCCCATCAGGACCAGGTAGTCCGCTTCGGGGTTCTTGCCCAGCCAGGCCAGGTACTCCGGCCCCTCCAGGCCCCACCAACCCGGCCAGCCTTCGGCGGACGCGTACCCGTCGAGTGAGGTGATGAAGTCGACGACAAGCTCAGGCATCTGCGTTCCTCCCTCTGTGCACCAACCAGTCTGCCCTGGTTGATGACTGCTCAACCGGCTAGAGCCAGCACCAACCAGGACTGACATCTCCTGCTCGGTGGTCTGGCCACCCCTCTTGACAAGGCAATATGGCACGCATGTCCCTGCCCACCCCCACGCTCCACACCGCTCGCCTGCGATTGCGCCCCTTCACCAGTGCGGACGCGGACGCCCTCTTCGCGCTGCACAGCAACGCCTACGTGCTGCGCTACTGGGATGCACCGGCCTGGAGCGGCCATGCGCGCGCCGAGCGCTTCATCGCGGCGTGCCGGCAGATGGCCGACGAAGGCAGCGGGGCTCGGCTGGCCATGGACCGTGGTTCCGACGGGGCGTTTATCGGCTGGTGCAGTCTGACCCGGTGGAACCCGGACTACCGCAGCGCGTCCATGGGCTACTGCCTCGGCGATTCTGCATGGGGGAACGGATACGCGACGGAGGCCGCCCTCGCGTTGCTGCAGTGGGCATTCGACACGCTGGACCTGAATCGAGTCCAGGCCGAGACCGATACGCGCAACGAGGCATCCGCCCGCGTCCTGGAGAAGCTCGGATTCCTGCGTGAAGGGACGTTGCGGGAAGACTGCGTCGTGAACGGCGAGGTGTCGGACTCTTGGTTGTACGGGCTGATCAGGCGGCAGTGGCGGCCGTTTTCCGAACCGGTTCCCGCCCGCTGAGTCCTACTTGCTCGCGAGACAGCGGCCCGGTCTCCGGTGCTTCATTCCGCCGCATTCGCGTGCGCCTCCTGCCCGCCGATGACGACAACGAGTCATGCCTTGTGATGCGAGACATCGAAGGCAGTTTGCGGAGAGAACATGTCGAGGTCCCAGCCCCGGCACCGTCCCAGCTTCGAATCGACCAGATCATCGTTGGAGGATGGATCACATGGCACACGTACAACGTTTCGACCACGTCGGCATCACCGTCGCGGACCTCGACTCGGTGACGGCGTTCTTCGTCGGGCTGGGTCTCGAGGTGGAGGGCACCGGATCGGTGGAGGGGGAGTTCGTGGAGACCGTCTGCGGCGTCCCGGGTGCGCACTGTGAGATCGCGATGCTGCGGCCGCCCGACGGAGGATCCCTGCTGGAGCTCGCGAGCTTCGTCACGCCCGACCACGTGCCCGGATCGCCTACGGCGATGGCCAACGAGCTGGGTCTGCGCAACGTGTCCTTTGAGGTCGGCGACCTCCAGGCGGCCGTTGACGCGGTGGCTGCGGACGGGTACGGGCTCGTCGGCGGCATCGGTGAGTACGAGGGCAGTGTGCGGATGGCCTACGTGCGCGGGCCCGAGGGGATCATCGTGTCACTGTTCGAGCAGATCGGCTGACGCGCGTCAATCCGCCGCCTGGGGGACGCGTTCAGCGGAGCGTTGGGCGCCGTCGGCAATCGTCGGTCTCGGCCGGACTTCTTGCGGACTGTTTGCGGACTGCTGGGTCACGGCGAGATCCCTCTGGCGAGGGCGGCGTCGAACAGCGTCCGGGCGACCTACTCGGCTTTCTCGGTCGCCGCAGGGTCGTCGACGGCGCCGTGGACGTCGTTTCGGAGGGTGTGTGGAAGCGCTTCCCGACGTGACGATGGGATCGCGAAGCGTACCCGTACGGGATCCTCAAGCGGTGACGGCACAAGCCACCGAGCCGGTTGGTCCGGCGGAGCTGGCGAGTCACCGCATGCGGTTCGTTTACGGGCAGCGGCTTTCGTGGACCGAAACGCGCTGGCGATCAGGTGGGCATGACGCGATGGGCACCGCCGGTAACTACCTCCGGGTGCCAGGCTCCGAGCGCCATGCCTCGGTGGGCGGGCGGGGATGGAAGACCGGACCCTGCCGACCGCCGGGCTGGAGAAGTTATACAAGAGCCATTGTGTTTCTGGGTTGACGCGGTGAGGGTGGTGCCATGCCTCGTCGCACCGCTGCCGAACGTCACCGGGTCTCCGCCCCGAGACGGGGCACCGAAGCTGAGTCCGGCTCTGACTTGCTTGACGTCCTGATCGCCTTCCACCACCCGACGCGACGCTGGCTGTGTGAGTTGCTCGGCGTCGAGGGAGCGGCGTCGGTAGGACGGCTGGCCGCGCGCACCGGGCTGGCTGTCGGCTCCGTCAGCCACCACCTGAAGGCTCTGCATCGCCACGGCTTCGTGACCCCGGCGCCCGATCTCGCTCGGGACACGAGGGAGAGCTGGTGGCGCATCACTCCCCGCTCCGTGGCCTGGAATCCCGAGGACTTCCTAGAGGGAATGGCGGCTCGGCGGGTCGCCGACGCCGCGGAGCTGGAGAACCTGCGCTACCAGGTGCGCGCGATCCAGCAGTGGATGTCGAGCAGTCGCAATCTGCCGGAGCAGTGGCGCCGCGCGGCCGGGTCCACCGACACCTACGTACCGGCAACGCTGGAGCAATTCCGGGACCTCACCCAGCGACTCCAGGACCTGGTCGCCCAATGGAGTCGGGACTGCATGGCCGACCGAGAGGCTCGGCCAGACATCGAACGGAGGCCGGTGCGCGTCGTCGCCCACACTTTCCCGAGCGAACCGGTGAAGCCATGACTGACCGCACTGAAATCGCCGACGCCCCGTGCGACCAGGCTGGAGCGCCGCCCGGCCTGGAGCCCACGCTGATCGCCGACCCGCCACCGCCGGTCGCTCGGGACCAGATGGTGTGGGTCTGGATCACCGCGATGACGGTGTCCTGGTTCGGTGACGCGCTGTGGACTGTCGCCCTCGCCTGGACAGCCGCGCACACCCTGGCGCCCGCGCTCGCCGGTGTCGTCGTCGGCATCGAGATGCTCCCGCAGGCAGTGCTGGTACTGCTCGGTGGCGTGCTGGCGGACCGGCTGGACACCCGCAAGGTTCTGGTCACCGGGCAGCTCGGCCAGGTGCTGGCCCTGGTCATCGGCGCATCGGCCTGGCAGGCCGGGCTTCGCGGCGCCGGCACGCTGATCGCGCTGTCACTCGCCTTCGGAATCGCCAGCGGATTGACGATCCCGGCCGGGATGACGCTGTCCCGGCAGCTGGTACGGGCGCGAGATCTGGGCACGGTCACCGGCTGGAACCAGGTCGCGAACCGGGTCGCCCGGCTGGTCGGCGCGCCAGTGGGCGGGGTGCTGGTCGCGTGGGGCGGTCTGGTCGCCGCGATGACGGTGAACGCGGTCAGCTTCCTGGTCATCGCCGCCGCGTTGATCGCAGCGGTCCGCCCCCGGTTCCGGTTACCGCGTGCCACCAGCCAACGATGGACGTCGAGCTTGCGCGACGGGCTCGGCTACCTTAGGCGCGACCCAGCTGCACGACTGCTGGTCATCGGGCTCACCGCGCTCAACGTATTCGTCTCACCGGTCGTCGCCCTCGGGGTGGCGCTACGGGTCGCCGGGTCCGGCTGGGGACCGGGCTGGGTCGGCTTCGCCGAAGGCGCATTCGCCGCAGGCGCGATCCTCGGCAGCCTTGCCGGGATCCGATGGCAACCGGTCGCGCCTGCCCGGGCAGGCTTCATAGCCCTGGTCGTACAGGGCATGGCGCTGGCGGCCATCGGAATCCCGACCCGGGTGAGCCTGCTTGCGGCCATGTTGGCCGTCGGGGTCACCGCAGGTGCCGCCTCGGTCTGGCTGTCCGGCGTGTTCCAGCGCACGATCGACCCCAGTCACCTCGGCAGGGTCTCCTCGGTCACCAGCCTGGGGGACATGAGCCTGATGCCACTGGCCGTCCCAATGTTCGGGGCGATCGCAGCCGCGAGCTCGGTGCTGAGCGCAGCGATCCTGTTCGGGACCGCAATGTCAATGCTGTGCCTGTGGTTCGCGACCCGACGCATCCTTGCCTCCCTACGCTGACGCAGCAGCCGAACCAGTCCAGCAGGCAGGCGTTCAACCCGTCTGCCAGGCGGCGGCGCCGAAGCTCAGGATTGGGTCACACCTCGCCAGTGCGCCCGCCCTCCGGGCCGGAGAAGTGCGACCACGACTCGGTGACGCGCGATGAGTGGATGTCCATGTGGAAGGGTCGAGGAGTCAATGCGAGCCACAACGAGGTGGGCGCCGCGGTCGAGGACCTACCGCCGGCGACTCTCCTGCCTCCGCGAGCCATCGAGACGATCACCGCAAACCGATCGTCACGCGGAGGGTGTTCAGTGCGGGAGGGGCATCAACCGGCGACCGATCTCTCGACGAGGTCGAGGTCGCGCACGCAGAACTGATGGTGCTCGAACTCCTCGCCGAGCACCGTGCCCAGGCATTGCCGCACCGAACGTCCGCGTGCGTACGGCGGCCACATGTTGTTGTCGGGGATCGGTGCCGGCTCCTGGAGCTGCTCGGAGGTGACGGCGTCCAGCCAGCGCGCGAGCTCGGCTGCCTGTTCGTCCCTGATAGCCAGCACCTCGGCGAGCGTCGGGTCCGCCGACGGGTCGAGCCCCTGCGCCTCGCGGCCGGGCACGGACTCGATGCCCAGGCCCATCGGAGTGAACAGATCGGTGGATCCGAGGCAGCAGCGCCGAAACCACGAGTCGTGGACGAAGACCAGGTGGCGCAGCGTCTGCACAGCCGACCACTCGTCGTTCACGCCTTCGTGCTCGATGCCGGGCGACTGCCGCATGCGCGCCACGGTCGCCGCCCAGTCGGTGCGCAGCTGCCGCCATCCTCTGCGCAGGTCGGCCAGGTCGTCCGAGCGGATGAGCCGGCGGACCGGGTGACGACGGTCGAGCTCGGCCTCGACGTAGTCCATGACTTTGACGCCGTTCACGACGAGGTTGGTCACCAGCCCGTCGATCACGGCGTCTTGCATGATCACGCCGATCAGACGGGTGTTGTTCAGGTTGCACTCGCGGAACTCCGCGCCCTCCATGTCCTCGTCCACGTACCGCTTCATGCTCGGCAGGCTATGCCCGGCCCCCGACATCCGGAACGGGCACCGATGGCAGAGTCGGGAGATGCGCTTCCTGTCGGTACGGCAGGAATGCTTCCCGCGCACGAGTTGGCTTCGCGCGGCCTGCAGTTCGCCGCCCTGGACGCCGACAAGACCACGCAGCCTTCCTAGGCCATCGAAAGTGGGTCAGTGCCCCCTCGGCCTCCAGCTCCGGTCCCAGTCACCGCCGGCCGGGCCGACCTCACCCAGGAAGTCACGAAACAGGCTCTGGAGCAGCTGGACCCGGCGAGCCCGTTCGACACCGATCTCAGGATTGTCCAAGTGGACGGCGAGCTGCTTGCGGACGTGGTCCGCCGACGTCACGCAATGCTCCTCGATCTCCATCGAGAAGTCCTTCCACAACATCCGTCGATCGGCCAGAAGGTTCAGCACCCGGCGAGCGATTTCGCGGTCGTCATCCTTGCGTTCCCACCGCGCGCCACCGAACGGACCAGAGCCGCCTGTAAGCCGGTATCTCGCCACGCCGCCATCTTCGTTCGCATGTGCGCTCGAGCGAGGAGCGACCTCAGGCTGGCCCACTCCGACGACCAAGACGCTTGGTCATCGAGTCATGCGTGACTGAAATTCTTGCGGACTGTGTGCGGACTGGGAGCACCCACACTCCCTCAGACCTGCACAAACTCGGCGATTCATACGTTGAAGCGGAACTCGACGACGTCGCCGTCGGCCATGACGTAGTCCTTGCCCTCCATGCGGACCTTGCCGGCCGCCTTCGCCGCGGCCATCGAGCCGGCACCCACCAGCTCGTCGTACGACACGA
>JBOHDX010000147.1:0-30269 GCA_050700835.1 Nocardioidaceae bacterium
GGTCTGAGTGCCTGCCGCTGGCGGGTCGTCGGTGCGCTGCTGGGGGATGTGGACGGTGTAGCCGGGCAGGATCAGGTCGGGGTTGGTGATGTGGCGGCCGTCGGGCTGGGTGATGGCGGTGGACGCCTGGAAGATCTCGGGCCAGCGGTTCGGGTCGCCGAGGTGGGTTGCGGCGATGTCCTCGAGCGTGTCTCCGCGCTCGACGACGTAGGCCTGCGTGGTGTGTCCGGCGTCGTGAGTGCCGGGGATCTTCAGCACCCAGCCTTGCTCGAGAAAGCCGGGGTTGTCGCCAACGATGTGGCGGTTGAGCTCGACGAGCTCGTGGTACCGGTTGCCATCACCGAGGAAGGTCTGGGCCAGGTCCCACAGGTTGTCGCCCTCGCGAACGCCGTAGGAGAACGTCGGTCGAGCGTCCTGGCGGGTCTCATGGTGGGTGACCGGCCCCTGGTGGTGCTGGGTGACCGGCCCCTGGTGGTGCTGGGCGACGGCAGCGACCGTGGCGGCGTGGGTCGGAGCGGGCGAGTGCTGTGTTGGTGTGGCGTCGGCGGCACCACCGTTACCGAGGGAGGCGCCGGCGACGAACAGCAGGGACGCGGCCGCGACGAGGTTGCGGGCAGCGCCCTGTGGCTTGCCGAGGATGGGCAGGTCGCGGGCTTTGAAGCGGCCGATCTTGGAGACGAGCTCGAGGAGGATCAGAGCGGCGGCGATGGTCCAGGCGATCCAGACGACGCCCTTGATGATCTGGAGGGCGAAGGTGCCGTCGTCGCGGCTGAACAGGTCGTGCTTGAGGGTTGCCCACTCGGGGATGTGGTGCGGGATCGGCTCGGATCCGAGCGCGAGCATCACCAGCGGCATCCCGACGAGGATGGCCAGGATGCCGAGGGTGGCGGCCAGGCCGCGGAGGCGAGTGGAGAAGCTGGGTCGGGTGGTCCGCGTGCTGCTCATTGGGCCACGCCTCCTTCGGTTCGGATCAACTGTGCGGTTGCGTCTCCAGTGACCGTCAGGTGGCTGATGCCGAGAAGGCCGAGGAACGTGGTGTCGTAGGTCTCGCTGGTCTTCACTTCGATCGTGGTGCCATTGACGATGTTGACCGACCCGTTGAGGCCGGCGGCTTGGAGGTACTGCTGGGCGGCGTTGCGGGCGGCCACGAGGTTCACGCTCGCCTGGGTGCCGGTGACGACGTCCGAGCTGACTTGCTCGGCGCCGACGCGGGCGGCCTGGGCAGCGACGTCTTGGGCGTGCTGCTTGGTGTGGACCTGACCGGACAGGTCGGTGCCGATGCCGGCGATGCCGATGAGGGCGAGGGCGCTGGCGATCATCCAGACGGAGATCGAGCCGCGCTCGTCGCGGCGGCGGCCGCGGTCGAGGCGGCGTATGAGGCTGGCGAGCCGGTCGAGCCGGGCGCGCATCAGGACCTGCCGCGGTAGGAGTCGAGAGGGCTGGTCATGGTCTCGGTGATGGTGCGCTGGTTGATGCCGGGCAGGCCGAGGCCGGAGACGTCGATGGTGCAAGTGACAGTGGCCCGGATCAGCGCCGCGCTACCGGCGGTGCCCAGAGCGGTGTTGAAGGCGCTGGTGTCGATGGTGACGTTGGAGCGGGTGCAGTGGATCCCCTGCTGGGACAGGCTGGCCATGGCCGAGGACTGGCCCGAGGTCGAGGCCTCGCCGCTGGTGCGGCTGATCGAGGCGCTGCGGGCGGCGTCGTAGGCGGCGGACTGCACGGCCTGCTTGGCCATCTCGACGCGGCCGCCCAGGATCACCAGGGCGATGAACAGACCGAGCGCGATCGCCACCAGGACGGCCTCGATCGAGGCCGCGCCTCGCTCGTCGCGGTGGGCTTCACGATTCCTGAACCGAACCGGCCGGGTCATTGTGTGAGCCTCTCGACGGGCACCGTGGCGGACTGGGTGATCGCTACGTGGATGCCGGGGATCACGCTCATGCTGTCGCCGGTGATCGTCACGGTGGCCGTCGTAGCGGTCCGGGAGCCGGCGACGTTGGTGTTCACGATGACGCCGGGTCCGCCGGCCTGGTTGAGGAACTGTTGTGCGGCGGCGATGCCGGAGGCCTGGCTGCCGTGTTGGGATCCTGCCTCGCGTGCACCTTCCTGCGCGGCAGCGATCGCGACCGATCGGGCGTGGTAGTACAGGCCTGCCTCGAGGCCCAGGAACAGCAGGGTGAACAGGCCGATCATCAGCAGGACCATTTCGATGGTGGTGGCGCCCCGCTCGTCGCGGCGGAAGTGCCGCTTCTGGGCGGGTGTGCTCAGCCAGCGCGCCAGGCGGAGGCGCAGTCCCCTGGTCAGGGGCCGGCTGAGGCTGGTCATCGTTGGAGGTCCTTCCCGAGAGTGGTGTGTGCTGAGGGGTGCTGCTACTTGATCTGGTCCTTCTTGGAGTTGACGTAGGCGGTGATGGCCGCGACGACGCCGCCGGCGATGACGATTAGCGCGACGGCCCAGATGACCTGCTCGATGGTCACTGAGCCGCGCTCGTCTCGGCGGGCGCGGCGCAGGGTGTTGTGGGCGTCTCCGAGGGCGCGGTCGAGGGGCGCCATGAGCCGCATGCCCAGCAGGTTGAGGGTGATGAAGAGCTTGATCATTGTTGGGTTCTCCTTGGTGTTAGGGCTCAGGACTGGATGATGCGGAGCAGGGTCGGGGCGATGAGGATGAGCATGAAAGTGACCCCGAGGAGGCCGCCGGGGACGTACATGCGTTCGGAGACGGCGTTGGAGTTGGCGACCTCGTCGCTGAGCATCTGGGAGCGCATCTGGGCAGCGCGGGCTCGCAGGTGGCCGTAGATCTGGGCGCCGGACTCGCCGGAGAGGCGGGTGATGTCGGCAAGGTCGCCGAGCTCGGAGACCGACATCTCCTCCGACAGCTTCTGCAGGGCGTCCCAGGTGGTGGTGGTGCCGAGCTCGGCGGGCAGCAGTGCTTCGCGTAGACGCTCGAAGGCCCAGTGCCGGGTCAGCTCGGGTGAGCAGGCGCGGACGAGGGCCTGGTTGGTGCCGGAGCCCTGGAGTCGCTCGGTGGCGACGAACTCGTAGTACGGGATGAGCATCTTGGTGAACTCAGCACGCTTGGACTTGGCGTCGTCGATGGCGTTGTAGTTGGGAAGGAAGAACATCCCGACCGCAGCGGCGATGGAGAAGATGACCGGGAAGGAGAACCCGGATAGACGTATGAACCCGATGTGGCCGATGACGTAGGCCACGATCGGGCCGGCGACCAGGCCGAGGAGCGCGAAGGTGACCTTCTCGCCGTAGAACTGGGCAACCGACTTGCGTAGCACGCCGAGGTCCTTTTGCGGTGTTCCGGCCCAGGCGCGGCCCGGGAAGACGCGCATGGCCCACAGACCGATCTTCTCGGTGGAGTCGAGGTCGCGCTCGGCGTCTTCGATCACGCGGCGTGCGCGTCGTTCGATGTAGTCCGGGGAGAGCCGGTCCAGGGCGTCGGACAGGTCGGGGTGGGTCGGGGCCAGGCGCCAGACCATCGCGGCGAGTGCGCCGCCGAAGATCAGTCCGCCGAAGATGGCCAGCTGGAGTCCGGTGGTCATCGCGCCGCCCCTTCCGGGCTGACCATGAGGCGCGTGCTCTTGGGCGGCTTCGACATCGATCGCATCCACAGCAGGATCGCGACGTAGGCCGATCCGAGGACGAGGAGGATGACCTGTCCGAGCGCGGTGGTGTAGGGCTGGATGTAGGAGCCGTTGAGGAACATGTAGGCCAGGACGACGATCGAGATGATCGTGACGACGCTGGCGGTGGTGCGGGGCTTCTGCTGGTCGGCGGCGATCGAGCGGCGGGCTCGGACGGTGGCGGCGACGGATTCGGCGATGCCGTCGAGGGTGTCGGCCAGGCCGGCGCCGCCGGAGTTGGTGGCGGCCAGGACGAGGTTGAGCGCGATGAAGTCGCCGACCTCGTCGTCGATCTCGTCGGCGAAGACCCGCAGCGCCCGGTCGACGGTCCAGTCCGACCAGAGCCGGTTGACCAGCCGGGTGACCTCTGGGCGGATGGCCTCGGGTGCGGTGGACAGTGACCGCTTGAGTGCGGAGTCCAGGCCCATGCCGATCGTCAGCCGGCCCGACAGGCCGCGGGTCCACTCTTCGAGTGCTTGGAGGCGTTCGGGGCTGGAGCCGCCGCGAGCCGGGCTGAGCAGGAACGGGAGCCCGACCGCAGCCGCGGGCAGCACGATGACGGCGAGGACGAATCCGGTCAGGACCGCGACGGCCAGACCGACCAGGAGGGCGACCAGGCCGCGGATGCGGGTACGACGTGGCAGCTGGGCAATCCGCCGGGCGAGCCGGCCCTGGCGGTGCTTGACCGGGGTGCCCGGCAGCTTGGGCGGCGGGCCGACGATCAGGCCGATGATGCCGGCGACGAAGACGGCGCCGCCCAGGGCGGGGAGGAGCGGGGTCATGACGGCTGCAGCCCCCGCACACCCATCTCATGCTGGAAGGCCGCCAGGTCGAAACCGTGCGCCTGGAGCTCGTTGAGCACGTCCTTCTTGATCGGGGTGCCGCTCGGGGTGGCGACCGTGGTGCCGTAGGGGGCGTTGAAGACGTGGTCGAGGTTGTATCCGGCGTCTCCGGGCTCGACCAGCGCGACCTCGGAAACCCAGCGCGACCGGGTCCAGTGGTTCTCGCCGTCGGGCTGGGTGAGCAGGCCGATCTGGACGACCAGGTCGACGGTCTGGGCCAGCTTGCGGGTGGCCAGGTCGGAGGTCTGTCCGGCTTCCATGGCGCATGTGACGAGCTTGTCCATGGTCTGTCGGGCGTTCTTGCTGTGGGTGGAGCTGATGGATCCTGCGCCGGACTCCATCGCCTTGATCATCGCCCAGATCTCCTTGCCGCGGACCTCGCCGACGATCTGTCGCGAGAGCGTGAAGCGGAAGGAGTCGTCGATGGCCTCGTTCAGGGTGAACTCGCCGGCCCGGCGGCCGAAGGCGTCGACCTCGGTCGAGCCGGGTCGTGCCTCCCAGGGCACGACGATCGAGTGCCGGTCGGGCATCTCGTGGAGGAATAGCTCGTACTCGGTCTCGAAGGTGCCGATCTTCTCGGAGAAGTCGATGCAGGCGCACAGGGCACGGATCAGGGTCGTCTTGCCGGCGCCTTGAGGCCCGGAGACGACGATGGACTTCCCGGCCCGCACGCAGGCGCGCAGGAAGTTGGCCATGACCGGGGTGAGCATGCCCTTGCCGACGAGGTCCTCGAGGGTGATCCGGGTGAGGCGGTGGCGGCGGATCACGACGACCGGGTACTCGGTGACGAACGCGGTGGCGGCCAAGCGGGCGCGCATCGGCTCGCCGTTGTCGTCGTTCCAGGCCAGCGAGAGGTGCAGCTTGGGCACGGCTTCGTTGAAGGGCCGCTCGTTGTCCTGGGGCCGAAAGCGGTTGGCGACCCATCGGAGGAACTCGATGAGCTCCTCGTCGCTGTCGGCGACGGCGTGGGCGCGCTCGAGGCTTCCGTCGATGAGGTCGAGCCAGACGGTGTGGTGGCCGGTGATGATGATGTTCTCGACGTCGTCTCGGTCCAGCAGCGGCTGGAGCCGACCGAGCTTGAACAGGGCGTCGTCGAGAGCCTTGCGCAACCAGTCGCGCTGGGTCTTCTCCCAGGGTTCGCGGCCGGCGGAGATGTCGCTGGAGACGCGCTGCTTGATGATGTCGGCGATGATCGAGCGGCCTCGCTGCTGGCGGGCGCCGGCATCGAGAGCCTCGGCGTTGATCGCCTCGGCGAGCCGAGTCGTCGCCTCCAGGCGGAGCTCGCGCACCAGCTGCCAGTCGGCGCGGTCGGGATGGTAGGTGCCGCCGTCGAGAGCGGCTGGGTCACCGGTCTGTGTCGGTAGTCCGGGCACGTCCCAGGGACTGGCGGCGGGACGGTGGCCGTTGCGGACTGCGGCGTCGACCCCGTCGATCGCCACTCCCCCGGCATGGTGGCCGTTGGACGACCAGGTGACCTTGGGTCCGGCGGGCGCGTTGAACAGGGGCAGCCGGGCCGGGTCCGGCATCGGCTCCGGGGAGTAGCCGGAGTTGTTGCGCTCAGACATCGGTGGCTCCGTTCGGCTCAGGGATCCGGCCGCGGGCGGCCAGGGACCGGGCCGCGGCCGCGATCCGGTCCTGACGGTTGGTCGTACGTCCGGCGAGCTCGGCGAGGTTGTTGGCGTGCACCATGCGCAGGGCCTCGCCGGAGGCGGCGTAGGCCTTGACGAGACCGGTGGTCTCGAAGTTCTTCGGGGTCCGCGCTCCGTGGGAGTAGACCTCGGCACTCTCCTTGCCGTGGGGCAGGCTGGCCACGACGGGCAGCTGTAGGGCCCGGGCGACCTGCCCGTCGCCGTAGGCCTGGACACGGCGCGGGGTGTCCTCGATGAGCATCATCCCCAGTCGCGCGGATCTGCCGTGCTCGGCGAACCGGGTGCGCAGGCTCGCCGCCCAGGAGCGGGCTCCCGCCACAGAGACCAGGCTGTTGCGGGTGACGAGGAGAACCAGGTCGGCGCGGTCGATGAGCAGGCTGGGGCTGCCGACCAGACCGAGGCGGCCGGCGTCGACGATGACGTCATGGCCGGCCTCGTCGAGGCGGTTCAAGACGCCGAGCAGCTGCGGCCACAGCGAGCCCAGGCTGTGGGCCTGCTCGTGGGAGCGGATGCCGGCCAGGAACCGGACGTCGCTGTCGGGCAGCTTGGGGATCGCGGCGGCGAAGGCTTCGTCGAGGCGGTCCTCCGCGGCCGCGACGGCCAGGTCGATGAGCCCGAGGCCGGGCTCGAGGCCGCCGCGGAACCGTCCGGCGAGAAGCGCCGAGGTGCCGGTGGGGTCGGCGTCAAGGAGGAGAACGGGCCGCGGCCAGTAGTAGGCCAGTCCGGCAACGGCCGTGGAGACACCCGGGGACCCGGATGCCGAGGTCAGCACGTAGAGGGCCATGTCACTGCTCTCGGGAATCCAGGACCAAGGCGACCTTGCCGTTCGCGGCCTTGGCCGCCAGGCCGGGAGCCGTGCTGGAGGGGACCGAGACGTCCACGACGCTGTTGCCGGTCTGCGGGTCTCCCCCGTTCGAGCCCGAGGCGTTCGGCGCGCTAACACCAACAACCGTGCCCTCGATGGTCGCGGTGTCGGTGGCGAAGGTGGCGCTGCTGTCGTCGCCGACCGCGACCAGGCTGACCTGGTCGCCGACGCTGATGCTGCTGGCCGGCATCTGCGCGGGAGTCAGGGACAGGCCGACGACGGCCTGCCCCTTGGCCGGGATGCTGACCTTCCCGAATGAGCCGGGGGTGACGACGCTGCCCGCGGGCATGTCGAGCTGGGCGACCTGGCCGACCACCGCGGACTCCTCGGCGGCGGGGACGGTCTGGAGCTCGGTGTCGCTGTTCATGTCGACGAGCTTGAGGTCGCGGGCGGTGATGGTCTGTCCGGAGTGGATGGTGTTGGCGACGGCGACGACCTGCTGGGAGTGGCTGGCTCGGGTGAACGCGAAGGCGGAGACGACTGCTCCCAGGCACATCAGGCCGATGCAGATGACGTAGAACAGCGGCTTTCGGCGCTGGCGGCCATCAGCCTGCGCGAGTGTGGCTTCAGCGACGACAGTCACTTGGTCTCCTCCGAGTTGGATCCTGGTTCTGCCCACAGAAGGGATTCGAGGTGCCCTTGGGGCTCACATCCCCCGAAAGTCGTTCGTTTCTCTCTAGCGAGAAACTAGCATCTTTGGGGGTGTGGGGCGAGGGTTGTGCACAGGGAGGTTGCGTGTCGGGGCGCGTCCGGCCCGCACCGCGACGTGATGGGATGCCCGAGATGCGCCTGATCCGAGATGCATGTGCCTTCCTCCCGAGTAGGGACACAGCCCCACTCTAGAAGGCGCGCCGTTCGGGATCGTGACGTGAGTCACTCCTCGGCCACCCGTCAGCTCTGGTCGCGGCTACCCAACGCCCTGCTGTGGGCCAGCGCGCTCGTGACAACGTCGGGGCTGACCCCGAAAGCCCGGGCGAGGCTGGCGATCACAGCTACGCCCGGCGTGCGGGTCCAGGCGCCGCGTTCCCAGCGGCGATAGGTGGACAGTGCGACGTGCAGCTGGTCCGCGATGTCGGTGCTCTCCAGGCCGGCGACCAGGCGCAGGTAGCGCAGGTCGATCTTGCCCCCGTCGCAGCGCAACAGCTCGGGGACCGCGACGCCGAGGACCTCCGCCACGCGGTGCAGTAGTGCAGCGCGCTGCGGCTCGAAGGCACCGCGTTCCCACACCGACACGGCCTCGCCACCGGCCAGCCCCAGCGCCCTAGCAAGCTGGCCCTGGGTCAGCCCTGCTGCCTGCCGCGCGGCTCGCAGCGCGGCGGGGTCGACGGAGGCGGTCATGGCCGGGCTAGCGTAACCGCGCCAGCCGCGCGGCCGTGCGCCGCAGTGCTGGTGAGCGCGGGGGTCATAGTTCCTTGCAGAGAGCTTCTTTTCGGTCCGCCCCTGCGGGCTGGACATCCTTGGAATCGGGACCGACGCACCGGCGTCGATCCACCGCAATCCACCGGAATCCGTATTCGTTTCCACCGGTCCTGCCAACGATCTTGGTGGCGGGCTCTGCGGACAAGTTGCGGACAAGCGCCAGCGGAGATAGCCAGAGGCGGCCTTCGGATTCCTCCGAAAACCGCCTCTGACCTGCGATGATACATTTGTAGCGGGGGCAGGATTTGAACCTGCGACCTCTGGGTTATGAGCCCAGCGAGCTACCGAACTGCTCCACCCCGCGTCGCGGACGCAAGCCTACGGCCCGGCTCCGCCTCGATCAAATCCAGGGGCGCGGCGCCGCCCGACTCGTCAGTGGGCGCGGATCTGAGCGCGCGGACTAGGACCATCCACTGACAGCCCGCGGGCCGCCCCCAGGCCTACGGCCCGCGGCGGTTCACCCCGAGCCGGTCTTCGCGGTGCCAGTCTTCGCGGTGCCAGTCTTCGCGGTTCCGCCCTTCGCGGTTCCGCCCTTCGGCGGGGCCTTCACCCCCGCCTTGTCGAGCAACGCCTTGGCGCGCGCGATCAGCGTCTGCATCTCCGACACCCGTTGCGCATAGACGTCGAGCTGGCCGTTCTTGAGCGCGGTTAGTGCCTGCTCGTACTTCAGCTCGGCGCGGCCGAGGAGGCTGGACGCGGTCTGGTCGGCGCCGGTGTGCTGGCCGCCACCGGGCTTCTGGTGCGGCGGCTTGTGGGCGCCGCCCGAGGGGGGCACGCCGAGCGCCATGCGCAGCGCGTCGTCGAGCGTCTGGCCGTGCCCGACCCGGCCGCCGAAGGTGGCGAGCACCTGCTGCAGCTTGGGATAGCTGCCCGAGGCGGCGGTGCGCTGGACGTAGACCGGCTGCACATACAGCAGGCCGTTGCCCACCGGCAGGGTGAGCAGGTTGCCGTACTGGATCTGGGTGCCGGGCTGCTTGTAGCGGAACAACGCACGCGAGACGCCCGGGTCGGACTGCATCTGGTTCGCGACCTGGCTCGGTCCTTGGATCTGGGTGTCCGTCGGGAGCTGCAGGATGCGGATCGTGCCGTAGTCGGGACTGGTCGCCTCGGAGTCGACGGACACGAACGCGGACAGGTTCTGGCGTGCCCTCGGCAGATAGACGCTGGTGAGGGAGAACTCCGGGGTGGACGTGCCCGGGTCGGACGGGCCGCCGATGGCGGACTTCTCCGCCGGCATCTGCACCGACAGGTAGTACGGCGGCTGGATCGAGCCGGAACCACTCGGTGCGGCCGGGTCCTCCGGCAGCTCCCAGCGCTCGCCACCCTCGTACCACGTCTGCGGGTTGGTGACGTGGTACTGGCTGAGGATGTCGCGCTGCACCTTGAACAGGTCCTCGGGGTAGCGAAGGTGCGCCATCAGGGCCGGAGAGATGTCCGACTTCGGCTTCACCACACCGGGGAACGCCTTCTCCCACGTCTGCAGGATCGGGTCGGACTGGTCCCAGGCGTACAACGTGACGGCACCGGTGTAGGCGTCGACGGTGGCCTTCACCGAGTTGCGGATGTAGTTGATGTCCGAGCTCGGCAGCGCGGTGTTGGACCCGGTGTCGGTCAGCGTGTCCGACGTCGCCTGGTCGAGGTTGACCGTCTGCGACATGGGATAGGAGTTGCTTGTCGTGTACGCGTCGACGATCCACTCGATGTGGCCGTCGACGACCGCCGGGTAGGGGTTGCCGTCGATCGTCAGCCACGGGGCGACCGCCTTGACCCGCTGCCGCGGCTCACGGTTGTACAAGATCTTGGAGTAGGAGTTCACCCGGCTGGACAGCAACAGATTCGGCTCGCCGAACTTCAACGCATACAGCGTTTTGTTGAACCAGCCGCCGATCGGCACCCCGCCCCCGCCGTCGTAGGTGAAGTTATCGGTGCTGCTCGACGTCGAGCTGCCGCCACGCGGAGTGTCGATCTCGATCGGCGCGGCGCCCGGCGGCCGGCCGACGATGGAGTAGCTCGGTGTGCTCTCGCCGAAGTAGATCCGCGGCTGGGTCACGCCGAGCTGGCCACGCAGCGGGATGTCCTGCTCGACCCAGACCGGGTTGCCGAGGGCGTCGCGCGCGTTGCCGCGGGCGGCAACGACGCCGTAGCCGTGGGTGTAGACGGTGTGGTCGTTCGCCCAGTTGCGCTGGCTCGAGGGCAGCGCGTTGAGGTTCAGCTCGCGGGCCGCGATCACGATGTCCTGCGGGACGGCCGAGCCCTTCAGCGTGTAGCGATCGACGTCGAGGGTCGACGGCACGCTGTAGTAGCCGCGTACCTGCTGAAGCTGCTCGAACGCCGGGGACACCAGCGTCGGGTCGAGCAGCCGGGTGCCAGGCAGCGCCTCGGCCGCCTTGGCCAGCTGGCTGGGCGGCAGGTTCGACGAGGCGGCGTAGCCGTCCACGCGCACGCTGTTCAAGCCGTACGCGTCGCGGGTGGCGGCGATGTTGCGGGCGATGAACGGTCCCTCCTTGTCGGGCTCGGAGGGCCGCACCTCGAAGGACTGCATGATGGTCGGCCAGATGATCCCGACCAGCAGCGCCGACAGTGCCAGCAGGCCGAGCCCGAGGCCCGGCAGCAGCCATGATCGCCTGAACACGTTGGCGAAGAACAGCAGCGCGCAGATGATCGCGATGACCATCAGGATGTTCTTGGCCGGGATCCGTGCGTGCGCGTCGGTGTAGGAGATGCCGGTGAACAACCGGCCCTGCGAGATCGCCAGGCCGTAGCGGTCGAGCCAGTAGGCGACCGCCTTGAGGGCGATGAACAGACCGATCAGCACCGACAGCTGGACCTGCGCCGCCGCCGACATCCGCCGCGGTCGGCCGGTCAGGATGATGCCCCCGAAGACGTAGTCCACGAGGGCGACCGCCACGATCGCCACCGCCAGCACCGCGAACGTGAACGACAGCACGAACCGCAGCCAGGGGTAGTCGAACACGAAGAAGCCGATGTCCTTGCCGAAGTAGACGTCGTTCTGGTGGAACGACACACCGTTGCGCCACATCAGGTAGTTGCTCCACTGCCCGGACGCGATCGAGCCCCCGATCACGAAGAACAGCACCGCCAGGGCGACCAGGATCCGCTTGCGCTGTGGCTCGATCACCTCGCGGTAGCGCTCGATGGTCTCGAGCCCCTGACCGCGTGGCGGCAGGATCGGCCGGGTGCGGTAGGCGACGAACACGTTGACGCCGATGACCGCGGCGAAGAACAGGCCGAACACCACGAACAGCAACGCTTTGGTACGCAGCAATGTGTTGAACACCGACGAGTAGCCGATCGACTGGAACCACAGCCGGTCGGTCCAGACGCCGGTGAAGATGGCGATCCCGAAGATGAGGACCGCGACGGTGACGATGGTGGGGAGCAGCACCCTGCGGCCGCGTCGGCGCAGCTCCGGCTCCGGGGAGGAGTCCTCCTCGTCCACGAACTCGTCGCTCACCGACCTGCCGCCCCTCGCATCACGCCAGCCACGCCAGCCACGTCCGCCACGTCCATGTGATCAGTCTGACAGGGTGCCGGACGCCAACGAGATCAACTCGGGCACCAGGCTGGGGCCGTCGAGCACCTCGGCAGCAGAGTCGTGGGCCCGCATCCGGATCGCGCAGTGCGCCCGGCCGTCCCTGGTGACCGCCACGGCGAGGCGTACCTCCTGGCGGTCCGGGTGGGCCGCGGCGTACTCCGCCTGCTCCCCCGGCGGGGCCGGCAGCTCCTCCTCGGCGGACGGCGGCAATACCAGCCGCTCGACCACGACCGCGCAGCCCACCACCTGCGGCGGCCAGGCGATCTCGGCCAGCAGCGCCTCGACCTGCCTGTCGGCCGGCACCTCGTCCTGCTCGACCGGGGTCAGCGTGCCAGCCGCCTCTGTGTCGTCGAGCCCGAGCTTCGCGGCCAGCTCCGGCTCCGCCCGGATCAGCTCCGTGGTGGGGACCAGGGCATAGAGCCGACCGGGCTGGTCCCAGCCACCGTCGGCCACGTGCGACTCCACCTCGAGCACCACCCGGCGCACGACCGGGTCGATCTCCCGCTCCGGCCCGGACGGCTGCTCCGGCTTGCTCATCGGCATGACGGGACCTTCGCGTCCGGGTTGGCCGCTAGCGCCTTGAGCGAGCTGATCGCATCCTGCAACGTGGTGATCTTGACCAGCTTGATCTTGCTGAAGTTCACGTCCGCGCCGAGCGCTTCGGCGCAGTTGGCCTTCGGGGCGAGGAAGATCGTCACCCCCGCCCGCTGGGCCCCGACGATCTTCTGGGCGATCCCGCCGATCGGCTGCACCTGGCCGGAGTCGGTGATCTCCCCGGTTCCTGCGACGACGTTGCCCCCTGTCAGCGCACCAGGGGTGAGCTTGTCATAGATGGCGAGCGCGAACATGGTGCCGGCGCTGGGTCCGCCGATGTTGGGGCCGAGGTTGTTGCGCACCTGGAACGGCAGGCGGTACTGCTGCGCCAGCTGGACGCCGATCAGGGGGCGTGACTTGTCGTTCGGGTCGGGCTGGGTGGTGATCACGAACGTCATGCGTTTGCCGTTGCGCGTCACGACGAGCGTGACGGTGTCACCAGGCTTCTTGCCCTGGATCGCCTTAATCAGGGGGCCCGCCGTCGACACCGGGGTGCCGTCGACCGCAACGATGTGGTCACCCTTCTTGAGCTTGCCGGCCGCCCCGCCGCCGGGTGTGACCTCGACGATCTCGACGTAGGGGTGCACCGCGAACCCAGCCGCGCGCAGACCGGCCACCGACGAGGTCTGCTGCGATCCCTGCATCTGCACCGCCGACTGGTGCACGGCCTGGGCGGCTGACTCCGACGGCGGATAGACCAGGTCCCGCGGGATGACCGCGGCCGTGGGGCTGAACCACGCGCTGACCGCCTGGACGAGGCCTACCTTGGAGTCGGGTCGGGTGATCGACACGGTGGTGAGGTCCAGCTGCCCGCTCGTGGGGTACGTCTTGACCCCGGACCCGAACGTGATCAGCTGCTTGTTGCCGATCGTGCCCAACGTGTTGATCGGGGTGCCGGGCTCGAACGTCACGTAGGGCACCGGCAGCAGGAACGCGGCGGCGACGAGCGCGACGAGCAGCAACGAGGCAACCGTCAGGGTGCTGGCGCGGCGGGTCACGACGGCCAGCCTCTCACCGTGAGGAGGGTGACCGGGGCCCGGCCTTCGCGGGCCGCTTGCGGGCGACACCGCTGACCCGGTCGACCGGCTGCGACACCACCCGTCGCGCCTGCGTGGGCAGCGGCTTGGTCACCGCCGCGGCGAGGCGCGCCTGCGCGGCGGGGTCGTCTCGGCGGTCAGCCGGGTCCCGACGAGGACGACCCGACCACGCGGCCCACACCATCGCAAGCGCCGTGCAGGTTGCCGGCACCGCGAGCCAGAGCAGAATCCTCACCGGCACCCCTTCGCGTGTAGTCGTGGCGGTCGGCTTCAGCGTAGGCAGGTCGGGCGCCGGAAACGCCGCCGACACCACCGCGAGTCGGCGCGAGACATCCGACGCTCACCCGGTCATGGCCGGCCAGGCGTCGGATCTCTCCGGCAGGTAGGGCCGGGGTCAGGGCGTGCCGACCCACTCCTCGGTGCCGTCGCTGAACTGCTGGTGCTTCCAGATCGGCGTCTGCGCCTTGAGGTCGTCGATCATCATCGCGCAGGCGGCGAAGGCCTCGCCGCGGTGCCGGCAAGCGACCCCGACGACGACCGCGAGGTCACCGACCGCGAGGTCGCCCACCCGGTGCACGGCCGCCAGCGCGAGGACGTCGTGCCGGTCGACCACACCGTGCGCGACGGTACGCATGGCGTCGAGTGCGGTGGGGTGCGCGGAGTAGCCGAGGGCTCCGACGTCGCGGCCGTGGTCGTGGTCGCGAACCACGCCCACGAACAACGCCACTCCGCCGGCCGCCGGGTCGGCGACCGCCTGGTGCACCTCGTCGACGCTGAGCGGTTCCTCACGCAGGTCGAGCAGGCGGATCACGTCGGTCACAGTGGGCACCCTACGAGTACGTTTGAGGCATGGGAACGAACCCCGGCGACAACCGTCCCGACGAGCCCGACGACGACCAGCCCGACGACGACATCGAGCGGCATGACAGCGGCGGCTCCGAGCCCGGAACGAACCCGTTCGCGGGCACCCCGCTGGAGCAGATGTTCGGGGCCTTCGGAGGTCAGGGCATGCCGGACCTGGCCGGGTTGATGAGCCAGGTCCAGCAGATGTTCAAGCCGCACGAAGGCAGCGTCAACTGGGAGCTCGCGACCCAGATCGCCCGGCAGACCGTCGCCCAGCACCCCGACCCGACGCCGTCGACGACCGACCGCGAAGCAGTGTCCGACGCCGTACGCCTGGCCGAACACTGGCTCGACTCGGTCACCGAGCTCGCCGCCGGGACCGTCGGCGCGCTGGCCTGGAGCCGCGCAGAGTGGATCGAGGCGACGATGCCGGTGTGGCAGCGGGTGGTCGAGCCTGTCGCCGCCCACGTCGTGTCCGCGATGGGCGAGGCGCTGCCGGAGGAAGCCAAGTCGATGGCCGGCCCGTTGATGGGCCTGCTCGGACAGGCCGGCGGCGCGATGTTCGGCCAACAGGTCGGCCAGGCGATCGGCGAGCTGGCCACCGAGGTGGTGGCGACGACCGACGTCGGACTGCCGCTCGCGCCCCGAGGCACCGCCGCGCTGCTGCCCGCAAATGTGCGCGCGTTCGGCGAGGGACTCGACCTGTCCGAGGCCGACGTCATGCTCTATCTCGCCCTGCGAGAGTGTGCCCATCAGCGGCTGTTCGCCCATGTCCCTTGGTTGCCGTCCCACCTTCTGGGCGCCGTCGAGGACTACGGCCGAGGAACCACGATCGACGTGTCACGGATCGAGTCCGCGCTGTCCGGGATCGATCCCACCAACCCCGAGGCCATCCAGGAAGCCATGTCCGGCGGCTTGTTCGAGCCGCAGAACACTCCGACCCAACAGGCCGCGCTGGTACGCCTGGAGACGATGCTGGCCCTGGTCGAGGGCTGGGTCGACGAGGTGGTGACCCAGGCGGTCAGTGAACGGATGCCGAGTGCGCCGGCGCTGCGGGAGGCCGTCCGCCGTCGCCGTGCCAGCGGCGGCCCGGCCGAGCAGACGTTCGCGTCCCTGGTCGGTCTCGAGCTGCGTCCGCGCCGGTTGCGCGACGCGGCCACCTTGTGGGGCGCCCTGCGGGACGCCCATGGGCCCAACGCGCGGGACGCGGTGTGGGAGCATCCGGACCTGATGCCGACCTCGGCCGACCTCGACGACCCGCTGGGCTTCGCCGCAGGGGACCGGCCGACGCAGACCAGCGACGAGGACTTCGACGCAGCCCTTGCCGACCTGCTCGACAGCGACGCCGAAGATCGGGGCGCCCCCGGGCCGGACGCCGAGACGGACGCCGGGCCGGACGCCAAGCCGGACGCCAAGCCGGACGCCGAGATGGAGCGACCCGGCGATCTGGGCCATCCCGGTGCGGAGCCAGCCCCCGGCGACAGCGGCGAGCGCGGCGAAGACGACGACCGCGGCGACCCGGACGACCCGAGACCCGACGCCGACCGGTGACCCTGCATGCCGACGCCACGTCGGTGCTGAGGCGTTGGCGAGCCCCTGACCTCGGCCAGGAGACTCTGCGGCACCTCTATCTCGCGCACCTCGGCGCGCACCCCGATGCCTTGTCGCGGCGGTGCCACCCGGACCACCTCACCGCCAGTTCGATCATCGTCGACCCGGCCGGACCCCGCGTGCTGCTGACCCTGCACCGACGGATCCGCCGGTGGCTGCAGACCGGAGGGCACTGCGAGGACGACGACACCACGATGGCGGTGGCCGCCCTCCGGGAGGCCACCGAGGAGTCGGGGATCACGGGGCTCGAGGTCGGTGCCGGTCCGCTGCGCCTGTCGTACCACGAGGTGCCGTGCGGACCAGCCCGTCCTGCGCACCATCTCGACGTGCAGTACCTCGTGATGGCGCCGGCCGGCGCGGTCGAGCGCTGCAGCGAGGAGTCGGCGGCGCTGCGGTGGTTCCCCGCCGAGGCACTGCCCCCGGACGCCGACGGCGCCGTCCGGAGCCTGGTCACGGCCGCCTGCAGCGAGATCCGACGTGACCCGACGCTGACCCGACGCTGACCCGACGCTGGCCCGACGCTGGCCCGACGCTGGCCCGGCTTGAGCGGGGTCAGCGTCGGATCGTGCTGCGGGCGGTCAGGCGTCCTCGTCCCACGGGATGCCGGACACCGCCGAGATGCCCTCGAGATAGCCACGGGCCCGCTCGGTCTTGGGATAGCGCGCCACCCACGTCCAAAACGCCTTCGTGTGCCCGGGCACCAGCAGGTGCGCAAGCTCGTGCACCAGCACGTAGTCGACGACCCACGACGGCATCCCCTGCAAGCGGGTGGACAACCGGATGGTGCGGTCCGCGATCGTGCACGAGCCCCAGCGGGACTCCTGGTTGCTGACCCAGCGCACCGACGCAGGCTGTGCCCGGCCCTCGAAGTAGCGACGAGACAGGTCGGCGGCCCTGCGGGTCAACGCCTCGTCGGTCGGACGGCGGCGCTGGTCACGACGGTCGAGCCGGGTCAGCATCTGCTCGACCCAGTCACGCTCCTCGGCCTTGGTCATCCGGGCGGGCATCAGCACGACGACCTTGTCGCCGTCGCGGTAGGCGGCGACCGTACGCCGCCGGCGGCGGCTGCGGCGCACCTCGACCTCGGGGCGGCTGTCACCGCTCCGCTCGGTCCCGCTGATCTGCGCCACAGCAGAACGGTAGTCGGCGGGTACCGCCCGGGGTGGCAGATGTCGAGGACTCGCCCGGACGCACCACGAATCGACCCGGCCACGGCCGGCAGGACACCGATCGGCGGATCCGGCCGCTATCCGGACAGCTCTTACCCACAGCCGGGACTTTTTTCGCTCCACACCCGGTGGACGGCCATCGGCGCAGGTCAGGGACGTGTCTTGGTGTGGTTCTGTCCGGTTGTCCCCAGGTTGTCCACCGTGTGAACCGGCGGGTTCCACACCTACGGGCGCTAGGTCCACACCTTGTCCACAACGTTGTCCACAGGGGTGGATACCGGCCCGTTGACCGGCGTCGGCGGGGCCACCTAGGTTGACCGCAGACGAGGTCTCCGGGACCGGTCGGCGGCACCTCCGCAGGGGAAGGCGAGGTTGTCGGCGGCCGCTCCGGGGGCCTCTCTCCTCGTCCGAGGGCCGGCCCGCTCCACCGCTTCGGCATCCACGCTCGCCCGGCCGGGCTCCCCGCAGGCTCCCGGCCAGCTCCCCGCCTCGCGCCGTGTCGCTGACGCCTGCGCTCACGCCTGCCGTAAGGTGGCGCGAGGCCTGGGTACGTGCCCAGGCTTTCGACGGGATCTTCCCATGCGTCCCCCGTCGCGACCCGTACCAATGCGGGCCCTCCACCCGGGGGCAGCGCACACGACACAAGGAGTACGTCATGACGGAGACGTGGAGCGGCGAGTTCTACTGCGTCAAGTGCAAGGCGAAGCGTGAGGCTTCGGGTGAGGTCCGCGTCAACGACAAGGGCACTCGCATGGCCAAGGCCAAGTGCCCGGTCTGCGGCACCAACCTCAACCGCATCCTCGGCAAGGCCTGACCACCCTCGACCAGGTTCGATCAGGTTCGATCAGGTTCGACCAGGTTCGACCAGGTTCGACCACAGCGTCCGCGGCGCACGGCCCGCGGCTGAGCGCGACACAGCGGGCCCCGGCATCATCAGCCGGGGCCCGCTGTCGATGTCCGTGCGGGAGGATGGGTCCATGACCTCCAGCGACCCCGGCGAGCCGGCGCGCGACAACGCGGGCGCGCTGCCCCGCCGCACGGTCGCGCGTACCGCTCGCCTGGCCACGCTGCCGCTGGGATTCGCCGGCCGCGCCACGCTGGGCCTGGGAAAGCGGCTAACCGGCGCCTCCGCGGACGCGGTGCTGACCGAGGTGCAGCTGCGCACCGCCGAGCAGATGTTCAACGTCCTCGGCGAGCTCAAGGGCGGAGCGATGAAGTTCGGCCAAGCGCTGTCGGTGTTCGAGGCCGCCCTGCCGGACGAGCTGGCCGGCCCCTACCGCGCGACCCTGACCCGGCTGCAGGACTCGGCACCGCCGATGGACTCCGCCGCCGTGCACCGGGTGCTGGCCCGCGAGCTCGGTCCCGGCTGGCGCCGTCAGCTGGTCGAGCTCGACGACTCTCCTGCGGCGGCGGCCTCGATCGGGCAGGTCCACCGGGGCCGGTGGCACGACGGGCGCGAGGTCGCGGTCAAGGTGCAGTACCCCGGCGCCGGCGACGCCCTGCGATCCGACCTGCGGCAGATCGCCCGCGCGGCGCGACTGTTCGGCACCCTGCTCCCGGGCGTCGACGTGCAGCCGCTCATCTCCGAGCTGCGTGACCGGATCGTCGAGGAGCTCGACTACGACCTCGAGGCCTCCGCCCAGCAGACGTTCGCCGAGGCGTTCGCCGGCGATCCCCAGATCTTGGTTCCCTCGGTTGTCGCCCACACCGACAAGGTCCTCGTCACCACCTGGATGGACAGCACGTCGTCGCTGTCCAGGCTCATTGCCGAAGGCGACCAGTCGGACCGCAACAGGTTCGGCGAGCTCTACGTCCGGTTCCTGTTCTCCGGTCCGTCACGGACCGGGCTGCTGCACGCCGACCCGCACCCCGGCAACTTCCGGGTGCTGGCCGACGGCCGCCTCGGCGTAGTCGACTTCGGTGCCGTGGCACGGCTGCCCGACCATGCGCTTCCGAGGCCGATCGGCAGGCTCCTGCGCCGTGCGGTGGAGGACGACTACGACGCGGTCGTGGCCGGGCTGCGCGAGGAGGGGTTCATCAAGCCGGGGATCTCGATCGAGACCGGCGTGATGCGGGACTATCTCGCACCGTTCGTGGAGCCGGCCCAGGTGGACGTGTTCCGGTTCAGCCGCACCTGGATGCGGCGCCAGGCGAACCGGATCAACTCTCCGCGCAAGGAAGGCTTCGCCACCGCCATCAAGATCAACCTTCCCCCGTCGTACCTCCTGATCCACCGGGTCTGGATCGGGGGGATCGGGGTGCTCAGCCAACTCGAGGCGGAGGCGCCGTTCCGGGCCATCTGCGCGGAGTCGCTGCCCGGCTTCGCCGAGCCGTCCCTCTAGGCTGCTCCGCTTGCGCCACAGGCGCTGTTGCGGGCCATGGTTGGCCGGAGCTGGACGCCCGACCGTCACGTAACGTCCCGCCGGACGGCCCCGCGCGGATCAATCGGAGGAACGAGAGCCGGCTCGGCGCGGGTCAGCTCTGGTGACCGTCGCTCCGCCTCCGCTGATCACGCCGATCAGCCGCCGGACAAGCGCGTGCCGCGCCGCGAGCCGCCGCGTCGCTCGACGGACGGGCCCCGGAGTCACCATTCCCGCCACCGCCTCGCGCAGCTGCTCGACCTCGTGCCGAAGCCCCGCTGCCTCCTGCTCGACGCGGGCTAGCTCACCGCGGGCCGCGACCAGCGCCCCGAGCAACTCGGCGACGATGTCGGCGGTCAGGCCCAGCCCCGAGGTGGCGCCGGGAGCCGCCGGCAGCCCGGGCTCGCCGTCGAGCGTCGACAGCGACCCTCGGACGTCGAGCCCGCCGTCGCGCAGACACGCCAACGCCTCGGCCTGGCGGCGGTCGATCGTCGTCCGGCGCTCCTGCGGCAGTGGCACCGGGTCCGACGGCACCGCCGCCGGCAGCACCTCGCGGACGAGGGTCCCACCCACCACCGAGGCGTACTCGTCGTCGTCGAGCTTGTCCTCGAGCCGCGAGTTGACCTGCGCGAGCAGCTCGGTGGCGGTCAGTCCCAGCCCGGCGTTCGGGCTGATCTGCGGGTCGCCGAGCTCCACGTCGCACGGCAGCCCCACAACACCGGCGAAGTCCTCCCACAGGCAGACCCGCGGCGCCGCCGCATCGGCCAGCACCACGTGGAACCGGGCGGGCGGCACCGCGGCGGACCAGCGGCCCCAGACGTCAACGAGGTCGTGATGGGTCCAGAACCATCGCCCCAGGTGCGTGTCGTCACCTCGGTCGAGCACGGCGACCAAGTAGTCGGCCCAGTCCTGCGTGTGCCGGTGCTTGACCTGCTCCTGCCAGTCCGAGCGCAGCATCGCCGCAAGGGGCCGGAGGGTGTAGACGACGTGCAGCTCACGATCCGGGAACGAGCCGGCCACCCGGCGTACCGCCTCGGCGTCGGCGCCGCACAACAACTCGTGGGACAGCACGACGTCGCCCCGGACGCCGCCCGCGCGCCGGGCCAGCCGCTCCCAAGCGCCCTCCCACTCGGGGCGGAGTTGGCCCCCCCACGGCATCGCACGGACATCGACGGTGGCGTGGAAAGCCTCGTCGGGTGCGGCTAGCGGGTAGTGGACGCCGTGCGCAGGCCACACGTTGCGGTGATCCCAGAGGATCCGCTGCAGGAAGGTCGTGCCGGTCTTGGGCGCGCCGATGTGCACGAATGCGCGGTCCGGTCGTGCCGCCTGGTCCACCGTCGCTCCTGTCACGTGCTCGGCCCGGTTCGCACCGGCGCCCGGTCTGACACTGTAGGGAGTGGCTCGCCGTGGTCCGGGACCGGCGGGCAGTCACCACCACTCGTTGTCGAGACGCCCCTCGATGCCCCGGACGTTGTCGCGTGAGCACCGGTCGCAGTAGACGAGGGTGCGTCCCTGCTCGACCGACGTGGTCCAGGTCAGCGGCAGCGACTCGCCCGGCGCGGTCGCCCCGCAGAACGCGCAGGTGGGAACCATGCCCCGTTTCTACACCCGCGGCGACCGGGCTCAGCCGGTGTCAGCCGCTCAACCCGCGGTAGGGCGCGGCGTCTCGGCAGCCGTCATGCCCTGACAGGGACGACGGTGCCCCGGCCCACGTGTCGTGGACCGGGGCACCGTGACTCTCCGTCGAACCTAAGGAGGCGGGGTTCCGCGCCGGCCGGAGCCGGCGCCGAACCGCTTGCCTCAGAGGGCCCGGGCGAGGTGGAGGCGAGCCTGGCTGGCCGCCTTCTCGGCCTTGCGGGCCATTCGCTGTGCGCGGGACAACTCGTGGCCCCTGCGCGCCTGCTGCGCCCGCTCGAGGCGCTCGCGACTATGCGCGCGCGCCAGTTCTTCATACATGAGATTCATGGTGGTGCTCCTTGCGGTCTCAAAGGTGTGGTACTGCGTGTTGTCGGTCACTTGGTCTTCCTTCGGGTATGGCCGGCTGCGTTGGCGCCGCCGACTCGTTGAGTCACGCGGCGACAGGGTGCTTACGCGGACGACCACGCGGACGCTTGCGTGGAATCACGACACCTTGCGCGAACAGCTCGCCTCCCCAGACTCCCCAGGGCTCGCGCCGGTCGAGGGCTCCGGCCAGGCATTCGGCCCGCAGTGGGCACGCCGTGCACAGAGCCTTCGCCAGCTCGACGTCGGCCGGACTCTCGGCGAAGAACAGCTCTGCGTCGTTGGTACGGCACGGAAGCTGGCTCTCGTCGACGCCGTCGGGCGAGATGCTTGCGAGTGTGTCGAGAACGCTGATGGTCATGTGTCACCTCCTTCGATCTGTCGGTTCGACGGTGGGACCGAGGTCCCGGGCAAAACAGAAAGGCCGCGGAATCCGATGGGATTCCGCGGCCTGGAGGCGCCGGTCTGTTTCATCTAGACCGGTGGACTCCAGCCGCTTCGTCCCATCGCGAAACCCTTGGGTGCGTTGACGGACGGCAGGTGGACAGAGATCTCCCCGACGAGGTTGCTCGGCGCCGCGGCGATCACCGACGTGCGGCTGCCGCCGCCCTGGCGCACCGTGTCCGGGCACACCGGGCCACGCGCGAGAAGGTCCACGCCATAGGGGAAGGCGCGGGTGGACGTGCGCATGCGCATCGGCAAGGCCGTCGGTGCGGTGTGTGTGATGTCCATCGTGGGCGCCTCCTTCCAGGAGTGGTCCGGATCGAGCCTGGTTGCTGCAGGGAAACCGAGTAAGGATCTTTGACGCAGGTGAGACCTTACGCAGTCGTTGGGCTAGAGGGTACGCCCGACACTTCGGGCGACGCAAACATATTTACCGAGACGAGACCGAGTAGGGCGCGCAGAGGGCCAGGATGTCCTCGGCGTACTTGTCCAGCTTGGCCCGGCCGATGCCTGGGATGGCGACCAGCGCGCTCGTGTCGTCGGGCACCGACTCGGCGATCGCCACGAGAGTTGCGTCGGTGAACACGCAGTAGGCCGGGAGCTTCTGCTCGGCGGCCCGGTCGGTACGCCAGGCGCGCAGCGACTCGAACAACGTCTCGTCATAGCTGGACGGGCAGTCGGCACAACGGCCGATCTTGCGGTCGGCCGCAGCGGTCAAGGGTCGCCGGCAGATGCGGCAGGTGGCCACCGACCTGCCGCGTCGCACGCGCGGCAGCGTCGGCGTCTTCGCGGTCGTGCGGATGTCGTCGGGGAGCAGCCGGTCGAGGAACCGGGACGGACCGCGGGTGCCACGGCGGCCCGGCGCCCGAGCCGCGGCCCACGACACCGCCAGCTGCCGGCGGGCACGAGTGACGCCGACGTAGAACAACCGCCGCTCCTCTTCGACGGCCGCCGGTGTGTCGGCGTAGACGATCGGGACGGTTCCCTCGTGCATGCCGACGAGGAAGACCGCCCCCCACTCGAGTCCCTTGGCCGCATGCAGGGTTGCCAGGGTGACCCCGTCGGCCACCGGGGCGTGCTGCACCTGGGCCCGGCGCTCCAGCTCCTCGACCAGCGCCGACATGGTCGCGTCGGGATCTCCTGCGGTGACCTCCTCGGCGGCCCCGATCAGTGCCTGCAGCGACTCCCACCGGTCCCGCGCGGCCGTGCCGGAGGGCGCCTCGGGCGTCCAGCCCATGCCCGAGAGCACCCGGCGCGTGTCGTCGGCCAGGATCCCGGTGTCGTCGACACCGGCCCGGGCGGCGCCGCGCAGCAGCGTGACGGCCTGCCGGACCTCGGGCCGGTCGAAGAAACGCTCCACGCCCCGGGTGACGTAGCCGATGCCGCGTGCGGCCAACGCCTCCTCGTAGACCTCGGACTGGGCGTTGATCCGGAACAGGACCGCGACCTGGGCCAACGGGGTTCCCGCGTCACGAAGCGCGGTGATCGACTGGGCGACCGCCTCGGCCTCGGCGACCTCGTCGAGGTGACCGCTGTAGCGGACGTCGGGACCGGGCTCCTGCTGCGATCGCAGCACGACGCCGGGGCGCCGTCGGTCAGGCCCGCCGCCCGGTGGCCCGAACACCTGGTTGGCGACGGACACGATCTGGGGGCTGGAGCGGTAGTTGCGTACCAGCTCGACCCGGGTGACGTCCTGGTGCCGGCGGCCGAACGTGGTGAGCAGCTCGGGCGAAGCGCCGGCGAACGAGTAGATGGTCTGCAACGGGTCGCCGACGACGCAGACGTCGTCGCGACCGCCCAGCCACAGGTCGAGCAGCGTGGACTGGATCGGGTTGACGTCTTGGTACTCGTCGACCACGAACCAGCGGTACTGGCGGCGTACCTGCGCTGCGACGCGATCGTCCTCGGCGAGCACGGCGGCAGCGCACAGCAGCACGTCCTCCATGTCGATCCGGTCGCGGGACCGCTTGATCTCCTCGTAGGCCGCGAACACCCGCGCGGTCGTCTCCGGGTCGAGGCCGCCGACGGACCGGCCGGCCGGCTGGGCCAGCCGGGCGTAGTCGTCGGGGCGGACGTTGCTGACCTTGGCCCACTCGACCTCGCCGGCCAGGTCACGCAGCTGGGTCTGGTCACTGCTGACACGACACCGGCGAGTGGCCTCGACGAGCAGACCGATCTTGGACGCGGTGAGCTCGGGAAGCTGACCGCTGAACACCTTGGGCCAGAAGTACCGTGCCTGGCGCAGTGCAGCGGAGTGGAAGGTCCGCGCCTGGACGGCGCCTGCACCGAGCTGGTGCAGCCGCCCGCGCATCTCCCCTGCCGCCCGGGTGGTGAACGTGACCGCGAGAACCTCGGTCGGGGTGTAGACCCCGGTGTGCACGCCGTAGGCGATGCGGTGGGTGATCGCGCGGGTCTTGCCGGTGCCGGCACCGGCGACCACGCACACCGGCCCCGTCAGCGCAGTGGCCACCTCGCGCTGCTCGGGGTCGAGGGCAGCGAGGATCTCCTCGCCTCGGGTCTGCTCCACAAGGCGCCTCCGGAGGGCTGGGAACGGGGTACGGCGTGGCGCCGGCTGGTGTCGCGGACGACCGCGGAATAGGGGCCGATCGCAACGAGTTGTCCTGAATGGTTCACCCTAGACGCCGGGAAGGACACAGATGTCGCCGCTGTTCACGCTGTACTCCACTCCGTGGTGTGGCTACTGCCACCGGCTCAAGGGTCAGCTGTCGCGTGAGGGCCTGGAATTCGACGAGGTCGACATCGAGGTCCAGCCGGAGGCGGCAGGCATCGTCGAGCGGGTGAACAACGGCAACCAGACGGTGCCCACCCTGGTGTTCGACGACGGGACGGCATTGACGAACCCGTCAGTCGCCCAGGTCATGGCCAAGCTGGCGGGCTGACACCTCGGCGACGTCGTGCGCGGTCGCGCGTCACGCGGTGTCCCCTTCGCGCGGTCACACACTCACCAGGAGCCGGGCAGCGGCCCGCCGTACCACTGCTGGATCAGCCACCGCGAGATCGAGATGATGCCGGGCAGCCTGATCTCCCGCGCGGCGGCGAGCTCCGCCAGCTCGTCGCGGGTGAACCACCGCCCCTCAGCCATCTCGCGCCCGTCGACGTGGACCTCGTGGGAGGACGCGTGCGCGAAGAAGCCGACCATCAGGCTGGAGGGGAACGGCCACGGCTGACTGGCGGCGTACCTCACCTTGGCCAGCTCGACGCCGACCTCCTCCCACACCTCGCGGCGTACGGCGTCCTCCAACGCCTCGCCTGGCTCGACGAAGCCGGCCAGCGTGGAGAAGCGTCCCTCGGGCCAGCTCGGCTGCCGCCCGAGCAGCGCGCGACCTTCGTCGTCGGCGACGAGCATGATCACGGCCGGATCGGTGCGCGGGAAGTGAGTGGTGCCGCACGACGGGCAGGTGCGGACGTGTCCGGCTTCGGCCGGCTCGCTGTGCGTGCCGCATCGCGCACAGAACTCGTGGGTGCGGTGCCAGTTCGCGAGCCCGAGGGCCTGCACCATGAGGCCGGCGTGGACCAGGTCGAGGGTGGCGCCGGCCGGCCGCACCGCGACGGGGGTCAAGTCCTCGGGTACGTCGTCGCGCATCACCGCGAAGTGCTCCACTCCGCCGACCTCGCCCAGGTAGGCGGTCGCGCCGACGGGCGACTGGTCGGGGGTGAGCAGCCGGAGCCGGTCATTGTCCATCGCGACGATACCGTCGCCGACGACGAGGACGCGGGTGTCGCTGGATGCCCAGGCACGCGACAACCAGCCTTCGTCGAAGCGTCGCTCCGCGTGCCGGTCGTACGCCGCGTGCGCGAAGCTGAACATCGCATCGGCGTCGTCGGCCTGGGCGTACCCGGAGGCGCCGGCTGGGTGGGTCACGAGTCCCGAGCCTACGCACCAGCGGGCACTGCTGACCCGCTAACCTCCCGCTGGTGAACTCGCCGATGCTCCGCTGCCCAGCCGCACCAACGCGGACGGCCCGATGAGCACCCACATCGGTGCCGAGCCCGGCCAGGTGGCACCGCGCGTGCTGATGCCCGGCGACCCGTTGCGAGCAAAATGGATCGCGGAGACATTCCTGGACGGCGCCGAGTGCCACTCCACCGTGCGCAACATGCTCGGCTTCAGCGGCACGTACCGGGGTGAGCCGGTCAGCGTCCAAGGATCCGGGATGGGCCAGCCGTCGATGTCGATCTATGCCAACGAGCTGTTCCGCGAGTACGCCGTGCAACAGGTCGTCCGGGTCGGCTCCTGTGGCGCGCTGACCGACACGCTCGCATTGAGGGACCTGGTGCTGGGGATCAGTGCGTCCACAGACTCCGGCATGAACCGGCTGCGCTTCCACGGCCTCGACTACGCCGGCACCGCCGACTTCGCCCTGCTGCGTGCTGCGTTCGACGGGGCCGCGGCCCGCGGGGTGGCGCCGACCGTGGGACAGCTGTTCTCGTCGGACTCGTTCTACTCCCCGCGTCCGGAGCTGGTGGACATTCTGACCGCCCATGGCGTTGTCGCGGTCGAGATGGAGGCCAGCGCGTTGTACACCCTGGCCGCGGGGTACGGCCGGCGCGCCCTCGCGATCTGCACCGTGTCGGACCACCTCAAGACCGGGGAGGAGACGACGGCACAGGAACGGGAGCAGACGTTCGGCGCCATGGTGGAGGTCGGGCTCGAAGCCATGCTGGCCGTGCCGCTCCGGTGACCTCGCCCCTGCCCTGCATTCGGCGACCTGCCCTTGCGGCGATCCGACAGTTACGCACCGGGTTCCGGCCGGCGTGGATCAACGACCCCCTGCCCTTGCGGCGATCCGACAGTTACGCACCGGGTTCCGGCCGCGACCGGCGGGGCGACGGGCCAGGCGCAGCGCGCCAGCCCGTCTCTGCTTCAGCGGGATCGGGGATCAC
This sequence comes from Nocardioidaceae bacterium, assembly GCA_050700835.1. Lineage (GTDB taxonomy): Bacteria > Actinomycetota > Actinomycetes > Propionibacteriales > Nocardioidaceae > JBOHDX01. Next base: position 26,927 of record JBOHDX010000147.1, read on the forward strand.
GGCCTCGAGCTCGGCCCGGTCGGCGAGCGGTTCAGGGCGGACGACGTCGCCGGTGCGGACGAAGTAGAACGCGGCGCTGACCCGATCGAGCGGCAGGTCGTACATCTCGGCCCACGCCAGGCGATAGATCGCGAGCTGGGTCGGGTCTGCGTCCGACTGCGTGCCCGTCTTCCAGTCGACCACCTCGCAGCCCCCATCGGGCCTGGCGTAAACCGCGTCGATCCTCCCGCGAACGACCTGGCCGGCAAGTACGAGCTGGAACGGCGCCTCCACGGCTGTCGGAACCCGCTCGCCGTACGGTCCATCCCGGAACGCCTCGGTCAGGACCGCCAGCTCGGCGTCGTCGTCGATGTCGGGGTCGGCCCGGCCCGGGAGATCGGTCGGGTCCAGCAGGGTCTGCTGGCCGAAGTACGCCTCGACCCATGCGTGGAACCTGGTGCCGAACCGTGCAGATGGCACCGGGCGTCGCGGCATCGGGCGGGCCAGCTCACGAGCCAGCGCCGCCGGGTCGCTGCGCAGCCGCAGCAGTGCGGTCGCGGACAGCGCCGCCGGCAGGTCGATCTCAACGACGTCGGCCGCGGATCGGCTCGCCTCCGCGATCAGGAGGTCGATCTCCTCGTCGAGTCGTGCCAGCGCCGGGTCATCCGCCTCGGCGGCGTCCTCACCTTCCGGCACCCCAGCGCCCCCGACGCGGTCGTCGCCAGGAAGGGCCGCGACATCACGCACGGCCGCACCTGTGATGCCCAGATCATAGGAAGGCGCGTCGAGTGCCCGGCGCACGGCCGCGGCCACTCGTCGGCGCCGGGCGACGACGCCCTGATCGAGGGAAGCCGGGAACGCCACCGGCTGCGCCGCCGCGATCACCGGGTTCGCGGCGTCCGGATGTGGGGCCCCGATCCACGGGTCCGCTTCACCGGCACCAGCACATGCGTGCACCGTCGCGAGATAGGGCGACAACCCGCGTGGCTTGGTCTGGGTGCGGCCCCAGTGATGGCCGCTCACCACCGCCCCGAACTTCGCGCGGGTCATCGCGACGTAGGCAAGTCGTCGCTCCTCCAGCAACGTCCGCTCGCGCAGGGCGGCCGCGTAGCGGTCGAGATGCTTCCCGGTCCATCCCTGCAGCAAGGGCAACGACTCAGCGTCGCCGCGCAACGGGCTGGGCAGCTCCGACGAGGCGAACTGCCACCGCGGGCGAGCCTGCCCGGACGGGAACACGCCGTCGGACCAGAACGGCAGGAACACGGTCCGCCACTCGAGCCCCTTCGCGGTGTGGATCGTGAGCAGCTTGACCGCGTTGGCTGCGCGGGGCTCAGCGACCTTCATGCCCGCGTTGTAGCGCGTCTCCGCATCGAGGTAGGCGAGCAGGCCGGGCAGCGACGCGAAGTCGTCTCCAGCCGAGTAGTCGGCCACGGCGTCGATCAGCAGCGCCAGGTTGTCCTGGGCCTGCTCGGCCGCCGGCCCCGGCATCGCAGCCAGCTCGACGTCGATGCCCAGCACGTCGATCACCCGGCGTACCAGCTCGCTCAGCGGCTCACCGACGTGCCGGCGAAGTCCACGCAGCTCGGCCGAGAGGGCAGCGAACCGCTGCCGCGCCTGAAAGGAGTACGCCAGTCGCCCCGGGTCGTCGAGGGCGTCGCACAGCGACGTGATGTCGGCCGGATCGATCCCCGACACCGCGGCCTCGAGCGTGTCGCTCAGCCCCTCGGCCGATCGCCAGGCGTCAACGGCGACGAGGCCCCGCGCCCGCTCGCCGAGCCGCGCGAGGTCGCGGACCCCGATACGCCACCGAGGACCGGTCAGCAGTCGAAGCAGGGCGGGATTGTCCGTCAGGTCGTGAATCACGCGCAGCGTGGCCAACACCTCACCGACCTCGGGCTGGGACAGCAAGCCGGGTAGGCCCAGCGCCTCGACGGGTACGTCTCGGGCGCGCAGCGCCGTCGACAACGCCCCGCGCTCCTTGCCGTCCCGGATCAGGATCGCGATGTCGGACCACGACGCGGCCGGGTCCGCGCGCAGATGGGTGGCGTGCGCGGCCACCACCTGATCCGCCAGCCAGTCGATCTCGTCGACGACCGTCTCGTGCAGGGCGACCGCCAGCGACCCGTCGGGCGCGTTGGGGCGCGGTCGCGACGGCGCGGCGGCGCCATGCACGGCCAGTAGCGGTTCGGCGAGATGGTTGGCGCCGTCGAGCACGCGTACCGAGCAACGGCGATTGACCGACAGACGGAACTGCCGCGCAGCGCCGCGGTCGCGGCCCGGGAAGTGCCGGCAGAAGTCGTCGAGGTTGTCGACCGAAGCACCCCTCCAGCCGTAGATCGCCTGACACGGGTCGCCGACCGCGGTCACCGCGTGCCCGAGCCCGGTGTCTGGATCGGGCCCGCTGAACAGTCCTTGCAGCATCCGTCTCTGCGCGACCGAGGTGTCTTGGTACTCATCCAGGAGCACCACATCGAACCGCGTCCGCTCGCCGGTGCCGACCTCCGGACACTCGATCGCCAGCCGCGCCCCGCGCGCCATCTGGTCGGAGAACTCGGCCACGCCGGCCTCGAGCTTGGCCGCCCGATAGCGCTGTACGAGGTCCAGCAGCTGCTGCCGACTTCGCGACGCCCGCATCGCCTCGGCCACCGGAGCGCGCACCTTGCCGTGACGCAACGGCACTGCCTCCATCTCGGCCAGGAAGCCCAGGTCGAACTCCGCCAGCGTCTCCGGCTCGACAAGGTGGTCGGACATCTGGGCGTCGAGGGTCAGAACCCCCTGGACAACGACGGCCAGGCTGGTGGACAGCGACGACTCCCGGGCCGCGTGCCGTGCCACCACGCGGGCGGCAAGCTGGAAGCGCGACGCGTCCGACACCACGCGCAGATCGGGCTCGATGCCGAGGCGCAGTCCGTGCTCGCCGATCAGGCTGCCGGCATAGGCGTGATAGGTCGCGACCGTGGGCTCGCCGAGCTCGTCGACCAGCCTCGGGTCGCCGGACTGCAGCACGAGGCGTTCGAGCGCCCGGCGTACCCGAGTCCCGAGCTCCGCCGCACCCTTGTTGGTGAAAGTCAGTCCGAGTACGCGGTCGGGACTGACCTGACCGGTTCCGACCAGCCACACCACCCGTGCGGCCATCACCGTGGTCTTGCCCGACCCGGCGCCGGCCACGATGACGCCCGGACCAACGTCGGCGGTGATGGCGTCCAGCTGCTCGCCGCTGAACGGCGTGTCCAGTACCTCGCACAGCCGCCGCCGGTCGCTCAGCAGCACTGGCAGGCCCGCGCCCTGGTCCGGCTCCTCCCCTGTGCCCGACCGGTCCCGGATGCCGAGCCCACTCATCCCACGCCCCCCAACCCCCCCGCGG
>JBOHDX010000148.1:0-71441 GCA_050700835.1 Nocardioidaceae bacterium
CATGTCAGTTGTCTGGTACGCCGTCGCTGGCTCCGACGTACGCCGGAACGATGCCTCGGTGGTCGACGGTGTAGATGGCGCCGGATGGGTCGTGCCAGACGATGATGCCGTTGAAGGGTTGCGCCAGGCGCCATCGGCCGTGGGTCTTGAGCCGGTGGTGGCGTGGGCACAGGGGTCCGAGGTTGTCCATCGTGGTGGGCCCGTGCGGGTAGCGATGGTGTGGTCTGCTTGGGCCTTGCGGGCGTCGGCACCGCAGTGCGGGAACACGCACACCGGGTTGGCCAGGATGACCGCTTCGCGCAGAGCCGGGGACGGGCGGTAGCCGGTGCAGGGGTCCAGGTGGGCCAGGTCGATCACCGGCTTCACGGTGACCGTGGCGCGATCCAGCAGCTCGGCCAGCCCGAACCGGGACAGGCAGCCGAAGCCTTCCAGGTCGATCGCCGCACCTGGATCGTCGCCGGCCCGGTCGCCGGACTGGTCGCTGGGGTGGTCGCCGGTGAGGTCGCCGGGGCGTAGGTGCAGGTACAGGACGACCTGTCGGGCCAGGCCAGCTCGTGGGCCAGTGCCGGCTCCTGGGCCAGTGCCGGTGTGGTCGCCGGCGTCCCGGCCGTCGGGTGCCGCGGGCCGGGAGTGCCCAGCAGGGCCATCGCGTGGTCGGGGTCGGCCAGCAGGCCCAGGGCGCGGGCCCGGCGCTGGTCCTTGGTCTGGTCCGGGAACCCGGGGGCGAGCAGGTCGGCCAGCTGGTCGACCCGGGCGTCCAGCCGCAGCGCGTCGCCGGCGAACAAGGTGGCGACCACGTCGATGTGGTCGTCGAACGACGGGTCCAGGCTGACATGGCGGCGTCGGGTGGCCTGCTCGGACTGCTTGTCGGCGGCCTCGGGGTCGACCTGGCCGGCCACGCCGGCGACCCAGTCGGCCACCCGCCGGCGACTGACCTGGTCCAGCCGGTCCAGCACCAGCGTCTCGACCGCGGCCGCCTCGCCCGCGCCCAGGTGCCGGGTCCGGGCCGCGACCAGCCGGGCGCGCCACGCGTCGGTACGCCCGGCGTGCAGGGCGCCGAACAGCCGAGGCAGTCGGTGCCGCAGATCCACCGCGTCGGCCAGCAGCCGGTCCGCGGACCAACTCGACATGGCCAGCCCCGGGCCCAGCTCATCGGCGGTGAACGACCCACACGCCGGGGCGCCCGCCCCGCCCGGCCGGACCAGCCGCTCACCGCCCGGCACCCGGCGACCCCGCCACCTCACCGCGCAGGACGACCAGGTGCGCGGCCGCGTCCAACCCACGCGCCTAGGTCCACGCCTGCTGACGCCGACACGCCGCCGCGAAACACACCGTCGCCTCAACGTCCAACCCGCCCACGTCGACGACCGCCAACGCCGCGGCCAACCCCGGCCCCGGCGCCAACGTACCGACAATCTCCTCGAACATACGATCCATTATAGAGACGGTCATTGACAAATGCCTTGTCCACAACAAGAACCGAGCCACCTCGACACTCCCGACCGATCACGTCCCACCCCGACGCGGACAGTCGTCGAACACCCCCTCCAGCCGGGTCAGGGTCGAGTCTTCGGGCCGGCTCCGGATCCCGGCTCGGGAGGGTCGCTCGCCACGAGGTCGTCGAGAATCTTCTGTGCCCCCTGGCGATCCGACTTGAGCACCCGCTTGTTGCCCTCGGCGTTGCTGATGATCGCCGGGTCGGGGCGGAACGGCGGTGCGACGGCGCGTCGATCCGCGTCCGGCTCGTCGGGGGGCGGCGGGGGGCTGCTGGTCATGACATGCCTTCCTAGAACGCGTCCACGATAGAGCCGGCCAGCATCAGCAGCACGGCCAATGCGAGCAGCGCCGCCGCGAGACGCATCCTGCGCGCCTTCGAAGTCAACCGCTGGTCGTCTGCTTCGTACAGATAGATGTGCGTGTCCAGCAGGCTGAGCTTCGTCGTCTCGACGTCCTGCGCGAGATACCTGTTGCGCAGCTGGCGCGGGCTGACCGCCGCACTGATCCTGGGCATCAGAGACCAGGTCGCCGCTCCCCCCGCCGCTGCCGCCAGCACCTGCCCGGCCAGGTGCACGGCCAAGGGACCGGCGGTTCCGAGGCCGATCAGTACCCCGGCGAACCCGAGCAGCAGACCAGCTCGGTTGTCGAAGTCGGAGGACCGTTGCTGCTGCTCGGCCACTCGCTGGTCGAGCTCGCCGCGGACCACGTCGAGGGATGGGTACGGCTCCACGTGCGCGTCGTCGACAGCCATCCGTCCTCCCCGGCCGTGCTCCGAAAGGGGCAATGGGGCAACCCCGGACCACCGATGTCTGCCCGTCATTGTCTCAGTGCGACTGCCGGTCGGGGAACGACCGGGCACGCGAGTCGCCGATCCACCTGCAAGCGAGAGCCTGCGGGACGGCGACAACATGGCATCGGTGCGGGGACAATGCGCTGATGCGCACCGGTGAGCACGACGCCATCGTTATCGGGTCGGGGCCCAACGGGCTCGTCGCCGCCAACGTGCTCGCCGACGCGGGCTGGTCCGTGCTCGTGCTCGAGGCGCAGGACACGCTCGGCGGTGCGGTACGCAGCGACACCGAGGTTGCGCCGGGGTTCGTGCACGACACGTTCAGCTCGTTCTACCCACTGGGCAAGGCGTCTGCGGCGATCACGGCGTTGGGGCTCGAGGACTACGGCCTCGTCTGGCGGCAGGCGCCGGCCGTACTCGCCAACCCGTTGCCCGGCGGCCGATGGGCCGTGCTCCACCAACGCCCAGCCGACACCGCGGCGGGATTCGACGCGCTGCATGCCGGGGACGGAGATGCCTGGCTCGAGCTGTGCGCGGTGTGGGAACGCTTGGGCGGCCCCCTGATGGACTGCCTGCTCAAGCCGTTCCCGCCGGTGGCCGCCGGCTCGCAGCTGCTGGCCAAGGGCGCGGGGCGCGGGGGCATGGACCTCGCCCGCATGCTCGTCGTCAGCGCCCGCCAGCTCGGCGAAGAGCGCTTCGGCGGGGACGCGCCACGCACCCTCCTGGCCGGCAACGCGCTGCACGCCGACTTCTCACCGGAGTCGACCGGATCCGGGGTCTTCGGGCTGATCATGAGCATGCTGGGCCAGTTCGTCGGCTTCCCGGTCCCGGAAGGCGGGGCCGGCCGGCTCACCCAGGCGATGGCCGATCGGCTGGCCGACAAGGGCAGCACCGTGCGTACCAGCGCTCGGGTCGACGAGGTGCTGGTCAGCTCCGGCCGGGCCGTGGGAGTGCGGACCTCCGACGGTGCGGAACAGCATGCGCGGCGGGCAATCCTCGCCGACGTGGTCGCGCCGCAGCTGTTCGGCGGTCTCGTGCCGTGGGAGGCGCTCCCGGGCCGGGTGCGCCGGGGCATGCGGCGGTTCCGTTGGGACCCGTCCACGTTCAAGGTCGACTGGGCCCTGTCAGGTCCGGTCCCGTGGTCGGTGCCGCAGCCGGTGACCAGCGCCTGCGTACACGTGACGACAGGCGTCGACGAGCTCAGCATGTTCGCCGCCCACTTGGCCGCGGGGGCGGTGCCGTCGCACCCGCTGCTGCTGACCGGGCAGATGGCGCAGGCCGACCCGACTCGTGCGCCCGCGGGCAAGGAGTCGATGTGGGCCTACACTCACGTGCCGCGCGACACTCGCAGCGACGCCGGGGCCGACGGGCTGACCGGACGTTGGGACCAGGCCGAGAAGGAGCGCTTCGCGGACCGGGTCCAAGCCAGGGTCGAGGAGCACGCGCCGGGCTTCGGCGACCTCGTGGAGGCTCGCCGCATCCTCGGCCCCGCCGACCTGGAGGCGCGGGACTGCAACCTGGACCGGGGCGCCATCAACGGGGGTACGTCGGCTCTGCACCAGGAGCTGGTGTTCCGGCCGTACCCGGGAACCGGGCGCCCGGAGACGCCGGTTCGCGGACTGTTCCTGGCCGGAGCGTCGGCCCACCCGGGCGGAGGTGTGCACGGCGCCGCCGGCGCCAACGCGGCCCGCGCCGCGCTTCTGCATGCACGGCTTCGGCGGATCTGACCGGCGTCGGCGGGCGCCTCGCGAGTCCTCGCATGACGTCTGCGTCAGAGGATCGCGTGCGGGGAGTAACCCGCCGCGTCAGGGTGCCTGGCCACCAGGGCGGCCACCGCTGCGATGACGGCATCGACCTGGCCGACCGCGTTGCCGGTGAACGTCAGTGGCTCCGCCATCAGGTTCGCGAGATCCTGCGGGGCCAATCCCAGCCGCCGATCTGACGCGAGTCGGTCGAACAGGTCGTTGCTCGTCGAGCCGTGCTCCCGCATGGCCAGAGCGACGGCGACCGCGTGCTCCCTGATCGCCTCGTGCGCCTTCTCGCGACCGGCGCCGCGGCGTACGGCTGCCATCAGCACCTTGGTGGTGGCCAGGAACGGCAGGTAGCGGTCGAGCTCGCGGGCCACGACGGCCGGGTAGGCACCGAAGTCGTCGAGCACGGTGAGGAACGTCTCGAACAGGCCATCGGCGGCGAAGAACGCGTCCGGAAGTGCGACCCGGCGCACCACCGAGCAGGACACGTCGCCCTCGTTCCACTGGTCGCCGGCCAGCTCGCCGACCATGGACAGATAGCCACGAGCGACGACGGCGAGGCCGTTGATCCGTTCGCAGGAACGCGTGTTCATCTTGTGCGGCATGGCACTCGAGCCGACCTGCCCGGGCCGGAAGCCTTCGGTCACCAACTCGTTGCCGGCCATCAGCCGGATCGTGGTGGCGAGGTTGGACGGCGCCGCCACCAGCTGCACCAGGGCCGACAGAGCGTCGAAGTCGAGGGACCGCGGGTATACCTGCCCGACGCTGGTCAACACCCGGGTGAACCCCAGGTGCTCGGCCACCTTCCTCTCCAGCTCGCCCAGCTTGGCCTCGTCACCGCCGAGCAGGTCCAGCTGGTCCTGCGCCGTGCCGACCGGTCCCTTGATCCCTCGCAAGGGGAGCCGTTGGATCAGGTCCTCGAGCCGATCGACGCCGATCAGGAGCTCGTCCGCGGTCGAGGCGAAGCGTTTGCCCAACGTGGTCGCCTGGGCCGGCACGTTGTGGCTCCGCCCGGTCATCACCAGCGTCTGGTGCTCCGCGGCGAGTCGCGCCAGCCTCGCCAGCGCGGCGACCGCCTTGTCACGCAGCAGCAACAGCGAGGCGCGTACCTGCAGCTGTTCGACGTTCTCGGTCAGATCGCGCGACGTCATGCCCTTGTGGATGTGCTCATGCCCGGCGAGTGCGCTGAACTCCTCGATGCGGGCCTTCACGTCGTGCTTGGTGATCCGCTCGCGGGCGGCGATCGAGTCGAGATCGACCTGGTCGACGACCTTCTCGTACGCCTCGACGACGTCGTCCGGCACCGGGACGCCGAGACTTCGTTGGGCCCTGAGCACGGCGAGCCACAGCTGTCGCTCCGCCACGACTTTGTGCTCCGGCGACCAGAGCCGGGTGAGCTCCGCGGAGGCGTACCTGGCAGCGAGGACGTCGGGAATCACCCGTTCATTGTCCCGCATCCCCCACCTGTCGGTGGATGGTCATGCTCTCGCCGCTCAGGCGGGGGAGTCGACACTGACACGTGGGGGAGTCCGGGCGTGGGTCGTCACTGCCGGTGCGGTGAGGAGGTCACCCCGCCACCGGCGGCGGCCACCGCGGCGATGTCGCGGCGGTGGCGGCTGCCCGGGATCTCGATCAGGTCGACCCCGGTGTACGCCCTGGCGCGAGCTGCCTCGAGGTCCGGCCCGACGGCGGTGACCGACAGCACCCGGCCGCCGGCGGTGACCAGCCGGCCCCGATCGTCGAGGGCGGTGCCGGCGTGGATCACGTCGACGCCGTCGAGCGCGTTCGCCGCCTCGACGCCGGTGATCGGGTCGCCCGTGCGCGGCGACTCGGGGTAGCCGGCCGAGGCGATGATGACCGTGACGGCTGCGCCGTGCTGCCACCGCGGCAGGGTCACCTGATCCAGCCGGCCAGTGGCCGCGGCGTACAGCAACGTGCCGAGCGAGGACTCCAGCAGCGGCATCAACACCTGCGTCTCCGGGTCGCCGAAGCGGGCGTTGAACTCGACGACGCGGACACCCCTGGAGGTGAGGGCGAGCCCGGCGTAGAGGAGGCCGGCGAACGGCATGCCGCGCCGAGCCATCTCGGTCACGGTGGGCTGCAGCACCCGGCGGGTCACGTCCGCGACCAGACCGTCCGGCGCCCACGGCAGCGGGGTGTAGGCGCCCATGCCGCCAGTGTTCGGGCCCTCGTCGCCGTCGCCCACCCGCTTGAAGTCCTGTGCCGGCTGCAGCGGGACCACGGTCGTCCCGTCGGTGATCGCGAACAGTGACACCTCGGGCCCGTCGAGGAACTCCTCGATCACGACGCGCCGGCAGCCGACGGCGTGCGCGAACGCGGCGTCGCGGTCGTCGGTCACGACCACGCCCTTGCCCGCCGCGAGGCCGTCGTCCTTGACGACGTACGGCGGACCGAACGCGTCCAGCGCCTCCGTGGCCTGCTCCGGGGTGTCGCAGACCCGCGCCATGGCGGTGGGCACGTCAGCCGCAGCCATCACCTGCTTCGCGAACGCCTTGGAGCCCTCCAGACGGGCCGCGTCCCGGCTGGGACCGAAACCCGCGATGCCGGCGTCGCGAACGGCATCGGCTACTCCGGCGACCAGCGGTGCCTCGGGCCCGACGACGACGAGGTCGGCGCGCAGGCTGCGGGCCAGTTCCGCCACCGCGCCGCCGTCGAGCGCGTCGACCCGGTGCAGCGTGGCGACGGCCGCCATCCCGGGGTTGCCGGGGGCGGCATGGACCTCGTCCACCTCGGGATCACGGGCGAGCGCGAGAGCGAGCGCGTGCTCACGGCCACCGGATCCGACCACCAGCGTCCTCACGGTCCGACCAGCATCCCGGTCGTGCGGGTCCCGGTCTTCTGAGTCGGAGTCTGAGTCCTCACGGTCGCCGAGCCTAACCAGTCGGCGCGGCGTACCGACGACACGCCCGGCTCCGCTCGCATTTGCGGGAAAGTGGCGGGGATCCGGCGGGCGGATGAACCACTTCCCCGCAATTGCGGTCTGAGCGGCGGCGCCGAGTCACCACCGCGGGGCGGTGACCCACGGGCGCGAAGCCCGTCCCAGCGTCCCCGGAACCCCGGGCGCACCACGCCATCCAGTATGTTACATTCTGGATGATACGTAATCGGAGGGTCACGATGACGCACACCATCGACCGCCAGCGCACCAGCGCGAGCCTGTTGCGATCGGCCGTCACCCGAACGTACGACCCGTTGGTGGACATCGACTGGGACGCCCCCCTCGACCCCGACCGGTTCTACCTGCCCACGCACCGAAGCTCGTTGTACGGCACACCGCTGTGGGACCAGTTGTCGCGCGAGCAGCGGATCGAGCTCACGAAGCACGAGTTGGCGAGCCTGGTCAGCATGGGTATCTGGTTCGAGACGATCCTGATGCAGATGCTGGTGCGGCGGACCTACGACCGTGACCCGCGCGGCAGCATCGTTCAGTTCAGCTACACCGAGATCGGCGACGAGTGCCGGCACTCGGTGATGTTCGGCAAGACCCTCGAGCGGATCGGTGCACCGTTCTATCGCCCGCGGCGCTACCTGCACGAGCTCGGACGATTCTTCAAGGCGACCGCCAACGGCACCATGTGCTTCGCCGGCGCGCTGTTCGTCGAGGAGGTTCTCGACCAGCTGCAACGCGAGGCGATCGTCGACGAGTCCCTGCAGCCACTGGTACGCATGGTGAGCCATGTGCACGTGGTCGAGGAGGCTCGTCACATGCGCTTCGCCCGTGCGGAGGCGCCGGTGGCGTTCGCGCACCTCGGCCGATCGGGACGCGCGTGGACCAAGCTGATGATCGGGGCCGTGGCGTACTTCGCGGGCACGCAGCTCGTGCATCGCGACGTCTACGCCGTCGTCGGTCTGGACCCCGTCGAGGCCGAGAAGGTCGCCCACGCCAACCCGCACTGGCGGCGGACGCGCGCCTGGGCGGCCCGTCGGGTGGTCGCCACCCTCGACGAGCTCGGCCTCATCTCCGGCCCGAGCGCACGGCTGTGGCGACGCGCGGGCCTGCTCGACGACTTCTCCGACGACCCGGCGATGCTCACGTGACCCCCGGCCCGGAAGCCGCGGACCTTCCCCGACTCGGGTACGACGGTCCGCTCACCGTGTCCGCCGACGGTGAGTCGGCCGGCGTGACGGTGAACGGGCACCTGCGCGGCGTGTTCCAGCCGATCGACGGCAGCTTCCACTGGTACGGCCGGCTCGATCCGGACGACGCGGTGACGGATCTCGCGGCACGCCTGGGCCGCAGACCGGTGCACGTCGCGGTCTCCGGCCGCAATCGGGTGAGGGCTCGGATCGGGGAGCAGAACCCGTGGGGCGGCCGCCGGATCATCGGCACGGGGCCTCCGCCGTTCGCGGTGGCTCAGGACTGGCGCAGCTAGCACCGCCGGTCGGGGCTCTCCTTCCCGCATCCCCGTCAGGTCATCGTCCCGCCCGGTCCCGCCCCCGTCAGGTGAGGGGGCGCAGGACGATCGACTGCTCGCGGCCGGGCCCGACCCCCAGCACCGAGAACGGCGCGCCGGACATGCCCTCCAGCGCGCGCACGTACTCCCGTGCGCTGGGAGGCAGCGCGTCGAACGACCGGCACCCGGAGATGTCCTCGGTCCAGCCGGCGAGCTCCTCATAGACCGGCACGGCGTGATGGAACTCCGTCTGCGTCATCGGAAGCTCCGTCTGCCGTACCCCGTCGATGTCGTAGGCCACGCACACCGGAATCGTCACCAGCCCGGTCAGCGTGTCGAGCTTGGTCAGCACGAAGTCGGTGACGCCGTTGACCCTGGCGGCGAAGCGCGCCACCGGAGCGTCGTACCAGCCGCACCGGCGCGGTCGTCCCGTGGTCGTGCCGTACTCGTGGCCGGCGTCTCGCAGCCAGTCACCGTCGACGCCCAGAAGCTCGGTGGGGAACGGGCCTTCTCCCACGCGGGTTGCGTAGGCCTTGACGATGGCGATCACCTTGTCGATCCGAGTCGGCGGGATGCCGGTCCCGATGCACGCCCCGCCGGACGTGGCCGAGCTCGACGTCACGAACGGGTACGTCCCGTGGTCGACGTCGAGCAGCGTGGCCTGGCCGGCTTCGAGCAGCACCGTGCGCCCGTCGTCGAGCGCATGGTTGAGCAGCAGACCTGTGTCGGCGACCATCGGGCGGACCCGGTCCGCGTAGGCCATCAGCTCGTCGACGACCTCGTCGACGGCGATCGCGCGACGGTTGTAGATCTTGTGCAGCATCTGGTTCTTGGTCTCGAGGGCACCTTCGACCTTCTGCCGCAGGATCTTCTCGTCGAACAAGTCCTGCACCCGGATCCCGAGCCGATTCATCTTGTCGGCGTACGTCGGACCGATCCCACGTCCGGTGGTGCCGATCCGGCGAGACCCCAGGAACCGCTCGGTGACCTTGTCGAGAGTGCGGTGGTACGGCGCGATGAGGTGCGCGTTGGAGCTGATCACGAGCCGTGAGGTGTCGACCCCACGAGCGTCGAGCGCGTCGATCTCCTCGAACAGCACGGCCAGGTCGATCACCACGCCGTTGCCGATCACCGGGGTGACCCCTGGGGTGAGGATGCCGCTCGGCAGCAGGTGCAGGGCGTACTTCTCGTCGCCGATGACGACCGTGTGACCGGCGTTGTTGCCGCCATTGAACTTCACCACGTAGTCGGCGTCGCCGCCGAGCTGGTCCGTCGCCTTCCCCTTGCCTTCGTCGCCCCATTGAGCGCCGACGATCACGATCGCGGGCATGAGGTACCCCTCACCACGAAGCTCGTCACGAGCTGGCTGTGCCTCGTGAACATAACGGGGCTCCGGTCGCAAGCGCACCGGAGCTCTTGCCACCGCAGCCTAGCGAACAGCCTCACAGCCAGCCGCGGTGTACCGCCTCGACGCCCACCTGGAACCGTGACACGGCGCCGAGCTCGGCCATCAGCTCCGACACCCGGCGGCGTACCGTCCGCAGCGACAGTCCCATGCTGCGGGCGATCTGCTCGTCGATGGCTCCAGACCCGAGCAGCTCCAGCAGGGCACGCCGGTCGTCGGTCAGGTCCTGCCCCAACCCCGGGATCGCGGTGGCCCGCATCCACAGGGACTCGAACAGCGCGATCAGCGCGTCGATCAGGCCTCGGTGCCGGATGACCAGCCGGTGGCCGCCGGGCGCGCCCCACTGCTCGGTCATCACCGCGACCTCGGGGCCGAAGATCACCAGCCGGCTCGGCACATCGGCCAGTACCCGCACGACCTCTCCCGCGTTGATCCGGTGCCGGATGGCGTAGCCATTGCGTTCTATGGCCTGCATCGGGCACAGCGCCCTCGACGGGCGGCCGGTATTCAGTGCGTCCACGACGGCCGCGTCGATCTCGGGCGAGAAGCCCGACGACCACTGGTCCGGACGCAGGAAGAGCATCTCGCCCTCGGTCGACGAGGCAAGCGCCATGATGATGCCGACCGCCTCCTCCATCGGCACGAGATCGACCCAGCTCGGAGCCGACATTGACAGCTGACCGGCTCGCAGCTCGGTCATGAACTCCGGGATCGCCATCCGCGCGGCGGCGAGCTGGTCCTGCCGGTGCCGCATGGCCAGCACCTCGTCCTGCAGCATCTTCCCCAAGGCGAGCTCCGGCTCGACCGCGGTCACCACACCCCTGTCCAGGGTGATCAGGCCGGCCGCCTCCAGCCGGTCCAGCACCGCCCCGAGGTCCCGCAACGGCCGGCCCCTGGTATCGGTCAGGTCGTTGACCCGATCCCCGGAGTGGCGCAGAACGACCCGGTAGACCCGTTCCTCGTCCCATCCGAGCCCGAGGACGGCGAGTGGACCTACGGATTTCGTTGCCTCGTCCATGGCGGGCATGTTAATGCCATTGGCACTTGCATGCCGCCCGTTGCGCACGCTCGCGTGCGATCATGTCGATGGACGGTCTCGGGGCCGGAATCGCAGCAGGGGACGATTCCGGCCCCGAGGCCGTTCGGCGTCGGACGACCTTCGATATCCGCAGCGCACCTGTGCGAGTGGCTCGTAGGTGCTCGGGCCGGTGGGCCGTCGGCCGACCCGGCCAGCGATTCGTGGCACGGCGGCGGCGACCGACTCAGTCGACCAGCGCGGCGTACCCGGTGGGCGTGGAGTCGGCCAGGAGCGTGCGGCACCGGTCGGCCTCCTCGTCGTCGCCGATCCGGCCGGCGGCGTTGGCGAGGGCCGCCAGTGCACGGAGGAAGCCGCGGTTGGGCTCGTGCTCCCAAGGCACTGGCCCATGGCCGCCCCAACCGTTGCGACGCAGCGCGTCGAGGCCACGGTGGTAGCCGGTGCGCGCGTAGGCATAGGCATCGACGTCGCGCCCGTCGTGCAACGCCTGCTCGGCCAGCGTCGCCCAGGCCAGGCTCGACGCCGGGTACGCCCGCGCGACATCGTCGGGGGTGGAACCGGAGGCGAGCAGATCGGCGGCCGGGTCGACCGGGAGCAAAGTGGGCGGGGGGTCACCGAGCAGGTTGTGCTGACTCATACCCCCATCCTGCCCTGCCGCGGTTTACCACGTTCTCGTGGTACGTCGGCGCTTCTCATGGGTTGCAGCCCATGAGAAGTGCCAGCGTGCCATGAGAAGTGCGTCTCCGAGCAGCGCCGGACGGACGCCCACCCAGTCGGATGTCACTGGGCACTCGGCCGTCACGCGATCACCGTTCGATGGTTGGTATAACGTCGACGGGACGCGGCCAGCGCTTGGCGAATCGTCCGGATCAGGCGATCGGACCGCGAGGGTTCCAGGTCTCCCCAGGTCCATCTCGTCATGCCGAAGAGCTCAGCTCGGAGCGAGTCCTCTCGGCGCTTCTCGCGGAACACCACGTCGCCCGGATCCTGGCCCCCCGGAAGGTCGCGGTAGTACTTCAGGCGGCCGTCGAACTCGCCGAGATGGCACCACTCCTCCCACCCGAAGTCAGCGATACCGAGCAGTGTCTGATTCGCGTTGCGTACGACGTACTGCAATGTCGGGGCTGGGAGGGCGTTACGCCAGAACAGGTATCGCGAACGTGACTCGCCCACCGATTCGGACAGACCGTTGCTGAGCCGCACGACCAACCGGGAACGTCGCGATCCAGGCCAGTCAGAGCGTTGGGCGGCGACAGCCTCGAGTGTGTGCGCGTCGACCTCCCCTATGTGCAGAGCCGAGTCGACCATCACCACGCCACTCTCGGCGCTGATCTCGCCCGTCGCATCGACCAGCGAACGCACCTCGTTCGCGCACACAAGCGAACCGACCTGGACGAGATCGTTGTCGGAGATCGCGCCCACGTGATGGCGGACCCCCGCTTCGTTGCGCCCCGCACCTCCGTCCAGACGAGTGACATGAACTTCGGTCATGTCCCATCCCCATTGAAGGTGCCGGTGAGCGGCTGAGGCCGACTGGTGGGTCAGGGCCACCCGTCCGCTCAGGCTGGACATCACCGCGTGCGCCAGGACCAGGTGACGTTCCCGTGGGTCGAGTGCGTCGAACACGTCCGCGAACGAGTACGCGCCGTGGCGTACCCGACGCAGCGCGCCAGCCCGGACTGCCGCGCGAAGGTCCCGGTCGGTGAGACCGCAGTCCAGCGCTTGGGCCCGGGTGAAGTGACCGCCCTGCTGAGCAGCGAGCGCTCGAAGTCGACTGTCCATCCGCCGACAGTTGCCGTGGCAGCGTCGACGCACAAGGCCGAAGGCACCAGTTGTGGACAACCCTCTACTCGCCGGGCCCTGCCGACAGATCGGTCGACCCGTCGCTTCTCATGGCATGTCGGCACTTCTCATGGGTTGTACCCCGTGAGACGTGCCGACGTACCACGAGAACGTGGTCACCCGACGCGGCAGCGGTCGCGGCAGGGGGGTCAGGGGGTGGCGGTGCCGGCGCAGCGGAGGTTCTCGCACGCCACGGTGACCCGCGCCGCCATCGACGCCTCGGCGGCCTTGCCGTACACCCGGGGGTCATAGGCCTTCTTGTCCCCCATGTCCCCGTCGATCTTGAGCACGCCGTCGTAGTGCGCGAACATGTGCCCGGCCACCGCGCGCGTGAACGCATACTGCGTGTCGGTGTCGATGTTCATCTTGATCACGCCGTAGTCGACCGCCGCCGAGATCTCCTCCGGCAGCGAGCCCGAACCGCCGTGGAACACCAGGTCGAACGGCTTCTGGCGGTCGTACTTCTCCCCCACCACCTGCTGCGCCTGCTGCAGGATCTCGGGCCGCAGCTTGACGTTTCCGGGCTTGTACACCCCGTGGACGTTGCCGAACGTCAGGGCGGTGAGGTAGCGGCCCTTCTCGCCCAGCCCGAGCGCCGCGGCCACCGCGAGCGCGTCCTCCGGGCTCGAGTAGAGCTTCTCGTCCATCGCACCGACGACGCCGTCCTCCTCGCCGCCGACCACACCCACCTCGATCTCGAGCACGACGTGCGCGGCGGCCGCCTTGGCCAACAACTCCTGCGCGATGTCGAGATTCTCGTCGAGGGGCGTCGCCGAACCGTCCCACATGTGTGACTGGAAGTAGGGCAGACCCCCTTGTGCCACGCGGTTCGTGGACAGCTCGAGCAGCGGGCGTACGAATCCGTCGAGCTTGTCCTTGGGGCAGTGGTCGGTGTGAAGGGCCACGTTGACGGGGTACTTCTTCGCCACCTCGACCGCATAGGCCGCGAACGCGACGGAGCCGGTGACCATGTCCTTGATCGTGGCGCCCGACAGGAACTCCGCACCCCCTGTCGACACCTGCACGATCCCGTCGCTGCCCGCCTCGGCGAAGCCGCGCAGCGCCGAGTGCAACGTCTGCGACGACGTGACGTTGACAGCGGGGTAGGCGAACGACCCGGCCTTCGCCTTGTCGAGCATCTGCGCGTAGACCTCGGGCGTGGCGATCGGCATGGGGACTCCAGACGGACGACGGTGATGAACCCTCAGTATCGCGGCTGCTCCGGCGGGTCGCCAACGGGTCCGGCGACGCCACGCGTCACGGGCGCACCGAACGAAGCACGCCGCAGGGCGCGTCGCAACGTGGCCAGCACCGCCGGACCGAGCACGACGATGGCGACCGCGTTGGTGATCGCACGCCCCGTGTCCCACGACATCGTCGACGTGGTGAGCGTGTAGACCGCGAATCGGTGCAGGTTCGTCGTCAGCGCGGCGTCGGGCAGGAAGGACAGTGTCGTGCCGCTGCCCACGGCGTACGGCCAGAACCACAGGTTCATCAACGCACCGAAGAGGTACGCCACGACCACGCCGTAACCCACGAGCATGCCGATCTCGGCGCGGCCACGTACCCGCTTCGGAAGCAGCCCCGCGCCCATGCCGATCCAGGCAGACGCGATCATCTGGAACGGCAGCCAAGGGCCGACGCCGCCGGTGAGCAGTGCCGACGCGAACACGGACGTGCAGCCCAGCGCGAAGCCGAAGCCCGGCCCGAACACCCGGCCGGCCAGCACCAGCAGGAAGAACACGAGCTCGATGCCGGCGATGCCTGCGCTCAGCGGGCGCAGCGCGGCGTTGACGGCGGACAGCACTCCGAGCATCGCCAGGGCCTTGGAGTCGAGGCCGCCATCGGCCAACGACGTGAGCACCACGCCGACGATCACCGGCAGCACCAGGATGAACAGGAACGGCGCATCCGTCGTGTGGGCGGCGCCCTGCTCAGGGGCGCGCACCAGCAGCGGCCAACAGAACATGGCCAGCCCGGCGACGGTGGCGAGCGCCAGCATCACCGCCGAGCGGCGGCCCACCCGCACGGCGCGGACCCGCGGGTCGAACCCGGCCGCTCGTGCAGCCGCGCGGGGCAGCAGGTCAACCACGGCCGGCTCCCGTCGCCGTGGACTGCCGGGTCTGCGCTGCGAGTACGTCCGCCACCGTCAGCAACGGCAGCGGAGCCATCACCTTGGCGACCTGCGGAGCGAAGATCGGCGAGCCGACCACGGCGTCCCGCACCGGCGCGTCGGTGACCACCTGGCCCTGCGCCATCACGACCACCCGGTGGGCGACCGAGGCGACGAACTCGACGTCGTGGGTGGCGACCAGGAGTGCGGCGTCCTCTGCCGCCAGCTCGGCGACGACCGAAGCCAGCCGGCGCTTGGCCGCGTAGTCGAGTCCGCGGGTGGGCTCGTCCAGCAGCACGACGCCTGGTCGAGCGGCCAGCTGGACCGACAACGCCAGGCTGAGGCGCTGACCTTCGGAGAGGTCACGCGGGTGGGCGTCCCCGGGAACCGTTGCCGGTCCCGCGATCCGGTCCAGCAAGGTGCGCGTGGTTCCGGGGGCAAGTGCGCCGCCTGAGTCGGCCGCAGTGCACTCGCCGTGCACGGTGTCGAGGTACAGCAGGTCGCCGGCCTCCTGGGGCACCAGGCAGATCTGGCCGGTCGCGTCGGCCGGACCGAAGCCGGCGGGATCATGACCGTCCACGAGCACCTGGCCGCCGGCACGTCGCGCGGCGCCGCGCAGCGCCCACAGCCAGGAGGACTTGCCCGAGCCGTTGCGCCCCATCAGCGCGACGATCTCTCCCGCACGCAGCACCAGGTCGGCACCGCGTACGGCAGCAACCTGTCGGTGCCGGACCACGACGTCGCTCGACGTGAGCCGCACGCGACCGGGCGCGGGGGCGGGGTCGTCCGGGAGCACGCCGTCCAGGCGCCGTCGCAGCGGCACGGCCGCACGCCGGGCGTCCCGCACCGACAGGGGCACAGGCGACCACTGCATGGTCCGGCCGAGCTCGACGACCGGGGGCACGTGCTCCGCCTGCACTATCAGGGCCGCGACCGGACCGTCGGTCACCGTCCGGTGCCGCACCAGAACGAGTCGGTCGGCGTACTCCACGATGCGCTCCAGCCGGTGCTCGGCGACCAGGGCCGTGACGCCGAGGTCGTGCACCAGCCGGAGCACTGCGGCCAACACGTCCTCCGCCGCGGCTGGGTCGAGGGCGGACGTGGGCTCGTCCAGCACGAGCACCTTGGGGTGCATGGCGAGCACGGCGCCGATCGCGACACGCTGCTGCTCACCGCCGGAGAGGGTGCGCAAGGTGCGCCGGCGCAGGTGCGCGATCCCAAGCAGGTCAAGGGTTTCCTCCACCCGCCGTCGCATCACCGGCGCGGGCACCGCAAGCTGCTCCATGCCGTACGCCAGCTCCTCCTCCACCGTCTCGGTGACGAAGCCGGCGAGCGGGTCCTGGCCGACATAGCCGACGAGCTCGGCCATCTCCCGGGGCGGATGGTCGCGGGTGTCGTGTCCGTCGACCAGCACCCAGCCTTCGAGATGGCCGCCGGTGAAGTCGGGAACCAGCCCGTTGAGCATGCGCAGCAACGTTGTCTTGCCCGAGCCGGTGGAGCCGGTCACCACGACGAGCTCCCCCTCGCCGACATCGAGATGGACGTCGCGCAATGCCGGCTCGGCAACCCCAGGGAACCAGAACGTGACCCCCTGCAACGAGATCATGTGGCCACCCCCGCCGGTGCCCGGCCGATCGGAGTTGGCGCCTCCGGCTCCGGGACCGGCCGGGTCGGCTCCTCGGGCAGTGGGGTGGCGAACGCCGGCAATAGGGCCAGCAGCACGCCTGCCATCGCGACGGTCGAGGGTTGCGGCCACCCGAGCGGCTCGATCGACGGTGCCACGAGTGCAGGGTCGAGCGTGGCGGCCAGCCAGCCGACAACGCCCGCGCCCACGCCGGAGGCGATGGTCAGGCACTCCGCCAGGCGCCAGCTGTCGGGTTGGTATGCCGAGCGCACGACGGTACGCCCGGACATCGCGATGCCGGCGATGCCGACCGCGACACCGAGGCCGAGCGTCGGCAGACCGAGGTAGCGCGGGGTCGTGGTGTCGAGCGTGCCGTAGACGCCGACGCAGACCCCGGCGAGTCCGGCGACCATCGCCACACCGTTGACGACGATCCGCCGATGCGACCGACCGGACCGACGGCCGTGGCCGCGCGCGTCCATCGACGCGGCCAGCAGCATCGACCGGTCGAGGGCGTCCTCGAGGACCGGAACGACCACCGACCGCAGGCTCGCCAGCCGACGAGCCGGCGGACGGGCCCGCAGCCGGCGGGCGCGGCGTACCCGCAGGACGCTCTCGGCCAGCTGGGGGAAGACCGACAGGGCCACCACGACGGCGGTACTGACCTCGGACAGCGCGGGCGGCAGGGACCTCAGCAGCCGGCGCGGGTTGGCCAGGGCGTTGGCCGCACCGAGGCAGACCAGCATCGTGGCAAGGCGCAGACCGTCGTACAGCCCGCCGAGGACCTGTGCGGCGGTGACGTCACCCAGCAGGCGGACCCCGGCGACCCACGACGGCAACGGCACGGACGGCAACGGCACGAGGACGAAGCCACCGCCCCCGCCGCCGAAGAGGACCCGGAAGACGATGCGCAGCACGACGATCACCGCGCCGCCGATCAGGTAGAAGCGGTACGCCCGGGCCCAGGGGGCGTCGGCCCGGCGGGCGACCACCACCCAGCTGACGACCGCGACGATCGTGGCCAGGACCACCGGGTTGGTCGTGCGGCTGGCTGCGACGGCCACCCCCAGGGCCCAGATCCACCAGGCCACGGGGTGCAGCGGACGCGCCAGCCAGTAGCGGCCCCACCCGGTCATGACCGGCCGGCCCTCCGGCGTACTGCAGCGGCCACGCCGCCCGCGATCACCAGCACTGCGACCGCCGCGGCCGACAGGAAGCCGAGGGCGCTCCCGGCGCCGCCCGACGACGGTGGCTTCGGTACGTCCCCGGTGATGCGACCCTCGGCCGAGGGCGACGCGGGCGGCGGGCGCGAGCCGGGTGCCGACCTGGCGGCCGGGCAGCCGGCGGCCTTGCACCGCGTCGAATGCGTGCGCCCCGGCCGGCCATGCTGGTGGGCGGCCGGGCGCGAGGCTCGCGGGGATCCGGTGGTGGTCGCCGGCGGCGGGGTCGTGGTTCCGCGCGTCGGACCAGTGGTCGGCGTCGATCTGCGTGGCGTGGTCGGTGCGGTGGTGGGCGCCACCGGACGTCGCGGCGCCGCCCGGGGCGCGGGCAGCGAACCGGAACGATTCAGCGCGAAGGCCCAGCCCTCGAAGCCGCCCGGAGTGATGTCCCGCGCCGTCGGACCCTGGCTGCTGTAGGTCCACGAACCGTCGTTGGCGGCGTGCCAGTACGTCCAGTAGGCCTGCGTGGGCGGAGTGTCGACGCACTTCTCGTGATAGTGCGGATTGCCTTTGATAGCAAGGGTTTCCGACGCCGAGGGCCTGCCCTGCACCCGGCACACGATGCCGTCGCCCCATCGCTGCGTCCCGGTGGTGCTGAACCCGGCCGCCTGCAGTGCGGCAAGGCCGGTGGTCCCGCCGTTGGCGGAGGGTACGCAGCGCACGACGACTGACCCACCAAGGTCGGTGAAGTCCACCACGACGGTGACCCCCTGCGACGTGCGGCAGTAGCCGGGCGCGGACGCAGCACCGGTCGCCGCTGGCAGCGCGGCGGCGGAGCCGACGGACAGTGCTGCGCCGAGGCCCACCGACAGAACCAGTCCGGCACCGGCCGCACCGCCGGAGCGGCGTAGCCGGCCGGGTGCCCGGACCGATGGGATCACTTGTGGACCGAGAGCGACCCGAGCGGCACCGAGTGGAATGCGAAGACGCCCTGCGCGGTAGCGCGGCGCCACTGGTCGCGCTTGAGGTTCGTGCCTCCGATGCCGTTGCGGAGCGCCGAGCGAAGGGCTGCCCGGTCGTACGCGATGGCGCCGATCTCGCGCCGCGCGCTGCCTCCGGCCGCGTTCGCCCGGGTGATCTGCAGCGACGCCACGAACTGCCGCGCCCTGGCAGCGGCCCGTCCCGCGCCGTGTGCGGTGGCGACGAGCGCCAGCGCGGCGAGGCCGGTGCTGTTCGCGTTGGCGATCCTGGTCGTCGAGCCGCCCGCGAAGCCACCGTTGGCTAGCTGGGCACCCAGCAGCCAGCGCGCGGAGCGCGCGATCAGTGCTCGCGACACACGGACTCCGCCCTGCCGCCTGGCCGCCTCGAGCGCCTGAAGCGCGTACGACGTCGCGTCGACGTCAGGCTGACCGTGCGCCTGTCCGCAGGTCTTGTGCGGCGTGAACTGGATCTGGAAGAAGCCGCGCGGACAACGCTGCTTGAGCAGGAACTGCACCATCGATGCCGGCACGCCACCCACGGTGCGGGACAGGCCGATGACGCCGAGCGACTGGCCCAGTGTGTTGCTGTAGTCGGTCGTGCTGCGGTCCCGCAGGTGTCCGCGATCCCACCCCGGGCGCCGGTCGACCATGCCCAGGACGGCGCGTCGCACGTTCATGCCGCCGAAATGCCGCGCGGAGCGACCGAGGACTGCGGCCGCCAGGAGGACCTTGGCGGTGGCGCCGGACGACACGCTGCGGCCGAACGTGGTGTAGTCCGTGATGTGGGCGGCGATCGCATGCGCCATCCGTACCCGGATCCTCGGGTGGCCGGTCCCGTCGACAAGGGCGAACAACGTGTCGACGGTGAGTCCCCAGTCGGCGCCCTTGACGTAGGCGGACGGAACCGTGCCGTGCCGGGTGACCTCGCGGCTCTGCCAGGTCGCGGCCGAGGCCGCTCGGGGATGCGTGACCGCGGCGGCGTGCCCGTGCACGGCGTGGACGTGCACGGCGTGGACGTGCACGGCGTGGACCGCTTGGGCACTGCCGGGGAGGGATGCCGCGACGAGGGCGGCTGCGCCGATGAGGGCGCCGAGACGGGAACCAGAACGTGGTGTCACCGGGGATGGCCTTTCGTGAGCGGTCCCAGGTGAACTCAGACACGGACCAGGTCCGGGTCCGACTCCTGACCTGTAGACCTCGACAGCATGGAGCCGCTCACTCGAGTCAGGCGCTCCGACTCGTGGCCTCGCGGCCACCTACGGTTGCGGGTCAGTGCCGGGATTCGACCGGCTTCCCCTGGACTCGAGCTTGTGCAGTTGTGGCCGGGTGGCCGCGTTCATCGTAGACCCGCCGGAGGACGGCGGGTACGGCGCCGAGTCAGACCTGCCGGACGAGGGCCCGGGCCGCTACCTGGACCGGGTCCCACACGCTGGTGAAGGGCGGGGCGTACGCGAGGTCGCTGGTCATCAGGTCGGCGGCCGTCATCTCGTTCCACAGAGCCAGGGCGCACGCGTTGATCCGCATGCCTGCCCCGTCGTGGCCGACGATCTGGGCGCCGAGCAGACGGCCGGTGCGGCGTTCGGCGTGCATGCGAACCGTCATCGGGGCCGCGCCGGGGAAGTAGCCGGCCCGGGTGGTGCTGTCGATCTGCGCGGTCATCAGGTCGAACCCGGCGCGGCGCGCGGCGCGCTCAGTCAGGCCGGTGCGAGCCACCTCCAGCTCGCACACCTTCGTGATCGCCGTCCGCACGATGCCGGGGAACCGCTCGTCGGCACCGGTGACATTGAGCCCGACGACTCGCCCCTGCTTGTTCGCGTGCGTGCCGAGGGGTACGTAGACCCAGTCGCCGGTGATGCGGTCCCACGTCTCGACGCAGTCGCCTGCGGCCCACACTCGCTCGTGCCCGGGCACGGCCATCGACGGGTCGGTACGGATGCCACCCGCGGCGCCGATGTCCAGACCGGCGGCGCGGGCGAGGTCGGAGGCTGCGCGCACGCCCAGGCCGAGGATGACAAGGTCTGCGGGGTAGGTGCCGTCGGCACAGGTCACCGACTCGACGCGGCCGTGCTTGTCGACCCCGAACGACTCGACCGCGGACGGCACCGCCACCGCGACGCCGAGCTCGGACAGAGTCTCGCGTACCGTCCGGCCGAGCTCGGGGTCGATGCCGTTGAGCGGCTCGGGGGACCGGTCGATCAGAGTGGTGGACAGCTTCCTTCGCAGGCACGCCTCCGCCATCTCGATCCCGATGTATCCGGCACCGACGATCACCACCTGCGCGTCGTCGTGCCCGTCAAGGTCGTCGATCAGCCGACGACCGTCGTCGAGCGTCTGCACGCCGTGGATCCCGTCGGCGTCGATGCCCGGCAGATCGGGCCTGATCGGTACCGCGCCGGTGGCGACCAGGAGGGAGTCGAACGCGACCGTCGAGCTCCGACCGCCTTCGCGGACGTCAACGGTGCGCGTCGTGAGGTCGATGCCCACGGCCTCAGCGCCGAGCCGAACGTCGATACCGTTGTCGCGGTGCTGTTGCGGTGTCCGCGCCACCAGTGCATCGGGTCCGGCCACCTTTGTGCCCACCCAGTAGGGGATGCCGCAGGCGGAGTAGGACGTCCAGCCGGACCGCTCGAGCACGACCACGTCAAGCTCCGCACCGGCCCGCCGCTTGGCAACCGACGCAGCGGTCATGCCGGCCGCGTCGCCGCCGATCACCACCAGCCGTTCCGTCATAGCCAGACCCTATGAGGGGACGACTGAGGGGACGACGTGCTGGCGGATCCACGTGTGCATGGCGATGGCCGCTGCGGCACCCGCGTTGATCGACCGGGTCGATCCGAACTGCGTGATCGACAGGGTCTGGTCGCACGCCTCGCGCGCGGCCCCGGACAGGCCCGGGCCTTCCTGCCCGAACACGAGCACGCAGGCGTACGGCAGGCTGGCCTGCTCGATCGGCGTCGAGCCCGGAAGGTTGTCGATGCCCAGCACCGGGAGTGCGGCCTCGCGGGACCAGCCGGCGAGCGCAGCGAGGTCGTCATGGTGACGCACGTGCTGGTACCGGTCGGTGACCATGGCGCCTCGCCGGTTCCACCGCCGTCGCCCGACGATGTGCACCTCCGCGGCGAGGAACGCGTTGGCCGTACGCACGATCGAGCCGATGTTGAAGTCGTGCTGCCAGTTCTCCACCGCTACGTGGAACGGATGGCGCCGGGTGTCGAGGTCAGCCACGATCGCGGCGTGCGTCCAGTAGCGGTAGCGGTCGGCGACGTTGCGCCGGTCGCCCTCTCGCAGCAGATCCGGGTCGTACCGCGGGTCTTGTGGCCAGGCGCCTTCCCACGGCCCGACCCCGACCTCCGTGGTGAGACCGGGTTCACTGGCAGCGGCGGCGCACATGGTCGGATGCTAACCAGGGCTCGGTTAGCCTTGCCCGGTGCTTCCATCCTGGCTCGACCCCAGCCATCTGCTGAACTCCGCAGGCTCGTGGTCCATGTGGGTCGCCGCGGCCATGTTGTTCGCCGAGTGCGGGCTCCTGCTGGGATTCTTCCTGCCCGGCGACACGCTGCTGTTCACCGTCGGCATCTTCGTGTCCACCGGACTCATCGGGCACTCGATCTGGTTCGTCTGCGTGGTGCTCTCGGTGGCCGCCGTCCTTGGCAACGTCGTCGGCTATGAGATCGGCCGCGTCGTCGGACCGCCGATCTTCGAGCGGAAGGAGCATCGGCTCCTCAAGAAGGAGCAGATCGACCGCACCCATGGCTTCTTCGAGAAGTACGGCTCGCCGGCCATCTTCCTGGCCCGGTTCGTGCCGGTGGTGCGGACCGTGATAACCGTCGTTGCCGGCGTCGCCAAGATGGACCCCCGCCGCTACCTGACCTACTCCGTTCTAGGCGGAGTCGTGTGGGCGTCGGGCATGACCCTGCTCGGTTGGGGCCTCGGGCGGTTCCAGTTCGTCAAGGACCACATCGAGCCGCACCTGGACCTGATCGTGCTCGGGGCGGTCGTGCTGTCCAGCGCGCCGGTCGTCATCCACCTCGTGCGCGAGAGCCATTCGTCCCGCAAGCGTCGCAAGCTCGCCCCCGACGGCGCCCCGGACTGACCCGCTCGCCTCAGGCGATCCCCAGGTCGTCCTTGCCGATCGCGTAGCGGTACTCCAACCCCTCGGCCTCGATGGCGTCCTTCGCCCCGGTCGCGCGGTCGACGATGCAGGCGACCGCGACCACGTCGGCACCGGCCTCGCGAAGGGCCGCGACCGCGGTGAGAACGGATCCTCCGGTGGTCGACGTGTCCTCCACCGCCAACACGCGGCGGCCAACGACGTCGGGTCCCTCGATCCGCTTCTGCATGCCGTGCTTCTTGCCTTCCTTGCGTACCACGAAGGCATCGAGCGCGCGCCCGCGGGCAAAGGCGGCGTGCAGCATGGACAGAGCCACGGGGTCGGCGCCCAGTGTGAGCCCGCCGACCGCGTCGAAGTCGAGGTCGTCGACGACGTCGAGCATGACCCGACCGATCAACGGCGCCGCCTCGGCGTCCAGCGTGATCCGCCGCATGTCCACGTAATAGTCGCCCTGACGGCCGGACGACAACTTCACGCTCCCGCGTACGAGGGCCTTGGTCTTGATCTGGTGGATCAGCTCATCCCGGTCACTCACGTGTCTTGCCTCGTTCCGCTCGACTATTCCGGATCCCGCACTCCTCGCGCCCCGCCCGCCGGGCCGCCCCTACCCTGGCCCTCCGGCCGCCATCCGACAGTTGCGCACCTGCCACCGGGCTTGATGCAGGCTGGACCGCGGCGAGAATACGGGAGCGACGGCCGGGTCCTAGGCTCGGGGGATGAAGCAGGCCGCGGCACGACTCGACGGACTTGGCACCACCATCTTCGCGACGATGTCCGCATTGGCAGCCCGGACGGGGGCGATCAACCTCGGCCAGGGGTTCCCCGACACCGACGGCCCCGACTCGGTGATCGCCGACGCGATTCAGGCCATGCACACCGGACGCAACCAGTACGCCCCGGGCATCGGCGCCCCCGAGCTGCGCCGTGCGGTCGCGGATCATCAGAAGCGGTGGTACGACCTCGACCTCGATCCCGACACGCAGGTCGTGGTCACCACCGGCGCCACCGAAGCGGTCGCCGCGGCGCTGCTCGGTCTGGTCGACCTCGGTGACGAGGTCGTGGTGCTCGAGCCGTACTACGACTCGTACGTCGCGGTCATCCAGATGGCCGGCGGCGTACGACGGCCGGTCACGCTGCGGGCACCGGACTTCCGGCTCGACACCGATGCGTTGGCGACGGCGGTGACCCCGCGCACGACCGCGATCCTGTTGAACTCACCACACAACCCCACGGGCACGGTGCTCGATCTCGACGAGCTAACCGCCGTCGCGCGGGTGGCGGTCGAGCACGACCTCGTGGTGATCGCCGACGAGGTCTATGAGCACCTGACGTTCGACGACCGGCCGCACCTTCCCATCGCGACCTTGCCCGGCATGGCCGAACGCACCGTCACGATCTCCAGCGGCGGCAAGACGTTCTCGTTCACGGGTTGGAAGGTCGGCTGGGCCAGCGGCCCGGTGTCGCTGGTTGGGGCGGTCAACCAGGCCAAGCAGTTCCTCAGCTTCACCTCCGGTGCGCCGCTGCAGCCGGCCATCGCCGGTGCCCTGGACCTGCCGGACGACTTCTTCACCGGCGTCGCCCGTCGGCTGCAGGCTCGGCGCGACCAGCTGTGTGGCGGGTTGTCAGCCCTGGGCTTCACGACGTTCGTGCCGCAGGGCACCTACTTCGCGACCACGGACGTACGCCCGCTCGGTTTCCAGGACGGCATGGAATTCTGCCTTGCGCTGCCCGAGCTGGCGGGCGTGGTGGCGATTCCGCACCAGGTGTTCTACGACGACCTCGAGGCCGGTCGGCCGCTGGTGCGGTGGGCGTTCTGCAAGCGCGAGGACGTGCTCGAGGAGGCGTTGGCCCGGTTGGCGAAGGTGTTCGCGTCGCCCTGACCACCACCGGACCCGACCGCCTCCGGCTCGCTCCGGCCCTCCGCAATTGCGGGAAAGTGGCTGGGATCAGGCCGGGGATCGACCACTTTCCCGCAATTGCGGTTGGCTCCGGGCGTGTCGGGTCGGCGCGGCGCGACCCCGCCGCGATCAGTAGGGCTGGATGCCCTTGGCCTGGTCGTGCTGCGCCTTGCGTACCTGGAACCAGATCCCCGCATCGCCCACGAAGCACAACACGATCACGGCCACCCCGACGGCGCTGAACAGCAGGCCCGCCGGGAAAGTCACCAGGCCCAAGGCGATGGTCAGTCCAGACAGGACCACGAGGATGATCCTGGCCCAACCGACGCCCTTCAGGAGCAGGACGCTCAGCACGATCGCGGCGATCGTCAGCACCATCACCACCCCCGTGCCGACCAGCACGATGTTGAGGATGGTGTCCACGGACACATTGCTTGTGGCGAGCTGCTGGTTCTTGTTGAGCGTGTCGATCATGTCCTTGCGAGAAGCCAGCCCCACCCCGAGGATCAGGGCCGAGATCAGGAACGCGAGTCCCGACGACACGATCGTGATCACCGCGGCGGCGGTGACGCCGGCCGGCCTTTTCTGGGCTGCGGCAATCGCGTCGCCGGGATAGCCGGGCACTCGGCCGCGCGGGTACGCCTCGTACCCACCGTAGGGCTGGGAGTAACCCTGCTGCGGCGGATAACCCTGCTGCGGCGGATAGCCCGGTGCGTACGGGGGTTGGCTCGGTTGCTCCTGCCCCCACGGCCGCTGGTAGGGCGGCGGCTGCGAAGGCTGCTCGCCGTGCTGGCCCGGATAAGGCTGCTGCACCGGTGCGTGCGGCCCGGCCGGCGGCTGGTCCGGTGGCGGACGCGGATCCGACGCCCGCCGCTCGTCCTGCGCTCGTTGCCCCTCGAGACCATCCCTGTCGGGCGAGCCCTCCGGTTGGTCGCCGGACGGTGGCGGTTGGCTGGACATCAGGCTTCCCCTGTCGGTCGAGCCGGGTGGTGGGGGGACGATGGCGATCGACTGCCGACTGCCGACCGCGAACCAGGCTCGAGCTGGCGCGGACCACAGAAGGTAGCAACTGAGCGCCGCGATGATGACCAGGATGAGACCAGCGAAGCCGCTGACCAGCGAACACACCACCGTGAACGCGGCCAGAACTGTCAGGACCACCCGGGCTCCGCGGTGGCGCCGAGCCGCATAGACAGCCATCACGATTCCGATCACGCAGGCTGCGGCGGCAACCATCAGGCCCACTCGAAGGATGTTCAGAACCTCCGTGACCGTCATGCCACCGGAGCCGAACGGCGCGTTGTCAAGCGCCTTGGCGGCCTCGTCACGCAGCGACTGCGAGCCCCACCTGGACATCGTGCTGAAGATCCCGGCGAGGAACAGTGCGGACCCCAGACCCGAAAGCATGCAGGCATAGGTCACCTGTCTCGGTCTCACCGCCCGCTCACCGTTCACGCTGTCATCCCACCACGGGGACAAGGATCCGCCCAACCGGCATCGGCCGCCGGCATCCGGCCCCAATAGCCGGCCGATGACCCCCCGCTTCACTCGCCAGGCGTACCGAACCGTGCCCGTTTTGCCCGCTTCGGCGGTACGCCTGGCGTGTCAAGCCGCCACCGGACGCCGCCCGGCGACGGCAGGTCACGGCTCTCGCGGGCCGCCCGGTCAGCCCTTGGCGACGACAGTCAGCTCGTCGGCGTCGCCGAGCCGGTCCACCACGACAGTGTCGCCGTCCCGAACATCACCGGCCAGCAGCGACCTGGCCAACTGGTCACCGATGGTGCTCTGCACCAGACGACGCAAGGGCCGCGCGCCGTACGCCGGGTCGTAACCCGTCAGCGCCAGCCACTCACGCGCGGCGTCGCTGACGTCCAGGGTGATCCGCCGGGTGCTGAGCCGCCTGGCCATCGCATCGACCTGCAGTTCGACGATCCGGGCGAGGTCGGCGGTGTCGAGGGCGTCAAACAGCACGACCTCGTCGAGCCGGTTGAGGAACTCCGGCTTGAACGACGTGCGCACGACCTCCATGACTGCATCGCGCTTGGCTTCGTCGGTCAGCTTCGGGTCCACCAGGAACATCGAACCGAGGTTCGAGGTCAGGATCAGGATCACGTTGCGGAAGTCGACCGTCCTCCCCTGGCCGTCGGTGAGCCGGCCGTCGTCGAGCACCTGCAGCAGGATGTCGAAGACTTCCGGATGTGCCTTCTCCACCTCGTCCATCAGCACCACGGAGTACGGCCGGCGCCGCACCGCCTCGGTGAGCTGGCCGCCCTCGTCGTACCCGACATAGCCGGGCGGAGCTCCGACCAGGCGCGCCACTGAGTGCTTCTCGGAGTATTCGCTCATGTCGACGCGGACCATCGCCCGCTCGTCGTCGAACAAGAAGTCTGCCAACGCCTTAGCCAGCTCGGTCTTGCCGACCCCGGTGGGGCCAAGGAACAGGAATGAGCCCGTTGGCCTGTCGGGGTCGGAGACACCTGCCCGGGCGCGACGCACGGCGTCGGACACCACGACCACCGCCGTGCGCTGACCGATCAGCCGCCGCCCGATCTCGTCCTCCATCCGTAGCAGCTTGCCGGTCTCACCCTCGAGCAAGCGACCTGTTGGGATGCCGGTCCAGGCAGCGATCACCTCGGCGATCTCGTCCGGCCCGACCTCCTCGCGGACCATCGGATCCACGGTCGACTCCGCCCGCTGCGCCTCGTCCAGCTCCTTCTCCAAGGCGGGGATCTCCTTGTAGAGAAGGCGACTGGCGTTCTCGAGGTCTCCCTCGCGCTGGGCTCGGTCGGCCTGCATGCGCAACTCGTCGATGTGCTCCTTGACATCACCGACACGGTTGAGACCCGACTTCTCCTGCTCCCAGCGCGCCTCGAGACTTCGCAGCTGCTCGGACTTGTCGGCGAGCTCGGCGCGTAGCTTGTCCAGCCGCTCCCGACTCGCCGCGTCGTCCTCGCGGTCGAGGGCGAGCTCCTCCATCTTCAGCCGGTCGACCGCTCGGCGTAGCTCGTCGATCTCGACCGGACTCGAGTCGATCTCCATGCGCAGGCGTGACCCTGCCTCGTCGACGAGGTCGATCGCCTTGTCGGGCAGCTGCCGCCCCGGGATGTAGCGCTGGCTCAGCGTGGCGGCCGCGACGAGTGCGGCATCGGAGATGGCCACCTTGTGGTGCGCTTCGTACCTCTCCTTGAGGCCGCGCAGAATCGCGATCGTGTCCTCGACACTGGGCTCGCCGACGAACACCTGCTGGAACCGGCGCTCCAAGGCGGGGTCCTTCTCGATCCGCTCGCGATACTCGTCGAGAGTGGTGGCACCGATCATCCGCAGCTCGCCGCGGGCCAGCATCGGCTTGAGCATGTTGCCGGCGTCCATGGCGCCCTCACCGGACGCGCCGGCGCCGACGACGGTGTGCAGCTCGTCGATGAACGTGATGACCTGACCACCGGACTCCTTGATCTCGTTCAGCACCGCCTTGAGCCGCTCCTCGAACTCGCCGCGATACTTGGCCCCGGCCACCATGGCGCCGAGATCGAGTGCAATGAGCCTGCGACCGCGCAATGACTCGGGCACGTCGCCGGCCACGATGCGTTGCGCCAAGCCCTCGACCACCGCGGTCTTGCCGACCCCGGGGTCGCCGATCAACACCGGGTTGTTCTTGGTACGCCGGCTCAGCACCTGGACCACGCGGCGGATCTCCGCGTCGCGCCCGATCACCGGGTCGAGCGAGCCGTCCGCTGCCCGGGCAGTGAGGTCGACGCCGTACTTCTCCAGAGACTTGTAAGTCCCCTCGGGGTCTGGCGAGGTGATCCGTCCCGAGCCGCGCACCGACCCGAAGGCGGCCCGCAGACCGTCCGCTGTGGCGCCCGACTGGGCGAGCAACTGCTTCGCGGGGCTGTCGACGGTCGCGATCCCGACGGCGAGATGCTCGGTCGAGACGAACTCGTCGCCTAGCTCCGCTGCGAGGTCTGATGCCCGCTGGAACACCTCGAGCACGGCCCGGGAGAACGACGGCGCCTGCACCGAGGTGCCGGCGGCCTTGGGCAGCGACGTCACTTCGGCGTCGACGGCGCCCCTCACCGCGACCGCATCCACGCCGGCGGCGTCAAGCAGCGAGGGCACGATGCCGTCGGCCTGGCCCAGCAAGGACTGCAGCAGGTGTGCGGCCCCGACCTGCGGGTTACCGGCCGCCGCGGCCTGCTGCACCGCGGATGACACGGCCTGCTGGCTGCGGGTGGTGAGCTTCGAGCTGTCCATGGGCGTGCGGTCTCCTGTTGGTTCCATCGTCGGCCCGTGGTCGGACCAGTGCGACTCCGGGGCGTTGGGGTTCAGCCGGGCTGCGCCGTGCGGCCAGGCTTGGACTGTGCCGGGACGTGGAGCCCAGCACGTTGTCAGTCTGACGGGTCCAACACCAACGAAGTTGAGTGCATTCCGCGCAACCTTCGCCCCTATCGCTCGCCTTCGTGCCCCCGCAATTGCGGGAATCTGGCTCGATTTTGCCGGGCGATCCAGCCACTTTCCCGCACATGCGGGTACGTCCGGGCGGCGGGGCGAGCCCGGTCAGGGTTGGCGCCGCACCTGGACCTGGCACACCGGGTCGGAGCCCGACGTGACCGGCAGGGCCTTGATCGTGAACGGGGTCGGGTCCCCCGTGCGTATCTGCCGCAGGATTCGCTGCTTGCCCTGCGGTGCCGGGTCGGCGGCGGTGGACACCACCACCGTCACGCGGTAGTCGCGAGCCTGGGATGTCGGGTTGGTGATCACGCCGGACGCGTTCCACGTGCCGGCCGCGTCGGGCGCGCAGGCGAAGGCGGACAGGTCCGACGACGAGTTCGGGATCGACGGGGTCGTCGCCGTCGGCGTCTGGGACGAACCGGAAACCGTCGGGGTCGCGCTGCCGGCGCCGACACCGCAGCCACTGATCACCAAGGTGGCAAGGCAACTGAGCGCCAACCACAGCGGGCCTAAATGCCTGCGACGCGCCATGCGCCCATCTCATCACGGCTCCACGAGCAAGCCGAGCAACCCGCGCGGCGAGCCTCGAGACGTCGCGGCAAACCGAGCAACCCGCGCGGCGAGCCCCGAGACGTCAGTGTGTCGGCGAGGTCTGGGCGGTACAGGTCGCCGCGAGCGCCGCATCGAGCACGGATGCGTACACGTCTCCGCCCTGCGGGTTGGGGTGGATCTCGTCGCTGGCCAGCAGGTCCGGATGGCCCGAGATCGCGGCGTTCCAGTCCGCCACGACCACGCGTCTCCAATCGGCTGCGACCGTGTCCAGCGCGGCGTTGACCTGACCTTGCCAGGAGCGCGTGGGCACGTGGCTCGTCACGAGCACCACCCGGCGGCTCGGCCCGAGGCCGTGGACGAGCATCTGCAGGTCGCTGAGGGGAAACGGGCCGTTCGTTCCCGCGCCGATCACCACGACCGGGCGGAGCCTGCCGTGCCGCAGCGCCGCCCGAATCGCGGCGTCGATGTCGGCGAACTGGGCGCCGACGGTCGCGGTGATGTCGATGTGTGGCATTGCCGCGAGCAGAGCAGGCGCGGACGCCACCATCACGGAGTCGCCGAAGGCGCTCACGAGCGAACCGTCGTGGACACCCGAGCACGCAATGCCCGTCGTCCTCGAAACGGTGGTTCCGGTGCCGTGGTGCCGAGGGTGGCGGCGTACCCCGTGCGGCCCGGCCTTGCGGCCGGCGTGGTGCCCGCGCTGCCCGAGGTGCCCGGGCCGTCGGCCACCGGACTTCAGATGACCGACGGACGGGCCACGCCCCCCAGGGGTGGTCGTCGGGTTGGTGGTCGGCGACACCTGCGTGGGCGGCCGCACCGATGGCGGCGGCTGGTCGTGAACTGCGTCGTGGGCGCGTGCCAGCGCTGCTTCACCGGCTTGCAGATAGCCGTTCACGTCGGTCTGCGCGGGGTGCGCGGTAAGGGCGCCGCAGGCCATCACCATCGGCAGCGCGACGGCAGTCACCACACCGGCGCGCAGGCTCGGCCGAGTCAACGAGCGCCAGGAGGTACGGGCCAACTGGGTCGCGCCGCGCAGGCCGTACATCCGGATGGGCATCTCGACGAACCGGTACGACAGCTGCGCCGCGAGCACGGCCAGGGCAACGGCCCCCGCTCGACCGGCCACGTCGTCACCACTCACCCTGGTGAGCAGCACCAGCAGCGGCCAGTGCCACAGATAGATGCCATAGGACCGGGTCCCGATCCACGCCAACGGGCGCATCCCGAGCACCCGGGAAAGCCAGCCGGGCGCCAGGACGACGGCCACCACGACGGCGGTCGCCAACGACACCAGGAGCAGTCCGCCACGGTAGGTCCACCAGGAGTCCAGCGCCATCGTGGCGGCCGCCGCCACCACGGCCGCCAGGCCGGTCACACCGGCGACACCGCGCCAGCCGGGGGCTCGCCGCGCACCGTCCGGCTGAGCCAGCCCGCTCATGGCCAGCAGTGCTCCCACCAACAGCCCGAACGAGTGGCTGTCGGTCCCTTCGTACGCCCTGGTGGCGTCACCGGAACCGGGCGCGGTGAGCGCCATCGCGATGACCGAGCCGACTGCCAGCAGACCGACCAGCGCCAGGTCGGGCCGTCGGGCCAGCGGGACCCGCGACCCGACATGACGCCTCGCCGCCGCGGCCAGCACGAGGATGCCGACGAGCAGGATCGGCCACACGAGGTAGAACTGCTCCTCGACGGCCAACGACCACAGGTGGGTGAAGACCGACGGCTCCTGCCGGTCTGCGTAGGGAAGCCCGGCGCCGATCTGCACCCAGTTGCTGGACCAGGTGAAGGCACCGAGAACCGCCCGGCGCAGCCCGATGCCGGTGCCGGCGCCGACCACGAGAGTCGCTGCGCAGACCACCGCGACCATGACGATCACGGCCGGGGCGAGCCGGCGGACCCGGCGCCGCCAGAAGCGCAGGAGGTCGAGTCGTCCGTCGCGTCGGCCCTCAGCAAGAAGCAGGGAGGTGATCAGGAACCCGCTGAGCACGAAGAAGACGTCGACGCCGACGTAGCCACCAGTCAGCCACGGGATCCCGCAGTGGTAGCCGACGACCAGCCCGACGGCGACGGCGCGCAGACCGTCGAGGGCCGGAAGGTGGCGAGCGGACGACGACACGGAGTCCCCCGTAGGGCTCGAAGCGGGCCTGCGCTGACGTCACCAGGACGCCTGTCTCGACGGTACGGTTGCCCGAGCCCGTGGACGTGTCAGCGCGCCGGAACGGTCGGCAGATCGACGGAAGTCGTTCGCGCGGCCAGCGCCCGGTCGGGATAGTTGCTGGTGACCATCCAGACCCTCGGGTCGACCATCCATCGCGCCAGCGGGCGTCGGGCATCGACGGTCCAGACCAGCAGCGGCAACCGGTGACGGGAGGCATACCGCGCCACGGCGAGCCTCGCCACCAGCCGGTGGGCCGACAAGGCGTTGGCCCGGGTGTGTCGCAGCCGGCGCCCCGGGAAGAGGTCGCCGCACAAAACCTTGAGTGATGCGGGCGGAGATCCCTGCCACAGGCTGTGTCCGACGGACAGCCCGACCAACATCTGGGGAGCCTCCTGCCGGGACCACGCCCGGACGGCGCGCGCCTTGCGATCACCGCACGTGACGATCACACCGGCCGCCCCCATCGCGCCGACGATCTCGCGGCAAGCCTCGACTTCGTACGTGCTCTCCGGATCGGCGTAGGCGGCGCGTGAGGAGCCGAACTTGAGGTCGACGTGCGCCTTGATCCGACCCTGCATGGCGGCCAGCGCCTCCCGCAGGAGGGGTACGTCGGGCCGCATCGCGCGTACCTGGTCGCTCGTCATGGTCGGGATCGGCGCACGTGCGCCCTCCGCCACGAGATCGCTGTCATGGTGGAGCACGAAGACTCCGTCACGGCATCGTTGGACGTCGATCTCGACGTAGTCGGCTCCGACGTGGATCGCATGCTGAATGCCCCGCAGTGTGTTCTGCAGCGCGTGGTCGCGACCGACACCGCCTCGGTGCGCGGACACGAGTACGCGATGCATGCGTCGATCTCCGCGGGACCAGGCCATCAACGCCGACGGCGCCAGACCATCATCTGCTGCGAGCCGGAGACCGGGACCGGAAGGTTCGGCGTGGCCGCGAGCGCAGTGTGGGCGGCGTCGAGCTCGGTCAGCAGCTCGGTGACCCGCCCCTGCAGCGCCGCCACCTGATGCTCGAGCTCGAGCACCCGGCGCACACCTTCGAGACCGAGACCTTCGGCGGTGAGCCGGGCGACCTCGCGCAGCAGCTCGATGTCGTGCAGCGAGTAGCGTCGGCCGCCGCCTCCGGTGCGGCCGGGGGACACCAGCCCCAGTCGGTCGTAGGTGCGAAGCGTCTGGGGATGCATGCCGGTCAGCTGTGCGGCCACGCTGATCACATAGACCGGGCTGTCCGGGCCGTGTGGCTCGAAACGGGGAGTGGTCATGTCAGGCACCCGTCGACAACATCGCGGCTCTCGGGTCGTCGCCGCCGCGAGCGGCGCGGTAGGCCTCGACCGCGGATGCGGCGTCGTCGGACATCGCCGACGGCACCTGCACGTCGACGGTCACGAGCATGTCCGCGCGGATCCCGTCCTTGCGGCGAACGCCCTTGCCACGCACACGGAACGTCCGGCCGTTCGGAGTGCCGGGCGGGACCTTCAAAGACACCGGCCCGGCGTCGATGGTCGGCACCTTGATGGTGGCGCCGAGCGCCGCCTCGTCGAAGGTCACCGGGACGGTGATCGTGAGGTTGTCGCCGCTGCGACCGAACCACTTGTGGTCGCCGACGTGGACGGTGACATAGAGGTCGCCGGATGGGCCCCCACGCTCGCCGGCCGCTCCCTTGCCGCGCAGCCTTATCCGCTGGGCGTCCTTGACC
This sequence comes from Nocardioidaceae bacterium, assembly GCA_050700835.1. Taxonomy (GTDB): domain Bacteria; phylum Actinomycetota; class Actinomycetes; order Propionibacteriales; family Nocardioidaceae; genus JBOHDX01. The sequence continues at coordinate 33,486 of JBOHDX010000148.1, forward strand.
CCTGCGGGGATGCGCACCTGCATGGTGCGGCTGGAGCTGCCCCGACCCGACCCGTGGCAGGTCGGGCACGGGTCGTCGACGACCAGACCGCGCCCATGGCACTCGGTGCAGGGCTCGGTCATGGCGAACAGCCCGCCGGAGGCACCGGTCTGCATGCCGGTGCCTTCACACTTCGGGCACACCCGCGGCACCGTGCCGGCGCGGGCGCCGGTGCCGTGGCAGGAGGGACACGGCTCGTCACTGGTCATGCGCAGAGGAACCGTGACCCCCGACACCGACTGGTCGAAGCTGATCCGGGCCTCGGTCTCGACGTCCGCGCCGCGGCGTCCGGGTGACGTCGTGCGGGTACGTGCGCCCCCCGACCCACCACGGAAGATCCCGTCGAACAGGTCGGAGAAGTCGAACTGCATCCCGCCACCGCTGGTGCCGCCGCCGCCGGGGAAGTGGAAGCCTCCGGGGACGCTGCCGAAGGCGGAGCGCTGCTCGTCGTACTCCTTGCGCTTGTCGGCCGACGACAGGACCGCGTAGGCCTCGGACACTTCCTTGAACCGCTCCTCCGCCTTGGTGTCTCCGGGGTGGGAGTCGGGGTGGTTCTCGCGGGCCAGCTTGCGGTAGGCCTTCTTGACGTCCGACGCCGATGCGTCCTTGGCGACACCGAGCACCTTGTAGAAGTCCTTTGTCACCCAGTCACTGCTGGCCACGCGTTCACCTCCTCCGGGAGTGTGCGGTCGGTCCGACGGTCACTGCGCCGGGGTGTCGGGACCGTCGGTCCCAGGGCCGGCCGCAGTGTCGCCCGCAGCGTTGCCCGCCGGGGCGCCCGCAGTATCGCCCGCCGGGCCGGCCGCAGTATCGCCCGCCGGGTCGGATCCCGGCCGAGCGCCCGGCTCGGGCTCGGCCTGGTGGGCCGGCTCCAGCACCGCGACCCGGGCGGGGCGGATCACCCGGTCACCGACGCGGTAGCCGGTCTGCAGGATGGTCTGTGCCACGGGCCCGGCGAGCTCGGACTCCTCGTCGGCATAGGCGTGCATGAGCGCCTCGTGCACATGCGGGTCGAACGCGTCGCCGGGCGCACCGAACCGGGTCAGCCCGTGCGTGGCCAGGATCCGCTCCAAGGAGTCCGCGACCGCTTTGAAGCCACCCTCGAGCTGGCCGTGGTCTCGCGCCCGGTCCAGGTCGTCGAGCACCGGCAACAACGCGGTGAGCACGCTCGCGGCAGCGCTCGCCCGGACGACTTCCCGGTCACGGTCCACCCGGCGCTTGTAGTTGAGGTACTCCGCCTGCAGGCGTTGCAGATCTGCGGTCCGCTCGGCGAGCTGGGTACGCACGGTCGCGAGCTCGTCCGTGTCGGCCGGTGTGCTCTGGTCGCCGGGCGCCGGTCCGGCGGCCGCAGTCTCCCGCGGCTCCCGGACCGCGCCGGTCTCGGGGTCGAGCCGACGCCGGTCACGGACGACCGGCCCCTGCGGCTCCTCCACGGAACTCGGCTCCGACGGGGCGTGTGGACTCACTTGCTCTCGTCCTCGTCGACGATCTCGGCGTCAACGACGTCCTCGTCGGCCGGGGTCTCGCCGCCGGGCTGGGAGGAGTCGCCCGTGCCGCCGGTGGCCTCGGACTGGGCGTACATCGCCGTGCCCATCTTCTGGCTCGACTCGCCGAGCTTGGTCATCGCGTTCTTGACCGCGTCGAGGTCGGTCCCCTCGAGCGTCTTCTTCAGCGCGTCGACGTCGGCCTGGACCTCCGTCTTGAGGTCGTCGCCGATCTTGTCGGCGTTGTCGGCGATGAACTTCTCGGTCGAGTAGACGAGTCCGTCCGCCTGGTTGCGCGTCTCCACCTCCTCGCGCCGCTTGCGGTCCTCGTCGGCGTACTGCTCGGCGTCCTTGATCATCTTGTCGATCTCGTCCTTGGACAGGGCCGAGCCGCCGGTGATCGTCATCGACTGCTTCTTGCCGGTGCCCTTGTCCATGGCGTGGACCTGCACGATGCCGTTGGCGTCGATGTCGAACGTGACCTCGATCTGCGGCACGCCACGCGGCGCCGGCGGCAGACCGGTCAGCTCGAACGTGCCGAGCATCTGGTTCGCCGACGCCATCTCACGCTCGCCCTGGTAGACCTGGATGGCCACCGACGGCTGGTTGTCATCGGCCGTGGTGAACACCTCCGACCGCTTGGTCGGGATCGTCGTGTTGCGCTCGATCAGCTTGGTCATCACGCCGCCCTTGGTCTCGATGCCGAGAGACAGCGGCGTGACGTCGAGCAGCAGGACGTCCTTGACCTCACCCTTGAGCACCCCCGCCTGCAGGCTGGCGCCCACGGCGACGACCTCGTCGGGGTTGACGCCCTTGTTGGGCTCCTTGCCACCGGTGAGCTCACGGACCAGGTCGGTGACGGCCGGCATCCGGGTCGACCCACCGACGAGCACGACGTGGTCGATCTTGTCGACCGAGAGGCTGGCGTCCTTCATCACGTTGTGGAACGGCGCCTTCGCGCGGTCGAGCAGGTCGGACGTGATCCGCTGGAACTCCGACCGGCTCAGGGTCTCGTCGAGGAACAGCGGGTTCTTTTCCGCGTCGACGGTGATGTAGGGCAGGTTGATCGACGTCTGCTGGCTGCTGGACAGCTCGATCTTGGCCTTCTCCGACGCTTCGCGGACACGCTGCATCGCCATCTTGTCCTTGGTGAGGTCGATGCCGTGCGCCGCCTTGAACTTGTCAGCCAGCCAGTCCACGACGCGCTGGTCCCAGTCGTCGCCGCCGAGGTGGTTGTCGCCGTTAGTCGCCTTGACCTCGATGACGCCCTCGCCGATCTCGAGCAGCGATACGTCGAAGGTGCCGCCACCGAGGTCGAACACCAGGATCGTCTGGTCCTGCTCACCCCTGTCGAGGCCGTACGCCAGCGCGGCCGCGGTCGGCTCGTTGACGATGCGGGACACGGTGAGGCCTGCGATCTCGCCGGCCTCCTTGGTGGCCTGACGCTGCGCGTCGTTGAAGTAGGCCGGCACGGTGATGACCGCGTCGGTCACCGGCTCGCCGAGGTAGGACTCGGCGTCGCGCTTGAGCTTCTGCAGGATGAACGCGGAGATCTGCTGTGGCGTGAAGTCCTTGCCGTCGACGCTGGTCTTCCAGTCGGTCCCCATGTGGCGCTTGACCGACCGGACGGTCCGGTCGACGTTGGTGACCGCCTGCCGCTTGGCGACCTCGCCGACGAGCACTTCGCCGTTCTTGGCGAACGCGACGACCGACGGCGTGGTCCGCTGGCCTTCGGCGTTGGCGATGACGGTGGGTTCGCCACCTTCGAGGACGGCGACGGCGGAGTTCGTCGTACCGAGGTCGATTCCGACCGCACGGGCCATGGGTGTGCCTCCTGATCTTGGCCGCTCGTGGCGGCATCGTTGCGGGCTGGTCTCCGGTGTGCCGGGACCGGGAGTGAGGGTCTGGGCGGGGTGCGACGACGAGCTCGGTCGCCTCCCTGAGCACCAGTCTGGCGGGTGCCAGGCTGACGATCAAATCAGTTGAGTCTGACAGGCTCAACCTGGCGCCGGGCGACGATGTTCCCGGCGACGCCCGGCTGCCCGCGTGACGCCCCTCACCCGGCGCAATTGCGGGAAAGTGGCTCGGATTCGGCCTTCGAGACGACCACTTTCCCGCAATCGCGGGCAGGGGGGCCCTCCACGGTACGGCTGGCGAGTAGAGCCACGGCGTGGGAGTGCCGCGTGCCGCGTGCCGCGCGCGGACCCAGGTCAGAGGGAGCGCACGACGGCCGGGAGCACAGCGAGAGCGACCGCGACGCCGACGACGGCGGTGTCCGGGAGGCGCCACGCCGCGGCCTCTGCCCAGGTACGCCGGCGCGCTGAGGCGAACCCACGGGCGTCCATCGCCACCGCCATCCGAGCGGTGACGCGCAGGGACTCGACCATCAGGCCGAAGGTGAGCCTCCCCACGTGGACGGTCCGGCGTACCGGGTTGCGGCCGGGCTCCATTCCCCGGGCGCGACGGGCGCGTTCGAGCTGGGTCCATACCGCGCCGAGGCGTTCGAAGCGCGCCATCGCGGCCGTCACGGCTGCGACCGGCCGGGCCGGAAGGTGCAGCTGCTGGGCCAGGCAGTCACCGAGCCGAGCAGGGTCGATGACGGGCGCGAGGAGTACGCCGGGGAAGGCCAGGACGAGGATCCGCAAACCGGCCGTGAGCGCCAGAGCAACGACGTGACCCGCCAGCAGCCAGGTCGAGAAACCGACCGAGAAGCCGGCGAACAGGGCGGGCAGCAGGCGGACGCCCATCGCAACCAGCCCAGGGACGAACAGGATCGCCAGCGCCAGGTCCACGGCCACCGCCACGGCCCCCACCCCGACCGAGTCGACGAAGGCGGACTCGACCACCGCGGCGAAGCCGATCGTCAACACGGCAAGGGGATTGGCTCGAACGAGCACCGCCTTGGCGCGCCTCACCGGGCACCACCACACGCCGGCCGACCCGCCCGAACGGCCCCGGACTTGGCGCGCATCGCGCATCACGCTGCGTCCACGACGCTGCCGGCGACTAGGTGGACGCGTGCGTCCACGACTGTTTCGACGAGCAGCCGGTCGTGCGTGGACACGCCGACGGCGACGCCGCACCGTGCCGAGGTAGCCAGCCATCCGGCGACCGCAGCCCACGTGTTCCGATCCTGTCCGACCGTCGGCTCGTCCAGCAGCGCGAGCGCCGGCCTGTGCGCCAACGCGGCGATCAGCGCCAGCCGGCGTTGCTCGCCGCCCGAGAGACGCCGCGGGTCCGCCCCTGCGAGGTGCTCCAGTCCCATCAGCGCGAGCAGCGCATCGACGTCGACGACCCGGCCGAGCCGGCCGGCGGTGACGCGCACCTCGTCGCGAACCGAACGGGCGACGAGTCCGTGCTCGGGATCCTGGGGGACCCAACCCACCCGTGCGGCCAGCGTCGACGACCGCCACCGCCACGGCGCCGCACACGACCCGGACGCCATCGACGGGACTACCTCCACGGCGCCGTCGGTCGGCCGGAGCAGCCCGGCTAGAGCCGCGACGAGGGTCGACTTGCCGGCGCCGCTGCGACCGGTGAACGCGGTCACCTTGCCGGCGTCGAGACCGACCGAGACACCGTCGAGGGCTCGTTGACTCCGGCTGCTCCGCAGGCCGCGGGTTCGCAGCGTCACCCCGAGATCCCGGGTCCGCACCGTCAGGTCGGCTAGCCCGGGCCCGGCGTCCGGCCTCACCAGCGCCGGCGGGACCGTCGATGGCACCGGTGCGGCAACGACGGGTACCCACAGGCCGGCCGCCGCCAGGCGCTCACCCTCCGACTCCAGGGCCGCCCCAGGCGACGCGTCGCACGCGATCACACCGCCGGGGCCGAGCACGACGAGCCGGTCTACATGGTCCAGCCACGGTTCGAGTCGGTGCTCGACGACGACGAGAGTGGCGCCCGTGGCGTCGACGACGTCCAGCACCGCGCGTCTGACGAGGGCCGCCGACTCGTCGTCCAGCATCGACGTCGGCTCGTCGAGCAGCAGCAGGCCTGGACGCAGCGCCAACGCGCCGGCCAGGGCCAGCCGCTGCGTCTCGCCCCCGGACAGCGTTCCGGTCGGCGTCGACCGTGGGTACGGGAACCCGACCAGACCCAGCCCGTGGTCGACCCGGCGCCAGATCTCATCCCGCGGCAACCCGAGGTTCTCGGGACCGAAGGCGACGTCGCGGCCGACGAGGTCAGCGACGACCGAGTCACCGGGGTTCTGGAGCAGCAGGCCGGCCGGCCCGTCGACGTCGACGGTTCCGAACGACTCTCCGTCACCCGCGCTGGCCAGGACTCCAGCAGCGGCGCGCAGCAAGGTCGACTTCCCGGCCCCGCTCGGCCCGGCGAGCAGCACCCGCTCGCCGGGCGCGATGTCGAGGTCGAGGTCGTGGATCACCGGCTGGCGACGACCGACGGGTCGCCAACCGAAGCCTCCGAAGCGGAGCGCTGCCGGTCGCCCGCGCTCAGATCGCGTGCCGGTCACGGTGCTCGTGACCGGCCGGGAAGGCATCGAGCGCGCCGCTGACGGCGAGCGCGCGCACGAGCAGCGACCCGAGCAAGCCTGCGACGAGGGCGCCGGAGACGGCGAAGAGCCCTGCGTACAGGAGCTTGTACGTCATGGACCAGTCGGCGTAGTAGGCGCCCCACTCGTACACGGCTTCGGCGATCGCCGCCGCGATGCCGGAGAGGGCAGCGACCCACACGTTGAACCGGCGGTAGAGGAAGATCGCGAGCACCAGCTCGGCACCAGCACCCTGCAGCAGTCCGGCGATCATGGTGGATGCGCCCCACTGCCCGCCCACGAGGTACTCAACGTTGGCGGCGACCAGCTCGGCCAGAAGCGCGGCCCCCGGACGACGGACCACGAGACCGGCGACGACGCCCGCCATCAGCCAGGGTCCGCCGAGCAGCCCCGATGCGGGCAGGTAGAAGCTGAACAGCGCGTTCACGCCGGTGTAGGCCTGGTCCCACCCGAAGTAGGCGACCCCGAAGGCGACGCCGAACATCGCCGCCGTGACGAGGTCGACGGTGCGGTAGTCGAGCAGCCCGCCGATGCGCGAGCGGCCGGGCAGCTGCGTGGACGTGGACGATGTCATGGAGACTCCCGACTCCCTTCGCCGGTGCTAACCGGAGCAGGTTCAAGGGTCTGCGGCGGACCGCACTCTCAGCGCCTGGTGGCGCTCCCCTGTCGTACGTCGTCCACGCTACACCTGCGGGTCGAGAAGCTCCTGCCGGCCGAGCATGGCCGCGCTGGCACTGGCCCTGGGGCGTTGCCCGGACCTGTGGGCGGGCACGGGTACGTTGCGGGCGTGATCTCCCAAGCCGAGAAGGCGAGCCACTTCCGTGCCCTGCATGTCCCCGGCCGTCCGCTGCTCATCCCGAACCCGTGGGATGCCGGATCGGCGCGTCTGCTGGTGTCGCTGGGGTTCGCCGCGCTGGCCACCACCAGCAGCGGCTTCGCCGCCACCCTCGGCCGGCCGGACGGCTCGGTGAGCAAGGACCAGGTGCTCGAGCACTGCGCATCGGTGGTTGCGGCAGTGGACGCGCCGGTGTCGGCCGACCTCGAGAACGGCTTCGCCGACGACCCGCAAGGTGTGTTCGCCACCGTGGCGGAAGCTGCTGCGACCGGACTCGCGGGCTGCTCGATCGAGGACTTCAGCGACCGCCCGGACACACCCATCTACGATCGGGCGCTGGCCGCGCAGCGGGTCGCCGCCGCAGCCGAGGCGGCGCACGCCGACGTGGACATGGTGCTGACCGGGCGCGCCGAGAACTTCATCCGCGGCAACCCCGACCTCGCGGACACGATTGCCCGCCTGCAGGCGTACCAGGAGGCTGGCGCCGACGTGTTGTACGCGCCCGGGCTGGTCGATCTGGCCGACATCCGAACAGTGGTCAGCTCGGTCGACCGGCCCCTGAACGTGCTGGCGTGGCCGGGGCTTCCGGACGTGTCCCGGCTGGCCGAGGCGGGCGTCGCCCGGATCTCGGTCGGCGGCGGCTTCGCTCAGGTGGCGTGGGGTGCCGTGGTGCGTGCCGGACGCGAGCTGCTCGACGACGGCACGTTCGGCTACCTCGAGCTGGCCGCGCAGGGGCGGGCTCAGTCGGCGGCCGCTTTCGATGCCTGACGAGGCGCGCTCAGACGATCCGCCGGCCGCGCTTCCAGCTGCTGCTCACCAGCGGCACGCCCGGCCGGTACGCCAGGTGCACGTATGACGGGGCGTCGAGAACGCTGAAGTCGGCCGAGCGGCCGACCACGAGACGCCCGATGTCCTCCCGGCCCAGCGCGGCCGCGCCGCCGGCGGTCGCCGACCACAGTGCCTGTGCGGGCGACATGCGCATCTCGCGCACCGCGAGCGCGATGCACAACGGCATCGACGACGTGAAGCACGATCCCGGGTTGCAGTCGGTCGCCAGCGCCACCGTGACCCCGGCGTCAAGCAGCCGGACCGCGTCAGGATAGGGCGACCTGGTGGCGAACTCCACCCCCGGCAGCAGAGTCGCCACCACCCCCGACGAGGCCAGCGCGTCGATGTCGGCGCTGCTGAGGAAGGTGCAGTGGTCTGCCGCCGCGGCGCCGACCTCGGCGGCCAGCTGCACCCCGGGTCCCTCTCCGAGTTGATTCGCGTGGATCCGCGGCCGGAGCCCAGACGCCTTGCCCGCTTGAAGGATCGCCCGCGCTTGATCGCCGTCGAAGGCGCCGCGCTCACAGAAGACATCGATCCACCGGGCATGCGGGCGGCAGGCGCGGAGCATCGGGCCGGTGACGAGGTCGACATAGGCAGCCACATCGCCCGCGTACTCCGGTGGGACAACGTGGGCGCCGAGATAGGTGGTCTCGTCGGTCACGGCACGGGCCAGCGCCAGCGACCGCGCTTCGTCGGCCACGGTCAAGCCATAGCCGCTCTTGACCTCAACGGTGGTGGTGCCTTGCCGGGCCATCTCCGCGATGAGGCGGCCGAGGTTGGTCGCCAGCAGCTCGTCGGGAGCGGCGCGAGTGGCTGCGACGGTGGTGGCGATGCCACCGGCGGAGTAGGCGGTGCCGGTCATCCGAGCGGCGAACTCCGCGGACCGGTCGCCGGCGAACACCAGATGCGAGTGGGAGTCCACGAAGCCGGGAACCACGGCGGCGCCCCTGACGTCGAGCCGCTGGTCCGCCTCGGGCGACTCGCTCCCTGGCCCGATCCACGCGATCCGGCCGTTCTCGACCACCAGCGCCGCGCCACGAACCACGCCGGCCGGGGACTGGTCCCCCGTCGAGTCGTCGCACGTCGACAGCTCACCGATGCCGGTGACGAGCAGGCTGGTCATGTCTCGTCCGACCTGACGGCCGCCACGGCGTCGCGGAGCCGGACACCGACGTCCCCCACGCTGGCATGCGTGCTCGCCGCGACCACGTGCCGGCCGTCGACCACCACGTCGGCAACGTCGCACCCGCTCGCCGCGAACACTGCCGTGGCCACCTCACCTCCGGTGCCGGCGGTCCGCGGAGAGTCCGTCCGCACCGCCACCAGGTCGGCGCGCGCGCCGACCTCGATGCGTCCGCCGTCGGTCCACCCCAGGGACGACTGCCCGGTGGGGCCGCCCGCGACCAGCAGCTCTTCGGCCGACCAGGTGCCGCGGTGCCGGCTGGTCAGCCGCTCGTCCAGCTCGACTGCCCGCATCTCCTCGAACGGGTCGATCACCGCATGGCTGTCGGAGCCCAACGTGAGTGGCGCACCGGCCGCGGTCAGCGCCCTCGCGGGGCCGACCCCGTCCGCCAGGTCACGCTCAGTCGTGGGGCAGAAGCAGGCGTACGTCCGGCTCGTCCCCAAGGCATGTACGTCGGAGCCGGTGAGGTGGGTGGCGTGCACCGCTGAGGTGCGCGGACCGAGGACGCCGTGCGCCTCGAGCAGCTCCGTCGGCGTCTGACCATGCGCCTCGAGGCAGTCGGCGTTCTCGGCCGGCTGCTCGGACAGGTGTACGTGCAGCGGAACCTCGTGCGCCGACGCCCACTGCGCAACGGTCGCCAGCTGATGGTCGGGCACGGCTCGTACGGAGTGGATCGCCGCGGCCACCACGACGTCGGAGTCGCCCGCGTACTCCTGGTGCAGCGCCTCCGCGCGGTCGGCCCAGCGCGCGGCGTCACCGTCGGAGAACCGCAGCTGCACGCCCTCAGGTGGTCGACCGAACCCAGCGGCGAGATAACAGGTGTCTAGCAGCGTGATCCGCACCCCCGCCTCGCGCGCCGCCGCGACCAGTGCGTGCCCCATCGCGTTCGGATCGTCGTACGCGACGCCGTCCGGCCCGTGGTGCAGGTAGTGGAACTCGCCAACCGAGGTGATGCCCGCCAGCACCATCTCGGTGTAGGTCGCGAGCGCCAGGCGATGGTAGGAGTCGGGGTCGAGCCGCGCGGCGGTGGCGTACATCTGCTCGCGCCACGTCCAGAACGTGCCTCGGCCTGCCTGCGTGTGGCCACGCAACGCGCGGTGGAAGGCGTGGCTGTGGCAGTTCGCCAGGCCGGGGAGGACCAGGCCCGGCAACCTGGTGGCGGATCCCCCGGGGTCCGCACCGACGGTCACGCCGGTGAACCGTCCGCCTTCGACGTCGACACTCACCGCCGCGGCGACACCGCGGTCGGGATCCAGCCAGGCTGTCTCACACCAGTAGGCGGTGGTCATCGGGCGTCGGCCCGGGACGCCGGGCCACGCAGCCGGTCGAGATGGGAGTTGACGATCCCCGCGGGTACGTCCGGGTGGTCCATCATCAACGCCACCCGCCGCCCGTCGGACAGGACGACCACGAACGCCGGCCCGCTCCGGAGCAGGACCGGGGCATGGCTAGGCAGCACCTTGTAGCGCCGGCCGCGGAACCACCACGGATTGACCCGCTTCGCGCGGGCCTCGACGACGTGGGCGTAGTCGATCCGCATGCGGACGGGAATCAACCACCCCTGCAAGGAGATCGAGGAGTCGTCCACGCGCAGCCCGGTGCGCACGAACAAGGTGGTGAGCCCAGCCAGCACCCACGCGATGATCGCCGCCGTCGGGCTGAACGCGAAGACGCCGGCGCCGACGACGACCAGGACTCCCACGGCGGCCAGGAAGAACTGCGAGTGCAGCGGGCGATGCCACTCGGCAGGGCCCGTCTCGGGCAGGGCCACCCGCGGCAGGTTCGACTTCGGCGCCACGGTCACGACGGGCAGGTCGCGCGACCCGCAGGCGGTCACCACCCCCCCGACCAGTCCGAGGGCGACCACGGGGACGATGGCCAGCAACCCACCTGGTGCCGGCGCCGACCACGGCATCGAGCGATCCGGTGCGGCGTGCACCACGGCGCGGATCAGCCACCACACTCCGGCGCCGATGCCGCTGAGCCCGGCCCCGAGCAGCAGCAGGCGACGCGCTCCGATCCGGCCCCGCCGCTCGAGGACGGTGGCGGGAACGCCGAGCAACAGTCCCAGCACACCGAATGCCAGACACCACGCCAGCAACAGGTGCGACGATGCGGCCCCGATCGCGACGTTGCCGCTCCATTGGACCGGTACCTGCTTCGGCATCGGCGACGAGGCCTGGGACAGCACGACGCTGACCGGTCCCGCCGCGACCACCAACAGGGCCGCGACCAGACGGGCCCTCGGAGCGACGACCTGCATCCGCGCAGGCACGGTCGTCATGTCGCGACCTGCACGAGTGCGGTCAGCACGGTGGTCAGCGCCTCGATACCGGCCAGACAGTCGGCCTCCTCCGCGTACTCCTCGGGCGAGTGCGACACCCCGGTCGGGTTGCGGACGAACAGCATCGCGGCCGGCAGCCCGTAGCCGGCCAGCACCCCGGCGTCGTGGCCGGCTGCCGTGGGCAGCTCCGGCGCGCCACCCAACGTCGCCCGCACCCGCGCCGTGAGTGCGGGATCGAACTGCACCGACCCGGTCACGGACTCGGTCTCCACCTCGACACGAGTGCCGTCCCGACCTGCACGTTCGGCGGCCTGCCGGCCGATCGTGGCCACCAGGTCGGCGACCGCTTCGTCGTCGCGTCCCCGGGCGTCGAGCCACGCCCGCACCCGGGAGGGGATCGCGTTGGTGCCGTTGGGTTCGACCTCGATCCGGCCGAACGTTGCCCTGGCGCCGGACAGGCGCGCCTGCTTTGCCGCCGCCAGCGCGGTCATGGCGTACGTCAGCATCGGGTCCCGGCGATCGTCCATCACAGTCGTGCCGGCGTGGTTGGCCTCCCCGGTGAAGTCGAACCGCCAACGGCCGTGCGGCCAGATCGCCGACGCGACGCCGACCGGGGCTCCGTCGTCGACGAGACCGCGACCCTGCTCGACGTGCAGCTCGACGACGCTGCCGATCCGGTCGAGCAGCGCGTGATCGGGACCGAGCCGCTCCGGGTCACGCCCCGCCCGGCGCATGACTTCGTCCAGGGTGCGACCGTCGCGGTCCCGCAGGGCCCGGGCACGTCCAGGATCGAGGGAGCCGGTGAGGAGCCGGGATCCGGCGCAGGCGATGCCGAAGCGAGCCCCTTCCTCGTCGCTGAAGTTGGCCACAACGAGTGGCCGGCCGGGGCGTACCCGGGCAGCGCGGAGCGCGTCGACCGCGGCGAAGGCCGACACCACTCCGAGCGGGCCGTCGTAGGCGCCGCCGTCCGGCACGGAGTCGAGATGTGACCCGGTCAGCACCGCGTCGGAGCGTTCGGAGTCGCCCCACCAGGCGTACTGGTTGCCGTTGCGGTCCTCGACCAGGTCCATCCCGCGGGTGGCTGCCTGTTGGGCGAACCACTCCCGCAGCACGTGGTCCGCGTCCGTCCACGCGAAGCGCCGGTAGCCACCGGTCGCGGGGTCGCGCCCGACGTCCAGCAGCTCGTCCCACATCGCCGCGAAACGCTGCGCGCCTGACTCCACTGTCTGCCTCCTGGGACATGCTTAGCGCATGGAGTTTGCCGAGGTGGTCAAGAGACGTCGAATGGTCCGCAACTACTCCGGCGATCCGGTGGAGGCCGCTGTGCTCGACCGGTTGCTGCAGCACGCGATCCACGCGCCCAGCGCGGGATTCAGCCAAGGGTGGGCCTTCCTCGTCCTGGACACGCGCGAGGACGTCGACCGGTTCTGGGCCGCGACGACGTCCCCCGACGAGGGCGACGATCCGTGGTCCGACGGCATGAGCCGGGCGCCCGTCATCGTCGTCCCGCTGTCCTGCAAGCGCGCCTACCTCGAACGCTACGCCGCTCCCGACAAGGGCTGGACGGACCAGGACGAGGCACGCTGGCCAGTCCCCTACTGGCACATCGACACCGGCATGGCCAGCCTGCTGATGCTTCTCACGGCCGTGGACGAAGGCCTCGGCGCCTGCTTCTTCGGCATCCCGCCGGAGCAGATCCCCGGCTTCCGATCCGCCTTCGCGGTTCCCGACGACTACACCCCGATCGGAGCCATCACCGTCGGGCACCGCGCACCCGACCGGAGGTCACCGTCACTGCGGCGCGGCCGGCGGAACACCGACGAGGTCGTGCACCGCGGTCGTTGGTGAGCGCAAGCGGCAGCGCTTCCGTTCGCGTCCGGCCCGCCACCGACCCTCGGCTGGCCCATCCGTACCAGCGCGTGATCTGCTGGCCGGATGGGCCAGCCGCACCAACTCCCCCCGCTCGTCGTCGTGATGGGCGTCGCCGGGTCCGGCAAGACGAGCGTCGGTGAGGCCCTTGCGGAGCACGACAGACTCGACTTCGCAGACGCCGACGAGTTCCACCCGCAGGACAACATCGACAAGATGGCCGCCGGCCACCCGCTCGACGACGAAGACCGGGCACCGTGGCTCGAGGCGATCGGCCGTTGGCTCGCCCTCCACGAGCGCACCGGTGCGGTGGCGACCTGCTCGGCGCTCAAGCGGCGCTACCGCGACCAGCTGCGGGCCGCCTCACCGCGGACCGTGTTCTGCCACCTTCGCGGCGACAAGGGCACCGTCGAGGACCGGGTGGCCGGACGCACCGACCATTTCATGCCCGCGACCCTGGTGCAGTCGCAGTACGACACGTTGGAGCCGCTCGCGCCCGACGAGGTCGGCGTTGAAATCGACCTCAATATGACGATTCCGGACATTCTCGGTACCTTCGCTGCCTGGTACGCCCAGCTACCTAGCTCGCCGGAGGCACCAGAGCCATGGACCACACCACCCAGCTGATCATTGCCGCCCTGGTCGGCATCGCGGTGATCATCGCGCTGATCACCCACTGGAAGCTGCACCCGTTCCTTGGACTGATCGTCGGATCGCTGGTGGTGGGCGCGATCGCTGGCGAGAGCCTGAACGACGTGCTGACCAGCTTCTCGGGAGGCTTCGGCGACACCTCGGCCAGCGTGGGCATCCTGATCGCGTTGGGTGCCATGCTCGGCAAGCTCCTCGCTGATTCGGGCGGAGCCGACCAGATCGTCGACACATTGGTCGGAAGAGCCACGACCCGCACGCTGCCGTGGGCGATGGCGCTGGTCGGGGCGATCATCGGGTTGCCGATGTTCTTCGAGATCGGCCTGGTGCTGCTCGTACCCGTCATCTTCCTGGTCTCCCAACGCGCGAACGAGCCTCTGATGCGGGTCGCGATCCCCACCCTTGCCGGCCTGTCCGTCATGCACGGCCTGGTGCCACCACACCCCGGTCCGTTGATCGCGGTGCAGGGCTTCCACGCGAACCTGGGTCTCACGCTGGGACTCGGCCTGATCGTCGCGATCCCCACGGTGGTCGTGGCCGGTCCGCTGTTCGCCGGCTTCGCCGCCCGCCTGGTCCCGGTGGCTGCCCCCGAGCTGTTCACCAGCGGTCGCACGCCGGACGGCCCGTCCGGAGGCGGCGGAGCCGGTCGGTCGGCTACGTCGACGGCGCAGCTCGGTCGGTCGGGTACGTCGACGGCGAAGCTCACCAACCCGTCGGAGACGGGTACGACCACACCGGCTGGGACGCGTACCACCGAGCGCGACAGCGCAGCGGTGCGTCGGCCGTCGTTCCCCGCCACCATCGCCACCGTCCTGCTGCCCGTGGTGCTGATGTTGGCCAAGGCGATCGCCGACATCGTGGCGGAGACCTCCACGAGTGACGTCAAAGCCGTCGTCGAGTTCGTCGGGACGCCTCTCGTCGCTCTGCTGATCGCCGTCGTGGTCGCCCTGTTCACGTTGGGGCGAGCGGCCGGCAAGGACCGGCGGGCCCTGTCCACGACGCTGGAGCAGTCCCTCCCGCCGATCGCCGGCATCATCTTGATCGTCGGCGCCGGCGGCGGCTTCAAGCAGACCCTGATCGACACCGGCATCGGTACCGTCATCTCCGACTTCGCCAAGACGAGCAGCCTCTCGGTACTCGTGCTCGCCTGGCTGGTCGCCGCCCTGATCCGGCTCGCCACCGGGTCGGCGACGGTGGCGACCGTGACGGCCACCGGCATCCTGTCCTCGGTCGCCACGGGCCTGAGCACCGGCGAGACGTCGCTCATGGTCCTGGCGGTGGGCTGCGGCTCGCTGATCTTCTCCCACGTCAACGACGCGGGGTTCTGGTTGATCAAGGAGTACTTCGGTATCGAGGTCGTCGACACGTTCAAGACGTGGTCGGTGATGGAGACGATCGTGTCCGTCGTCGGAATCGTCCTCGTGCTGATTCTCGGCATCTTCGTCTGACGGGCGGCTCACCTGCTGCCCCGCGCTACCAGCACAATGGGCGCGTGCCGAGGCAAGGGAGCCGACCAGTGAGCGGGCCAGCGACGTCGACCGTGCGGTGGGGCAAGCGCGCCGACATGGTGGTGCACAGCAGCGAGCCGTTCAACGCCGAACCGCCAGCGTCGGCGTTGGCCGGCAACGTGCTGACGCCGATGGACACGTTCTATGCCCGCAACCACGGTGCCATCCCGCATGTCGACCCGAGCACGTGGCGGCTGACCGTCGGCGGCCTCGTCGGGCGGGAGCTGAGTCTGTCGCTGGCCGAGTTGCGAACCGACTACGCCCACCAGGAGATCGTCGCGACCCTCCAGTGCGCCGGGAACAGGCGTGCTGCGCTGTTGTCGGTTCGCGATCTGCCGGGTGAGGAGCCATGGGGACCCGGTGCCACCTCGACCGCGCGTTGGACGGGGGTGAGCCTCGCCGACGTGCTGGGCACCGCGGGGGTGGGCGCAGGTGCGGAGCACGTCGAGTTCGCCGCGGGGGACGTGTCCCCGACCGCCGATCCGCCCCAGGCGTACGGCGGCTCGATCGACCTCGCCAAGGCCCGCTCGCGCGAGGTACTGCTGGCGTGGGGCATGAACGGCCAGGCCCTGCCGGACGCGCACGGCGGTCCGGTACGAGTCGTGGTGCCCGGCTACATCGGGGCGCGGAGCGTCAAGTGGGTCGACCGGGTCTCGGTGCGGGCGCAGCCGTCCGACAACTACTTTCAGGCCGTGGCGTACCGGCTGCTGCCGCCGGAGGCCGACCCGGAGCGATCCCTGCCCGGCGAGGGTCTGTCGCTGGGCCCGGTCGCCCTCAACACCGCCATCCTGCGGCCGGCCGACGGTGCTCGGCTGACCGCGGGATCGACGGAGATCACCGGCTATGCCTTCGCCGGCGACGCCCGGCGGGTGGTGCGGGTGGACGTCTCGGCCGACGGCGGAGCCACCTGGCGCCAAGCGTTCCTGGACGAGCCGGCGAGCGCGTGGGCGTGGACGCACTGGCGGATCCGGGTCGATCTCGCGGCCGGCGCCCGAGAGATTCTGGCGCGGGCGTGGGACTCCACCGGGGCGCTGCAGCCGGCCTCACCCGAGCATGTGTGGAACCCGAAGGGCTACGTCAACAACTCGTGGGCGAGGATCACCGTCCACGCCGAATGACGCCCGCCCCGTACCCCCGCCCGCGTACCCCCACCGGTCAGCCCTCACGCATGGGTACGCGCACGGCACGCTCGGCGGCAACGGCCTCGGCCCGGTCGTATCCCGCATCGACATGCCGGATCACCCCCATGCCCGGGTCGTTGGTCAGCACCCGCTCCGCCTTGCGGCCGGCCAGCTCGGTGCCGTCGACCACGACGACCTGGCCAGCATGGATCGAGCGCCCGATCCCCACACCGCCACCGTGGTGGATCGACACCCACGAGGCGCCCGACGCGACGTTGACCATCGCGTTGAGCAACGGCCAGTCCGCGATGGCGTCGGAGCCGTCGAGCATGGCCTCGGTCTCGCGGTACGGCGACGCGACCGAGCCACAGTCGAGATGGTCGCGACCGATCACAACGGGGGCGGACAGCTCGCCCGACGCCACCATCTCGTTGAATCGCAGTCCGGCCAGATGACGCTCGCCGTAGCCGAGCCAGCAGATCCTCGCCGGCAGGCCCTGGAAGGCGACCCGCTCACCAGCCTTGCGGATCCACCGCGCCAACGGCTCGTTGTCCGGGAACAGCTCGAGCACGGCCCTGTCCGTCGCGGCGATGTCCTTGGCGTCCCCGGACAGTGCGGCCCACCGGAACGGACCCTTCCCCTCGCAGAACAACGGCCGGATGTACGCCGGCACGAACCCCGGGTAGTCGAAGGCCCGGGCGTACCCACCCTCGCGGGCCTCGGGGCGCAAGGAGTTGCCGTAGTCGAAGACCTCGGCGCCGGCGTCGGCGAAGCCGACCATGGCCTCGCAGTGCCGGGCCATGGACTCGCGTGCTCTCTCGGTGAAGGCCGCCGGATCCTTCTCCCGGAGCGCCACCCAGTCGTCGAAGTCGACTCCCACCGGGAGATACATCAACGGATCGTGCGCGCTCGTCTGGTCGGTGACGATGTCGATCGGGGCGCCTTGCGCCAGCAGCTCGGGCACCATCTCGGCAGCGTTGCCCAGAACGCCTATGGACAAGGGTTTACGAGCCTTCTTGGCGTCCTCGGCCAAGCGCATCGCGTGCTCGAGAGAGTCCGCGCGTACGTCGAGGTATCGGTGCTCCAACCGGCGCTGGATCCGGGACTCGTCGACCTCGACGCAGATCGCGACGCCGTCGTTCATGGTCACGGCCAACGGCTGAGCGCCGCCCATGCCGCCGAGCCCTGCGGTCAGAGTGATCGTGCCGGCCAGCGAACCGTCACCCGAGCCGTCGGCCGGGCCCCGGTTCGCATCGCGGGCGAACTTCGCGGCGACCGCGGCGAAGGTCTCGTAGGTTCCCTGCAGGATCCCCTGGGTGCCGATGTAGATCCACGAGCCCGCCGTCATCTGGCCGTACATCGTCAGCCCGGCCGCCTCGAGTCGGCGAAACTCCGGCCAGTTGGCCCAGTCGGGGACCAGGTTGGAGTTGGCGATCAGGACCCGGGGCGCCCACTCGTGGGTGCGAAGCACACCGACCGGACGCCCGGACTGCACCAGCAGCGTCTCGTCCTCACGCAGATCGGTCAGGGTCCGGACGATCGCGTCGTAGCTGGGCCAGTCCCGCGCAGCCTTCCCCGACCCGCCGTACACCACGAGCTGCTCAGGGTGCTCGGCAACCTCGGGGTCGAGGTTGTTCATCAGCATCCGCATCGGTGCCTCGGTCTGCCAGCACCGTGCCGTCAGCTCGGTACCGCGCACGGCCCGGATCGTCCTGGTCATCGTTCTCGTCTCCTCTGCGCCCTCTCAACTGCCCACTTGTCAGTGGATGGTCATATTCCGCACGCTCAGACGGCGCCCGAGACACTGACACGTCGCGCGGTCGTCGTTCATGCCAGCGGGCCCACGGCGGCTTCGGCAGCCGCCACGATGGCGCCTGTACGCACCAGCTCCGCGACCGCCTCGATCTCGGGCGCCAGGTGTCGATCGGGACCTGGACCGGCGACGTGCTCGCGGATCAGCGCGACCACGGCACCGGTGCCGACGGCCGGCGTCAGAGGCGCCCGGAGATCGATCCCCCGGGCGGCGGTGAGCAGCTCGACGGCGAGGACCCGGCGGAGGCCGTCAACCGCTCGGCGCAGCTTGCGCCCGGCCGACCAGCCCATCGACACGTGGTCCTCCTGCATCGCACTGCTGGGAATCGAGTCGACGCTCGCCGGCACGGCCAGGCGTTTGAGCTCGCTCACGATCGCCGCCGAGGTGTACTGCGCGATCATGTGGCCCGAGTCGACGCCCGGATCCCCGGCCAGGAACGCCGGCAGCCCGTGGCTGCGCGCCACGTCGAGGAAGCGGTCGGTACGCCGCTCACTCATGCTGGCGACGTCGGCGAGCGGGATGGCGCAGAAGTCCAGCGCATAGGCGATAGGCGCCCCATGGAAGTTGCCGTTGGACTCGACCCGCCCGTCCGCGAGCACAACCGGGTTGTCCACTGCCGCCGCCAGCTCGCGATCGGCCACCCCGGCTGCGAAGCCGAACGCGTCACGCGCCGCCCCGTGTACCTGCGGCACGCATCGCAGCGAATAGGCGTCCTGGACCCTGGTGTCCTCCGGCCCGGCATGGCTCGCCACGATCGCAGACCCGTGCAGCAGGGCCCGCAGGTTGGCTGCTGACGCCGCCTGCCCCGGATGCGGCCGCAGTGCCTGCAGATCGGCGGCGAACACCCGGTCGGTGCCGAGCAGTCCCTCGACGCTCATGGCGGCGGAGACGTCGGCGGTACGCATCAGCGTGGTCAGGTCGGCCAACGCCAACAACAGCATGCCGAGCATGCCGTCGGTGCCGTTGATCAGCGCCAGCCCCTCCTTGGCCGCCAGCTCCAGAGGCTCGACGCCGATCTCGGCGAGCACTTCTCCTGCGGGTCGCAGCGCGCCGTTCGCGTCGCGCGCCTGACCCTCGCCCATCAGCGTCAGCGCACAGTGCGCCAACGGCGCGAGGTCGCCGGAGCAGCCCAGGCTGCCGTACTCGTGGACGACCGGGGTGACACCGTGACTGATCAGCTCGACCATGGCGCGGGCTGTCTCGAGCCGGATCCCGGTACGCCCGGTGGCCAGCGTCGACAGGCGCAGCAGCATCAGTCCGCGGACGACTTCCACTTCGACCTCGGGCCCCGAGCCGGCGGCGTGCGAGCGGATCAGTCCGCGCTGCAGCCGGGTGCGCATCTCCGGGGGGATGTGGCGCGTGGCGAGAGCTCCGAAGCCGGTGGAGATCCCGTAGGCCGGCGTCGGTTCGGCCGCCAGCTTGTCGACGACCGCCCGCGCCGCATCGATCGCCGCACACGACTCGTCTGAGAGGGTGACCGCTGCGCCGTCGCGCGCCACTCGGACCACGTCGCGGGCACTCAGCGGGCCGACGCCGATCTCGACGACCGAGCCCGCGCCGGCGTTCTCCTGCACGAGGTCCTGGCTCGGTTCACTCACCTTGTCATTGCACGCCACGACGGGGTGGCGGCACCAGCCGCACAGACCAAGTGTTGTCTCGTATCCGAGTCGGCGCCTACCGTCGGCCCATGCCCCCGCCGCGATCCGACAGTTACGCCCCCGCCCACCCCCAACCGCGATCCGACAGTTACGCACCCGGGGAGACGGGCGTAACTGTCGGATCAGCGCTGGAGTGGGCGCGCGGACCGGGCGTAACTGTCGGATCAGCGCCGGAGTGGGCGCGCGGACCCGGCGTAACTGTCGGATCAGCGCCGAAGCAGGGGAGCCGACCCGGCATAACTGTCGGATCACCGCCGGGGTGGTCGGGCCGACCGTGCGTAACTGTCGGATCAGCGCAAGGAGCGCCGGGCTGGAGGTGGCCGGCGTGAGCCGCCCGGTGCCCGCGGCCACCGCGGCGCTGCGGGTCCTGCAACTGCTGGCATCGCGACCAGCACCCGAACCAGCCAGCCGGATCGCCGACGCCCTGTCGATGCCGCGCTCGTCGACGTACCACCTGTTGTCGGCGATGGTCGCCGAGGGGTTCGTGGCGCACTACCCGGAGGAGCGGAGGTGGGGCCTCGGAGTCGCCGCCTTCGAGGTCGGTGCGGGGTACGCCCGGCACCAGCCCCTGCAGCGGCGGGCCCGGCTGCCGCTGGCCGCGTTGGTGGACCGGACCGGGCACTCGGCCCACTTGGCGGTGCTGCACGGGCGGGACGTCCTCTACGTGCTCGAGGAGCGCGCACCCGGGCAGCCGCCCCTGGTGACCAACGTCGACGTCCGACTGCCGGCCACGTTGACGGCCACCGGCCGCGCCATCCTGGCGTCGCTCTCGGCCGACCAGGTCAGTGCGCTCTTCCCCGACCGCAGCGCCTTCGTCGATCGGCACGGCACGGGACCGACCAGCCCGACCGCCTTGCGGGCGATCCTGGCCGACACCCGGCGCGACGGCACCGCCACCGAGGTCGGCGAGGTCACTCCCGGGTTCGCGTCGGTGGCGGCGGTGGTGCCGGGTCATGCGGCACCGACCTGGACCGCCGTCGCCCTGACCTACCGCCTCGGCGGAACCCAGTCCGAGCGCACCGTCGCCGAGCTGAGGGTGGCAGTCCGCGCGACCGCCCAGGAGATCGCGACTCGGCTACGAGGCGCCCGCTGACCTGCACAGTTGCGCGAGTGAACCAGCGTCCCACCCGCCAGGTACCCAGATCACAGAAAACCCTTCCGACCCCTGTACCCCACGGGGCCCAAGCAATACAGTCGGGCGGGTCACCACCATGACGAAGCCGGAAATGTCACACCATTTGCGACTGTCCTGGTGAAACCCTTCTGTGCAGCAGGCACCTTGACGTACTCCTGACGTGATTGGAGACACCATGTCCCAACGGCAACTCCGCAGCGCGGTCGCCATCGCGGCCGCAGCGGCAGCAGCCGTCAGCATCGCCGGACCCAGCTCGGCGACGGCGACCAAGACCGCCGCCGTCGCCAAGACAAGCTCCGCCCTCGACCAGGGGCCGAGCAGTCATGAGCGACCGGGTTACTACGATGCAAGGCAGCTCGGCGCGTCCAACGGCACGACCACGACCAGCCACTTCTCCTTGCAGTCCAGTGCTGCCAAGACGGCGGCACTGAAGTCGGCCTTCGGTCCGGACGCGATGTTCTCGATCGACCCGCTCACCGGGACCGTCTCCGACCTCGGCAAGCTCGACGGCTACCTCAGCGGCCCGTCCTCAGCCGCCGCCAGGACGGTCGCGCTCTCGTTCGTCCGTCAGCACCTGTCCGACCTCGGCCTCACCGCTGCCGACATGTCCACGTTCAGGCTGCGTGACGACTACGTCGACAACATCGGCATCCACCACCTGTCCTTCGAGCAGGTGGCTCGCGGCATCAAGGTGTTCGGCAACGGTCTGAAGATCAACGTCACCCGCGACGGTCAGGTCCTGTCCGTCCAAGGCTCCCCGGTACGCGGGCTCACGAAGATGGCCGGCACCACGACCGCGACGCCGAAGCTGGATGCGGCGTCCGCGCGGGCCACGGCCGCCAAGAACGTCGGCGGGACGGCCGCAGCGGCCATCACCCGCGTCGCCAGGACGTCGGGCGGCATGGCCACTCGTTGGTCCAACGGCGACCAGGCCGATCTCGTCTGGTTCCTGACCAGCTCCGGCCTGCATCTGGGTTGGGACACCTACACCCAGGCTGGCGGGACCCTCGACTACTCGCACGTCGTCGACGCCAAGACCGGAAACGTGCTGTTCCGCCGCGACCTGGTCGACTTCGCCCACGGCGACGCCCACGTCTACGACTACTACCCGGGTTCGCGGGTCGGCGGTCACGGCAAGGTCGTCAACTTCATCAAGGACGGCTGGGTCGGCAGGAAGGCCCAGTGGCTGTCCGGATCCGCGGTCAAGGCGTGGGCCGACGTCAACGACAACAACCTGCCCGACCGCAACGAGAAGACGCCGGTCCCGGGTCTGAAGCACCGTTCGCAGTTCCCGCTGACGCACATCCACAGCAACCCGCTGTGCTCACGCGTGCACGTCTGCACGTGGAACCCCAACAAGGCATTCTCGTGGCGCCTGAACGAGAAGGCCGACGTCACCAACGCCTTCTACCTCGCCAACACGTTCCACGACTACCTCGCGAAGCCGCCGATCTCGTTCACTCCGAGGGCCGGCAACTTCGAGACGCGAAACGGCGACCCCGTGCTGCTCAACGCTCTCGACGGGGCCAACTCGAACCATGGTCTTCCGGACGGCAACCACATCGACAACGCCAACATGTCGACCCCGCCCGACGGCATCTCGCCGACCATGCAGATGTACCTCTGGCACACCCCAGGGGCCCCGAACTCCGCCGACTCGTTCCTCCCGACAAGTGGTGCGTTCGACTCCTCGGTGCTCTACCACGAGTTCACCCACGGCCTGTCCAACCGCCTGGTGATCGACGCCACCGGCAACTCCACCCTCAACAGCCTCCAAGCAGGGGCCATGGGCGAGGCGTGGAGCGACTACTACGCGATGGACTACCTCGTCAGCCACGGCTTCGTGCACGACACCGCGAAGCGGGACGGCCAGGTGAAGGAGGGCATTGGCGTCTCCGCCGGGGCGCTCTTCCGCACCGAGGCGATGGACTGCCCCGTGCACTCCAAGGCGAGGGTCTGCCAGGGGCCGGTCAACGGCAAGAAGGGCGGCTACACCTACGGCGATGTGCCGACCATCGGTGGCTCGCCCGAGGTGCACTCCTCCGGTGAGGTCTGGTCCCAGACCCTGTGGGACCTGCGGATGAAGTTCGGCCACCGCAAGGCCGACCTGCTGATCACCCGGGCCATGTCGCTGGCACCGTCCGACCCGGACATGCTCGACATGCGCAACTCGATCCTGCAGGCCGACCTGGTCGCCTTCAACGGCAAGGACCAGCCAGCAATCTGGCGAATCTTCGCCCATCGAGGCATGGGCTGGTTCGCCGGCTCGATCAACGCGGGCGACACCCAGCCGGCCCAGGACTTCCACACCCCACCGCCGTCGTTCCGTCGAGGCACGTTGTTCGGCCTGGTGACCGACCCGACCTCCGGAGCTCCGGTGCCGGGCGCCACGGTGACGATCACCGGGCACGGCCGCGGCTTCACGACCGGCTACTCGGCGACAACCAACTCCAACGGCGCCTACCAGATCAACAACGTGCTCTCAGGCACGTACCAGAAGGTCGTGGCCACGGCCCCAGGGTTCGAGATCGTGACCCGGGCGGTCCGGGTGCTGCGTCCTGCCAACTCGACCGTGACTCGGCGCGACTTCAAGATCCGCCGCGACTGGGCCGCCCAATCGGGCAAAGCCAAAGTGACGGCGTTCAACGGTCCCGACTACAGCCCCTTCGGCTGCGGTCCGGACGGCGCCATCGACCTGAGCCAGGGCACCGGCTGGGGCAGCACCACCGGCGACGACCAGGGCGATCCGACCAACACGCCGATCCCGAAGCACATCGTGATCCAGCTGCCGCGAGCGATCGACATCTCGACGACCGGGAACGCCTTCTCGGTCGACCCGTCGGCGACCTGCGGTGACGCGGGCAGCAGCACGCTCAGCCAGTACAACATCTACGCCTCGGCCGACGGCAGCTCGTGGACCAAGGTGGTGGACGGCACCGGCAGCAACCGGTTCGGCCTGGCTGCGCGAGCTCACTACAACGGTGTCCAGGCCACCACGCCATTCGTGGGTGCCCGCTACATCAAGATGGAGATGGTCGACCCCCAGGTGTTCGACAACGCGATCTACGGGCCAGGCACCCGATGCCCGAACGGCGCGTTCACCGGGTGCTCGTTCATGGACATGACCGAAATCGAGGTGTTCGGCCAGCCGACCCCGTGAACGGCACGTCCCGCTGACGGAGCCACGACTCCGAGACGCAGCCAGGGGCCGGTGGAGCAACTGCTCCACCGGCCCCTGTCACGTCCGCGCCGGTCGACCTGGTGATGCAGCGGCGCGTTACCCATCGGTAGTATCAGGTCCGCACCCAGCCGGAAGTCCCCGCCAGTCCCGGTGGGCGTGACCATCCCGAGGAGCTTCGCGTGGCGATCAGGATCATCATCGGCGTGGGCATGACGCTGGTCGTGTTGGCCCTCGCCTTCCGCCGGCTGGCCTGGCTCTACCGCGTGGGCACCAGCGGCCAACCCGACCCCGAGCGGCTCGAGAGCGCACGGTCGCACCTCGGCCGTGGCGTCACCGGACAGCTCACCGAGGTCTTCGGTCAGCGCAAGCTGCTGAAGTGGACGATCCCGGGGCTCGCACACTTCTTCGTGTTCTGGGCCTTCGTCATCCTGGCGACCGTCTACCTGGAGGCGTACGGCTCGCTGTTCGACACCGACTTCGCCATCCCGCTGATCGGGCACTGGGCCGTCCTCGGGTTTGCCCAGGACTTCATCGCACTCGCGGCCCTGTGCGGCGTGATCACCTTCGCGATCATCCGGCTCAAGGACTCCCCGGAACGGCTCGGGCGCAGGTCCCGGTTCAAGGGCTCCCACCTCGGTGGGGCGTGGCTCATCCTGTTCATGATCGCCAACGTCGTCTGGACGATGCTGCTGTTCCGCGGCTCCGCCGTGGTGACCGGCACATTCCCCTACGGCGACGGGGCCTTCGCCTCCCATGGGGTGGGCACGTTGCTCGACGGTCTCGGTCACAGCACCGCCGAGACCGTGGAGACGATCGGTCTGCTCCTGCACATCGGCGTGATGCTGGCGTTCCTGCTGATCGTGCTGAACTCCAAGCACCTGCACATCTTCTTGGCACCGCTCAACGTGCTGTTCAAGCGCCAACCGCACGGACTCGGAGCGTTGTTGCCGATGATGAGCAACGGCAAGCCGCTCGACTTCGAGGGGGCCGATCCCGACACGGACGTGTTCGGGCGGGGCAAGATAGAGGACTTCACCTGGAAGGGCATGCTCGACTTCGCCACCTGCACCGAGTGCGGTCGTTGTCAGAGCCAGTGCCCAGCGTGGAACACCGACAAGCCGCTGTCGCCGAAGCTGTTGATCATGGACCTGCGGGACCACGCGATGGCGAAGGCTCCGTACCTCCTGGCAGAAGAAGGCGAACGGGACTCGCTGCCGGAGGACGTCAAGACCGAGGCGGAGCGTCCGCTGATCGGCGACGAGTCGGTCTATGGCGTGATCGACCCCGACGTTCTGTGGAGCTGTACGTCCTGCGGTGCGTGCGTGCAGCAGTGCCCGGTGGACATCGAGCACGTCGACCACATCATGGACATGCGCCGGTACCAGGTGCTCGTCGAGTCCAGCTTCCCTACCGAGCTCAACCAGCTGTTCAAAGGCCTTGAGAACAAGGGCAATCCGTGGAACATGGCGCCCAACGCGCGGATGGACTGGGCGAAGGGGCTCGACTTCGAGATCAAGCAGGTCGGCACCGGCGTCGAGGACCTGAGCGAGGTCGAGTGGCTGTTCTGGGTCGGCTGTGCCGGCGCTTACGAGGACCGCGCCAAGAAGACGACACAGGCCGTCGCCGAGCTGCTGCATCTGGCGGGGGTGGAGTTCGCTGTGCTCGGTGACGGAGAGACCTGCACGGGCGACCCGGCGCGACGTTCCGGCAACGAGTTCGTCTTCTCGATGCTGGCCCAGCAGAACGCCGAGGTGCTGCTGGAGGCCAAGGCGACCAAGGTGGTCGCCACCTGCGCGCACTGCTTCAACACGTTGAAGAACGAGTACGCGCAGTTCGGCGTCGAGCTCGACGTCGTGCACCACACGCAGCTGCTGAACCGGCTGGTGCGCGAGGGCCGGCTCACCCCGGTCGCGCCCACCGACGGCGCGGTGGCGGGACGCACCGTCACCTACCACGACCCGTGCTACCTCGGGCGGCACAACCAGGTGTACGCGCCGCCTCGCGAGCTGTTGCAGGTCATCCCCGGCACGACCTTCACCGAGATGCCGCGCAACGCCGAACGGTCCTTCTGCTGCGGGGCCGGCGGGGCCCGGATGTGGATGGAGGAGACGATCGGTGAGCGGATCAACAACAATCGCACCGCGGAGGCCGTCGCCACCGGCGCCGACCAGATCGCGGTCGGCTGCCCGTTCTGCCGAGTCATGCTTGCCGACGGGCTGACCGCGCAGCAGTCGGCCGGGACGGCGCGCGAGGAGGTCGAGGTGCTCGACGTCGCGCAGATGCTGCTCGCCGCCGTACGCCGGGACGACTGACCGGCCTGCGAAGCGACTGCCGCAAGGAACTGTTGCGACCGGGCTCACTCCCGAAGGGGACGGGCACCGAACACACCGACCGCCTCGGCCGCCAACCGGACTCCCGCGTCGAGCGACTCGGCGAGGCCCGCGCCGGTGACCGTGGCGCCGAGACAGCCGGCGGCGAACGCGTCGCCCGCCCCGGTGGTGTCGCATAGCGTGGTCGCGCTGGCGGGACGCCTCACGCAGTCACCATCCGCGGTGGCGGCTACGACGCCGGCGGCGCCGAGCGTCACGACCACCGTCCCGGCCCACCGGGTCAGCTCGCGCGCCATTGCCGCCGGGTCGCCACCACCGACCAGCACACGAGCCTCGTCGAGATTCGGCAGCAGCACGTCGCACCCATCCACCCAGCGCAGGAACGCCGCCGGACCCACCGCGCGCAGGTAGGCCGCCGAGCTGGGATCGACGCTGACCCGGGCACGACGTCGTCGGGCGGTCTCGATCAGCGACAACACCGCGGGGCGTACCCCGCTGTCGAACAACGAGTAGCCGGTGAGGTGCAGCGCCGCCACGTCGTCCCACCCTCCGGTCGGGATGTCATCGGCTCGCAGCGCCGCGTTGGCTCCGCGGTCGACGAACATGGTGCGCTCGGCGGACTCGTCGAGAAGTAGCACGATGGTGGCAGTACGGAGGTCCTGATCGCCGACGAGGTGGGCCTCGACACCGTGCAGGGCCAGCGCGGACCGGTGACGTTCGACCGCATCCGCGCCGACTCGTCCGACGAATCTGGTGGGCACGCCGGTCGACCCGAGCCAGGCCGCGACGTTGGCTGCTGATCCGCCGGGCCGCAGCTCGATCCGGGCGTCGGTGTCGCTGGCGTGCGTGGTCGCCGTGAGCGGGCGTACCGCGATGTCGTCGACCACGTCACCGACGACGAGCACCGTGCCGGTCACGGGCTCAGCCGCTGACGCTCGGCCCACGCCACGGCTATCTCGCCGCCCACGCGCACGTTGTGGGCCGCTATCGCAAGATTGACCTCGAGGCTGCGTCCACCGGTCACCTCGACCATCGCGGCAAGCAGGAACGGGCTCACCGCCTTGCCGCTGACGCCCCGCCGCTGCGCCTCGTGCAGGGCTTGCGTCAGCGCAGCGTCGTGGACAGCCGGGTCGAGCTGTTGGTCGACCGGGACGGGGTTCGCCACCACGATCGCCTCGCGCCGCCCGATCTCGTCGTTGGCCGCGAGTACGCGAGCGACGCCGGCCGCGTCCGGCACCGACCAGTCCAGCGGGTGCCCGGAGTCGGTGATCCAGAAGCCGGGGAACTGGGTGGTACCGAATCCGAGCACGGTGATCCCCAGCGTCTCCAGCCGCTCCAGGGTCGCGCCGACGTCGAGGATCGACTTGACCCCGGCAGACACCACCGCGATGGGGGTCTGCGCCAACGTGGGGAGATCCGCAGACTCGTCGAACGTCGTGGCCGCCCCGCGGTGCACCCCACCGAGACCTCCGGTGGCGAACACCCGGATGCCGGCCAGGTCGGCGATGAACGACGTCGCGGCGACCGTGGTGGCCGCGGACCCCCCTGCGGCCATCACCACAGGCAGGTCACGGACGCTGGACTTCACCACGGAGTCGTCGCCGGCGACCCGCTCCAGTCCGGCGTCGTCGAGGCCCACCCTGAGTCGGCCGTCCAGCACCGCGATCGTTGCCGGCACCACGCCCATCGAGGTCAGGGCATCCTCGAAGTCGTGGGCCGCTCGCAGGTTGCGGGGCCGCGGCAGGCCGTGCGCGATGATCGTTGACTCCAGTGCGACGACGGGTACGCCCGACGCCAAGGCGTCCCGGACCGTCGGCGAGATCTCCAGAAGGTCCGGGTGCGCAGACATGCGCGGACGATACCTGTGCGGGCACCCGCCTGCGTGACACGGCCTCGGCACCCCCTCGCTTGATCCGACAGTTACCCCTGGCACCCCCTCCCGCGATCCGACAGTTACGCCCGGCACCCCTTCCGCGATCCGACAGTTACGCCCCGACACCCCCCTTGCTTGATCCGACAGTTACGCCCGACACCCCCTCGCTTGATCCGACAGTTACGCCCGGGCTCACCGCAGACCTTCGCCGCGGCGGCCTCGCCGTGGCCCGCCGAGCGGTGCGTAACTGTCGGATCGGCGACAGGGAGAGTGGGCACGGGCACGGGCACGGGCACGGGCACGGGCACGGGCACCGGCACCGGCATGGGCATGGGCATGGGCACGGGCACGGTGGCGCCGGCGCCGGCACCGGCATGGGGGAAGGTTCATCGCCACTGCAGTCGAAATGACGTCCCACGACTTCAGAGTGATGCTTGACGTGACATCAGAGTGATGTCATAGTGAAGCCATGGAGCTGACGCCGTACATCGAGACCCTCCGGGTCGACCTGGGCAAGGCCGCCGACGCGGCCGGCCCCGAGATCCAGGCCGCCGCCGAGCGGCTGGCCCTGGCGCTCGACCCGGCGATGCGGATGGTGTTGATGGAGGCGCTCTCCGACGCCGCCGCCGAGATCACCCAGGGCCTGCCCCAATCGGCCGTCGAGGTGCGGCTGAAGGGGCGCGACCCCCAGTTCGTCGTGACCGCAACCCCCACCACGACCGCGGCGCCCGCCGACGAGTCTGCCGACGACGCCGAGGACGAGGGGGAGGCGGTGGCCCGCATCACGGTGCGGATCGCAGAGAGTCTCAAGGCCAAGGCCGAGGACGCCGCCGCGGGACGCGGGCAGTCACTGAACACCTGGATCGTGCAGGCCATCCGGGCCGCGACCCGCGACCGTGGCTTCAACATCGACATCGACCTGTCCAACCTCCCATTCGGGTTCGATACCCCCCGGCCCCCGTCACCGCCGAGACCCGGTCGGCCAGGCCGTCGAGTCCAGGGCTGGGCCCGCTAGACATCCCCTCATCCATCCTCACCGCAGCGGCGCTCCCGCTGGGGCGGTCGATTACACCCTGAATCACTGTGTGAGAAGGAGCCACCATGTACGAGTTCAACACCCCCGAACCGGTCAACATCCGGATCGAGTTCGGCGCCGGCGACATCACCATCGACGCCCGCGAGACCAGCACCACCCACGTCGAGCTCACCGCCGATCGCGAGGACGAGGCGTCCGCCCGGCTGGTGGCCGAGACCCGGATCGAGCAGCGTGGGGGCGACATCGTGGTCGAGGTGCCGCGCCATTCGTCCTCGTTCATGCGGCGGTCACCGTCGTTAACACTTCGCATGGTCGTACCCGCCGCGTCCAGCCTGGAGGCCAAGACCGGCTCGGCAGACCTGCGTACTGCCGGAGAGCTGTCCGCGGCACGAGTCGGCAGCGGCTCCGGGGACATCGAGCTGGACGTCGTGACCGGCGACGCCGAGGTCAAGACGGGGTCGGGAGACGTCCGGGTCGAGCAGGTCGAAGGCGACGTCCGGATCAACACCGGATCCGGCGACGTGGACCTCCGGCAGGGCGGCGGGTCGGTCACCGTCTCCACCGCATCGGGCGATGCCCGCGTCGACTCCGCCAAGGGACGGGTGCAGGCCAACACGGCGTCCGGCGACGTACAGCTGGGCGACGTCGGTGGCGACGTGAACGTCAACACCGCGTCCGGCGACATGCAGATCGGCCGGGTCAGCCAAGGTCGCCTGAAGGCCAACTCCGCATCCGGCGACGTGCACGTCGGCGTCGCTCACGGCACCGCGGCATGGCTCGACGTGCACACCGTCAGCGGCTCGGTGCGGTCCTCACTCGACGGCGGCGAGGCACCCGCTGAAGGCGAGCTGAGTGTCGAGCTCCGTGTCAACACCGTCAGCGGAGACATCTCCATCACCCATGCATGACCCGTCAGACCAGATGCACGACCGTCAGACCCCTTGCAGAAACCGTGAACTACAGGAGGAACACATGTACACCGAGATCGAATCCGTCGCCCGCTACCGGATCGCCGAGCACCTGGCCGAGGCCGGCCGCCCATACGTGCCGCCACGGCACAAGGCCCGGCATGCGGCCGCACGTACCCTGCACAAGGTGGCCACCGCACTGGACCACCACGACGCGTGACCCCAACCCACAGACCTGACCCAGACCCCTGAGCCTTACGTTTCGGTGAGACACGCCCGCGTGTGTTTCCACCGAAACGTAAGGCTCAGCCTCATTTGCCGGCCGGTCAGATGCGGGTGCGGTGAAAGTTGGCGTACGACCGGGAAGGTGTCGGGCCGCGCTGCCCCTGGTAGTGGGATCCGTACACCGCAGATCCGTAGGGATGCTCGCTCGGCGAGGACAACCGGAAGAAGCACATCTGCCCGATCTTCATGCCGGGATACAGCTTGATCGGCAGGGTCGCGACGTTGGACAGCTCCAGCGTCACGTGGCCGGAGAAGCCAGGGTCGACGAACCCGGCCGTGGCATGGGTCAGCAGCCCGAGCCGACCCAGCGACGACTTGCCCTCCAGCCGGGCGGCGATGTCGTCCGGCAGGGTCACCAGCTCGAACGACGAGCCGAGCACGAACTCCCCGGGGTGCAGGATGAACGGCTCCTCGCCCGCCGGCTCGACCTCTCGGGTCAGCTCCGACTGCTCCTCCGATGGATCGATGTGCGGGTAGCGGTGGTTCTCGAAAACCCGGAAGAACCGGTCGAGGCGCACGTCGACGCTGCAGGGCTGGACCATGGATGGGTCGAAGGGCTCCAGGACCACCCGGCTCTTCTCGATCTCGATCCGGATGTCGCGGTCTGACAGCAGCACGACGACAACCTACCTGCCGCTCCGCCGCGTCCCGCCGACCGCTCGGCGAGCCGTCCGGAGCCTCTCAGACGGGTGATATCGTCCCTGCGTCGTCGGCCCGGGCCGATGCGCGGGTGTAGTTCAATGGCAGAACATCAGCTTCCCAAGCTGACAGTGCGGGTTCGATTCCCGTCACCCGCTCCACCCCGACAGGCCAGCGCGATTCACCTTGTGCTCCGTCGGCAGATGCGCGACACCTTTCCGCCACAGTGTCGAATCGACGCGAGTGCGTTCGTATTGGAGGTCGACGGCGGTCGTCCGGGCTGCATGTGAGCAGAGGAGCTTGAGATGGCGCGGTACCTGATCGCCTTCAACGCCGAGTGGGCGCCCGACCTCACGTTGGAGGAACTGCGCGAGAGGGGCACGGCCGGTAAGGCCCTGATCGAGGAGATGAGCGACGCTGGTGTCTTCGTCTTCAGCGACGGCGGCCTGGACGCGTCGACCGTCGTGTGCAGCGTCGACCCGAGCAGCGAGCCACCCCTATTCACCGACGGGCCGTTCGTGAAGTCCAAGGAGCACATTGGCGGTTTCACCGTCATCGATGTGCCCGGCGATGCCGAGGCACGTTATTGGGCCGGCCGGACCGCGGTCGCGGTCGGCTGGCCACAAGAGGTGCACCGCTTCCCGAACGCATAGCGTTGAGCTCCGACACGCAGTCCGAGGCCTTGTCTTGACCGTGACGTTCTGATGGGCATGGCCTAGCGGCGTTGTCAGTGAACGTACGTAGGTTAGGACCATGACCGCCACCTCCAAGCGGGCCGGGCACTCGGAAGCCCAGAGCATCCCCGCACTGGTGTCGATCGCGTCGATCATCACGGTTGCCTTCATGGGCAGCGTGATCGTCGCGCCGCCGTACACGCTCTATCAGCGCAAGTTTGGGTTCTCCGAGGTCACGCTGACGCTCATCTACGCCGTGTACGTAGTCGGCAAGTTGAACCGTCCCGGCCGGAAACGGCCGAAGTTCGCTTCCACAAATTCGACCAATAGGGTGGCGAAATATTCCCGACTTGGCGTAGAATCGAACACATGTTTGAGTCAATCGATCTCACCGTGCTTCCTGCGGCCGTCCGGATGCCAGACGGCCCGGTGGACGCGGGCGCCGTGGCCGGTTGGACTGCCGCGTTGGCCGGACATCTCGCAGCCGTCGACGACCAGCAGAGGCTGACGCTGATCCGCCAGCTCGAGCGACTGACCTGTGCGGCTGCGGGCGCCCAGCTGGCGCTGGCCCGAGACTTCGACACCTCCCAGCGGGCCGAGCAGGCCGCATCGGGGCTGCCTACCGACCGACACGGCCGCGGCGTGGCCGCCCAGCTGGCGTTCGCCCGCCGCGAGTCCCCCCATCGCGGCCAACGCGATCTCGGGTTGAGCAAGGTGCTCGGAAGTGAGATGCCGCGCACCCTCGCCGCGCTACGCGGAGGGTTCATCACCGAGTGGTCGGCCACGATCATGGCCCGCGAGACCGCCTGCCTGTCGCTTGAAGACCGCCGAGCGGTCGACGACGCACTGGCCTCCGACCACGATCGCCTCGAGAAGTTGGGCCCCCGTCAGCTGGCCACCAAGGCCAGCAAGCTGGCCTACGAGCTGGACCCTGAGTCGGTCGTTCACCGCCGCGCCGCAGCCGAGGCCGACCGACGAGTCACCCTCCGCCCAGCGCCGGACACGATGGCCCGCCTGTCCGCGTTGGTCCCGGTCGCCCAAGGCGTGGCGATGTACGCAGCCCTCACCAAGGAAGCAGACTCCCTGCGTGTCGCCGGTGACCCACGGAGCAAGGGTCAGATGATGTCCGACACTCTCGTGCAGCGCGTCACCGGACGGACCACTCCCACCGCCTTGCCGGTGCGGGTGAACCTGGTGATCTCCGACCAGGCGCTCCTGGCCGATGTCGAGCAGCCCGGGTTCATCGACGGCTACGGCCCCGTCCCCGCAGACCTGGTCCGAGACCTGATCACCAGTCCCGAGGCCGATGCCGAGCTGCGCCGCCTCTACGCCCGCCCCGACACTGGTCGACTGGTCGCGATGGAATCCAACTCACGTTGCTTCCCGTCGGCATTGGCCACGTTGATCCGGCTGCGGGATCAGCAGTGCCGCACGCCCTGGTGCGAGGCCCCGGTCCGGCATACCGACCACGTCCAAGGCGTCGACGAAGGCGGCGCGACGTCGTTCGTCAACGGTCAAGGCTTGTGCGAAGCATGCAACTACGCCAAACAGGCTCCCGGCTGGCGAGCCAGACCCAGCCCCAATGGCACGGTCACCGTCATCACACCGATCGGGATGACCTACACCACCGCGCCACCGGGCCCGCCTCCACCCGCGCACCCACCCGCGCCGGGTGGCAGCCGCCTCGAACACCATCTGCAGCAACTGGTCCTAGCCGCCTGAGCCGAAGATATCCAGTTGTGACGTCCTCACCCGGCCGCTGGCGACCGGCCGGTCTCGTACGTCGCGTTGTCGGTGATGTCGGAGCGGGAACGGTCGGTCAGCATCGCGCAGGCGGCCAGCGTGATCACCGCGGAGATGGCGATGTACACCGACACCGCATACCCGGTCCCGAAGGTGTGGATCAGCCACGTCGCGATCAGCGCAGCCGGGCCACCGGCGACGACGGAGGCCAACTGGTAGCCGAGCCCGGCGCCGCCGTACCGAAGCCGGGTGGGGAAGCTCTCGGCGATCAGCGAGGCCTGCGGGCCGTACTGCATGGCGTGCGGCACTAGGCCGAGGCACAAGGCGACGAAGACCAGCCAGCTGACTCCACTGTCCAGCAGCGCGAAATAGATGAACCCCCAGACGCCCATGACCGCGGCGCCGGCCATGTAGATCCGTTTGCGTCCGACCGTGTCCGACAGATGCCCGAAGTAGGGGACGAGGACGAACTCGATGCCGGCGGCGATCAGGGTGCCGATGAGGGCGAAGTTGCTCGAGTAGCCGTGCTGGTCATCGGTGAGGTACGACAGGACGAAGGCCGTGACGACATAGAACGGCATCTGCTCCGACATCCGGAGCAGCGCGGACAGGATGATCTCCTTGGGGTAGCGACGGATCACCTCGATGACCGGGGTCCGCTCGATCTTCTTGCTCTCGACGAGCTTGGCGAACATCGGGGTCTCGAGGATCCGCAGCCGTATGAACAGGCCGATGCCGACGAGGACCAGGCTGAGCAGGAACGGCACGCGCCAGCCCCAGCTGGTGAAGCCGGACTTGTCCGTGACGTTGTTGAACAGGGTCAGCAGCCCGGTGGCCAGGATGAGACCGATCGCCACGCCGAGCTGCGGCCAGCTGCCCATCAGCCCGCGACGACGCTGGTTGCCCCACTCCATCGACAGCAGGACCGACCCGCTCCACTCTCCGCCCACGGCGATGCCTTGAAGGATCCGCAGTGCGACGAGCAGGATCGGGGCGAGGTAGCCCAGGGTGGAGTACCCCGGCAGGACGCCGATCAGCGTGGTGGACAAGCCCATCAGCAACAAGGTCACGATCAACGTGACCTTGCGGCCGAGCCGGTCGCCCCAGTGCCCGAAGATCGCCGCGCCGACCGGCCGCGCCGCAAAGCCGACGAAGTACGTCGCGAAGGACTCGAGCAGCCCGACGTAGTGCGAGGAGTTGGGGAAGAACAGGCCAGGGAAGACGAGGGCGGCGGCGGTGCCGTAGAGGAAGTAGTCGTACCACTCGATCGTGGTGCCCACGGTGCTGGCGAACGCGGCCTTGCGTACCTGCCTGATGTGCTCCGCCGTGCCGACGGCCTTGACGGTGGCCTGGGCCTGCTCGGAACTGAGGGTCATCGCGTATGTCCTTCCCGATGCCGGTCTGCCGCAGGCCCCCTCGACTGCCGGATGTCGGCTGCATTTGCACCTTTTGGCCGATTTGACCCTAGACCCGGCGGCGCGATTCCGCTCGGCGGGTGGACTCCGGCGCCAACCGGCGACTGGCGCCACCGTCGGTCCGACCCGGAGAGCGCCGCGGCTGAAACGGTTGCCTCCTGACACCGATCCTTGTGCGCCGCGGAACCGAAGACCTCATGAGCGCGCCGCCCGGTCGCAGGTCTGAGATCGCAGACCCGGTCGCGCGATCACTCGACAGAGAGGATCCACTCATGAAGCGCACACTCGGTGCACTGCTCCCCTTGGCGGCAGCGGCGGTCATGCCGCTCGCGCTGTCCGCACCCGCCGTCGCCAGCTCCGGTACGACGTACCAGGCGACCCTGAACCCCCTCAACCACGCGACCGGGTCCGGCACGCTCAGCCTGACGCTCAACGGCAACCAGGCCACCATCAACGAGCACTGGTCCGGTCTCGCGTCGACCTTCAGCGGTGCGCCGTACCCGCACGTGCAGCACATCCACATCGACGGGCAGGGCATGTGCCCGACCCCGTCGGCGGACAAGAACGGTGACGGAGTCATCTCCACCACCGAGGGTGCGCCTGCCTACGGCGGCATCGGAACGACCCTGTCGGTCAAGGGCGACACCAGCGCCGCGGCCGGCACGAACATCAAGATCGCCCCGAGCGGTTCGAGCACCGACTACAGCCGCACGATCACGCTGGACTCCAAGACTCTGGCGTCGATCAAGGCTGGTACGGCGGTCATCGTCGTGCACGGGCTCGACCCGACCACGCTGAGCAAGAAGGCGCAGAAGGAGAAGAGCGACCTGGTTCCGGCACTGCCGCTCGCCGCGACCTCGCCCGCACTGTGTGGCGCGCTGAGCGCCATGCCGAGCGGCGGTCCCGCGACGGGCAACGGCTCGACGTCCGGCACCCAGGACGCCGGACTGCTCGCCCTCGGTGGCGGCCTGATCGCCATGGCCGGCGGCATGGCCGTCTATCGCAGGCGGACCGGCGTGCGTACCGACAAGGTGCAGACCGGGTCACACCGCTGATCCGATGATGCGTCCCCTCCGAAACGAGCACCGCCGCAGCGGTCGCCGGGGCTGGCCCATGTGGCTGGCCCTGGCGGCCGCCGGCGTCGGTGTCGTCCTGGTCGTCGTCGCGCTGCTCAGCCAGAACCATCCGCCGACGACGCCCACCGGCAAGGCGGCCGGCACACTCGGCCCGCTCGAGACCGGCCGGACCAGCACCCCCGCGGCGAAACCGGCGCAAGGAGCCGGCGACCCGTCCCCGGCCAAGCCGAGCCCGAAGGACCACACGCTGGTGCTGCCGGCGTCGCGCCCGGTGGCGATCTCGATCCCGGCGATCAAGGTGAGCTCACCCCTGATCAAGGTCGGCAACGCCGCCGACGGCAGCATCGAGGTTCCAGCCGGGGCGAACATCAACAAGGCCGCGTGGTACGAGCACTCTCCCACGCCGGGACAGTTCGGTCCCTCCGTGATCGAGGGACACATCGATACCGTCAACGGTGCTTCGGTGTTCTACGACCTCGCGGCGCTGCGCCCGGGGAACAAGATCCGCGTCACTCGGGCCGACGGCAGCGTCGCCGTGTTCACCGTCGACGCGCTCCGCGACTTCTCCAAGGACAAGTTCCCCACTCGGGCCGTCTACGGCGGCAATCCGGCGCAGCCGACGCTCCGGCTGATCACCTGCGCCAACTTCGACCAGAGCATCGGTCACTACACCGGCAACACCGTGGTGTTCGCTCGTCTCACGGCAACACACTCGTAGCCGTCGGGCAGCCGCGCCGCCACTACACTCGCACCCGTGCCGAGCCAACCCAAGCACCGTGTCTTCGTGCATGTGGGGCAGGCAAAGACGGGCACCACCTACCTCCAGGATCTGCTGAAGCAGCACCGTCCGGCCCTGCGGTCCAAGGGCTTGCTGTATCCCCGCACCAACACCCCCGACCACTTCCTGCCGGCGCTCGATGCGCGCGGCGACCACGTCTTCCTCGGCGAGGAGCGGGTACGTGCCGCGGGAGCCTGGGCGCGGCTGGTGACCACCGCGCTGAGGTTCGACGGCGACGTCGTCCTCGGCCACGAGATCCTCGCCACCGCGAGAGCCGACGCGGCGCAGGTGGCGCTACGGATGTTCGACGAGCGCGAGGTGCACGTGCTGGTGACCGTGCGCGACCCGGCACGGCAGCTGCTCGCCGTGTGGCAGGAAGGGCTCAAGCACCGACGTCACCACGACTTCGCCGACTACCTGCGGCTGACCGGCTTCGGCGACGACCAGGAGGTGCCGCCCGTACGTTCACCGGACGACCCGCGACCGTTCTCGTCGCACCACCTCGTCGGTGTGCTCGACGCGTGGTGCGCTGACCTGCCGCCGGAGCAGGTGCACGTGATCACGGTGCCGCAGTCCGGCACCGATCCTTCGTTGCTGTGGAACCGGTTCCTCGGAGTCTGCGGGGAGGACGCCTCCCTCTATCCGGCGCCGGCGGGACACAGCGTTCGACGCAACGTGTCCCTGGGGGTGAACGACAGCGAGCTGCTCCGACGGGTCAACGAGGCGCTAGGTGCCGAGCTCGGCGGTCGCGAGTACGGCGCGGTGGTCAAGGAGATCTGGGCCCAGAAGGTGCTGGGCGCCGCGTCGCCCGACCAACGGATGGCGTTGCCCGAGCACCAACTGCGGCTGACCGAGCAGATGGCAGCGAGCTGGATCGACACCATCCGCGATCGCGGCTACGCCGTCGCCGGCAGTCTCGACGAGCTGCGCCCGACACCCACTCAGGGCCGTCAACCTGGGTCGTGGACCGAGGTCGAGGTCCTGGCAGCCGCGATCCGGTCCAATGCCGGGCTGCTGAGGCAGATCGCCACGCTGCGCGCCGAGGCGGCGGCGATCGACGCGGCCGCGGACGACGTCTTCGACTGAACCATCGCCGGTCTCAG
>JBOHDX010000149.1:0-1525 GCA_050700835.1 Nocardioidaceae bacterium
CCTCGTCGTTGGGCACGAACGGCGAGTCGGTATCGGCGTCCCGGGCGCTCGCGGTCCAGTACGACACGTGCTTGGAGGCTGGGTACGGACGGTCCACGAAGTAGGTGAGCCGGGTCAGCGGAATGCCAAGCCGCACGGAGTACCCGGTCTCTTCGAGCGTCTCCCGGGCGGCGGTGGCCGCCAGTGGCTCTCCGGGGTCGGCCTTGCCCTTGGGGAACGACCAGTCGTCGTAGCGGGTGCGGTGCACGAGCAGCACCTGAAGCCCTCGCATTCCGTGACGCCAGGTGAGCGTGCCGGCGGCGAGGATCGGCCGGGTGGGGTCCACGCTGCGCAAGTGTGCCAGCCGTGGTCCATGCTTGGCCGATGCATCGGGTGCTGTCGTCCGGCCTGGCGGTCGCCGTCACCGTGGTCGCCGTTGCAGCAGGAGTCGTTGTCTCTCGTACCCAACCGGATCTGCGGCCCGCCCTCGCCCAGGCTCTGGCCGACGTGCCTGCGGCAACGCTCACGGCCAACTTCACCGACTGGTCGCAGGTGCGTGGTCTCCTCGGATCCGACGTGACGAGCCGGTCTCGCGCCCCGGACCAGGCCGGGATGCTCAGACGCGCGTACGACACCGACCTGTCCTCGGTGTCGTCGCTGTCTGACTCCGCGGTGGCCATGGCGCGGCCGTTCGGATGGTCGGTGCTGGACGCCAGCTGGGAGATGTTCGCCCAGTCCCGCGCAGGCTCGGTCACTGTCGTCTCGCTCGACCGGTCATCGAACATGTCCGCGATCGTCGGATCCCTTCGTACGTTGGGATATCGGTCTCCTTCCGCGAACCCCGACAACGGTGGTGTCTGGACCGGTGGCGTTGGTCTGCTGGCACGCATCAGCGACACGTTGAGCCCGCAGCTCGGCTCGGTCGCGGTGCTGTCGTCGCGGCACCTGCTGGTCGTGTCGGACGACGCCGCGTACGCCGAGCGCACGGTTCGGGTGATGACCGCGGGCTCGTCGTCGCTGGCCGGCAGCGCCTCGGCGGTGGCGACGTCGGTGCCGATGTACGGCGATGCGGTCGCCGTCGTGCACCGTGACCAGCGGGGTTGTCAGGTCACCTCGCTTCGGGCGGCCTCGGTGCAGGACCGGCGCGCAGGTGCGCTGCGCGAGGGCCGGGCCGGCGGGGTGAAGCCCTTCACCGGCCTGGGTTTCGGCCTGCGCCGCACCGGCGGGCGGGTCGACCTGCAGGTGGTGATGCGGTTCGGGTCGGTGGCCGATGCGGTCGGGCAGCAACGCGTCCGCAGTCGGTTGCTGACGGGTCAGGCGTTCGGCCAGGGTGGCACGTTCGACGAGCGGTTCACGCCGGTGGCCACCTCGGTCGCCGGTGTCGACCTCGTCTTCGACCTGCGGCCACGGGCCGGCAACCCCATGCTTTTGTCCGACCTCGGCACGGGACCGCTGTTGTTCGCCGACTGCGGCGGGCGTACCGGATGAGCCGGCCGTCCGCGTCGCCATCGCCGACCGGTCAGTGCCGAATGCAGTTGCCGAGCCC
>JBOHDX010000150.1:0-13746 GCA_050700835.1 Nocardioidaceae bacterium
GTCCCCGACACCCCGGTGCCGATGATGCCGGTGACGTTGTGCAGCCCGGAGCCCGAGTTCCTGACCTGGGAGTTCAGCGTCCGGATGCCGAAGTTCAGCAGCACGGCCAGCACGAACACCACGCTGGAATGGCCCAGCGAGAAGAAGAATCCCACGCTCAGCGGCCGCTCGCCGTCGTTGACCAGCTTGCGGGTGGTGTTGTCGATGGCGGCGATGTGGTCGGCGTCGAACGCGTGCCGCATGCCCAAGGTGTACGCCGTGGCACCGAGGCCGAGCCCGAACACCTGCGTCGTGCCGACGTGGTAGCCGTGGGCCGCCACGACCCACAGGGTGACCCAACCGGCGACGTGCAGGAGCCCGACGAACCCGGCCATGCCGGCGATGGACCACCACTCCTCGCGCGACAGCGCGGACCGCACCCGGCGCAGCTGGGCGCCTCGCGTCGGCACGGTCACGGTGGTCATTAATGCAAACTACTTGCAGTTGCGGAGAATTCGCAACAGGAAGTGGTTGGCTGTCCGGCTGGGACGATCGCCCCCGGGTCCGGACCAGTCAGCCCCTTCGGCGACGCCGGCGGTGCGGGCGGTGCGGGCGGTGCGGGCGTGCGGGCTACTCGCGCCAGACCTTCGGGGCGGCGTCGACCCGCGGCGGTGCCGTCTGCTCCCACACCCGGCGCCACGGCGCGACCTGCGGGCCGGACGGGTCGGGTGTCTCGCCTGCGGCGGCCCGGCGGCGGGCCTCCCACCACGACGTCTCGTCCTCGTCGAGCAGACGGGCGACCGCGTCGCGTACCCGCGGCCCCAGCGCGCGGACGCTCTCACCGTCCATGGCCAGGACCGGGTCGCCGAACCGGACGGTCACAGGCATCCGGCCGGGTCGAGGCCACCCTCGGCCGCGTGGCATGGCGGCGAACGACCCGCGGATCGCGACGGGGATCACCGGCACCTGGTGCTCGACGGCGAGCCAGGCGGCACCGAGCCGGAACTCTCCGACCCAGCCGTCTGGGGACCGGGTGCCCTCGGGGAAGACCAGGACGTTCCAGCCGGCCGCGAGCAGGTCGCCCGGCGTGGTCGACATGGTGCCGCCCCTGCGCTCGATCGGGAAGGTGTTGAATGCGACCGCCGAGCCCGTCGCGCGCCACCAGGTGTCGAAGAAGTAGTCGGCCGCGGCGGCGACCGCGGTGCGCCGGCGCCAGGCGTCGGGCAGCGAGCACAGGATCAGCGGCGTATCGAGGTGCGAGGAGTGGTTGGCGACGAACAGCACCGGACCGGTCAGGTTGTCGAGCCGCTCGAGCCCGGTGACCTTGGGGCGTACCTCTGCGTGCAGCAGCGGGCGAAGCCCGGCGACCTGCACCACCTCGCGGGCAGCGCGTCCCGCCTTGGTCCGCGACCAGGCGGTCGGGAACACGGTGGTCGACGCCGGGGGCACGAACCGCTCGGCAGAGCGAGGCACCATCTGACGACGTCCCCAGCGCCATCCGGTGGCGACCGTGCGGACGTCGTCGACGGTGTCCTTGAGGAAGCCCCTGCTCATGTCGAGGACTCCCGGCGCGCAGCCCGGCGAGGTGTCGCTGCTTCACATGGGGAGTTGGCACTTCTCATGGCACGTAGCCCATGAGAAGTGCGGGAGTACCACGAGAACGTGGTAAACCGGCGGCCCATCAGCGCACGTCCGCGATCAGATGCGGCGGGTTGTGCAGGAACGTGATCGACGGATCGCGCCCCACCGTCGGCGACACGATCTCGAGCGCATCGACCAGCGTCGACGCGCTCCGGAAGCCCATCCGCTCCACGGTGCGCTTGTCGGCACCGACCCACACGACCTCGTCGACGTGGTCCATGGCGTGCGCCGCCCAGTACCACATGTAGAAGGGGTGGACCCCGTGGTACGCGTGCGAGGTGCGGTAGAGGTGGATGTACCACGGGTCGTTGGCGTACTGTGCCTCGAACTTCGCCTCGATCGTGGCCGGGTCGGTCGATTCCGCCAGCACCTCGTCGAAGAAGTCGATGTAGCTCGGGTGGTGCAGCTGGCTGAAGGAGTACGGCACCGGGTGGTACAAGATCACCGCCCCACCACGACGCACGACCGGTTGCCCGCGGTAGGAGTTGAAGTAGTAGCCGAGGCCCATGCAGGTGGCGAGGATCGGGTTCATCACCGAGTTGACGTTGTAGGGGCCGAGATAGGGCACGCCCATCACGAGCACGTCGGACTGTCCGTCGACCTCGACCATCTGCTGGCGGTGCACGTTGGCCAGCGTCTTGGTGTGCACGGCCTCGGTGTCGCCGCCGTGCACCCCGGTGACGCCGTAGGGCGCCCGCATGCCTTGGTACATCTTGTGCGTGACCCGCCCCGGCGCGATGGCCAGCCCACGCTTGACCGCAAGCATCGACGCCTGGTCGCGCAGGTTCCACTCCCACTCGCGCTTGGACAAGAACTCGTAGGGCGACGGGAACACGTCGTTGTTCAGCGTGGTCTCGATGGTGAAGATCTTCAGGTGGTCGGCCAGCAGCCGGCCCATCCGCCAGGCGGAGTGGTGCAGGTGCGACTTCTCCATGTCCATGAAGGAGTGCGACTGCACCATCGTCTTGGCGTTGTGGTGGTGGCGCAGGCTCTTGTAGGACGCGAGCCCGATCGGCACCGACTTGTGCCCGCCGTCCATGGCGACGAGGTTGATGTTGACATAGACCAACAGGTCGGACTCGGCGGCCCGCTTGTTGATCTCGACGTCCTCCCCGCGGTCGGTCTGGCCGATGTGCAGCAGGTTGTCGTGATCCTCGGCGTCATGGTTGGTGAGCAGGCCCTGCGGGAAGAACGACCGATAGACCCGCTCGCCCACGATGTCGAGCAGCTCGGCGGGCGTCAGCCGACGGTGCAGCGCGTTGGCCGAGATCAGCTCGACATCGTCGACACCGGCGTCGGCAGCCAGGGTGAGCACCGCCTCGATGATCCGCTGGCGTACGTCCGGCTTGCGCATGGGCGGCAGGGGCAGCGACACGTCGTCGAATGCGATGGTCAGCCTCATGCCCGGGGTGAGCAGCGAAGGCAGCGGATCTGAACCCTCAGGATTCAACAGGGCTTGACGAATCGCCTCGTCGACGTCCTTCAGCCCCGGCAGCGACTCGGGGGGATAGACCACCCTGGTGCCGGCCGGGAAGTGCTCGAGCCGGAAGCCCTCGCCCTCGTGGACGATCAACGGTGGCGTCCGGTCGTCGACCTCGAGTACGAAACCTGGCCTGCTCATGAGCTTCTCCGTGGGTCGAAGGCCACCTTGACCGAGCCGAGGCGTCCCGCTGACTGTGCATGGTCCAATGCTTCTCGCCACCGGTTCAGGGGGTACGTCGCGGCGACCAGGCCGTCCAGCGGTGCCGAGCCGGCGAGCTCCATCGCGATGTCGAACGCGGAGCGCCCGTCGGCGGCCGCTTCGTGGGCGGCCGAGGCGTAGGTGCCGACGACGGTGAGCTCGCGGAACCAGACCGGCGACAGGTCGGCACCCGAGGCGGGCATGCCGGACAGCACCACCCGACCACCGGCCCGGGTCGCGCGCAGTGCCGTGTCGAGGGACTGCTTGCTGCCCACCGCGTCGACCGCGAGATCGACGCCGCCGAGCAGGAACGGTGACGAGAAGTCGGGTTCGAGCCGGAACGCCCGGGTGCGGCGGCGCACGCCGTGGAACACGTCGTCCGGCGCGATCACCTCGGTGGCACCGAACGACAGGGCCAGCTCGCGCTGGCGCGGATGCTTGCCGACGACGGTGATCCGCCCAGCGGGGGTGAGCTCGCGCAGCGCCAGGGTGGCCAGCAGACCGACCGCTCCGGCGCCGGACACCAAGACGTTGTCGCCGGCGCGTACCCCGGCCCGCAGCGCGGTGTGGACCGCGCACGACAACGGCTCGACCAGGACGGCGCGCTCGTCGGACATCTCGTCGGGCACCACGTGCAGCTGGCTGCGGTGCGCCACGAGGACGCCGCTCCAGCCGCCGCCGGTGTCGGCGCAGAAGCCGGTCTGCAGCCCGGCCGACACGTGCCCCACCGTGATCCGGTCGCAGCGGTTGGTGTTGCCGGACGCGCATCCAGGGCAGGGCTCGACGCCACGGGCCGCGCAGGCCAGGACCGGGTCGAGGACCACCCTGGTGCCGGCCGGCAGGTCACCACAGTCGTCGAGCAGGTCGCCCACCACCTCGTGGCCGGGCACGAACGGCATCGACACCAGCGCCGAGAAGTACAAGCCGGTGGTGCCGGTGACCGCGCCGAGATCCGACCCGCAGATGCCGGACAGCCGGGTGCGGATGCGGGCCCAGCCGGCGCCACGTCCCTTCGGCTCGTCGCGGTTCACCAGACGCAGCGGCGCGATCGGTGGGTTCACGACCGGCGCGATGACGCGCAGGCCCTTGGCCGCCACGGTGCGCGTGACCGAGCGGTACATCTCGAGCGCGAGCATCAGCGGATCCTCCCCGCGGGGACGCTGGCCCGCGACGCAGTGGGACTCGTGGTCCACGTCGCGATCGGCCAGTGCCGCTGCTTGGCCGCCCGTTGCAGGGGTACGTCCGGCGTGATCGCGGTCGGGTGGCCGACGGCCTCGAGCAGCGGCAGGTCGGAGTGCGAGTCGGCGTAGGCGAACGACGCGGACAGGTCGAAGCCCTCGACCTCGGCGAAGCGGCGCAGCCACGCGCTGCGCGCCTCCCCGACCATCGGTGGTGAGGTCAGGTGCCCGGTGCAGCGGCCGTTGGCGTCGACCGCGAGGTCGGCGGCGACGATGGTGTCGAACAACGGAGCGAGCGGTCGCGTCAGCGGCCGGATCGCACCGGTGACCAGCACCGTGTGGTGGCCCGCGGCGCGGTGCTCACGGACCCGGCGCACCGCCTGCGGCGACAGCCGGTCCAGCACGTGGTCGGTCAGGATCTCGTCGGCGAACGCGTTGAGGTCGTCGAGGTCGGCCCCGGCATAACGGCGATAGATCGCCCGCAGGAACGCACCCCGGTCGCGGCGCTCGGCCTCGACGTAGCGGG
The DNA here is from genome assembly GCA_050700835.1 of Nocardioidaceae bacterium. Classification (GTDB taxonomy): domain Bacteria; phylum Actinomycetota; class Actinomycetes; order Propionibacteriales; family Nocardioidaceae; genus JBOHDX01. Next base: position 5,006 of record JBOHDX010000150.1, read on the forward strand.
GCAGCTTGCCGATCACGCTGGCCAGCTCGCCGAACCGGTCCGACGGGTCGAGGTCCGGGAGCCGCATCCACAGATAGGTCTCGACCACGTTGGACGACAGCAGCGTGCCGTCCATGTCGAACGCCGCCAGCACCGGCTCCTGCGGCGACGCCTCGACGCGGGCGAGCCCCGTCGGGCGCGAACCGGCCCGCTTGCGGCGGATCGCGTCCAGCCGGCGGATCGGCGCCGTGACCGCCGGGCAGTGCACGTCGACGATGTAGCGGTCCCAGTCGACCACAGCGGTGTCGAACGAGAACCGGGCCCGGTCCGGCGCGTCGAGCGACGCGTGCAGCGCCACGGTGGCGTCGTCGACGAAACGCAGCTCAGCCTGGGCGTACTCGCGATAGAGGTCGATGTAGCGGCGCAGGAACTCCAGCGATCGTCGCCGCCGGTCGAGCCGCATCGCCACGTCGCGCGTCCTGTCGCTGCGCGGTGCGTGGGTGACCGCCCAGTCAGCAGCCTTGTGGGCGCGCTCACTGGTGCTGAGCAGCCGCTCGACCGCCTCGCCGCCGGGGAAACGCCACGCCGGCAAGCGGGCTGCACCACGGCCGGTGGAGTCGAACGGGTGCGCGTCGAAATAGGTCAGGACCCGTTCGTACAAGCCGTGGAACGTCATCGGGTTGCGCAGGCCGGAGGAGACGTGGAAGTACGCCGGGACGGTCGACTCCGGCGTGGTGGCGAGAACGGCAACCAACGCGTTGACCACGTGGTCGACGGGGACGATGTCGACGACGGAGTCCGGTGCCGCAGGGAACTCCGGCAGCTCGCCGCGGCCGAACGCCAGGATCAGCGGCTCGGCCATCTTGAAGCCCTCGATCCACCCCGGGTAGGGGGACTCGAGGGCTGACTCGATGATGCTCGGGCGCACGATCGTGCAACGCAGCGTGGGCGTGGATGCGGCGTACTCCTCGACGACGCGTTCGCCCATCGCCTTGGTGAACGTGTAGACGTCGGTCCAGCCCAGGCTGCGGGCGCGCTCGGCTCCGGCGCTGACCAGCTGCTCGTGAACCCACGCGGTGCGCCGTTGCTCCGTGTCCTCGGCGGCGGCGATGAATCCTGCTCGCAGGTGGGCCCGCTCGGCGGAGCGGCGCATGCCGGCGAGCACCTGCGGCGAACGTGACCGCTCCTCCACGCGGTCGCGCAGCGCCGCCGCGTGCCGAGCCTCGGCGTGCCGGTCAACCGAGTGCGGCACGGCCGCCTCCGGGATCGCACCACGTCGCCGGCCGGCGACGTAAGCGGTGGAGACATGGACGTAGTGCACGTTGCCCGGCAGCTGCGCGACCTTGGCCAGCAGCCGTTCGGTGCCGGCCATATTCGACGCGAACGCCTCATCGATCGGCGGGTCGAACGACACGTCACCGGCACAGTGCACGACCGCGTCCGTACCCGCCGGCAGGTCGGGCACCGCCGAGAGGTCGCCCTCGAGCACGGCGACTCGTTCGCGCATCAGCGTCTCGACGCCGCCGGCAGCGCTGACACAGTCGGCAAAGATCGGCTTGCGTAGGAGCGCGGCGATCCGGTCGGTGCCGGGCATCGAACCCTTGGGGCGCACCAGCACCGTCACCGTCATGCCGGGCACGTCGGTGAGGATCTTGTGCAGCAGTGCCTCGCCGACGAAGCCGGTGACTCCGGTCATCACCAGCCGGGTGCCGGCCAGGCGGTCCTGCAGCAGCACAGGTGCCCCTTCGTTCCGCGGATGTTCCGCGTCAGCCTAACCAGACCAGGCCGGATCTTCCTCAGGGGTGTTCATCGCGTCGACGACATCTGCCAGCAGCCGGTGTGTCATGTCCTCCGGCGGGGCCGAGAGAACGTCGGAGAAGACCTCTACGAGCCAGCGACGCCCGTCCGGGTCGGTGGCGCCGGCGACGAGGTTCGCGGTGTAGCCGAGCTCGGTGAGGAACGCCAGCTCGGCGGCGTCCGGGTCGTCGCCGTGCACATGCTCGACGAACACATGGCCCTGCGTCGCCCACACGGTGCGGGGGAAGTCCTCCAGGGCGTACATCGTGCCCACCGGCAGGCGCCCTGTGAGCCCTGCCCGCGGATTCCGGTCGACACCGCAGGCCAGCGTGACCAGGTCGTCGCTCTCAGCCGCCGCCATCGACACCCACCAGGCGGCACCGTCAAGGTCATGGCGTACCCGCGCGGCGATGCCTACCAGGGCGTCCAGGATCCGGCGCGCCTGCGGATCGCCCACGACGACCTGGGTTCCGACGGCACCGGACGCCACCGTGATCTGGGTGTCCGGACGGGGCCGCTGTCCTTGCTCGCCCATCCTGGCGTCCACGACGATCTGGCCGCCGCCGGCGCGCTTGGCGCGATACATCGCGGCGTCGGCCCGGCGGTACAGCGCCTTGACGCTGGGATCGTTCAGATCGCGGCTACCGGCGACGCCGCCGGACATGCCGCAGTCCATGTCGAGCACCGACGCCCGCTCGACCAGGGTCTCCGCCGCCTTGATCACCTGATCGGGCTCCACGTCCACGGCGATGAGGGCGAACTCATCGCCACCGAGTCGCACGGCGACCGCGGAGCCGAGGCTGGCGGCGGCCTCGCTGATGAGGGCGGAGAGGCGCCGCAGCAGTCGGTCACCGGTGTCGTGTCCGGACCGGTCGTTGAGCGTCTTCATGCCGTCGACGTCGAGCAGCACCAGCACGATGTTGCGACGGCGGTTGATCGAGTCTTCGAGCAGCTCGTCGGCCCGGCGCCGGTTGCCCAGACCGGTCAGCGCATCGAGGTACGCCAGGCGGCGCAGCTCCTGCGTACCGGTAAGGCGGTCGATGCCGAGGGCAAGGGCCGCCCCGATCGTCTGGGCCATCTCGAGGTCGGCGGCGTCGAACGGAACCAGCGTGGCGCGGGTCGCGAACAGCTCGCCCCAGACCCGGTGGCCGGTGACGATCGGCACTCCGAGCGCTACGGGCTTCTCCAGGTCGGCGAGCAGCGTTCGGTCGGAGTCCTGCAATGCGGGGTCGTCTGCCCGCATCCGCCAGCAGCGCTGCGCTTGGGCCATGTCGAACATCCGGGCGTGCTCGCTGACCCGGTAGACCTCGGCAGCAGGACGCGCCTGCTCGCTCGGACCCAGCTCGCCGTGGTTGAGCAGCGTGCGGATCTCGCCACGATCCCCGTCGAACCGGCTGATCGACACCGACGAGGCGTCCAGCATCGGCAACGCGGCCGACGCGACCGACAGCAGCACGTCGTCGAGCTCCTGAGCCCGTTCGGTCGCCATGAGCAAGTCACGTAGCGCCGCCACCGCGGTGACGGCGCTCACCGGCTCCTCGGCGGCGGACTCCATGGGCACCATGATGAGGCGAAATCGGCCATCGGTGGCCAAAATCCGCAAGCCCAGCCGTTCGGGGGAGGACGGTACGCTCGTTGGCTGAGGCGCCGACTACGTCCGACCTATCCCGAGGTGGTGATGTGTCAGTGGGCGCCAGCCACGGCCCGTCGTACCCGGCCGGGAGCGCCGGTGCGCGCCACCGTTGGCGGCTGGCCGTGACGTTTGCCCTCGTGGCGGGGTTCCTCATCGTCGAGCTGGTCACGGCGCTCGCGGCCGGATCCCTCGCCCTGCTGTCCGACGCCGGTCACATGGCGGCCGACGTCGTCACTCTCGGCGCTGCGTTGGTCGCCACCCGGATCGCCGCGCGCCCGGACACCACCGGGCGCCGAACCTACGGCTCCTACCGCGCCGAGGTGTTCGCGTCCGGGGTCGCGGTCCTGTCGATGCTGGCCGTCGCGGCCTATGTCGCCGTGGAGGCGGTACGCCGCATAGACGAGACCGCGCACGTGGCCGGCACCGCGATGATCGCCGTGGGCGTACTCGGTCTGGCCGTGAACCTCGTCTCGATGCTGCTGCTGCGTCCCGGCGCTGGAGAGAGCCTGAACGTCAAGGGCGCCTACCTGGAGGTGGTGGCCGACGCCGCCGGGTCTGCCGGCGTCGTGGCCGCCGGCGTGCTGGTGAACCTGACGGGGGAGGCTTGGTGGGACACAGTTGTTGCCTTGTTGATCGGGGTGTTCATCGCGGTGCGAGCGATCTTGCTCGGCCGCGAAGTCGTGGCCGTCCTCGCCCAGCACGTGCCGCCGGGCATGACCGCCGACGAGATCGAGCGCGACCTGCGCGACGTGCCCGGGGTGACCGATGTCCACGACCTGCACCTGTGGTCACTCACCTCGGGCATGCACGTGGCGACCGCGCACCTGGTACGGGCCGACGACGCCGACTCCCATGCCGTGCTGGACCGCGCCCGCGAGGTGCTGCGCGCCAGGCACGGTGTCGAGCACGCGACGCTCCAGGTCGAACCGCGTACCCACACGGGGTGCTCCGAGATGGACTGGTAGCCCGGCGGTCAGCGACCCTTGCCGCCGGCGTCGTCCCCAGCTGCCCTGTCGGACTCGCTCATCACCTCGTCCGCCAGCGGCACGATGGGCAGTCGCCACATCGCCCTGAAGCCGGTATGCACCGGCGCATCCGGCGCCGACGACGACAGGCGCACGAGGGTCCACGCCCCGTGCCAGAGCAGCAGCGCCAGTGGGATCTCGATCAGCACGGACATCAGCAGCGATCCGAGCCGCGACCCCCGGTCGGCGGTCATCACGTCGAACCAGGCGTCGGCCAACAGCAGCGTGCCGGCGACGGTCGCGCTGAGTAGGACCAACTGGCGTCCGCGCCACCCGAGGTAGGCCGTGAGCCCGAGGACGAGCACCTCCAGCAGGTCGTAGCCGACCCAGACCCCGCGCCAGTTGTGCACGCTCTGGCGCCGAGGCAGCGTCAGCGAGAGCACGACGACCCACGGAACCAGGGCGACGCAGCAGAACGTCACCAGCGCGACGAGGCGGTGGCGGCGCCGGTTGATCTCGTGGGCCGACATTCCGCTGAGCGCGGCGATCAGCTTGGCGCGTACGGCTGGGTCGCCGGAATGCTCGAGCGCCTCGTGCTGGGTGGGCGTGGTCGCCCGGCCCTCGTCCTCGGCGCCCAACGCATCACGTCCCAGAAGTCTCCCCGACCGCCCCCACGACGGTGTCGTGAACTCTAGCCGGGACGGGGCGAGTTGTTGCGTGTCTCGGCAGCGAGGGCGCCAGACACCGACGCCGCGGCCGGTAGGTCGGGGAGCAGCATCGCCTGCACCACGTGATAGGCATCGGGCTTGCCGTGCCACACGGTCGCGGCCGGCGAACCCGCCTGGTCGAGCTCGTGGTGCCAGCCCCCGTGCTCGAGGTCGACGAATGCCGCGGCAGCGCCCCACATCCGCGCCGTCCACCCCTCCAGCCCGGGAGCGCTGGTGCGGGCGGCCAGCGCCTCCGCCGCGAGCGCGCCCTCGGCCGCGACCCAGTGCATCCGAGCAGTCACGACGGGGTGGTCCTGCCAGTCCACTGTGTAGACCAGCCCGGGATGGCCGTCGGCCTCCCAGCCGACCTGCACGGCGGTGTCGAACAGGGCCTTCGCATATCCCAGCAGCCACGGCCTGGGAGCGACGTGCTCGAGGCACAGGAGCAGCCGGGACCACTCGAGCAGGTGCCCCACCGTCACGCCGTACGGCCGGAACGGGTCGCCGGGTCGCTCGGCGTTGTAGTCGCGCAAGATCCGCCACCGTGCGTCGAAGTGCTCGGGCAGCCGCCAGTGCGCGGGGGACCCGACTTCGTGCATCAGCCGGGTCGCGATGCCGGCCGCCCGCTCGGCCCAGACACGTTCGCCGGTGAGGTCGGCGACCGCCAGGGATGCCTCCACCAGATGCATGTGGGCGTTGGCACCCCGGTAGGGCTCGGTCACCGTGAACACGGCGTTCCAGCCCTCGCGTGCCAGTCCTTCGTCCGGGTCCCAGAACCGCTGCTCGAGCACCTCGACCGCGGCGTCGAGGACGGCCTCGGCACCCGGCGCCCCGGCGCGGACCGCGGTCGTCGCCGCCAGCAGCACGAACGCATGCTCGTACAACGTCTTGCGGTCGTCGTCCACGCTGAGTCCCGGCCCGAGCGAGGCGTACCAGCCTCCGTGGGTCGTGTCGCGGAACGCCTGTCGCAAGGCGCGCACGCCGGCCTCGCACCGCCGCCGCGCTCCCGGCCGTCCGCGCATCGCGGCCAGGCCGAACACGTGCGTCATCCGCGCGGTGATCCAGAGCGGGTACCCGCGCTCGACATCCGGACTGCCGCGCGAGTCCAGCCAGGCGAACGGCATGTCCGCCTCCGGCAGCGCCGCTTCGGCGAACCCGAACAACCGATCCAGCTCCACCCGGCGTACCCCCGGATCGGCCAGGTCGAGGCGGGACCGATCGGCGTGAGCGCGGCACCGGTCACCCTGAGCGCGGCACCGATCGCCGTGGGCGCGGCACGGGTCACCCTGCACGTCGGACGGGCGGGGGTCATCCTTCCCGTCGAACGGGTGAGAATCGGCTCCGGGCGACGGCACGGCCCCGAGCCTCGACCCGCCTCTGCCCCCGGTCAACCTCCCCATCCGCCCATCCGCGGGTTCTGGCCCGCCCATCCGCGGGTTCTGGCCCGCCCATCCACGGGGCTCCCGCGTACGGCAGACCGTCAAGCAAACCGCCCTCGCGGCGACGACAAACGCAACACGACCGGGAACGCATTCAGGTGGAGGCCAGCAACGGGCCACCCGCTCCACGGATGCTCGTGAGGTCACGGATCGACGGGCCGCAAGCCGCGGATCGGCCTGCCAGAAACCGCGGATCGACAAGCCAAAAGCCGCGGATCGGCGGACCAGAAGCCGCGGATGAGCGTTGGTGCGGTGATCGGCGGAGGGTGCGGGCCGTGACTACTGTGACAACGTCCGCCCACTGCAGCGACACGGAGCCGACCCTTGCCTTCCCACAGTCCCCAGCACAGTCCCCAGGACGGGCCGCACTCCAATGGCGAGTCCAGCGGTGAAGCCGGAACCGAGTCCGGTCCCGGGCCGGTCGAGATTCGCGACAACCCGGCTGAGAGCCGGTTCGAGGTGTACGCCGGCGGGACGCTCGCCGGATTCAGCGCCTACGAGCTGCACGGAGACGAGGTCGCGTTCACTCACACCGAGGTGGACTCGGCGTACGAGGGCCAAGGCCTGGCGGCCATCCTGGTGACCGCTGCGCTGGACGAAGCCCGCTCGCGAGGCAAGCCCGTCCTGCCCTACTGCCCGTACGTGAGCCGATTCATCTCCCGCCGCACGCAGTACCTGGATCTGGTGCCAGCCAAGGCGCGGAAGGAGTTCGGTCTGCCGGCGGCACCCACGAACACCTGAGCCCGACAGCACCGCGGCACCTCAGAACCGCAGCACGCAGCACCGCAGACCGAAGGACCGCCGAACAAGGTAGGAGATCCATGGCCGAGCCACCGTTCCCCGCAGAGGTCCGCGCGTTTCTGGAGCGCCCCAACCCCTGCACGATCACGACGCTTCGAGCAGACGGGCAACCCGTGTCGGTGGCCACGTGGTACGTCCTGGACGGCGATCGCCTGCTGGTGAACATGGACGAAGGTCGCAAACGGCTCCAGCACATGCGCACGGACCCGCGGGTGAGCGTCACGGTGCTCGACGCGGAGTCGTGGTACACCCACGTGAGTGTGATCGGTCGCGTGGTGGAGCTACGCGACGACGAAAGCCTCGGTGACATCGACCGCCTCGCCACCCACTACACGGGGAAGCCCTACTCCAACCGGGAGCGAGGTCGGGTCAGTGCGTGGGTCGAGGTCGACCGGTGGCACGGGTGGGGCGCCTTCGGCCACTGACCCGGGCAGCCGGCCGACCGCCGAGGTCAGATCAACCGGCTGAGCGAGTAGATGACGACGCCGGCGATACCGCCGACGACGGTGCCGTTGATCCGGATGAACTGCAGATCCCGGCCGACGTGCAGCTCGATCCGGTTGGCCGCCTCGCGACCGTCCCAGCGCGCGATCGTGTCGGTGATCACGGTGGTGAGCTCGTCGCCGTAGCGGCCGACGACGAACGCCGCGGCGTCCGCGAGGTAGTCGTCGACCCGGTTCCGCAGGACCTCGTCCTCGCCCAGTCGGCCTCCGAACCGCACCATCGCCTTCACCCCGCGGGTACGCACGGCGCTGTCGCGGTCGTCGAGGGCGGTGACGAGTGCCCGCCGGATCGCGTTCCACAGCGACGTGGCGGTCACTACCACCTGGGGCTGCGCGAGCAGCCGTGCCTTGAGTCGCTCTGCGCGTTCCATCGTCTCCGGGTCGTGCTGGAGATCGTCGGCGAGCTGACGCAGCAGCCCGTCGAGCGCGCGCCGCGCGTGATGCTCGGGGTCATCGCGGATCTCCGTCACCCAGGCCAACAGCTCGACGTTCAGCCGTTGCACCACCTTCTCGTCGAGCCACTGCGGCGTCCACCAAGGCGCCCGTGTGGACAGTGCCCGCGCCACCGCCTCCTCGTTCTCCGTGAGCCAGTCGTGCACTTCACCGAGCACCAGGTCGACAAGACCGTGGTGAGCCCCGTCGTCCACGACGTCGGCCAGGAAGTGCCCGAGAAGCGCGCTCGCCGGCTCGTCAGCAAGCCGCGGCATCAGCTCGGACTCGACCAAGGCAGCGAAGTCCTCGTCGCGCACGCGCAACAAGGCGGTCCGGGTCAGCACCGCTGCTTCGTCCACCACGCGGGTGGCGTGTGCCTCGTCGGTGAGCCACTCACCCACCCGACGAGACACTTGCGCATCCGCGACGCGGGTACGCACCACACCCTCGGTGAGAAAGTTGGAGGTGACGAACTCCTGGAGGCT
>JBOHDX010000151.1:0-29113 GCA_050700835.1 Nocardioidaceae bacterium
GCCCATTCGAGTACTGCGACGACCTCACCCCGGTCGAAGCGGAGCAAGCTCACTACGCTCACCACCAGACCCCGACAACCGTTGGAGTCTCAAACTAGAAAGTCTCCGGAATCGCCGGGGCGGTTCAGTTAGTGCCGCTGGTGATTCCCTGAAAGCACACATTAGTACCAACTTCCAGCTCCCGCGGCATGTACCTCGGCGCTTGGACAGACCGATAGTCAACGTTCGGTTGACTCACAAAGATCTTTCCCGACCTAGAACTTTGAGGCTGAAGGGTGAACCTCATCGAATCACTATTAGCCGAGCCGCGACCAGCATAACTATTTCGCCCGTCGATGCTCAGAAATGTATTACCAATGTACACATTATCTGCGTCTGGGGCAGTGCCGCAATGGCCCGCCGTGAGGCCCATATAGTTGTCGTTTGTATTAACTATGGTGTAACCCGACGTGCAGGCAGTGGCATTTTCCCCCGAACGCGGACTAACCGTCAGATCCAACCCTCCGGCAAAAGGGGGAAACGTAGTTCGGCTCGTGGTTGGCGACGCCAACACTAAGTCGTTGAACTCGAGAAGCTGCGGGTCGAGCGCCAGTTGGGCAACGATCTTCTGGACCGACTGCAGGTCTTCAGGCGCGACATCCACGAAAACACGGTTGTCGTTCGGTTGAACACCGATGGACACGACTACCCCGGCCGCATGAAGGGCGCGCTCAAGCACATCTCTCGCATTCGACAAGTCGGCACCACTGAACTTCACGTTCACGGCAATCACTCGGGAGTCTGCTCCAGGGATCGCATCAAGAGCGGCTTGGTCTGCATCGGTAGCATCTACGAGCGCCACCATCTGACGTGAGGGCGACTTCGAGCGGTCGATCCATACGCCGGCGTATCGCTCGCCCCCAAGCTTGACTGCCGCGTCGATGACTTGGCCCGCCGGCGGCAGAGAGTCAGCATCGTCGCATGCGGCCTCGTTAGAGGAAGGTGCGGACGGGTCACAGCCAGGATCAGAACCGAGCATCGCCATTCGCAGGAGTCGCAGCAAAGGCCAGTAACGGCAAAGTCAGGACCACGAAGTAGATCGGAACTCGTGATTTGCGCACGACACTCCCTTTCCTAGCAAAGTTAGGCACGCCTGCGGCTCGTGCCGGGGGTTGCCCAGGCTTAGGGACACCAGAAGGAACCGCGCGTGAACTCCCGCAACGCTAGTGGTGCCGTCGCCATGCAGAGTACTTCAGGTCCTCCCTGTAGGCAACCCGCATGTTGACTCACCGAGATGCCCTTGTCAGCCGCCGTGAGCCGGGAGCGCATCGCTGCCCTGGTCGGCGTGGAGGCCCGGAAACTACTGCGAGAGCCCGCATAGGAGGAGCACCTCCATCAGTCGGCCCGGACAAAGCCTCCCGGCGGGATTGCGGCTGGTCCCTTGCGGGTAGGCGCACCGGGTCAATCGACTCGACGACCCCATCCGCCTTGACGCTCGTATTTCTACTTTTCCTCCGCCAACGCTTCAGTCTGTCTTTGGACAGCTTGCACTCAAGAGTGTTGTGATGACTCGCTGGCTGTCCAGCGCCTAGGCCGTGAGCTTGGCATCGTCGACCATGCACGTTGAGAGTTCAGTGATCGGCGCACCCGCCGGGTCGGGTTCGGACCACGCGCCGTGAAGGTGGGCGGTTGCCTGCGGTACCGGCGCGCGGACCTCGACGCCTGGATCGTCGAGCACCTCGAGCCTGCAGACAGCGAGTAGGCCATGGCCAGGCCACCACTCCCCCTCGGCACCTGGGGGACGATCACCACCGAGAAGATCCGCGACGGCAGCTATCGAGCCCTAACCCGGTTCCGTGACCACGACGGCAACACTCGTCGCGTCACCGCGACTGGCCCGAGCAAGGCGGCTGCAGAGCGAGCGCTTCGAGATGTCCTGGGAACGCGCACCGCGCCAGCGGGTGAGCTCATCACGGCGGAGACCCGGCTGATCGACCTCGCCAACCTGTGGATCACTGGTCTCGAGGCTGAAGGACGGATCGAGCAGACCACCATCAACGAGTACCGCCGGGTGTTGGACAACCTGGTGCTGCCCAGTGTTGGCGGGCTGAAGCTCCGCGAGGCCACCACGGGGCGGCTGGACCGGCTCCTGCTGAGGTTGCGGGATCAGAGCGTGAACCGACAACGCAAGGCCAAGGTCGTCCTCGGGGCCATGCTCGACCTCGCGGTCCGCCACGACGCGATCCCGACGAACCCGGCCCGCGGGACAAGCCGGGTTCACCGACCCAAGCAGGAGACCAAGGCCCTGCGGGTCGAGGACTTGATCGAGATCCGCGCGGCCGTACGCCGGTGGGTCACCGCAGACCGCTCCGGCCCCAAGGCCACCGGCGACATGGCCGACATCATCGACCTGATGCTCGCCACCGGTTGCCGCATCGGCGAGATCCTCGCCTTGCGGTGGAGCGACCTGGACCTCGATGGCGACCTGCCCATCCTCACGGTGTCGGGCACGATCAAGACCGAGACCGGAAGGGGCACGTATCGCAAGCCCACGCCGAAGTCGGACGCCAGCCGGCGAACCGTGGTGCTGCCTCGGTTCGCGGCCGAGTTGCTCCGTATGCGCCGGGAGTTCGCGACACCCAACGAGAACGACGCCGTCTTTGCCACCCGCAACGGCACGTGGCATCAGGTCGTCAACATCGAGCGGCGGTGGCGGCAGATCCGCAAGAACACCGGCTTTGAGTGGGTGACCCCCCACACCTTCCGCAAGACGGTGGCGACCCTGATCTCGGAGGCCACAACGTCAGAGCTCGCCTCGCGCCAGCTCGGCCACTCCTCGAGCCAGGTCACTCGGGACCACTACATCGCCAAACCGGCGGTCTCAGCCGACCTGTCCGAGCTCCTCGAGCGGCTCGCTGAGAGCGACGACGCGAGCTCGGATTCGTAGGCCTTGAAATCGTTTACGACTAGTAAGCGACCATTCTGAGGATCCACGTCAAAACCGAAACCGCCTCTGACCCGCGTTTCCGCAGGTCAGGGGCGATTTTTCCGTCGGGCTGACAGGATTTGAACCTGCGACCCCTTGACCCCCAGTCAAGTGCGCTACCAAACTGCGCCACAGCCCGATGCTCGCGGCTGGGCCTAGGCTGCTGCGAGCGGTGAAACCCTACCGCAGCAACGCTCGCGATCAGGCCACTGGCCGGACGGTCGGACGCCGTCGCCGGCAACGCCCTTGTCGGGTTGAGATTCGGTGCCCGGCGTAGAAGAGCGACGCCGTAAACACGGTGCTGCCCCGGTCAGCTGCGCTTCTGCTTCTTCCGTGGCCGCTGCTGGACGTGGATCGGTGTGCCGACGAAGCCGAAGTCCTCGCGCAAGCGGCGCTCGACGTACCGAAGGTAGCCAGCCTCCAGGACGCCGGTGGTGAACAGGATAAAGGTCGGCGGAGACGTCGTCGCCTGCGTGCCGAACAGGATGCGTGGCTGCTTGCCGCTGCGGACGGGATGGGGATGCTCGGCGACCAGGCGACCGAGGAAGGAGTTGAGCGCGCCGGTGCCGACCCGAGTGGTCCAGCCTTCCAGCGAGGCGTCGATCGCCGGCACGAGCTTGTCGACGTGCCAGCCGGTGCGCGCGGTGATGTTGACACGCGGTGCCCACTGCACCCGAGCCAGGTCGCGGTCGATCTCGCGGTCGAGGTAGTAGCGGCGGTCCTCGTCCACCAGGTCCCACTTGTTGAACGCGATGACCAGCGCGCGGCCGGCCTCGGCAACGGCGGTGATGATTCGTTGGTCCTGCTCGGCGAGTGACTGACCGGCATCGATCACGACAACGGCGACCTCGGCGCGTTCGATGGCGGTGTTCGTGCGCAGGCTCGCGTAGTACTCGTGCCCCGACGCCTCTCTGACCCGACGCCGGATGCCGGCGGTGTCGATGAACCGCCAGGTACGCCCACCCAGCTCTACCAGCTCGTCGACCGGGTCGACCGTCGTGCCGGCGACGTCGTCGACCACCACGCGCTCCTCGCCGGCCAGCTTGTTCAGCAGGCTCGACTTGCCGACATTAGGTTTGCCGATGATCGCGACCCGGTGCGGCCCGGCCTCCGGATCGAACCGTTCCCCCGGCGCCTGCGGTAGCACCGCCAGAACAGCGTCGAGGAGGTCTCCGCTGCCCCGGCCGTGCAGCCCGGACACCGGGTACGGCTCGCCCAGGCCGAGGTTCCACAGACTGAACGCCTCTGCCTCGCTGCGCAGGTCGTCCACCTTGTTGGCCGCCAGCAGCACGGGCTTGTCCACCTTGCGGAGCACGCGTACGACTGCTTCGTCCGCGTCGGTGATGCCGACGGTGGCGTCCACGACGAACAGCACCGCATCGGCGGCCGCCACGGCCATCTCCGCCTGCGCCTTGACTCGCTCGGCGAGGCCGCGGGCGTCCGGGTCCCAGCCGCCGGTGTCCACGACGGTGAACTCACGGCCGTTCCAGACCGCGTCGTAGGCCACCCGGTCGCGGGTCACCCCGGGGATGTCCTCGACGACCGCTTCGCGGCGACCTAGGAACCGGTTCACCAGCGTCGACTTGCCGACGTTGGGCCGGCCTACGACCGCGAGGACCGGGGGCGCCGTCGCGACACCGCCGTCTGCATCGGTGGCCGGGACGTCGTCGGTGCTCACTGAGCCTGCTCCTGAAGGGCCGGTGGGTGGTACGCCCAGCGGTCCACAACCGGCCGGCGTCGAAAGGGTCTGAGGGGCCCAGCCTAAGCGGTGCGCCCGTGATGTTCCTCGTCGAGGACGCTGATGCTCCCCGGCTCGCGGCCCTCCTCGTCCGGTGCCGGTCCGGGCAGGCCCGCGCCGGTCAGCTGCTGAGCCGTCGCGACATGGGCGATCAGCCTCTCCTGGAGTCGTCTCGTCAGCTCGGCGACGACGTCGCGGCGCCGCGGCCACGGGATCGCAGTCACCCGCAGTGGCTCCCCGTAGACGACGTCCAGTCGCGCACCCCTCGGCGGCACCCAGTCGACAGACCGACCCGGGGCGCGTGTGCCGAACGTGGCCACGGGAACGATCGGTGCACCGCTGACCAGCGCGAGATAGGCCGCACCCGGCTTGATCGCCGCGAACTCCCCGTCACCGCGGCTGCCTTCGGGATAGATCGCCACCACCTGGTCGTCTCTCAGCGCCCGCAACGCCAGATCGACGGCGTGCCGGTCGGTCTGGAAACGGTGCAGCGGGATCTGCCCCATGGCGGTGAAGAACCGGCTGGTCTGCCCTCGGAACATCTCTGACTTGATCAGCGCGTGCGTGGGTCGCGGACTGAAGCCGATCAGCAGCGGGCCGTCCATGATGCCGACATGGTTGGAGGCCAGCAGCACCGGACCTGTCCGCGGAACCAGCTCCGCGTTGTGCTGCCGCACTTCCCACCACAGCCCCAACACCCTCCTGCCCGGTGGCCGCAGGAATGCCTGCAGGCGGTAGTGGAGAGGCGCGACGTCGTCGGTACGCGGAAGCTGCGCATGCGGGTCGGACGAGCTCACCGGGCGACCGCCTGGCGCGCCATCACCACGACGGCGTCGATCACCTGCTCGAGCGTGAGGTCGGTGGTGTCGAGCACGGTGGCGCCGTCGGCCAGCGTCAACGGCGACGTCGACCGGGTCGAGTCGAGCGTGTCTCGCCGATCGAGGTCGTCCCGGGTGGCGGTGACGTGCCGAGCGCCGCGCAGACCTTGCTCGGCGCTGCGTCGCCGGGCACGGGCATCCACGTCCGCGGTCAGATAGACCTTGACCTGAGCCTGCGGCCAGACCACGCCGGCGATGTCCCGGCCCTCCACGACGATGCCGCCGTCCCCGATGATCGCGCGTTGGAGGGCCACCATCTGCCGGCGTACGTCAGGGACTGCGCTGACCGCGCTGACCGCCGCCGTGACCGCGGTGGTCCGGATGTCTGCGCCCACGTCGACACCGTCGACGCCGATCGAGGAGGCGGACGGGTCCGTGGCCGGCGTGAGGGTGGTCGCGGCCGTCACGGAGCCGACCGCAGAGGCGTCATCGGGGTCCACGCCCCGGCGCAGCACCTGCCAGGTGATCGCGCGATACATCGCCCCGGTGTCGAGGTAGTGCAGCCCCAACCGGGTCGCCACTCCTCGGGCGGTCGAGGACTTGCCGGAGCCGCTCGGACCGTCGACCGCGATCACGAGATGGTCGTTCACAGGAGTCCTTCCGGCGGGCGGGCGGTGGACATTCTGGCAGCCGAGGCTCAGCGATGGGCCGACCACCCCAGCGCGGTCAGTGCCGCAACCAGCCGGTCGGCCGCGCCCGGACCGACGAGGAGCTCGACCAGTCCGACGTCGCGTGCCGGGTCGTGGTCGATGTGCACGTCCTCGACGTTGACCCCCGACCGGCCCGCATCGGCAAACAGGCGAGCCAGCTCTCCGGGGCGATCCGGGACCGCGACGAAGACCGTGACCATCGCCGTCGCCGGCGCCCCGTGCTTTCCCGGAATCAGCCGGGTCCCCTCCTGACCGCGTCCGAGCAGCATGTCCAGCGACCTGAACCGGTCCGATCCGGGTGACAGGTCAGCCGGGGACGTCAACGCCCCGAGCAGCACGTCCACGTCGTCGCGGACCGCCCGCAGCAGTCCCGTGAGCTCGCCGGCGTTGGCCCGCAGGATCTGCCGCCACAGACCCGGGTCTCCCCCCGCCACCCGGGTCACGTCTCGCAGACCCTGTCCCGCCAGCTCCAGGTGCGCGTCGGGGCCATCCACCAGGCGCGCAGCGGTCAGCACGGACATCAGGTGCGGCAGGTGAGAGACCCGGGCCACCGTGGCGTCGTGCTCGGTGACCGTCATCTCGACCACGCTGGCACCACACGCCTGCGCGAGCGCGCGTACGCCGGCGACCGCGGACGCGTCGGCGTCCGCGTGCGGAGTCACGGCCCAGGCGCGGCCGTCGAACAGGTCGGCCGAGGCGGCCCAGGGCCCGGACTGTTCGCTGCCGGCCATCGGGTGGCTGCCGACATAGCGCGACACGTCCGCATCGGTGGCCGACACAGCGGCCAGCGGGGCTGCCTTGACGCTGCCGACGTCGGTCACCGTCGCAGCCGGCCAGTCCCGCAACGCCTGCACCACGGCCGCGGCGACGTGATCCGGCGGCACCGCCACCACAACGAGCCAGGCACGTGCGGGCAGCTCACGGGACCCGGCGCCGCGTGACTCTGCGACCCGGACGTGTGCGGGGTCGACATCCGCCAGATGCACGTCCACGGAGGCCCGTCGTAGCGCTAGGCCCACGGACGTACCGACCAGACCGGTCCCCACCACGAGAACCGGGCCGAGCTGTGGCGTCACGGAAGATCTCGCTCGTGGCTGGCGACCCGGCTCAGGTCACGGCGAAGCCGCGCTGCGCCATGCAGGTAGACGTGCGTGATGTCGGCACGCGGCAGGTCGGTGTCGACGTGCGCCATCAACCTGATCACCCGCGGCATGCTCTGATCGATCTCGAGCTCTCGCGTGCACATCAGGGGTACGTCGACCAGGCCGAGCAACCGGGCAGCGTAGGCCGGGAACTCCGAGTGCAGGTCACCGGTGGCGGTGAACAGGATCGAGATGATGTCGTCGGACACGAGGCCGTTGTCCGCGAGCACGCAGGACACCAGCTCGCGGGTTCGGTCGAGCAGGTGCTCACGCTCGTCCCGGTCCAGCTGTGTCGCGCCGCGCACGGCTCGGACGGCCACGACACCTCCTCGCACACTGAGTCTCCGCGTACCGGCGCCTTCCCAGCCGCGTCCGGTGAGTCTAACGAGCGGGGCTCCGACGTCCGGTCCATGTTCAGCGGTCGGTCTGGTCCAGGAGCACCCCGAGCTCGTCGGCGGTCAGCGCCCGCAGCTGCCCCGGTGGCAGGTCTCGCAGGCGTACGCCACCGATTGCCGTGCGGGTGAGCCGGTGGACGGGATGCCCCACGTGGTCGAGCATCCGGCGCACGATCCGGTTTCGGCCCTGATGGATCACCAGCTCCACGAGGGAGCGGCCGCCATGGGTCTGTTTGACCACGAAGCGGTCCGCGCGGACGAGACCGTCTTCGAGGTCCACGCCCGCCAGCAGGCGGTTGACGGTGGCGGGGCGGATCACTCCGGTGACCTGGGCGACGTAGGTCTTCGAGACCCCGAACGAGGGGTGCGCGAGTCGTTGGGCGAGGGCGCCGTCGTTGGTCAGCAGGATCAAGCCGTCCGTGTCCGTGTCGAGCCGGCCCACGTGGAACAACCGCTCCGGTCGGTTCGCCACCAGGCTTTCGAGGCTCGGACGTCCGTCGGGGTCATGCATCGTGGACACAACGCCGCGCGGCTTGTTGAGCACGAGGTAGACGTGGTCTGACAACGGCGGGAGCCGCTTGCCGTCGACCCGGATCACCGCCGTGCGCGGGTCGACCTTGACGCCGAGCCGGGTGACGACCTCGCCGTCGACCTCGACCCGGCCGGCCAGCATCATCTCCTCGCACTTGCGCCGACTGGCGATGCCGGACTGGGCAAGCAGCTTGTGCAACCGGATCTGCCCGTCTGCGTCCAGCGGCGGTTGCGGCTCCGGCTCGGTCAGGGTCACGCGTCGGTCGCCGTGTGAGGTCCCGTGTCGGGCGTCGTGTCCGGTTCTGGGTCGGGCTCGCGGGCATGCTCGGGCTCGAGGTCGCCGGCCTCGTCCAGCTCGGGCAGGAACGGCGCCAGCGCAGGCAGCTCGTCGAGGCTGCCGAGGCCAATCCGTTCGCAGAAGTAGGACGTCGTGCGATACAGGATCGCCCCGGACTCGACGTCGCTGCCGGCCTCCTCGACCAGGCCACGGGTGACCAGGGTGCGCATCACGCCGTCGACGTTGACGCCACGGATCGCGGACACCCGACCACGGCTGACCGGCTGCCGGTAGGCCACCACGGCCAGCGTCTCCAGCGCCGCCTGGGTCAGCCGAGCCTGCTGACCGTCCAGCACGAAGCGCTCCACCGCGGGCGCAAACGTCTCGCGGGTGAAGTAGCGCCAGCCGCCACCGATGTTGCGCAGCTCGAAGCCACGCCCCTCGGCGTCATAACCGCGGGCCAGCTCGTCCAGGGCCGTCTCGACGTCGTGCGGTGGATGACCGACCGCCTGCGCCAGCGTCAGGTGGTCCAGCGGCTGGTCTGCCACCATCAGCACGGCTTCGAGGGCGGGCGTCAGGTCGAGCAGGTCCGGCTCGAGTGTGAGCTCGGCGTCGTCATTCATCAGGTTCCTCGGGTACGTCGGGGTCGGCCGACTCTGCGGCGGCCGGTCGTGTGTCGTCGACGTCGGCTCCTGGCGGTTCGTCGAACTCGGCACCGACCTCGAGGTCGCCCTCGGCAGTGCCGGTCCAGCGTACGTGCAGCTCCCCGAGCGGCGTGATCTGCTCGAAGGCGACGGCCCCCTCGCGGAAGAGCTCCAGCAGAGCCAGGAACCGCGCGACCGTGGTCAGCATGTCCGGTGAGTCCGCGGTCAACGCCCGGAACGTGGCCGACCCGTGACGTCGAAGCTGCGCGACGACCAGGGACGCCTGCTCGCGAACGCTCACCAGCGGCGCATGCAGGTGCGCGAGCGACATCACCGGGACTGGCTTGGGTTCCAGGGCCTTCGCCGCCAGCTCGGCGAACTGCTCGGGACCCAACGTGATCAGGACGTCGGGAAGGAGGGTGGCGAACCGTGGTTCGAGACCCACCGACCGCGGGTGTCGGTGAATCTGGGCTGCGAGGCGGCTGGCAAGGACGCCGGCGACCTGCTTGAACGCGCGGTACTGCAGCAGGCGCGCGAACAGCAGGTCCCGCGCTTCGAGCAGGGCAAGGTCCTCCTCGTCCTCCACCTCGGCCTGCGGCAACAGCCTCGCCGCTTTGAGGTCGAGCAGCGTGGCCGCCACCACCAGGAACTCCGTGGTCTCGTCCAGATCAGCGTCACCGCCGGAGCCAGCGGTGAGCTCCTTGATGTGTGCGATGAAGTCGTCGGTGACCTTGCTCAGGGCTACTTCAGTGATGTCGAGCTTGTGCTTGGAGATCAGGCCGAGCAACAGGTCGAAAGGCCCCTCGAACACGTCGAGGTGCACCGCGAAGCCTGGGGCTGGTCCATCTGCCACAGGAGCCGCCATCTGACTACGGGCGGGCGCTGCTGCCGGCGTCATCGTGCGGCGGTGACCTTGGCGAGCCTGTGCACGATGGCCGAGTCGCTCCCGCGTTGGTCGAAGTCGGCCAGCACGATCGCGAGCGCCTCTCGTACCAAGCGTCCACGATCGACCGCCGATCCCAGCTCTCGGCGTAGCGCCAGCCGGGTGTGCTCGAGGTCGAGCAGCTCGTCGGCGGTGATGTAGACGGTCATCTTCTCGTCGTGCCGCACGCGTCCGCTGCCGCGGCGCCGGTCAGTGCCGTCGGCGCCGGCGCTGTCTGGGACGGTGACGGGGCCGGTGCCGTCGGGGACGGTGACCGGGCCGGTGACGGGGCCGTTCACCGGGACGTGGTCGTCCTCGGACTGGGTGGGACGGAACAGCTCGTCCGCGCCCGGCAGGCTCACGCGGCGTGACAACGGAACAGCACCTCGCGGGCGAGCTGACGGTACGACTGGGCGCCGGGCGATCCGGTCGCGTAGGACGTGATGGGTTCACCGGCCACCGTGGAGTCGGAGAACTTGATGGTGCGCCGGATGACGGTGTGGAACACGCCTTCACCCCAGCCGTCGACAAGGGTCTGCAGGACCTCGCGCCCGTGCAGCGTTCGGCCGTCGAACATCGTGCCGAGCAGCCCGACGATGCGCAGCTTCGGGTTGAGCCGCTCGGTCACCTTGTCGATGGTGTCCTTGAGCAAGGCAACGCCGCGCAGCGCGAAGTACTCGCACTCCAGCGGCACGATCACACCGTCGGCAGCGGTCAACGCGTTGATCGTCAGCAGCCCCAGTGACGGTTGGCAGTCGATCAGCACGACGTCGTAGTCGGCGAGCGCCGGCTCGATCACCCGCTGCAGCGTCGACTCCCGCGCCACCTCCTGCACCAGCTGCACCTCGGCCGCGGACAGGTCGATGTTGGACGGGACCAGGTCGAGACCGGTGACGTTCGTCTTGATCACGACGTCGGACACGCGTACGTCGCGCTGCATCAGCAGGTTGTAGACGGTCAGGTCGAGCTCGTTCGGGTTCAGCCCGAGGCCGACGGACAGCGAGCCCTGCGGGTCGAAGTCGACGAGCAGCACGCGGCGGCCCATCTCCGCCAGCGCGGCACCGAGGTTGATCGTCGTCGTCGTCTTGCCGACACCGCCCTTCTGGTTGCACATGGCGATCACCCGGGCGGGGCCGTGGGTGCTCACCGGCCCTGGGTCGGGGAGATCGGGCAGGGGCCGCCCCGTGGGGCCGATCTCGGCGGCGACCGGGTCGGACGCCGCAGCGTCGGCGACCGCCGGCGGCTGCGTCTCCATGGATGTGTTCACCAGGGCCTCGTCTCGTGCTGGGCCGGATGCCGACGTGTCGATCAATCGATCTGTCATCCGCCGTCGGCGACTCTATGCGCAGCCCGAAACCGCGAACAAGCCAGGCTTGCGCATCGGTTTCCGCCTGTGCACAAGGGTGCGCTGACCATGCACAAGTCAATCTCGATTGGGGACAACCCTGTGGAGACACGCCGGTCGGATCCGCACGATTCGGACGCCGGCGACACGCGCGGCTACTCGAGGGCGCGCGGGTGGGCGGTTGCATAGACCTCGCGCAGGCGGTCGACAGTGACCAGCGTGTAGATCTGTGTCGTGGTCACAGACGCGTGCCCGAGCAGCTCCTGCACCACGCGTACGTCGGCACCGCCGTCGAGCAGGTGTGTCGCGAACGAGTGCCGCAAGGTGTGCGGTGACACATCCGCGGTCACCCCGGCCCTCTCGGCGGCGCGCACCAGCAACGTCCAGGCACTCTGCCGCGACAGCCGGCCCCCACGTGCGTTGAGGAACACCGCCGGGGTGCCCTTGCCGGCAACAATGAGCACCGGACGGGCGCCCACGAGATACGCCTCGACCGCGCGCACGGCGTAGGAGCCGACGGGCACGACCCGCTGCTTGCCTCCCTTGCCGGCGAGCCTGACGCTGGCCGCCTCCAGATCGAGGTCGTCGAGATCCAGGCCGACCGCCTCGGAGATCCGGGCGCCGGTGCCGTACAACACCTCGAGCAGCGCCTGGTCGCGCAGTGCCAGGGTGGTCCCGGCGCTGCCCGCGGCCCGCAGGATCGCCTCCACGTCGGCCAATGCCAGCGCCTTGGGCAGCCGCTTCGCCGGTGTCGGCGGCCGCACGTCGGCCGCGGCGTTCGTATCGACGACCCCTTCGCGGAGGGCGAACCGGTGCAGGCCTCGCACCGCCACCACCGTGCGGGCGGCGCTGCTGGCGCCGAGTGATGCATGGTCGGTGTCGCCCTCGCGCAGGTGCATGACGAACTCGGCGAGGTCCGCCTCCCGGACGGCGCGCGGGTCGTCGATCCCTCGGCAGCTGAGGAATCCGGCGTACCGCCTCAGGTCACGGCGGTAGGACGTGACCGTGTTGCGCGCCAAACCCCTCTCGACCTGCAGGTGGTCGAGGTAGGACGTGACGAGCCGGTCGAGCGCCGAGGCGGGTCGGACCGAGGGATCTGTCAGACGAGCACCTCGTCCAGGGTGAGGCTGGGCCGCCCGTGGGCCGCAGCGACCGGCCCATTGGTGAGATGGCCGTCGTAGGTGTTGAGACCGAGCGACAGGCTGTGGTCGTCCCTCAGCGCCTGACGCCATCCCTTGTCGGCCAAGGCCGCGGCGTAGGGAAGGGTGACGTTCGTCAACGCGTAGGTCGACGTGTGCGGGACGGCACCGGGCATGTTCGCCACGCAGTAGAACACCGAGTTGTGCACCTTGTACGTCGGCTCGGCGTGCGTGGTGGGACGGGAGTCCTCGAAGCAGCCGCCCTGGTCGATCGAGATGTCCACCAGCACGCTGCCCGGCAGCATCCGGCTGACCAGCTCGTTGGAGACCAGGGTCGGCGCCTTGGCGCCTGGCACGAGCACGGCGCCGATCACCAGGTCGGCGTCGAGCACGGCCCGCTCGACCTCGTAGCTGTTGGAGGCCACGGTCTGCAGGTGCCCTTGGTAGATCTTGTCGGCCTGGCGCAACCGGTCGATGTTCTTGTCGAGCAGCAGCACCTCCGCCTGCATGCCGAGCGCGATCGCGGCGGCGTTCATGCCGGAGACGCCCGCACCGATCACGACAACCTTGGCGGCGTAGACACCCGAGACCCCGCCCATCAGCACACCGCGGCCCCCGCCCTGCCGCATCAGGTGGTACGCCCCGGCCTGAGGTGCCAGGCGACCGGCCACCTCACTCATCGGGGCCAGCAGCGGAAGCGCGCCGTCCGGGGTCTGCACGGTCTCGTAGGCGATGCCGGTCACCTTGCGCTCCAGCAACACCTCCGTGCACTCCGCGGACGCGGCGAGGTGCAGGTAGGTGAACAGGGTCTGTCCCTCGCGCATCCGGTGGTGCTCGCTGGTGATCGGCTCCTTGACCTTGAGGATCAGGTCACCGGTGGCCCAGACGTCGTCGGCCGTCGCGAGGATCTTGGCCCCGGCGGCGCTGAACTGGTCGTCGGGTATCGACGACCCCACACCAGCGTCCTTCTCCACGTAGACCTCGTGTCCGTGGGTCGCCAGCTCGTGCACGCCGGCCGGCGTGATGGCCACGCGGTACTCGTGGTTCTTGACTTCCCTGGGCACGCCGATCTTCATCGATCGTCCTCCGCTTCAAGGCGACTGGGCGCCTGGTGTGTGCCGCGCCACCGGCGCGGCTTCGAAGCGGATTCTAGTGACCGGTGTCACCGTCGGGGGCGGCCCGGGTCCCTCGTCCCCTCAGTCGTCGTCGGACACGGGGCGACGCAGCGACTCGACTGCGCCGCGACTCACCGCGACGGAGGCGGCCAGCACCCCCGCACATGCCATCGAATCGGACATGCGGCCCGACAGGACGGCATCGACGGCCGTGTCCAGGGGGACCCAGACCTGCGTCATGTCGGCCTCCTCGAAGCGTCGCTCCGGCTGCTCGCCGGCCGGGGTGAGGCCACGGGCGAGATAGATGGTCCACCGTTCGTCGCTGATGCCTGGCGAGGCGGCAAGCTCGAGCAGCAGTCGCCAGTCGGAGGCGACCAGAGACGCCTCCTCGGCCAGCTCACGGGCGGCGGCGTCGACCGGATCCTCGCCGTCGACATCGAGGATGCCGGCGGGGATCTCCACGAGACGCTCACCCACCGGATGGCGGTACTGCAGCAGCAGCAGCACTCGATCCGTCTCGTCAAGGGCGACCACGCCCACGGCACCTCGGTGCTCGAGCACGGTGCGGACGAACGACTCACCGGAGCCGCTGCGGACAGTGTCCTCGCGCACGGAGACGAAACCGCCGTCGTACGGCCGGCGGGTGGCCACCACCGGCCAGCGCTCCGTCGAGTCGGCGAGGTCGTCGTCGTCGGTCAGGACGTAGCCGGGAAGGTTCCGACCCGTCACCGGCGGGTCGCTTCCTGCCGTCTTGTCCTTGGAACCGCGGCGACGATCGGGCACCTTCACGCCGACACCGAGGCCGGCGCCACGGTCGTGTGGGCACGCGCCGCGTCGGCCGACTCGTGCGGCGTCATCCGGCGCAGGTCCTCGCCGTCGACCGGCAGCAGCATCTCGCGCTGCCGGGCGAGGGCCGCCGCCACGAGTCCGACGAACAGCGGGTGTGGTCGGGTCGGGCGGGACCGCAGCTCCGGGTGCGCCTGGGTGGACACGTAGTAGGGATGGACCTCGCGCGGCAGCTCCACGAACTCGACCAAGGTGGAGTCCGGCGAGGTGCCGGAGAACACGAGTCCCGCCTGCTCAAGCAGGTCGCGGTAGGCGTTGTTGACCTCGTAGCGGTGGCGGTGCCGCTCCTCGACGGACGTGGTGCCGTAGGCCTCGGCCACCACGCTCCCTGGCACCAGCGTGGCCGGCCAGAGCCCGAGCCGCATCGTGCCGCCGAGGTCGCCGGCGCCGTTCACGTAGACCTCCTGCTCCTCCATCGTGGCGATCACCTTGTCCGCCACGTCGTCGTCGAACTCGCTGGAGCTGGCACCCTCGATACCGGCGACCGAGCGGGCGTACTCGATGACCATGCACTGCAGGCCAAGGCACAGGCCGAGTGTCGGGACGGCGCGGGTGCGGGCGTAGGCGAGGGCACCGATCTTGCCCTCGATGCCGCGGATCCCGAAGCCCCCCGGGACGCAGACTGCGTCGACGTCGCCGAGATGCTTGGCGGCACCCTCCGCGGTGGCGCACTCGTCGGAGGGGACCCACCGCAGGTGCACCCTGGCGTCGTTGGCGAAGCCTCCAGCGCGCAGCGCCTCCACGACCGACAGGTAGGCGTCGGGGAGGTCGATGTACTTGCCGACAAGGGCGACGGTGACCTCCTCGGCAGGGTCGTGCACCCGCCGCAGCAGGTCGTCCCACTGCGACCAGTCGACGTCGCGGAACGGCAGGTTGAGTCGGCGTACGACGTAGGCGTCGAGCCCCTCGGAGTGCAGGACCTTGGGGATGTCGTAGATCGACGGCGCGTCGACCGCGGCGACAACCGCCTCGGCGTCGACGTCGCACATCAGTGAGATCTTGCGTTTCACCGACGCCGGGATCGGCCGATCCGCCCGGCACACGACGGCATCCGGTGCGATGCCGACCTGTCGTAGTGCGGCGACGGAATGCTGCGTGGGCTTGGTCTTGAGCTCTCCGGACGGTCCGATGTAGGGCACGAGCGAGACGTGCAGGAAGAAGCAGTTGTCTCTCCCGACGTCGTGGCGGACCTGGCGCGCGGCCTCCAGGAACGGCAGCGACTCGATGTCACCGACGGTCCCGCCGATCTCGTGGATGACGAGGTCGACCTCGGGCCCCTCCATGCCGCGCATCCGGTGCTTGATCTCGTTGGTGATGTGCGGAATCACCTGGACCGTGTCGCCGAGGTATTCGCCGCGTCGCTCCTTCGCGATCACGTCGGAGTAGACCCGCCCCGTGGTCACGTTGGCGCGGCCCGACAGGTTCACGTCGAGGAAGCGCTCATAGTGTCCGATGTCGAGGTCGGTCTCAGCCCCGTCATCGGTGACGAACACCTCGCCGTGCTGGAACGGGTTCATCGTGCCGGGGTCGACATTGAGGTAAGGGTCGAGCTTCTGCATCGTCACCCGGACACCGCGCGACTTCAGCAACCGACCGAGACTCGACGCCGTGAGGCCCTTGCCCAGGGACGAGGCGACTCCCCCGGTGACGAACAAGTGCTTGATGACGGCGCTGGCGGCCAAGACGGCTCCCGTGGTGTGTCGATCGTGCGGCTGAGTCAGCCAAAGCGCTGACTAACGTCCCACGGGATTCCAGCCTATCAAGGATTCGCCGGAACTCGCTGTGACGCCCCACCGGTCGATCCGGGACAGCACGGGGTTCGCGTCGATCACCGTGCTGAAGCTGACTCGCTCGCTCGCCATGGTCAGCGCCACCACGACGCCGAGTACGCCGCGGCGTACCCAGGGCGGGGCTCCGGCCACGATCGATACGCCCAGGGCAGCCCCGAGCGCGTTGGCGCCGCAGTCGCCGAGCATCGACCTGGCTCCGAGGTCCGATTGCGCCGCCGCCGCTGTGGCGCCGAGGACGGGCGCCGCCAGAGCACCCGCACCGGTGGGGACGACCAGGAGCGCAGCCAACGCCGACGCCTTGAGAGCACGACCGGGTCGCAGGTCGAGCAGGTTGACGAGGTTGGCGGCGCCGGCGACGAGGGCTCCGTCGGCGACCGCCGCCAACCCGGCCGGGTGGTGGGGGTCGGGGCCGGGCCGCCCAGACCCCAGCGCGGCCGCGGCCAGCACTCCGGTAGCGCTGAACGCGACCAGCTTGACCGCACCACTCGTCAGCTCGCCATGGCTGAGTGCCGACAGGTGACCGGTGAGTCCCTTCCGAACGGTCTGGCCCCTGACGTCGTCGTAGCCGCCGATGCCCCCGACGGCGGCGATCGTCCCGGCCGACACCAGCCGGGTCGTCGACGTGGCACGCGGCGCGAGCAGGGCTCCGGCTGCGAGGCCGGCGACGACGGCCGGACCTTCCAGCAGGGTGACCAGGTCACCGGCGTAGTTCGTGCGCCGCAGGGCCGGGGAGGCGCCGAGACGCATCGTGAGCAGTCGTTGGGCGACGACGGTGACGGCCCCGGAGATGCTGGCGGTGATCAGCTCCCGGACCAGCCGCGTCACGGCGTTTGAGCGGGCATCGCGCCGTTGGTGGCGTTCACACCGCCGTACTGTCCGGCGTTGCCACCGGCCTGCTCGGCCAGGGCCAGGACGGTGGTGACCTGCCCTGCCGGGATGTCGGCTTCGTCGACGGTCGACACGGTTGACGCGGCGTCGCTGCCGCGGATTGCTTGTACGTAGCCGTTGCTGCCGGCGGCGGTGGCCGGGCCCGCCACGACGGCACCGCCGGAGCTGGCGTCGATCGCCTGCACGAGCGTCGCGACGAGTTCGTCCTGCCCGGAGATCGGCGACGACGACGGCGCCCCGGCGACCACCAGGGCCAGGTTGGCGCGCTTGACCACGGGGTTGTTGGTGGTCAGGAACTTCGCACTCTCGTAGGAGCTGACGATGGTTCGCGCCGAGCGGTCGAGGGCGGTGCCCTGCGGCGTCTGGGTCAGCAGGCCGCGGGCCAGGCTGATGCCGACCAGTTGATAGCTGGAAGCCCCGCTGATGCTGGGGATGCCCGACGTACCTGCCAGCACCTGCGTGGCCAGACCTTCGGCGACCTGTCTCTGACCGGGGTCGAGCAGCGTGCTCGACAGGCCGAGGGTCGCGGTCACCGTGCCGCCGGCTTTCTGGACCGCGGCGTTCAGCGCCGACACCGTGCCGCCGCTCGCTCCGGGCAGCACGAAGATCGCGACGGTACGTCCGGCCAGCTGCTTGTTGATCAGACCTGGCTCGACTGCGCTGACGAAGCTGTTCTGGAACGAGCTCTGTTGGTTGGCGGCGCCGAGGTCCGCGCGGAGGGCCTGCTTGTCCTGACGGTCCTGTTTCGCCTGGGTCACGAGCTCGTGGTTGAACGGCCCGCGCAACGGCCCGGCCCCAAGAGCCACCCCGGTGGCGAGGGCGAGGAAGATCGCGACGATGGAGATGACGTGATAGCGGAAATCGATCACTAGAAGGTTCCCTGGATCCAGTAGATGAAGTCGTTCCAGCGCGCGTCGAAGACGCTCAGCCACTCCCGGCCGCTGGGTGTCGACGCGATCGCGACGGCCAGGGCCAACAGGCCGGAGACGATCAGCAGCACGAGCTGCCATGAACGGATCCGGCTCCGGTACAACCGGCTGACGCCCTTGGCGTCCACCAGCTTCGGTCCGACCCGGAGCCGGGTGAGGAAGGTGCTGGCCATCCCGGAGCGACCCTTGTCGAGGAACTCGACCAGAGTGGCGTGGCTGCCGACAGCGACGATCAGCGTGGCGCCCTTGGAGTCGGCCAGCAGCATGGCCACGTCCTCGCTGGTGCCCGTGGCCGGGAAGACGACGGACTCCACGTCGAGCCGCTCGAGCCGGTCGAGGCCGGGTGCGCGGCCGTCACGATAGGCGTGGACAACGAGCTCTGCGCCGCACCGCAGGGTGGTGTCGGAGACCGAGTCCATGTCGCCGATGATCATGTCGGGGGTGTAGCCGGCCTCGACGAGCGCGTCCGCGCCGCCGTCGACGCCGACCAGCACCGGGCGGTACTCCCGGATGTAGTGCCGCAGGGCCTCGAGATCCTGGTGGTAGTCGTAGCCGCGCACCACGATCAGGACGTGCCGGTGCTCCAGGACGGTCTTGATGTCGGGCACACCGACTCCGTCGAGCAACAGGTCGCGCTCACGTCGGAGGTACTCCATCGTGTTCGCGGTGAAGGCCTCGAGCTGGGCGGACAGGCCGGTGCGGGCCTCGGCCATCTTGGTCAGGATCGCGTCGGCGTCCAGCAGCTCCCCGGACCCGACCATCTTGTCCTTGACGAAGAGCTGACCCTCGTCGAGCCGGACCTTCGTCCCCTCGTCGAGCGTGCTGAACACCTCGGGTCCGACCTGGTCGACCAACGGGATACCGGCCGCTGCCAGGATCTCCGGTCCCAGGTTGGGATAGCGGCCCGAGATCGACTCCGACACATTGACCACAGCCGCCACCTGACAGGCCGCGAGCGCCTCAGCGCTGACCCGGTCGATGTCGACGTGGTCGATGACCGCGATGTCGCCGGGACGTAGGCGCTTGGTGAGGTTCTTGGTGCGCCGGTCCAAACGTACGACGCCGGACACGCCAGTCTCCTCGGCGACCCGTGGCCGTCGCAGCAGTGGCATTTTCATCACCGCCATCCTGCCA
Organism: Nocardioidaceae bacterium; assembly: GCA_050700835.1. GTDB lineage: Bacteria > Actinomycetota > Actinomycetes > Propionibacteriales > Nocardioidaceae > JBOHDX01. The sequence continues at coordinate 19,329 of JBOHDX010000151.1, forward strand.
TGCGGAACGGGTTCGTCCGGGGAGGCATGAGTGGTGTGGCGACCGTATGACCGGCTTGTGACGTAGGTCTCCGGCCGGGTCGGCTCAGCGCCCGATCACGGCGGCGGACCGCTCCTGCGCCGCCACCTCGATCAGCTCGCGCGCATGCGCCTCCGCCGTGGCCGAGCCTTCGAGGCCGGCGAGCATCCGGCTCAGCTCCTGCACCCGGCCGGCCTCGTCCAGCGCCCTCACACCGCTGGTGGTGACCGTGCCGTCGTCGGACTTCAGCACGCGGAAGTGCCGGTCGGCGAACACCGCCACCTGGGGCAGGTGGGTGACGACGATGACCTGCGCGCGTCGGGCGAGCCGAGCAAGGCGACGACCCACCTCGACGGCCGCCGCTCCCCCGACTCCGGCGTCCACCTCGTCGAAGACGAAGGTGCCCACCGTCCCCCGGTCGGCTAGTACGACCTCGAGCGCCAGCATGATCCGGGAGAGCTCGCCACCGCTGGCGCCCTTGCCCAGTGGTCGGGGGCCGGCGCCGGCGTTGGGCACCAGCAGGAACGTGACGTCGTCAGCGCCGTCGCGTCCGAGCTGGTCCTCGATCGGTTGCTGCGGATCCGCACAGGCGACCTGCACGATGAGCCGGGAGTGGGGCATCGCCAGTGCCTCCAGCTCCTCGGTCGCGCGTCGGCCCAGCTCGGTGGCGGCGGCGGTACGTGCCACCGTCAACCTCTCGGCCAGTCCGCGCAGCCTGACCAGCAGGTCCTGGCGCTCTGCGTCGAGCCGGTCGATCGTCTCGTCGGCATCGGCGAGCTCCAGCACACGGGCCGCACTGCTCTTTCCCCACGCCAGCACCTCGTTGACGGAGGCACCGTACTTGCGGGTCAGGGCGGCCAGCTCGGCGCGGCGCGCCTGGACGGTCGCGAGGAGGTTCGGGTCGGCGTCCACCGACGATGCGTAGGCGGCGAGGTCGGACGCGACGTCGGCCACCACGTAGGTCGCCTCCGCCACTCGACCGGCGAGCGCCGCCACGATTTCGTCGTGCGAGCCCACGGAGTCCAGCAGCGACCGCGCGGTCCCCAGTGCGTTGAGCGCATCGGCGGCCGGCTCCGACAGATCGTCGCCGGCGAGCGCCGCGTGCGCCTGCGCGGTCGCCGCCCGCAGCGAGTCGGCGTGAGCCAGCCGCTCCTCCTCGGCCAACAGCGCGTCGTCCTCGTTCGGCTGCGGGTCCACCGACTCGATCTCACCGAGACCGAACATCAGCATGTCCCGCTCGCGGGCTCGTGCGGACGCTTCCGCCGTCAACACCTGAGCGAGGGCGTCCACCTCGGCGAGGCGTGCGTACGCCGGGCGGTAGTCGTCGAGCGGGTCCTTCACCGCGGCGCCGGCGTAGCGGTCGAGCGCCGACCGTTGTGCCGCGGGCATCAGCAGGCGATGCTGGTCGGACTGTCCGTGCACGGCCACGAGGTGCTCGCTGACCTGCCCCAGGACTGCGGCCGGAACCGACGCGCCACCGACGAACGCCCGTGACCGGCCGTCGACGCTGAGCGTCCGAGCCACGATGAGGGCACCGTCGTCGAGCTCGCCCCCGGCACCCGCGACGAGGTCGGCGACCGGGGACGAGTCGTCGATCTGGACTCGCGCCTCGACCCGTGTCCGGGTGTCGCCGTGCCGGACCAGACCCGAGTCGGCGCGCTGCCCCCGAAGCAGCCCGAGCGCGGTGACGACCATCGTCTTGCCGGCACCGGTCTCACCGGTGATCACGGTGAACCCGGTGTCGAGGTCGAGGGCGGCATCCTCGATCACGCCGAGCGAGTGAAGCCGGATCTCCTCCCAGCGGTCCGTCATCGGCGATGGTCGCCTTCGCGATGTCGGACCTCGTGGTGACCCCGCCAACCCGACACCGGGAGCCCGAACTTGCGGACCAGCCGATCGGTGAACGGGGCCTTGTGCAGCCGGGCCAGGCGTACCGGCAGCCGACCGCGGCTGACTTCGATCCGTGCCCCCGGTGGCAGATCGACCGTGCGGCGCCCGTCACACCACAGGACGCCCGTGCCCGAGCCTTCGAGCAGAACTTCGATGGCGAGCACCGCGTCCGGCGACACGACCATGGGTCGCGCGAACAGCGCATGTGCACTGATCGGCACCAGGAGCAGTGCCTCGACGCCCGGCCACACGATCGGTCCGCCGGCGCTGAAGCTGTAGGCGGTCGACCCGGTGGGGGTCGCGCAGACGACACCGTCACAACCCCAGCGGGACAACGGACGCTGGTCGATCTCGGCGACCACCTCGATCATGCGCTCCCGGGCCGCCTTCTCGACCGACGCCTCGTTGAGCGCCCACTCCCTGGCGACGTCCCGCCCGTCTACCCTGACCGCGACGTCGATGGTCATGCGTTCCTCGACGTCGTAGCGACCCTGGACAACCCGGTCGACCGTGACGTCCAGGTCGTCGACGTCTGCCTCGGCGAGGAACCCGACGTGTCCGAGGTTGACCCCGAGCAGCGGGGTGCCCGTGGGACGGGCGAGCTCGGCGCCCCGCAGAATGGTGCCGTCGCCGCCGAAGACGATGACCAGGTCACAGCCGGCGGCCGCCGCGGCGTCCGGAGCCACCACATCGGCGGTGCACGCCCCGAACCGCTGCATGTCGTCGGCCTCGTGCTGGAGCATCCGCACCGTGACCCCGGCATCGGCGATCCCCTTGCTGAAGGCCGCGGCCACCCGGGTGGCTTCCTCCCGGCCGGTGTGCGTGACGAGGAGGACCCGCCGCAGCGGTGGCTGCACCGTGGCGGCTACGTCGGGGGCGGTGGTCACGTCGCAAGCCTCTCACCCGTGGGGCCGGTCGCGACGACCTCGGCCACGTCAGCCGGGTCGACGCGGGGAGCGTCCCGCCGCATCCACACGAAGTACTCAACGTTGCCTGACGGGCCCGGGAGCGGGCTCGCGGCCACGGCCCTCGTGCCCCAACCCGAGCTCCACCCGGCCTCGGCGACGGTGACGACGGACTCTCGTCGTAGCTGCGGGTCGCGCACGACGCCACCTCGGCCGAGCCGCTCGCGTCCCACCTCGAACTGTGGCTTGACCATCAGGACGAGGTCCCCGTCGGGCAAGGTGACCTGCGTCAGCGCCGGGAGTACGAGGGTCAGCGAGATGAAGGACAGGTCTGCGACGACCAAGTCGACGGGGCCACCGATCACCTCGAGGGTCAGGTCCCGGACATTGGTGCGGTCGTGGACCGCGACGCGGGCGTCCGCACGCAGCGACCACGCCAACTGGCCGTATCCAACGTCGACCGCCGCCACTTGCCGGGCACCGGCGCGCAGCAGGACGTCGGTGAATCCGCCGGTCGACGCGCCGGCGTCAAGGCAGCGGCGACCTTCGACGACGAGTCCCATCGGGCCGAAGACCGACAGCGCCCCGGCGAGCTTGTGACCGCCCCGGGACGCGAAGTCCGGAGCTTCAGGCACGTCGCGTACCACGAGTGCGGCGTCGGTTCCGACCGCTGTGGCCGGCTTGTGTGCCACGGTCCCGGCGACGGTGACGCGGCCGTCCTGAATGAGTCCCGCGGCATGCTCGCGCGAGCGTGCCAGCCCGCGGCGCACCAGCTCGGCGTCGAGGCGCACTCGCTTGGTCATGGTGCCGCGGCAAGCAACCGGTCGGCGATCAGACCGGCTCTGGACCGGCGCTCGGACGTGCAGCCGTGGCGTCGTCGCCCGGCGTCGTCTGCTGCCGATCGGCTGGGCCGTCCTGCAGCGCCGCCTGCAGGTCCTGGTTTACCGCGTCGAACACGTCGGCATGCTCGTCGACCGGCCGCTCGTGCAGGTGCGCCAGGGGTCGCAGTGCGGCGTCCACCGCCGGATGCCCGGTGTCGAACTCTGCCGCGTCCGGTGTCGGGTCGGGGGCTTTGTCCTGTTCCGGGACGTTGGTCGCGTCGCTGGCCCGTGGTTCGGTCACATCATCCGTCATCGCGGGGTCCTCTCGATCGCCGTTCGGCTTGCACCAGCCAGGTCAGCCGCGACCTGGACCGGACTCGTACCATTCCTGGGCCGCGGCGACACCTGGCACTTTGCCTCCGTCAGCCGTCAGCCGCCACGCCAAGGCGACCACTGCCCGCAGCCCCGCCACCGTATCCGCGGTCCCATCTTCTCCGTCATCGGCGTCAGGTGCGGCACGGCCCACCGTGGAGACCACGAGGTCGCCGTCACGCAACGCGGCCCGCCGGCGCCCGCAACCGGCGCTCGGCGGGTCTGCTGCCACGTCGACGCGCACCCGTGGGTGCGCCACCAGGAGACCCTCGAGAGTGGGAGCGACGTACCGTGGACGTAGCGCCGGATCGGCGCGAACCAGTTGGGCCAGATCGGTCACACCGGTCATCACCAGCAAGCTGTCGCAGCCGACGTTGTTGGCGCCCTCGATGTCGGTATCGAGCCGGTCGCCCACCACCAGCGGATGCCGGCCCCCGACGCGAGCGACCGTTTCGTCGAACAATGCCGGCTCCGGCTTGCCGGCCACGAGGGGCTTCGCGCCGGTCGCCGCTGCGATCGCGGCAACGAGGGTGCCGTTGCCGGGGGCCACGCCTCGGGCGGTGGGCACGGTGGTGTCGGTGTTGCTCGCGACCCAAGGCAGACCTCGGGCCACGGCGTAGGCGCCTTCGGCCAGCTGACCCCAGCACAGCCCCGGGTCGAAGCCCTGCACGACCGCGACCGGATCATCGTCGGCGGAGGACACGGCGACCAGGCTCAGCTCACCCAGAGCGGCGTTGAGTCCGTCGCCGCCCACCACGAGGACTCGCGCTCCTGGCGGCACCATCGTGCTCACCAAGCGAGCGGCAGCCTGAGCGGACGTGACCACATCGGCGTCGTCGACCGCGATTCCCAGGTCGCGAAGATGAGCCGCCACCGCACCGGGTGGTCGCGACGCGTTGTTGGTGACGAACGCGATTCGTGCGCCAGCGGTCCGCGCGGCGGCCACGTGCCGGCCGGCGTCAGGAACGGGCGCGGCACCGACGTAGACCACGCCGTCGAGGTCAAGCATCAACACGTCGTGCACCACCGCCAGCGGCTCCGACGACGTGCCCAACTGATCCACCGGCCGGAATCGGTCACCTGGCATGTGCGCCCCTTGTCGTCGCCGCGTCACCGACCCTGCCGGGCTCGACGACCAACCGGGCGCCACAGGTCGGCACCTCGGGTACACCAACCCCCTCAGCCTAGGATGCGCCGGTGACCTCACCGGACGAAGCCTCTCCACTTCCCGGCGACGGGCCACGCGCCGCAAGCGACACCGTCCCGGGACCACGGCTGGCACGACCGTTCAGCGGCCTGCACTACCAGCCCGCATCGGTACGCCTGGAGCGGGTCACCGCCGCCGCCCCCGACCTGTGGGACACCGAGTTCGTGGTCGGGCAGCGTGGCCGCGATCCGCACAACGTCATCCATCTGCTGGCCCCACTGCTGTCGTCGACGACACCGCCGGACGGTCCGGGCGCGGCTGCCCAGCTGGTGTCGCAGTGGCTCAACGACGGAGTCCTGAGCACCGACACCGATCCCGCGATGTATCTGTACGCCTACGGGACGCCCGGCCAGATGCACCGAGGTCTTGTCGTCGATCTGCCGGCCGGCGAGCCGGGCGGCGCACCACTGATGCCCCATGAGGAGGTGTCGGCGGCCACGGTCCAGCGCCAGCTCGATCTGATCGACGCCACGAACGCGCAGTTCGAGCCCATCCTGGTGGTGATCCAGGGCTCGATGACGTATCACCAGTTGCTCGACCAGGTCATGACGCTCCGCCCGCTCTGGCGATTCCAGTCAGAGGACGGAGCCGACCATGCGATCTGGGCGATCCGCTCCCCTGAGATGGTCGCGCAACTGGCCGACCTCACTGCCGGGATACCGATGCTGTTGGCCGACGGGCATCACCGTTATGTCGCGCTGCAGCGCAGCCTGGCCCGCCCCGTCCGGTCGCCTGGCGACGGCCGCGAGCACATGCAGCAGGCGGTGGCCACGGGACCAGACACCAGGCCGGGCACAGGTCCTCGCCGCCCGCCCGGCGCGGTCGTCATGTTGATGGACGCGGACCACGACGGTTTGCGCTTGGGGTCGATCCAGCGCGTGGTGCGGGGCTTGGACTGGGAGCGGGTGCTGTCGACGCCCGGCGTGACGGTGGCCGAGATCACCGGCGCCGAGCAGGCGTTGACGTTGCTGGCGCCCCGCGCCCACGGCGACGGAGCCGTCGGCGCTGTCGACGGGGCCGTCGGCGCTGAGACCGACCAGGCCGTCATCACCGATGGACGGCGCTGGGTGTCCTTGACCGTGCGCGCCGAGGGTCAAGGACACCCAGCGACCGTGGTGTCTGAGCCATCTGCTGCGCCCGAGCTCGCGGTGTGCCAACTGCACGCGCGCTGGCTGCCGGCCTGGCGCCTGGGCGCCCACGCGGTGACGTACGTCCACGACGTGGCGCGAGCGGTCTCCTTGGCCACCGACACCGGTGGCATGGCGGTGCTGCTATCGCCACCACCGGTTGACGCGGTCTTCGCGACCGCCGGACGGGGTGGCGTTCTGCCGCACAAGGCCACGTCGTTCGGACCCAAACCACGCATCGGGGTGATGATGCGGCAGTGGTGACACCAGACCGCGTCCGGTTCAGCGAGTGGTTCGGCGCACCCGTTCGACCGACGCGCAGCCCGCGGTGGCTCAGCGCGGTGTCCGACGTGACTGCATCACCTCCACCTCCACCCGGCTGATCGGGCCGGTGGGAAGCCGACGGAACCTGCGGCGGAGCCGACCCGTCACCTCGACGACCTGATCCGGTTGCCACCCCAGCAGCGCCTGCTGCGCACGCTTGGTCCAGGCCACGCAGTCGAAGGTGTCGACGGTGATCGCCGACCGGCGCTTGGGGTCTGGGGGTCGCTTCACCACGAGCCGGGCCGAGACGACCGTGTCGCCGCTCGGCAGGGTTCGCTCCGACGCCAGAGCGGACACCTTGCCGCGCAGAATCACCTGGTTGACGTGCTCAGGGGGACTTGGCATCACTCATCACCTCACCAGGCAGTGTGGATCAGAGTCGGCGCCCGTGGTGGGCTCCGCCGCGGCTGTGGACAGCCGGCTACCTCAGTCCGACGAGTCGTCGGCGACCGCGCCCTCGGTGGTGTCCTCGATGACAGAGCCGTTGAGCTCAGCCAGTCGATCCAACGCGTCTGTCGCGCCGTCGGAGTCGACCGCCGCGCTGCGGTGGAACCACTCCTCCGCCTCGTCCGCACGCCCCGCTCCCAGCAGTACGTCGGCATAGGCATAGCGCAGCCGAGCGACCCAGGGCGCCCGAACCCGCGAGGTCAACGGAGCGGCTTCGAGCAATGCGATGGCCGCGTCCGGCTGTCCCTGGTCCCGCCGCGCCCCGGCCGCGACGATCACCATCTCGGCCCGGCCGGTCTGGTCCAACAACTCGACCGCAGGATCCTTGGCCAGTCTCAGTGCCCGCTCCGGGTGACCCAATGCTCGCTCGCAGTCGGCGATCATCGGCAGGTAGTCCGCGGACCCGTTCATCCGCCGCGCGGTCCGCAGCTCGGTGATCGCATCGGAGAATCGACCCGATGCATACGCCGTTTCACCGCAGGCTTCACGCACGAGCGCCACCCGGGCAGCCCGCGCCCGCGCCGCCCGCGCATGCCGGTACGCCGTGTCCGGGTCGTCGTGCAGCAGGCGACCGGCCATCACCAGGTGCCGAGCCACTCTCTCCGCGAGCTTGTCGGGCAACGAACTCAGCTGACGACGCACCTGACGATCGAGCTCACGCCCGGTCACGTCGGCCGGCAGTTCCGGACCGTCGTACTCCCGCTGCTCAGCGGTGCGCTCCGCATCGGAACGAGGTCTGCGGGGCTGGTCGGAACGACCGCGAGTCGAGCCGCCGGACGTGCGCCTGTCTGCCCCGCCGACCTGACTGCCACGAGTTCCGGACGCTCGTCCGGGGCGCCTGCCTGTCGCACGCCCGGATCCCCGGGTGGACCCGCGCTCGGATGCGCCGGCGTCACGACGAGAGCGATCATTGCCTGGCACTGCGACCTCCGGATCCGTGCAGGGTGGTAGCGCAGTTGTCACTGCACAGTCGCCGTCTCACCGGCGTCCACGCCCAGTGTCGCGCACCCCGCCACCGTCGCGACCTGAGGGTGCTCTCCCGAACGCACCAAGCCGGGCCACTCAAACGCGACGAGGCCGCCCACGTGGGGCGGCCTCGCGCAAAGCATGTCCGGCGACGTCCTACTCTCCCACGCGGTCTCCCACGCAGTACCATCGGCGCTGAAGGGCTTAACTTCCGGGTTCGGAATGGAGCCGGGTGTTTCCCCTTCGCCATGGTCGCCGAAACTCTATGGAGATGTGGCTGCACCGTGTTGACGGGGCTCCGACCATATCTCGAGAACTGCACAGTGGACGCGTAGCTTCTTTGTGGGACAAGCCCTCGGCCTATTAGTACCGGTCGGCTCCGTGCATTACTGCCTTCCACCTCCGGCCTATCAACCCAGTCGTCTACTGGGGGCCTTACCAGGTTGACCCTGTGGGAAACCTCATCTTGAAACGCGCTTCCCGCTTAGATGCTTTCAGCGGTTATCGCTTCCGAACGTAGCTAACCAGCCGTGCTCTTGGCAGAACAACTGGCACACCAGAGGTCCGTCCATCCCGGTCCTCTCGTACTAGGGACAGCCTTTCTCAAGTTTCCTGCGCGCGCGGCGGATAGGGACCGAACTGTCTCACGACGTTCTAAACCCAGCTCGCGTGCCGCTTTAATGGGCGAACAGCCCAACCCTTGGGACCTACTCCGGCCCCAGGATGCGACGAGCCGACATCGAGGTGCCAAACCATCCCGTCGATATGGACTCTTGGGGAAGATCAGCCTGTTATCCCCGGGGTACCTTTTATCCGTTGAGCGACACCCCTTCCACAAGGTGGTGCCGGATCACTAGTCCCGACTTTCGTCCCTGCTCGACATGTCTGTCTCACAGTCAAGCTCCCTTGTGCACTTGCACTCGACACCTGATTGCCAACCAGGCTGAGGGAACCTTTGGGCGCCTCCGTTACTTTTTGGGAGGCAACCGCCCCAGTTAAACTACCCACCAGGCACTGTCCCTGGTCCGGATCACGGACCGAGGTTAGACATCCAGTTCGACCAGAGTGGTATTTCAACGTTGACTCCACGATCACTGGCGTGACCGTCTCATAGTCTCCCACCTATCCTACACAAGCCGAACCGAACACCAATACCAAGCTATAGTAAAGGTCCCGGGGTCTTTCCGTCCTGCCGCGCGTAACGAGCATCTTTACTCGTAGTGCAATTTCGCCGAGTCTGTGGTTGAGACAGCGGAGAAGTCGTTACGCCATTCGTGCAGGTCGGAACTTACCCGACAAGGAATTTCGCTCTAGAACCCCCCATGTCGCCATGAGGCTAGGACCATATCTTCATCTCGCCCGTCGAAGATGAGATGGCTGGCGTATGGCCTCTGAGGATTCCACCAGCTGCGACGGCTTCCGACGGTTCATCGTCTCGCCGATCGCCGCAATCTTCAGCAGGCCGTCCATCGTGAGATGCACGCCCTGCCCCATCATGTCGACGACCACCGCAAAGCTGGCGAAGTCGCCAGCTTTGGCCGTTCTAAGTGGGTGTACTTCGAAAAACGGTACAACACGGTCTCTGAGATCACCGAGTCGACGGACGCCGAAGCGCCACATGTCTTCCCGATGATCGTCACGGCGACGATTGACCGTCACCGCACCGCATCCGAAGAACGCTTGCAGCAGGTGCAGCACGGCTGCACTC
>JBOHDX010000152.1:0-18605 GCA_050700835.1 Nocardioidaceae bacterium
AGATCCTGCTGACCCACCCCAACGGCTCGCACCGGCGGCTGTCGGTGTCCTCGAGCCCGGCCGTCGACTTCGAGGACCAGGCCGAGACGCTGGTGGTCGTCGCCCGTGACATCACACCGGCCGACGAGTACGAAGAGCTGCGCGAGCAGTTCAGCCGACTGGTCGAGGCCCAGGCGGCGCAACGGCTCGTCGTGGACCACCTGCAGAAGGCGGTCGCACCCGAACCTCCGGGAATCGACGGTGCGGACATCGCGGTGGCCTACGTCGCGTCAGACCCGACGTCGCCGACCGGCGGCGACCTTTTCGACTGGCACCGTCTGCCGTCCGGCGAGTTGCACATCGCCGTCGTCGACGTCCTCGGCCACGGCGTCACCGCCACCAAGGACGCACTTACCGTCATCCACACCTTGCGCTTCGCGGCCGTCGAAGGTACGCCGCTGGAGGACATCGTCCTGCGGGCCGACAATCTGCTGTCCGCGCAGGAGTCCGAGCTGGTTGCCACCGTGATCGTGGCCCGCTACCACCCGGTGACCGGGCTGCTGAAAGTCGTGTCGGGAGGTCACCCACCGGCGCTGGTGGTGAGCGCCAACGGCAACGTGCGCCAGCTCGCCGCGACCGGCGGGGCGATCGGTTGGCCGGCGGTCGGCAGCGACAACGTCGTGACCACCGAGCTCGGCATTCACGAGTCGATGGTGCTCTACACCGACGGGCTGATCGAGGCGCGCAAGGACGTCCTCGAAGGCATGGACGCGCTGATGGGCCACGCCGCGCAGGTGGCGCACATGGAGGCCGCCGAGTTCGCCGAGGAGCTGGTGAGTCGGGCCTTGGCTGGTGCCGACCGGCGCGACGACACGCTCGCACTGGTGCTGCGCCGCACCCGCGTGCACGCCGTACCCGATCGGATGCGGTGGAAGGTCGACCCCGAGGACGACACGGCCATCCGTACCGCCAGGCACGGGTTGCGCAGCTGGTTGGGCGAGCACGCGCTGCACGGCGGCGACCCGATCCTCGTCGCCTCCGAGCTGCTCGCCAACGCGGTGGTGGTGGCCCGGGACTCGGTGGTGCTGACCGCCCAGATGCTCGACGAACAGCTCGTCCTCGAGGTGTCCGATGACGGCAACGGCAACGAGCACCTGGGCGAGCGGGGACAGCAGCTGCCCGGCTACGAGTCGGAGAACGGGCGCGGCCTCTTCCTCGTGCGCTCGTTGTCGGAGGACGTCTCCGTGATGAGCACCACCGAAGGCACGGTCGTCCGGTGCATGATCGCGGTGCGGCCCGCCGTGACGCCGGTACGCCCGGGCAGCTGACCGCCCGGGAACCCGACCGCTCGGGCAGATGACCGGCCGGGCACCCGACCGCCCTTGGGCAGCCGAACGCACGGGCACCCGACGCGCCCGGGCGCCAAGCGGTCGGGCCGAGTAGGTTCGAGGAGGTACGCAGCAGGCGCGACGCCAGCCGCGACACAGCCGAGAAGCAGCCTTGGAGGCAGCATGCCCACACGTACGTCCCGCACCGCCTGGAACGGCACCCTTCAAGAGGGTTCCGGGCAGGTCGAGCTGTCCAGCTCCCACGTCGGCACCTACGAGGTTTCGTTCCCGAAACGCGCTGCGGAGCATGCCGACGGCACGACCAGCCCAGAGGAGCTCATCGCCGCATCCCACTCGGCCTGCTACGCGATGCAGCTGTCGGGCGTGATCGGTAAGGCGGGGGGGACACCGACGAGCCTCGACGTCACAGCCGACGTGTCCCTCGGCAAGGACGAGGCGCGTGGCGGCTTCATGCTCACCGGCATCAAGCTGACCGTGCGTGGCGAGGTCGAGGGCCTCGACGCCGACGGCTTCGCGAAGGCTGCGCAGACGGCCAAGGAGAGCTGCCCGATCAGCAAGGCGCTGACTGGGGTCGACATCACACTCGACGCCGCACTCGACTGACCATGTTGCCTTGGAGTGCCGACCTCGCGGGGCGGCTCGACCACCACACGATCGACTCGGACGCGCTGCGTGGCAACCCGCTCGGCGACCCGCCCGAGCGGCCCCTGTGGGTCTACGTGCCGCCCGGCTATGACGACGACGCGTCGGTACGTTGGCCCAGCGTCTACGTGATCCAGGGCTACACCGGCAACGTTACGATGTGGGCCAACCGCACGGCGTACCGGCAACCGTTCATCGAGACCGCCGACGCCGTCTTCGCCGACGGGGACACCCCGGGGTGCGTCGTCGTCTACGTGGACGCGTGGACGGCCTACGGCGGTTCGCAGTTCGTCGACTCCCCGGGGACCGGCGCCTACCACTCGTACCTCTGCGACGAGGTGGTCCCGTGGGTGGACGCGCACTACCGGACCATCGACGCTCCGGCGTCGCGAGCGATCTCGGGCAAGTCCTCGGGCGGCTTCGGCGCGATGATCACGCCGATGCTCCGGCCGGACCTGTTCGGGGCGCTGGCGACTCATGCTGGCGACTCGTTGTACGAGCTTTGCTACGTGCCGGAGTTCGGCAAGGCCGCCCGGCTGCTGCGTGAGTACGACCACGACATCACCAAGTGGTGGGACGACTTCCGCTCGCGCACGTCGTTCACGAAGGAGGCCGACCACGGGCTGCTGATGGTGCTCGGCTGCTCGGCGTGCTTCTCGGCCCGTGACGACGGCACGGTCGAGCTGCCGTTCGACCCACGCAGCGGTGTGCTGCGGCCGGACGTCTGGCAGCGCTGGCTCGACCGGGACCCGGTGCGGATGGTCGAGACGTACGCCGACGCCGTCCGCGGACTGCGGGCCGTGTGGATCGACGCCGGCAAGAAGGACGAGTGGTTCCTCGACCTCGGTGCCGAGGCGTTCCATGACGAGATCCTGCGGGTCGGCCTGCCGGAAGATCGGATCGCCTTCGAGCTGTTCGAGGGCACCCACATGGCGATCGACTACCGGTACCCGATGGCGTTGTCCTGGCTCGCTCGCCGGCTCGACCGCTAAGGGCTGCCTGCGGCGGTCCTTCGGGGTCCACGCAAGAATCGACATCCGGGTCGCCATGACCACCGCGATGTCGATTCCTTCGTGGTGCAGTCGCGGGGTTTGCGGGGTGGACCCGCCGGGCATCTCCCCCAGGTAGACACCCGCGAGTCCTGCAGGAGGCTCCCATGCGGTCACGACCGCTCATCGCCTTGGCCGGCGTCGCCGCGACGTTGGCCCTCGGCACCACCACCGCCCTCGGCACCACCACCGCTTTCGGCACCACCACGGCCCTCGGCGCCACCACCGCCCTCGGCGGCACCACCTCCGGCCAGCGCGCGGCCAACCACGCCGCGGCCGCCTCGCGAACCACGACGTCGACCGGCATCCCCACCGCAAGCGCCCAGCCCACGACCGCAGCCGGCACCGCGAACCGGCACGTCGCGTTCACCGACTGGACCAGCAAGCGCGACTTCAAGCACGGCGACTTCGCCGGCACCAAAGTCGAGCACGACGCCCTGGAGATCAAGCATCCGATCGGGACGATGAGCTACACCGACCCGTTCGGCGACGGCTCCGCACGACAGTACGAGTACGGCACCTGGACCTCCCCGGTCGTACACCCCGGCTTCAACCTCACCGAGCTCGTCTCGTCCTGGAACGCCAAGACCCCAGGCGACACCTGGCTGCAGATGGAGGTGCACGGCACCACCGACGCGGGCACCGACTCGAAGTGGTACGTCCTGGGTCGCTGGACCGAGAAGGACACCTACCTGCACCGCACCTCAGTCGACGGACAGGGCGACGCTGTTGCCACGGTCTACACGGACACGCTTGCGACCCGGACCGGTCAGACCCTGCACGACTGGCAGCTGCGACTCACGATGTACCGGCCGGTCGGCTCCCCCCTCACCCCGCGGGTGTCCTTGGTGGGCGCCATGGCGTCGGCGCTGCCGTCGGCGAAGAAGGTGCCGGTCAGCCCGCTCGGCGGCGCCGAAGGCATCGCGTTGAACGTGCCGACGTACTCGCAGGAGATCCACAAGGGGCAGTACCCGCAGTGGGATGGTGGCGGCGAGGCTTGGTGCAGCCCCACCTCGACGTCGATGCTGCTGGCCTACTGGAACCGCGGCCCGTCCGCGGCCGACATGAGCTGGGTCGATCCGTCGTACCAGGACCCGCAGGTCGACTTCGCGGCCCGCAACGTCTTCGACTACACCTACGACGGCGCCGGGAACTGGCCGTTCAACGCGGCGTACGCCGCGCGCTACCACCTGCAGACGTTCGTGACCCGGCTGCGCTCGCTCACCGAGGCGGAGCAGTTCATCAAGAGGGGCATCCCGCTGGTCGTGTCGGTGTCGTTCAAGAAGGGGGAGCTCGACGGGGCCGGCTACGGCACCGACGGACACCTGATGGTGATCGTCGGCTTCACCGACAACGGGGACGTGGTGGTCAACGACCCCGCCTCGCACCTGATCCCGGACGATGGACAGGTCCGGACCGTCTACAACCGGGCGCAGTTCGAGAACACCTGGGTGCCCCACTCGGGCGGCATCGTGTACGTGATCCGGCCCAGCTGGGTGAAGCTGCCGCCCGTGGGCAGCGAAGCCAACTGGTGAGCGGTCCCACCGGCACGCCGAGCACCATGTGCGGTCTGTCACCCTGACCGGGTGCTGATCACCAACCACGTGCTTTGTGGAGCCGTCGTCGGGTCGATGCTCGACGACCCGGTCACCGCGTTCGGTGTCGGCTTCGGGTCGCACTTCGTGCTCGACGCCGTACCGCATTTCGGCTTGGCGGCGGAGCACCTGATGAAGATTGCGGTGCCGGACGGACTGCTCGGGCTCGCCGCGATCGGCGTCATCGCCACCCGCACACCGCCGGCCAGTCGCATGTCGGTGCTGGCGGGCATCGCCGGCGCCTGCGTGCCCGACCTCGACAAGCCCGGACGGCAGTTCTTCGGCCGTTCGCCCTTCCCGGGCTGGTTCGACGTGGCGCACTCGCGGATCCAGTCGGAGTCTTGTCGGCGCTGGCCGGTCGAGTTGGTGGCCGCCAGCCTCCTGACTGCGGCCCTGAGCCGCCGCAGCCGTCGCCGCCGCGCGCCGGGAGGGTAGAACATCTGTTCGAACCGACGTAGTCTCTCCTCATGTCGTACGCGCTGCAGAGCTCGCTTTTCGAGGACGTCGAGCACGGTGTCCGACTCGGCCGCTTGGGCGACTCGATGCAGCGCACCTACCTCAGCCACGGCGCCTGGGTCGACCTGCGACCCGGCTGGGTCGACGGCGCCAGCGACCTGTTCGACCGGCTGGTCAGGGAGGTCCCCTGGCAGGCCGAGCGCCGCCCGATGTACGACCGGGTGGTCGACGTGCCACGACTGCTGTGCTTCTACGGCGAGCAGGACCGGCTGCCCGAGCCGTCCTTGGACGAGGCACGTGACCTGCTCAGCACGCACTACAGCGACGACCTGGGCGAGCCGTTCCGCACCTCGGGGCTCTGCTACTACCGTGACGGCCGCGACAGCGTGGCCTGGCACGGTGACACGATCGGACGTGGCCGGAGTGAGGACACCATGGTGGCGATCGTGTCACTGGGAGCCACGCGGCCTCTCATGCTCCGACCGCGCGGGGGCGGCGAGACCGTGCGCTACCCGTTGGGGCATGGCGATCTGATCGTCATGGGCGGTTCGTGCCAACGGACCTGGGAGCACTGCATCCCCAAGACGGCGAGGCCGGTCGGTCCTCGCATCAGCGTCCAGTTCCGTCCACGCGGCGTGCGCTGACCCTGGTCGTACGCAGCGTGCGCCGACCCTGGTCGTACGCGGCGTGCGCCGAACGGCGGGCCCACCCGGCCGGCGATGAGCTCCGGGCTCAGCGCCGGGCGCGGCACCAAACGGTGCTCAGCGGACGCTGATCGTCCACTCGGCCGGGGGCACCAGCTGACCGACCACCGGGTGGCCGGGGACCTCGCCGGCGACGAGCAGCCCACCGGAGGTCTGAGCATCGGCCAGTAGCAGCAGGTCGAGCTCGTCGAGGTCGGAGGCGAGGTACGGCCGCACCCAATCGAGGTTTCGCCGGCTACCACCCGGCATGAACCCGGACCGAGCGGAGTCGCGGGCGCCGTCGAGCAGGGGCACCGCGTCTGCGTCGACGACAGCCGAGACGCCACTGGCCCTGGCCAGCTTGAACAGGTGGCCGAGCAGCCCGAACCCGGTGATGTCGGTGGCGCAGGTTGCGCCGGAGTCGAGGGCGGCACGGGCGGCGTCCCGGTTGAGCTGCGTCATCGACGCGACCGCCGCCGGGAACACCTCGCCGGTGCCCTTGTGCCGGTTGTTCAAGATGCCGACACCGAGCGGCTTGGTCAGCGTCAGTGGGAGCCCGACCGCTCCGCAATCGTTGCGCAGCAGCCTTTGCGGGTCGGCGATCCCGGTCACCGCCATGCCGTACAGCGGCTCCGGGCTGTCGATGCTGTGGCCCCCAGCCAGGTGGCAACCGGCTTCGGCGCAGACGTCCGCGCCCCCACGCAGCACCGGCTCGATCAACTCGGCCGGCAACCGCTCACGTGGCCACCCGAGGAGGTTGACGGCGACGAGCGGCTCGCCACCCATCGCGTAGACGTCGGACAACGCGTTCGCCGCTGCGATCCGCCCCCAGTCGTACGCGTCGTCGACCACCGGTGTGAAGAAGTCGGCGGTGGACACGATCGCGCGCCGGGCGTCGAGCCGGACCACCGCGGCGTCGTCACCAGTGGCCAGGCCGACCAGCAGATCCTCGGCCATGGCCGCGTTCGGAAGCCGGGTGAGCACCTCCTCCAGCTCGCCGGGCGGGATCTTGCAGGCGCAGCCACCGCCCTGGGCGTACTGCGTGAGCCGGACGGGTTCGGCGGTGGTGGTCACCCCACCACCGTATGCGGATTCGACCAGACCGCCCGCGTTTCGATCTGCCAAACGTCGCGGTTGGAGAGGAAGATGGTTGTCCCGAGCACTCACACCACAGGAGTGTGCACATGAGATTCCAGGCTTCGATCTTCGTCCCCATCGCCCTCGGCTTCTTCGGTCTGGGCACCGGATACCTGATCTGGGGACCACAGGAGCTCTTCGGCTTCCCACGCCGAGACCCCTTGGTCGACCGTGCGACCGGCGTGTGGGGCATCTGGATGCCGGGCTTCTGCCAGCTCGTCACCGGCGTCACGCTGTTCATCGGGCTCAGTTGGTTCCAGGTGTTCTCCGGTCCGCCGTTGTACATGGCGGCGCTCGCGTTCTCCGCATACGGCATCCACTGGTTCGCGCTCGGGTGGAACCGGTTCCAGGGCAACGACCCGCGCCCCAACGCCGGCATGTCCGTGGCATTCACGATCCTGTCCGCGCTGGGAATCTTCGTCTTCTTCGACGCCAGCGCGTGGCCCGTGGGCCTGCTGTTCGCCGGGCTGACCTGGGTGTACGTCGCCGACTTCTTCGCCAGCATCGGCGTCAAGGCGGGCGAGCGGTTGCTGGGCATGGCCCACATCGCCACCGGTCTGTGGCTGATGTACCTCACCGTGGGCACGGTGCTCAACCTGACGTCCGGCTTCACCCTTCCCGCCGGATAGCCGCAAGGATTCGACGCGCAACCTGCTATGGCCGGCTCAGCGTCGGATCCTTGTGCGTGAGGCGCTCACGCTGGGGTACGACGGTGTACTTCGGGTCGTCCGCGGACGCCAGCCCGGCGTTGAAGACACCGAACCGGGTCAGCACCGACCCGGCGACGAGTGCCGCCCCGGACACCGTGCTCAGGAGCCGGGAGCGGCCGCCGACGGCGCCCCCGACAGCCCCGGCGACGGTGAGTGCCCGCGCCGTCTTCATCATCGCGCCCGCCTTGCCCTGGTGGTACGGCTGCGCCAGCATGCCGAGTCGTTGCCGGATGCGCTCGGTCATCACGAGCTCGGCCGCCGCGCCGGCGACCGCGAGCCGCCGGGCCGGTGAGGTCTCACCCAGTGGTGCCGCCGCGATCGCGATCCCGGCGGCCGCGGTGGCGCCACTGCCGGCGAACAGGAACGGCATCTCGCGGTAGGCCTCATGCCAGGCAGGCACGGCGGTGTTGCAGATCAGCGCCGCGGTGTAGGTCGTCAGCGGCGGACCGAGCAACGCCGCGCCGACTCCGGCCAGCCGACCGAGTGGACGCGCGAACCCCGTCACGTTCGACAGCGCCGCCGTGGCCGACGTCGCGGCGAACGGCGCCAGGATCCACGAACCGATCGACAGGGGCGACGTCGGCTTGAACACGCGCAGCATGTTCAAGAACCGCTCCGGTCGGCCGAGGTCGTGCACGAGCGCGACAGTGCCGAGTCCGGCGCCGGTGGCAGCGGCCACGCGGGTGACTCGCTCGAGTCCCGGCAGCCCCGCCAGCGCGGCACCCTCAGCCAGCATCGCGGACGTACCGGCCGCGCCGCCCAGGAAGAGGTAGAGCGGTACGTCGGGTTGCTTCCACACCGGTCGCTTGAGCACCGGACGCCCGTAGTAGGACTCGAAGCGCGCGTCCGGGACGACTGGGCGTTCGCCCTTCACCGACGTCTCCCGAGGAATGCGGCGGCACCCGCCGCCAGCAGGCTCGTGGCCGCGACGCCCACGTGCCGCCACATCGACGGCAGGTCGCGGGTCGTGACGATCGGGTCCGGCGGCAGGCCGTACACCTCCGGCTCGTCCAGCAGCAGGAAGAACGCGCCGTCGCCGCCGACGCCGTCCTCCGGGTCCGCGCCGTACAGCCTGGCCACGTCGACCCCCTGCGCGTGCAACGTCTCAACCCTCGCTTTGGCCTTGCCCCGCAACTCCTCGAGCGGCCCGAACTGGATCGACTCGGTCGGGCACGCCTTGGCGCAAGCCGGCTTCTCACCGACCTGGAGGCGGTCGTAGCACATCGTGCACTTGAAGACGCGGCCGTCCTCCTTGCGCTGGTCGATCACGCCGTAGGGGCACGCAGGAACGCAGTAGCCGCACCCATTGCACACGTCCGGCTGCACCACCACGGTGCCGAACTCGGTCCGGAACAGTGCCCCTGTCGGGCACACGTCGAGGCAGGCGGCATGGGTGCAGTGCTTGCACACGTCCGAGGACATGAGCCACCGCACCCCCATGTCGGCGTCGCCCGCGGAGTCATCGGGACGCATCGTCGGCATGCCCAGGTCGGTGGCGGGCGGGGGCGGCGCCGACCGCTGCATCGACGGCACGATCGGTGCCGACTGTTCGATGAACGCCACATGCCGCCAGCTGTCGGCACCCAGCTCCTGGGTGTTGTCGTAGGACATGCCGGTCAGCAGCAGGCCGTCCTCGGCGAGGCCGTTCCACTCCTTGCAGGCCACCTCGCACGCCTTGCAGCCGATGCACACGCTGGTGTCGGTGAAGAATCCCACGCGCTCAGTCACGAGTCGTCCTCCCCGCCGATGCCAGCGCGGCGGCGGTAGCCCTCGACGTACGCGAGCAGTGCTGGGCCTCGCGCCCGCCGGCCGGGCTGGATGTCGCAGGTGCCGACCTTGCTCTGGATGTGCACGTTGGGGTCGAGCGTGACCACGACCAGGTCGTTCGCGGCGTCGCCGGCGGAGAGACCGCTGGTGCCCCAGTGGTACGGCAGGCCGACCTGGTGCACCGTGTCGCCGCCGACGCGTAGCGGCCGCATCCGTTCGGTCACCAGCACGCGTGCCTCGATGGCGGTGCGGGCGGTGACGATGGTCGCCCATCCGCCGTTGTCGAGGCCGCGGAGCCTCGCCAGTGCCGGCGAGATCTCGCAGAACATCTCGGGCTGCAGCTCCGCCAGGTAGGGAAGGCTCCGGCTCATGCCGCCAGCGGTGTGGTGCTCGGTGAGCCGGTAGCTGGTGAACACGAACGGGAAGACGTCGCTGCGGGTCGGGTTGGACACGTTGTCGGCACGCGGGTACTGCTCGCGGGCCGGGTTGCTCTGCTGGGCGTACAGCGCATTGCGCAGCGGCGACTCGTGCGGTTCGTAGTGGGTCGGCATGGGACCGTCGGCGAGTCCTGACGGGGCGAACAGCCAGGCCTTGCCGTCCGTCTGCATGACGAAGGGGTCCTGCCCGCCGATCGCGTCCGGGCCGGTCGCGTCGTCCGCCGGCACATGGTCCGGGGCACGGTCCACGATGAAGTCGGGCACGTCGTGACCCGTCCACCTGCCCGCGTCGGCGTCCCACCAGACGTACCTCTTGCGCTCGCTCCACGGAGTCCCGTCGGGGGCGGCCGAGGCCCGGTTGTAGATCATCCGGCGGTTCGCCGGCCAGGCCCAACCCCACTCGGGGGCCACCCAGCTCTGCTCCTGACCGGGCTTCTTGCGCGCGGCCTGGTTGACCTCGCCGGCATAGACACCGCAATAGATCCAGCATCCGCACACGGTCGAGCCGTCGTCCTTCAGCTCGGTGTAGGACGACAGGGCGGCGCCGTCAGGACCGGTGCCGTTGATCTCGCGAAGCACGGCCTCGGGATCCGGATCTTGGTTCGGACCTCGTTCGGGGTAGTCCCAGGTCAGGTCCAGCACGGGCCGGTCACGCTCGTCGGTGGAGCCGCCCAGCTTGGCCCGGATCCGCTTGCCCAGGTGGTAGTAGAACCAGAGATCGCTGGTCGCGTCGCCCGGCGGCTCCACCGCTTGGTGGTGCCACTGCAACATCCGCTGGGTGTTGGTGAACGAGCCGCTCTTCTCAGTGTGTGCGGCCGCCGGCAGGAAGAACACCTCGGTGCCGACGTCCTCGGGGGCCATCTCGCCCGTCTCGACCTCCGGGCCGTCCTTCCAGAACGTGGCCGACTCGATCATCGCGAGGTCGCGCACGACCAACCAGTCGAGGTTGGCCATGCCCAGGCGTTGCAACTTGCCGTTCGCCGAGCCGACCGCGGGATTCTCCCCGACCAGGAAGTAGCCCTTGACCTTGCCGTCGATCTGGTCCATGACGGTCTGGTACGTCGCGTGGTCGCCGGTCAGCCGAGGCAGGTAGTCGAAGCAGTAGTCGTTGTCGGCCGTGGCCGCGTCGCCCCAGTACGCCCGGAGCAGGCTGACGACGTAGGACCGCATGTTGCCCCAGTAGCCGGTGACACCTGCGTCGGCGGCGACGAAGCCGTCCAGGTCCTCGTGGTGCGAGGCGTGTGGCATCGGGATGTAGCCGGGCAGGATGTTGTAGAGCGTCGGGATGTCCGTGGAGCCCTGAATGCTGGCGTGCCCGCGCAGCGCCATGATCCCGCCACCCGGGCGACCGATGTTGCCCAGCAACAGCTGCAGGATCGCAGCCGTGCGGATGTACTGCACCCCGGCGTTGTGCTGGGTCCAGCCGACCGCGTAGCAGAACGCGCTGGTGCGCTCGCGACCGCTGTTGGACGTCAGTGCGTGCGCGACCGCGGCGAACTGCGCCGGCGAGATTCCGCACACCTCCTCCACCACCTCGGGGGTGTAGCGGGCGAAGTGGCGCTTGAGGATCTGGTAGACGCAGCGCGGGTGCTTCAGGGTCTCGTCGCGGTGCGCCTTGCCCCTGATCGCCGGCCCGCCGGAGCCGGCGGTCTCCGAGCGGCTGGCCTCGTGCGCCTCCCGCTCCGAGCCGTCGGGAGTGCCCGGTTGCGCCGGGTCGCGTTGACCGGCGGCCGCTGCCTCGACGGCACCTTCGTACTGCCAGGTGGTCGAGTCGTAGCTCGCGGTCTCGGGGTCGAACCCGGAGAACAGGCCGTCGAGATCCTCCGTGTCGCGGAAGTCCTCGCTCACGATCGACGAGGCATTGGTGTAGGCCACGACGTACTCGCGGAAGTCGAGCTCGTTCGTCAGCACATGGTTGACCAGCCCTCCGAGGAAGGCGATGTCGGAGCCGGCGCGCAACGCCACGTGGATGTCGGCGACCGCGGAGGTACGCGTGAACCGAGGGTCGACGTGGATCAGCGTCGCTCCGCGCGCCTTGGCCTCCATGACCCACTGGAACCCGACCGGATGGCACTCGGCCATGTTCGAGCCCTCGATCAGGATGCAGTCAGCGTTGCTCAGGTCCTGCTGGAAGGTCGTGGCGCCGCCGCGGCCGAACGAGGTCCCCAGACCGGGGACGGTGGAGGAGTGTCATATTCGCGCCTGGTTCTCGATCTGCACCGCACCCATGGCGGTGTAGAGCTTCTTCATGAGGTAGTTCTCCTCGTTGTCGAGGGTCGCTCCTCCGAGGCTCGCGATGCCCATCGTGCGGCGCACGCGCTTGCCGTCTTGCTCCCAGGACCAGGTCTTGCGTCGCGTCTCGATCACCCGGTCAGCGATCATGTCGACCGCGGTGTCGAGATCGAGGTCCTCCCAGTCGCGCCCGTGCGGGCGGCGGTAGCGGACCTTCGTGACTCGGCTGGGGGCGGTGACGAGCTGCATGCTGGCGCTGCCCTTGGGGCACAGCCGCCCCCGGGACACGGGGCTGTCCGGGTCACCCTCGATCTGGATGACCTTGTCGTCCTTGACGAACACGTTCTGGCCGCAGCCGACCGCGCAGTAGGGGCAGATCGACTTGACCACGTGGTCGGCGCCGGCGGTGCGGGGGCGGATCCGGTCGGTGGTGGCCGACCGCGCCGCCGACCCCCGGCCCAGCGGGTCGTCGCCGGTCAGCTGCCGGTACACCGGCCACGACTCGATGAACGTCCGCACACCCATGCCGACTCCTCACGTCCGCGAGCTCGCTGCGCCGCTGGGACGAACCTAGACCTCGACCGCTCCCAGTGCAGGTCGTGGCCCCGCCGGGTGTCCGGCCCCACGTCCGCCCCACGTCCGGCCCCGCGTCTGGCCCCGCCCCCGCCGCTACCGCCGCTACCGCAATTGCGGGAAAGTGGCTCGGATTCGGGCCTGAGCTCAGCCACTTTCCCGCAAACGCGAGAGGGGGTCGCCGGGTGCGTGGCGGAGCGAAGGCCCGAGGGGGTACGGACCGAGCGGGTCCTACGATGACGACGGAGGCGTACCTCGTCTGGTGATGGGCGCGGTCTTCAAAACCGTAGTGGCCGGGTAGCCCGGCCAGGCGGGTTCGATTCCCGTCCGCCTCCGCCACGCCGTCCACGGTCGTACGGAGGTCCGATGCCCGACGCCCGTCGTGCCGTGCCGCGTACGGACGTCGTACTCTCCGATCCCCGTCTGCGCGACGCTGCCGCCGCCCTCGGCGCCGACCTCGTCAAGGAGATCGTGCGCCGCGCGCAGGACCAGTGCAGGTCGGGCCTGATCGAACCGCAGCAGGTGACCGACGCGGCGGTCGCTGCGCTGCCCGCGAGCGCGACGACCATGCGAGCGGTGCTCAACGCCACCGGTGTCGTCGTCCACACGAACCTCGGTCGCGCGCCCTTGTCCGCGGCGGCCGTCGACGCGGTGGCGAGGTCCGCAGGCGCCACCGACGTCGAGCTGGACCTCGAGACCGGCACCCGGGTACGCCGGGGTCGCGCGGTCATGCGCGCGCTCGCGCGCGCCGTGCCTGCTGCCGGCGACGTGCACGTCGTCAACAACGGCGCAGCCGCGCTGATGCTCGCCGCCACGGGGCTCGCGGCCGGGCGTGAGGTGGTCATCGCTCGCGGGGAGCTGGTGGAGATCGGCGACGGCTTCCGGATCCCCGACCTGCTGGAGTCGTGCGGGGTGCGGCTGCGCGAGGTCGGCACGACCAACCGGGTCTCCCGCGCGGACTACGCGGACGCCGTCGGGAACGACACCGCATTCGTGCTCAAGGTGCACCCGTCCAACTTCGTCGTCTCCGGCTTCACCTCCGCGGTGCCAGTGCGGGATCTCGCAACGCTTCCCGTACCCGTGGTCGCCGACATCGGATCGGGGTTGCTGCGGCCGCACCCCCGGCTGCCCCGCGAACCTGACGCCGACACCGCCCTGCGGAACGGCGCCGCCCTCGTGACGGCCTCGGGGGACAAGCTGCTCGGAGGACCGCAGTCCGGTCTCCTGCTCGGGGACGCCGCACTGGTGGGCCGGCTGCGGCGCCATCCGGTCGCCCGGGCGCTGCGGGTGGACAAGTTGACGCTGGCCGCCCTCGAAGCAACCCTCGCCGGCCCTGAAACGCCTGTCGGGCGAGCGATCGCCAGAACAACGGCCGAGCTGGGGGCGCGGGCCGAGCGAATCAGCGCCGACCTGGTCACCCACGGCGTCGATGCGGTCGCCGTCGCGAGCACCGCGGCGATCGGGGGCGGCGGTGCTCCCGGAGTCGGGCTCGACAGCGCCGCCGTGTCTTTACCCTCGTACCTGGCCGCCACGCTTCGGGTGGGCGGCCCGCCGGTCGTCGGTCGACTCGAGGGCGGCAGGCTGCTGCTGGACCTGATCGCGATCGACCCCACCGATGATCCGGTACTGACGGGGGCCGTGCTCGCGGTGGCGCGGGCCTGACGTGTACGTCGTGGCCACCGCCGGTCATGTCGACCACGGCAAGTCCACGCTGGTGCGCGCCCTGACCGGCATGGACCCGGATCGGCTCGCCGAGGAACGCCGCCGTGGGTTGACCATCGAGTTGGGCTTCGGCTGGACGGCGTTGCCCGGCGTCGGCGACGTGGCGTTCGTCGACGCCCCGGGACATGAACGGTTCGTCCCCACGATGCTCAGCGGTGTCGGGCCCGTACCCGCTGTCCTGTTCGTCGTTGCCGCCGACGACGACTGGATGCCGCAGGCGGCCGAGCACCTGGCGGCACTGGATTCGCTGAGGGTCCGCCACGGCGTCGTCGCGATCACCCGCAGCGATCTCGCCGACCCCGCACCCATGCGCGCACGCGCCTTGGCCGAGCTGTCGGCCACGAGTCTGGCCGGGGCGCCGGCCGTCGCGGTCAGCGCATCCACCGGCTCGGGACTCGATCACCTCCGCTCGGCGCTGCGCACCATGGTGACGACGCTGCCGACGCCGGACCCAAGCGTGGATGTACGCCTCTGGGTGGACCGCTGCTTCACGATCCGCGGCGCCGGGACCGTGGTGACTGGCACGTTGACCGCTGGGACTATCAAGGTTGGCGACCGCCTGTCGATCGCGGACTCGACCGTACGGGTGCGGGGGATGGAGTGCCTCGGTCGCACCGTGGAGCGCGCGTCCGGGGCCGCGCGCGTGGCGCTGTCGCTAGGTGGCGACATTCCTCGGGGGCTGGCGCGGGGCGCCGCCCTCACCACGCCGGACGCCTGGCTCCCGACCACGCTCGTCGACGTCGCGGTCCGGGTTGACCTTCCGTTGCCACGTCAACCGGTGCTGCACATCGGCGCCACCGCGATGACCGTCGAGCAACGCCCCCTCGCCGATGCTGGGTTCGCGCGCCTGCGGCTGCCTCAGTCACTGCCGCTGCGGATCGGGGACCAGGCGCTGCTCCGTGACCCGGGCAGTCGTCGGATCTGGGGCGTCACCGTTCTGGACCCGCTACCGCCTGCGCTGTCGCGACGCGGCGATGCTCGCAGGCGTGGCGAGCTGCTCTCCGGCGTACCCGCGGAGCCGAGTCTCGCCGACGAGCTGGCCCGGCGGCGGGTGGCTCAACGCTCCGCGCTGCAACGGATCGGAGTCTCGACGGCTGACGCCGAGCAGGTGGCGGTCGCCGACGGCGACTGGCTGCTCGACGCTCGACTGGTGCCTGAGCTGACCACCCGACTGACCGAGCTGGTACGCCGGCACGACGCGGACCATCCACTCGACCCGGGCCTCCCGGTGGCGTCGGCGGTGCGGGCCCTTGCGGTCCCGACGACCGGGCTGGTGTCCGCGGTCCTACCGGACTCGTTGCGCCTGGAGGCCGGTCGGGTCCGCCGCGACGACGCGGTGCAGTCGCTGCCGATCCAGCTGCTGGACGCGCTGACGCAGCTGCGCGACGACTTGGCAGACGCGCCATTCGCGGCACCGGACGCCGGTCGGCTCGCCGCCCTGCGGCTCGACGTCAAGGCGATCGCCGCCGCACACCGCGCCGGTCGGTTGCTCCGGGTGACCGACACCGTCGTGCTGCTTCCCGGCGCCGACGCGGAGGCGACTCTGCTGCTCTCGCGGTTGCCGCAGCCCTTCACGGTCAGCCAGGCGCGTGAGGCGCTCGGGTCGACCCGGCGCGTGATGCTGCCGCTGCTCGACCTGCTGGACCGTCAAGGGCTCACCCGTCGGCTGCCGGACGACCGGCGTGAAGTCGTGCGACGCGTCCCGCCCGCCCCTCCCCTCTCGGCCGCCGATCCGACACTTATGCACGACGCGTAACTGTCGGATCGCCGCAAGGGGAGCGGGAGGGCACAAGGGCACCCCAGCCCCGCCCTCGCGGCCCTCCCTCGCGGCCGCCACTCCTGGCCCTCCCCTCGCGGCCGCCCCTGGCCCTCCTCTCGGGCACCGATCCGACACTTATGCACGACGCGTCACTGTCGGATCGCCGCAAGGGTTGGAAGGTTGGACACCCGCGGGGGGCTGCCACAGGCAGTAGCATCCGGGCCAGCCACGACCGAGAGGGACGGAGACCCACAGATGACCAAGCCGCGGCGACCGAAGGGCATCGCCAGGCTGGGCAGCACGACGTTCGAATGGCCGGTGCCGGACCGCAGCATCAGGCTCGCCGGGCGTCAGGTCCCACTGGATGTCGCGGCCGTGGGGGTGGTCTACCTACTGTCGGGACTCTGGCTGCTCTGGGCGTTCCGCGACGCCGTCCGGGGACTCCCGGATCTGGTCTCGGCTTTGTTCCAGGACAACGTGTTCGCGTTCGCGATCGCGCGGATCCTGCTGCTCCTGATCCTCTTCGTGCTCTATATCGTGCTGGCACTGCTCGCCGTGGCGTACCTCGTGCTGCGCACCGATCCAGTCGGGCGCGGCTTGTCCGTGGTGGTGGTCGCCACTCTCCTGGCGGTCATCGCCAGCATCGAGAACCAGACACCCGTGTCTGTCATCGTGATCATGTTCGTCTCGGCTGCCTGCTGCGCCGTCCTTTTCATGTCTCCGTGGGCGAGCCGAGCGTTTCGCGCTTCTCCGCGTCGGTTCGGCCGCCCGGCTCCGGTGGTGGTGAGCCACACCCTGCTGGTCTCGTACTTCGCACTGGTTTCCCTGATCGTGGTGATGATGCTGCCGGGGCTGCGCTTCCTCGGTGACCTGGGGGCGCGGTTCGTCCTGTTCCTGCTGCTCGCAGCGGCGTCCTGTGCGGCCGCTTGGTGGGCCTATCTCGACCTCCGCCGAGGGCCGGACAAGCGGGCTCGGATTCTGCTGACCGCAGCATGCGCGGTCATGTACCTCGCACTGCTGATCGGCGCCTCCGGCTCCGGCCGCGCCATCCCACTCGTGGTCCTGGCCGGCATCGTGGCCCCCCTGTGGTTGGCCCCCCACGCCCGGGCCTGGTTTGGCGACCCACCACTGTGAGGTTCGGCAGCCTTCGAAGAGCTTGGCGGTCGGCCAATGACCCCGGCGCCTTCATGCGCACGTACGACCATCTGGACGAGCAGTCGTGGGACGGCTTCGACCATGCGGTCGACGCCGCGGAGCAAGACGACCCCGACGACCGGCACACTGAGGAGCTCGAAGGCTTCCGTACCTCCGCACGGCTGGCCCGCGACGCCGGCGAAGTGTTTCCCGCGAAGGGTGGTCACCTGCTGCGCATGCTCGGCCACTACGAACGACAGCCGCCCGCACACTGACTCGCCCGGGTCGAGCGCGCGGTTATTCGGGCCGGTACTTCCCGGGGGTCGTCCTGGCGGTGATGGCGATCCGGTTCCAGGCGTTGATGCTGACCAGCACGCTGAGCAGCTGCCCCACCTCCTCCTCGGTGAAGTGCTCGCGCACCCCCGCGTACGCCTCGTCGCTGACGTGCCCGTCGTGGACGAGGGTGACCGCCTCGGTGAACGCGAGCGCCGCACGTTCGCGGTCGGAGTAGTACGGGGTTTCGCGCCAGGCCGGCAGGGAGTACAGCCGGAGCTCGCTCTCGCCAGCCTCGCGGGCGTCCTTGGTATGCATGTCGATGCAGAACGCGCAGCCGTTGATCATGGACGCGTGGGTACGGATCAGATCCTTGAGCAACCCGTCGAGGTCCGGTCCTGCGGCGGCGTCGAGGGCATCGAGGGCCTTGTACACGTCGGGGGCGAGCGTGCCGAGGTTGAAGCGGGGCTTGGTGGCGGTCGGGTTCATGCCCACCACGCTAGTCCCGGTTCCTCCTGGCTAACCGATGGCTAACCGGGGCCACGGGGCCACGGGGCCACGGGGGCCACGGGGCACTGAGGGTCCACGGAGGGTCACGGAGGATCCCGGGGTCGGTTGCGGCTCGGGTGATCCTCGACCGTCCGTTCGGCACATTTCGGACCCCGGGGTTTGGGCTCTTGGACGGGTCTGCACTACCGTTACCCTGAAGTTGCAGTGCGACGCACGTCTAGATGCTCGTAGCCACGCCACGAGTTTCATGTTCCTTCTGGAGCGGGACGACGAACACCGCGATTGACTGGTCCCGACGGTCGGGTCCGAAACGCTCCAATGAAGGGTTTAACACGCACATGGCTACAGGCACCGTGAAGTGGTTCAACGCCGAGAAGGGCTTCGGCTTCATCGCCCCCGAGGACGGCAGCCCGGACGTGTTCGCGCACTACTCCGCGATCGCGACCACCGGCTACAAGACTCTCGAGGACAACCAGAAGGTCGAGTTCGAGGTGACGCAGGGTCCGAAGGGCCCGCAGGCGTCGAACATCCGCCCGCTCTGATCCCCAGCGTGGATCACTGATCCCGCACCAATCGTCGGCCCCGGTCCGTGTGACCG
>JBOHDX010000153.1:0-12687 GCA_050700835.1 Nocardioidaceae bacterium
CGTCCGCCGCTTCACTCGCCGCCGGTACCGTCGACTCGGACATTTCGGGCACAAAACGGTGCGCCCGGCGTTTGAAGCGGGCGCGGGCGGTGCCGCCGGCGTGTGAAGCGAGCGCGGGCGGTGCCCCCGGCCCTTCGACGGCTACTCCCGCGACGGCTACTCCCACTTGGTGGCGAAGATGAAGCCCGAACCGAGCAGGCACATGCCGATCAGGATGTTCCAGTTGCCGAGGGTCTTCATCCCGGGGATGTCGGTGCCGGCCGTGTAGAAGATGACGATCCACGCCAACCCGACCAGCCAGCAGGTGACCATCGCGGGCGCCGCCCAGCGCGTGGCGATGCCTTTGGCCGGACCACGCTTGCCCGCGGGCGGCGTGTAGTCGGGCTTCTTGCGGGGGCGGGACTCGGGCACCGTCACTCCTCGGCCATGGCCCGCGATCTCACGCGGGCCGGTCTGCTGCATCGTCGGCTAGCGTAGTAGAACCATGCATCCGCACCGTGAAGGCCGCTCCGCCTCGTGGCGCGCAGCGGTGCCGCTGGTGGCGGCACTCGGCGGTTTGTTGTTCGTGGCCAGCGCGCTGAGTGCCAACGGGACCGATCTGCGAGCCGGACCGACCGACCTGTCGACGCTGGTGCAGCAACGCGCGGATGCGGTCGCCGCCCAGCGAGCACAGCAGCGCACCCTGCGGGCCGAGATCGCCGCCCTCACCGGTTCGGTGGACTCCAAGTCCGTCGTCGCCGCCCAGCAACAGGCCGCCGCGCAGAAGCCGGCGGCAGGTCTCACCGGGGTCACCGGTCCCGGCCTGGCGGTCACCCTGCAGGACTCACCGCGTGGCCAGCAGATCCCGCCGGGCCTGAACGCCGATGCGCTGGTGGTTCATCAACAAGACATCCAGGCGTTCGTCAACGCGCTATGGGCCGGCGGTGCCCAGGCCATCAGCCTGCAGGGTCAGCGGCTGATCGCGACCACGGGAATCAAGTGCGTCGGCAACACGGTGGTGCTCGAGGGCGTGCCGTACTCCCCGCCGTACCGCATCGAGGCCGTCGGCGACGTGACCGCGCTGGAAAGGGGCCTGGACAACTCGACCGCGGTGCAGACGTATCGCCAGTACGTCGCGGTCGTCAACCTCGGCCTCACGGTCGAGCCGCGGAGCAGCCTCGACATCCCCGCCTACGGCGGCACCGTCACGTTGCAGTACGCCCGCACGCCCTGACCGTCAGGGCGTGGGCACCGTCGTCGGAGTCGTGGTGGGTGGCGTCGTGGTCGGTGCCGTCGTGGGAGTCGTGGTCGGTGTCGTGGTCGGTGTCGTCGAGGGCGCGGTCGACACGGTGATGAAGACCGACGAGTTGCGGGCCACCTTCTCGCCCTTGGAGGGCTGCTGTTGGGTGACTGTGCCGCTGGGCTGGGTGGACGTCGAGTCGTAGACCACGCGCGGTTGCAGCCCTGCGTCCCGGATCATCTGCTCGGCGACCGCCTGGGTCTTGCCCACCACGTCCGGCACGGTTGCCGGTCCGTTGGAGAGGGTGAGGGTCACCGTGCTGCCCGGCGCGACCATCGTCGTCGCCGTGGGGTCGGTGGTGAGCACCGTGCCCTTCTGCTCGGTGCTGTCCTGCTGCTTGAACGCCGGCACCAGATGCAGCTTCGTCAGCTTCTGGACCGCAGTAGACCGCGAGTCGCCGATCATGAAGGGCACCTGCACCTTGCCCGCGCCCAGGCTGACCGTCAACGCCACCGGGTCATTGCTGTTGAGGAAGCTGCCCGGCGCGGGAGTCTGGTTCGAAACCTTGCCCTTGGGCACCGACGCGTCCGTGGTCCTGGTGACCTTGCCGAGGGTGAGCCCGGCGTGGGTGATCTTCTGCTCGGCCTGCTTCTGGGTCAGCCCGACGAGCCGCGGCACCGAGACGGTGGGGGCGTTGCTCCCCCCGGAGAGCAGCTTGGGCACGAAGATGACCGCGGCAGCGATGAGGGCCAGGATGATGATCGCCAGCAGCACCCACAGTCCGGTACGCCGACGCGGCGGCTCGTCGTCCGAGCTCTGGAACATCGACGTCTCGTCCGCCGACTCGACCGGGAGGGGCGCGACCATCGTGGCCGGCCCAGCAGAGGCCGCCAGTGGCGGGGCGATCACGGTCTGGCCGGCGAGGGCGCGCTCGATGTCGGCCCGCATCTGCGCCGCGCTCTGATAGCGCTCGTCGACCCGCTTGGCCAGCGCCTTGGCGACGATCGCGTCGATCTGCGGGGTGATCTCCGGGTTGTAGGCCGACGGCGGCAGCGCGTCCTCCCGGACGTGCTGGTACGCCACGGACACCGGGCTGTCACCGACGAACGGTGGTCTGCCGGTCAACAGCTCGAACAGCAGGCACCCGGTGGAGTAGATGTCGCTACGGGCGTCGACCTGCTCGCCCCGAGCCTGCTCCGGCGAGAGGTACTGCGCGGTGCCGACGACGGCCGCGGTCTGGGTCATCGTGGACGACGAGTCGGCGATGGCCCGCGCGATCCCGAAGTCCATCACCTTGACTTGGCCACCCGGCGTCAGCATCACGTTGGCCGGCTTGATGTCGCGGTGCACGATCCCCGCACGGTGGCTGTAGTCGAGCGCGGACAGCACGTCCGCGGTGATCTCGAGGGCCCGCTCGGGCAGGATCTTGCGACCCTCCCGCAGGATCTCGCGCAGGGTCCGGCCCTCGACGTACTCCATGACGATGTAGGGCAGCTCGTTGGCGCTGCCGGCTTCCTCGCCGGTGTCGTAGACGGCAACGATCGAGGGGTGGTTGAGCGATGCTGCGGACTGGGCCTCGCGACGGAACCTCGCCTGGAACGTCGGGTCGCTGGCGAGATCCGCGCGCAGCCGCTTGATCGCCACGGTCCGACCGAGCCGCAGATCGCGACCGACCCGCACGTCCGCCATGCCGCCGCGGCCGAGCAGGCCGCCGACCTCGTAGCGGTCGCCGAGCCGGTCGCCGCCCTCGGGGCCGCCGGTGGGTGACTCAGTCGCCATGATCGCCCTTGTCCTTCTTGTGGGGAGGCTTGTGCGGTTTGTGGGAGTGCAGTTGTCCGGGCGGGTGCCGGTGGCCTGGCTTGACCTGCTGACCCGGCTGACTGGTCTGCCGGGTTCCGGTGGTGGTCGGGCTCGCACCGCCGGGTGACTGGGAGTGGGAGGTGCCCCCAGTTCTGCCCGGCGGCGACCCGATGGTTCCGGAGTCGAGGTTGAGGGCGACGACGGTGACGAGCAGCGCGGCGACCACGCCGGCACCGACCAGGCCGAGCGCCAACGCCCGGCGCCTCGGCGCCCGCGCGTCACCTTCCCGGGCGGGGGTCGGCATCAGCCGGGTCGGCACCGCCGCCGGAGAGGCCACTGTGTCCGGGAGATCCCCTGTCGTCTGCCTGATCTCGCTCGCGAAGGCGGCCGCAGACGCCTGTCGGCGGGTGGGGTCCTTGGCCAGCGCTCGGGCCACGGCACCGGCGAGGGCCGGAGGGACCGGCGCGCCCAATGGGGGTGGAGCATCGTGCAGGTGGGCCAGCAGCGTGGCCATCGGGGTCTCGCGGTCGAAGGGCCGCGCCCCGGACAGCGCCTCGTGCAACACCACTCCGAGGGAGTAGACGTCGCTGCTCGGGCTGACGTTGGATCCCGCGGCCTGCTCGGGGGACAGGTAGTGCGGGGTGCCCATCACCTGTCCGGTGGCGGTGACGGAGGCGTCGGCGGCCGCCTTGGCGATGCCGAAGTCGGTCACCTTGACCGAGCCCTGCGGGGTCACCAGCAGGTTCGAGGGCTTCACGTCGCGGTGCACGATGCCCTTGTCGTGCGCCACCTGGAGCGCGTCGGCGGCCTGGGCCACCAGGCCGACGGCTCGTTTCGGCGGCAGCGGGCCGCCGGTGAGCAACCCGGACAGCGTGTCGCCCTCGACGTACTCCAGCACGAGGTACGGGACCGGTCCGTGTGGTGTCGGCGTCTCTCCGACGTCGTAGACACCGGCGATGTGCGGGTCGGACAGGGCCGCGGCGTGGCGAGCCTCTGTCAGCAGTCGGCTACGGAACCCCGCATCACCGGCGAGCTCCGCCTTGAGCAGCTTCAGCACGACAGGACGGCCTAACAGGGAGTCGGTGGCGCGCCAGACCTCGCCCATGCCGCCGGTCGCCAGATGGGCGTCGAGGCGGTACCTGCCGGCGGCCACGGTCGCTCCGGTGGAGAAGCCGTTCACTTGCCCAGCACCGCCTCGATCACCTTGGCCGCGATCGGGCCGGCGAGGCCGCTGCCGCTGACGTCGCCGCGGACGATGCTGTTGCCCGGCTGCACAAGGACGGCGACCGCGACCTTCTGTTGGCTGGACGGGGTGAAGCAGACGAACCACGCGTACGGCTTCTGGCTGGCCGTCGTCTGGGCGGTGCCGGTCTTCGACGCCAGGGGTACGCCCGGCACGGACACCGACGAACCGGTGCCGTTGCGGGCGACGTCGATCATCATCTGGGTGAGCTCGGACGCGACGCCGGTGCTCACCGCCTTGTGCAGCACCTGGGGGGCGGCCCGGTCCAGCACCTGGACGTCCGGGGACCGGACCTCGGAGACGATGTAGGGCTTCATCACGGTGCCGTCGTTGGCGATGCCGGCCGCGATCATCGCCATCTGCAAGGGTGTCGCCGCGGTCTCGAACTGCCCGATCCCGCTCTGCGCGAGCTGGGGCGCGTTCAACGACTCGCCGGAGGTCGCGGTCAGGTGGCTGGCGGCTACCGACAGGTCGTTGAGGTAGCTGTTGTCGCCGAACCCGAACGCGGCTGCCTGGGCCGCCAGCCGGGACTGCCCGACCCGGAGCGCGAGGCCGCCGAAGGCGGTGTTGCAGGACTGGCTGAGGGCCTGGGTGAACGGGATCGTCGTGGTGCCGCAGGCGAGGCCGGCCTCATTGGTGAGGGTGTACTGGATTCCGGGGAACGACAGGGTAGGCCCGGCCTTGACCTGTGAGGTCGGGCTCAGGTGCAGGTTCGGGTCGGACAGAGCGGCTGCCGCCGTGACGAGCTTGAACGTCGAGCCTGGTGGATAGATCTGCAGCCGGCTGCGGTCCACCAAGGGTTGTGACGGGTCGGCGTTGAGTTGTTTCCAGGCCTTCTCGGAGTCCTTGAACCCGTGGCTGTGGCTGGCGAGCAGGTTGGGGTTGTAGCCGGGGGTGCTGACCATCGACAGAATCGCGCCGGTGCTCGGGTCGAGCGCGACGACCGCTCCCTTGGTGCCTTGGCCGAGCGCCTGGAGGCCGTCCAGCGCCGCCTTCTGGGCCGCCGGGTTGATGGTGAGGGTGACGCTTCCGCCCTTGGGCTGGCTGGAGCCGACCAGGTCGATCACCCGGTTCACGAACAGTCGCGGGTCGCTGCCGGACAAGATGGAGTTCTGGCTGTTCTCGATCCCGCTGCGGCCGTAGATGTAGGAGTAGTAGCCGGTCAGGTTGCCGTACAGCTGCGGGTGCTTGTAGACCCGCAGGTAACGGTATGGGTCCTTGACCGGGACGCTCTGCGCCACCTGCTGGTTGCCGACCAGGATCGGCCCGCGATCGCGGGAGAACTCCTCGTTGACCACCCGCCGGTTGCCGGCGTGAGCGTTGAGGCTGTCGGCCTCGAAGAACTGCAGGTAGTTCGCGTTGATCAGCAATGCCAGGAACATCAGCATGCAACCGATCGCCATCACCCGGATGGGTTTGTTCATCGGAGCATCACCACCTGGGTCGCGTCGTCGGACTGCATCGGCGTCACTGCAGGAGCTGGGCGACGGGTCTGGTCACTGATCCGCAGCAGCAGTGCGACGATCGCCCAGTTGGCCACGATCGAGGACCCGCCGTACGACAGGAACGGCGTGGTCAGACCGGTCAACGGGATCAGCCGGGTGACGCCGCCGACGACGACGAAGACCTGGATCGCGAACGACACCGCCAGGCCGGTCGCGACGAGCTTGCCGAACGCGTCCCGGCACACCAGCGCGATCCGCAGCCCGCGCTCGACCAGCAGGGCGTACATCACCAGGATCGCCATCAGTCCGGTCAGACCGAGCTCCTCGCCCAACGACGCGGCGATGAAGTCGGAGTAGGAGAACGGTGTCATCGTCGGGTCGCCCTGGCCGAGCCCGCGGCCGAGCAGGCCCCCGAACGCCAAGCCGTACATCCCCTGGATGATCTGGTAGTACTGGTCGGGGTTGCTGAACGGGTGCAGCCAGCCGTTGACCCGCTCCTGCACGTGCGCGAACGTCAGGTAGCTCGCGTAGGCGCCGACGAGGAACATCGCCAGCCCCACCACCAGCCAGCCAGGACGCTCCGTGGCGACGTACAACATCACCAGGAACAACCCGAAGAACAGCAACGATGACCCGAGGTCACGCTGGAAGACCAGGACACCGAGACTGGCCAACCAGGCCACCAGGATCGGTCCGAGGTCGCGACCGCGCGGCAGGTCGATGCCGGCGAACCGGCGCCCCGCCAGGGCCAGCGCATCTCGCTTGACCACGAGGTAGCCGGCGAAGAACACCACGAGGCAGACCTTGGCCACCTCGCCCGGCTGGAAGCTCAGCGGCCCCAGCCGGATCCAGATCCGGGCACCGTTGATGTTCACGCCGAGGCCCGGCAGCAGCGGCAGCAGGAGCAGTACGAGGGCGACCAGACCGAAGGTGTACGTGAACGCCTGCAGCCGCCGGTGGTCGCGGATGCCCACCAGCACGGCGATGAACCCGGCGATTCCGATCGTGGTCCAGATCAGCTGCTGGCCGGCGAAGGTGTGTGCCTGAGGGTCGGCCGCGACAAGGCTCAGGTCGATGCGGTGGATCATCGCCAGGCCGAGACCGTTGAGCGCCACGACGATCGGAAGCAGCACCGGGTCGGCGTAGGACGCGAACCTGCGGACGACGAGATGGGTGATGAGGGCGAGCACGGCGAGCCCGCCTCCGAGTGGGTAGATGTCGGCGGGCACCTTGCCTTCGTAGCCCAGGCCGACGGCGGCGTAGGCGCCGATCCCGACGATCAGCGCTAGCACGAGCAGGAACAGCTCCGCGCCCCGACGTTGTCGCGGCGCCACGCCGGTAGCCGCGCCGCTGATCCCTCCGGTCGGGTGGTTCACCGCGCGCGCGCTCATCGAGTCGCCCCCGAGGTGGGCGTGCGGTGCCGGCG
The DNA here is from genome assembly GCA_050700835.1 of Nocardioidaceae bacterium. GTDB lineage: Bacteria > Actinomycetota > Actinomycetes > Propionibacteriales > Nocardioidaceae > JBOHDX01. The sequence continues at coordinate 7,134 of JBOHDX010000153.1, forward strand.
GTGGTGGTGCCGGTGGTGCCGGACAGGCTTCTTGGTCGGTCTGGTCGCCGGAGGGGTCGTCGGCGCCGTGGCGCCGGTGCAGCCCGTCGTCGACGTCCCGTTGGCACACTTGTCGGCCAGCGCCTGGAGGCGGTTAACGATCACCCGGGCGTCGGTGAGGTTGTCGGCGTCGATGCCTGACGTCACCTGCTGCTGGTTGTAGGACGGCAGAGCCTCCACCGTCAGTGCGGTCTGCTCGAACACGCTGTGCAGCGTGATGCCGGGAACGTCCTGGGACACGCCCTTGTAGATCGTGACCTGCCCCGCGTACGTCCCGACGTAGTACTGCTGCTGGGTCCAGTTGTAGCCAAGGGTCGCGCCGATGCCGGCGACGATCAGCAGCACGATCAGGACGGACGCGCGGACCAGCCAGCGGAACCGGCGCGGGGCGCGGGGCGCGTACCGAAGCTCCTCGGGGTCGACCGAGGTCTCGTCGTCGACGACCGGTTGCTGACTGGACGTGTCGTGCGGACCGCGTGCGGGCGACATCGGCTCGGCGGCGGAGCCGACGACCATCGGCGCGTCGTCGACGGCCGCCAACGGCGGGGCCGCACCATCCGTGCCTGTCGTGGCCGAACCGTCGACGATCTCACCGATCACGACGGTCACGTTGTCGGTGCTGCCCGAGGTGAGCGCGACCCGCACCAGGTTGGCGCAGGCGTCATCGATGCTGCCCCGGCCGAGCAGCTCGGCGATCTCGTCCGCATCGACGAAGCCGGACAGCCCGTCGCTGCAGATCAGCAGCCGGTCGGCGGGCTGCACCTCGAACGTGGTCAGGTCGGGTTCGATGTCGTGCTGGCCCTGCAGCACCCGCAGGACGAGGTTGCGATGGGGGTGGAAGCGCGCCTCCTCCTCGGTGATTCGGCCTTCGTCGACCAGGCTCTGCACGAACGTGTGGTCCTGGGTCAGCTGAGCGAGCTCCCCGTCCCGCAGGAGGTAGGCCCGAGAGTCACCGATGTGGCCCATCGCGACCTGCTCGCCGTTGAACAGCATCGCGATCATCGTGGTGCCCATGCCCTCGGTCTCGGGCCTGGTCTCGATCACCTCGGTGAGCCGGTCGTTGGCGCGGTGCATCGCGCCGGCGAGCGCCTCGATCATGTCGTCCGGTGGGGGTACGTCGAGGCGTCGCAACGCGGCCACCGACTCCGCCGATGCCACATCGCCGAAGGCCTGGCCCCCGACCCCGTCCGCCACTACCAGCAGGTGCCGGCTGGCGTAGCCGGCGTCCTGGTTGTCCTTGCGGATCCGGCCCACGTCGGACAGGGCGGCATAGCGCATCTGCAACGTCATCGGCGATCTACTTCCGTAGCTCGACGATCGTCTTGCCCAAGCGTACCGGGGTGCCGAGGGCGATGGGTGTGGGCGTGCTGACGCGCTGGCTGCCGAGGTAGGTGCCGTTGGTGGAGCCCAGATCCTCGACGAACCACTGCTCGCCGTTGCTGGCGATGCGCGCGTGCCGTGTCGACACGTAGTCGTCATCGAGCCGCAGCGCCGCGTCGCTGCCGCGACCGATCAGCAGCGGGCCATCGGTCAGTGGCACCTCCATCCCGCTGTTGGGACCGTCGACGACGACCAGCTTGGACGGTGCACCGCGGGTCGGCTTGCGCTGCTTGGACTGCTTCGGTGCCTTGGCCGGCTTGCCCTGCTTCCCGTTCTTCGCGGTGTCGACACGGGCCCCGAAGATGTCGGAGCGGATCACCGAGACCGCCGACAGGACGAACAGCCAGAGCACGGCGAGGAAACCCAGCTTGATCAGGGTCAGCGTCAGCTCGGACACTCAGCGCACCCCCTGGGCGTCGGCCGACTGGGGGTCACGCACGATCAGGGTGGTGTTGCCGACGACGACCCGCGAACCGTTGTGCAGCAGGGCCTTCTCGACCCGATGACCGTCGACCGTGGTGCCGTTGGTGGACCCGAGGTCCAGGGCTGACACGGTGATCCGGTCCCCGACGACGTCGACGCGGATCTCCACGTGGCGGCGCGACACCCCGGGGTCGGCGATCCGCAGGTCGGCTTCGGCGCCCCGCCCGATCACGATGCCGGGCGGCGACAGCGGGTGGCGTACCCCGTTGACCTCGAGCACGACCGGCGCCGCGCGTACGGACGACTCGGTCATGCGCTGCCCCGGCTGTGGTGTGACCGCGGCGTTGGCTTGACCGCGCACTCGGAAGCGCCCGGTGCCGAGGTCGTCGCGTTGCTCGAAGGCGATCGAGAGGGGTCCGGCCAGGGTGTAGCGCTGCTCGTTGACGTGTTCGCGTACCAGGGTGGACAGCTCCTGGCTGAGAGTCCCGCCATAGGGAGAGAGTCGCTCGTAGTCGGTGGGCGACAGCTCGACCACGAACGTGTTCGGGGCGAGCATCCTGTCCCGGGACAGGATCTGTGCGGAGTTGTCGATCTCACGCTGCAGGGCGGCGGCGAGCTCGACCGGTTGGACCGCGCTGCGGAATGCCCGCGCGAACGCGCCGGTGACGGCGTGCTCGAGGCGTTGCTCGAAGCGGTGCAGCACGCCCATGCGGGTCCTCCTCCCGGTGTGGTCTGGACGGCGGTTCCAAGGGCTCGCCCGTCGTCGGCCCGCCGGGCTCCGGCCCGGGAGCCTGCGCGTGATGTCACCCGATGCTATCGGGCGTGCCTGAACGTGCCTCTCAGACGCGGCCCATGCGCGGCTCGCGCGTCGCGGGTCGGCCGGGTTGGTGAGGCTGCCTGGCGACGATGCCCCTGCCGGGGTGCGTGTTAGTCTTTTTGCGCGGTCGGGCTTCTGGCCCGGCTGTTTCCACGTGGTGGTGTCGCGCGCGAGTGGCGGAATAGGCAGACGCGCACGGTTCAGGTCCGTGTGCCCGAAAGGGCGTGGGGGTTCAACTCCCCCCTCGCGCACGTGAGCCCCAGGTCTGTGACCTGGGGCTTTGTGTTTGGTGCCGAGTTGGCGCTCGGCTCATGTGCCGAAATATGTGCTAAGCCCCTGGAGGCGTCTCGCCGAGATGCGCGGCGAAGCGGTCGATGGCGCTCTTCTGCATCGTCGGGGTGACGTGGCTGTAGATGTTCATGGTCGTGGTGATCGTGGAGTGCCCGAGGCGCTCCTGGACGACCTTGGGGTGCTCGCCCAGCTCGAGGAGCAGGGTGGCGTGTGTGTGCCGCAATCCCTTGAGGGTGACGCGAGGCAGGCCCTCGATCGTGGCGCATGCCCAGTCCAGTCGCCGGGTCCATCGACTGGTGATCGCGTCCGGGACGCGGACGGCGCCCTGGTCGTCGCCGAAGACGTACGCATCGGCGCGAGCAAGGTCGAGGGAGATCGCGCCTCGGTCCGCCTTGTGGGCCTTGAGCACCTTGAGCGTCTCGGTGTCGATGTCGATAACGCGGGCGCTCCCCGTCTTGGTGACTTTGGTGGTGTGCGGTGAGGTGATGTCGACGGCGCGACGCAGGCTGATTCTGCCGGTGCTGAAGTTGATGTCCGACCAGCGCAGTGCCAGCGCCTCGGAGCGGCGCATACCGGTGTAGACGATGGTGCGCCACAGAGGAAACAGCTCGTCGTTCAGCTCGTCGCGGTTCCAGTTAAGGAAGGAGTGCAGCTGCTGGCCGGTCCAGGTGACGATCTCCGGCTTCTGCGCGCGGACCTGGCTGGACGTGGGTGGGTTGACGGTGCGCTTCTTCTTGGCGGGGTTGAGCAGGATCAGCCCGTCGTCAACGGCGGCGTCGAGCATGGCTGCGAGAAGCACGTGGACTTTGGAGACGGTGTTGGCGGACAGCGGCTTGCCGAGCCCGGGCTTGTCCTTGCGCCCTGAGATCTCCAGTTCGCGGTAGTGGGCAGCGATGCGCGTGGCGGTGAGCTTGTCGACGCGAACGGCGCCGAGGTACGGCGTGACGTGGTTACGCAGGATCTTCTTGTAACCCTCGATGGTCGAGTTCTGCAGCCGCAGCGTCGTGATCCAGTGGTCGGCGTACTCGCCGATGGTTGGGCTCTTGGTCTGGAAGCGGGCGTGGGATCGCTTCTTCTTGAGCGCCTCGTCGAGTGCGCGCTGCGCTTCGTCGAGACTCTTGAATCCGCCGCGGGTCAGGCGGGTGTCGCCGAGCTCGGGCCGTTCGGGGTCGTTTGGCACGTAGATCTGGAACTTCCACCGCCGACCACTCTGAATGACGTACGACGTGATGGACCCGGCGTGCCGGGACCGAGAACGCCGGGCCGGCTTCTCGGACATGTCAGTCCCATCCGTCGGCGGTGTCGTCACGAGGAGCGGGCAGGGCATCGGGGTCGAGCGCGAGGAGCCGGGCACGAGCAGCGTCGCGACGTCCGCGGAATGAGGCCAAGCGCTGCTCGTAGGTGCCGCGGTGCATCTTGTTTCCCTTGCCGCCCTCGGTGTACTGCATCATCAGGTTCTCGTAGTAGTGAATGGAACTGACCGCAGAGAAGTACTCGTCCTTCCAGTAGCGAGCAAGGTCCTCGGTGGTGAGTTTGGCCTTGCCTCGGACCCACGCCTGGATCTCCTCGTGGTTGAACCGATCACCTGGCACCCCGGTTGGCGGCGGTGCGTCCTCGGGCGGCGTAAGGAGGCCCGCCGGCGTCGTCTGGAGGATGTAGGCGAAGACGGTCAGGTCATCGACGTCCACTCGCCGGTCGCCGTTCTCGATCTTGCTCAATGCCGAAGTCGACATCGCCCGTCCGGTGTCCTTGACCCGCTCGGCGAACGTACGCAGGTCCATCCCGATCGCCTGCCTCGCGCTGCGCATATTGGTCGCTACATGCGCGTTCGTGATTCCAGCCGGGTTCCCGCGCTGCCGTGTCTCCATACAGGAAACATACAGCGTCGCTCTTGAAACATCAAGCGCGAACATGTACCGTCGAAGACCTCCACGGGCCGCGGGAGATAGGGAGATGCGATATGAGAGCAGCCACCATGACGATCAAGACGCTGCGGAGCGCGCCAAGCCTGGTGATCACTCGCACCGACGCCGCAGCGGCCCTCGGCGTTGACCCCCGGACCGTCACGGCCGGTATCGAGAATGGCACGATCCCCTCCGTCAAGCTCGGTCGGCGGGTGCTGATCCCGAGGGAGAAGTTCCTCAAGCTCTTCGACCCCGACGACTGACTCGTGCTTGGCTCTCGGTGTCTCGTTCGCCTGTTCGACCGACCACTCGTGGATGTCGTGTGCGCACCGCCCATCGTGGCGGAAGGGGCGGTCCGCTCCGCGACTAGAGGAGCGCGCTTGACGACAAAGCTGTGAGTCAGGCCAACCCGGACGGGCTCCCGACAGAGTTCGAGCTGGCTCGAGGACCACAGAGCCCGCGAACAAGTGCGGCGTCACCAGTTGCCGACCCCCCTTGGGGCATCCCTTCGGACGGGCCTCGCGGGACGCTCCTCCGTCCGGGCGGGTCTTGTCCTGCGCCCTTCCCACCTGACGTTCCCCGGGTTCGTGCGGTGGTCGCAACACCTGATCGATCCTGTGAGGGTGTTGATGACGATGCGTTTCTCCAACCAGTTGGTCCCCGAGCTGTATCAACCGTTCTGGGCGGCGTGGCAGGCCGG
>JBOHDX010000154.1:0-2879 GCA_050700835.1 Nocardioidaceae bacterium
CATCAATATATGCCTGTTTGCCCACGACCGGAGTTGTCTTAGTCATATCGCCGCCCACGAACAAGAAGACGTCAGAAAGGACTGAATCCCAACCATTCTTTTGTGCTAAACCTTTATAATAGGTTTCGAGAAGTTCTTTTGTTTTCATAATTTTTTTTGTGAAAGTAAGACATAAAATAAACTGTACTTATGTCGTAAGCAACCGTCTAACCGCATATTGCCCACAAATCTAAGAGCCAATAAATTTGCCGGATAAAATAAATATCATGCGTAATAATTCGGAGGCACGTCGGCAAATGTTTGAGGCCATAGAGCTATGGAAACAAAGCGGCCTTTCCCAAAGAGCCTTCTGCGAGCAGCAATCCTTAAAGTTTCATACATTTTATTATTGGTATAAACGCTATAAGCAGGAAAACAACAATAATAGCCAGTCTGCCTTTTTGAAGCTTCAAATCGCAAAGCCGGTGGCAGCCTCTTCAGTGGAAATTCATTTCCCGGATGGCATACGCCTTATTTTCCATGAGCCGGTAAGCAGCGCCTATATAAAATCCATCATCAGTTAAGCTATGCTACATCTTTCCACTTCCTGCAAATATTATTTGTATAACGGTAAAGCCGATATGCGCAAAGGTTTCGATAGCCTTAGCGGCATCGTAACCTCAGATATGCAGGGCGATTTATTAAGCGGGGCTGTATTTATATTTCTCAATAAAAAACGCAACCAGGTAAAACTTTTATTGTGGGAAGGCGATGGCCTGGCGCTGTATCATAAGCGGCTGGAAAAAGGAACTTACGAATTGCCTTCTTCCACAAATGCATCATCCTGTATTACCATCAGCGCCCAACAACTGCAATTTATTTTACAGGGCGTATCGCTTCAAAAAATACATTTCCGTCCCCGTTATAAAAAAACAGCATGAGTTATCCACATTTTTTGGGGAGGATTTTTAAAAATCATTTTTCAAACCCCATTTATCCTCAATTTATCCATATCTGTTCTATGAAAGCCTTTACAGGCTTATCTTTGATTTAATAATGCCAGCAGCCGCACAAGATATCGATTATAAAGTTTTATACGAACAGGCACAAGCTGTAATTGAGCAATTGCAGTTTAAAGCATCCGCTTTAGAACATCAGTTAGCTCAGATAAAAAAAATGGTTTTTGGCTCTAAACACGAGCGCTTTGTTCCTTCGGATACTACGGGTAGCCTTCAGTTGAGCCTGGGCCTTGATGCTGAAACGATTGCAGCTTGCAAGATTACCGGGGTTACCAAAGTAGAATACGTCCGCACCAAAACCGAGGTGATAGAAAATAAAAAAACACATCCGGGCCGCATGAAGCTGCCGGAACACCTGCGCAGGGAAACCATTATTTTGCAACCCGAAACCGATGTAACCCACCTCAAAAAAATAGGCGAGGAAGTAACAGAAATACTTGATATTATTCCTGGCGAACTTTATGTAAAACAATATATCCGGCCCAAATATGTGGCGCCGGTAAGTGAAACCAATACTACCGTCATTACCGCTTCACTTCCCAATCGCATCGTAGAAAAAAGTATGGCGGCCGAAGGATTGCTGGCGCAGATAATTGTAGATAAGTATGTAGATCACCTTCCGCTTCACCGCCAGTTGCAGCGTTTTCAAAGAGCGGGAGTAACCATTGCTCAATCTACAATCAATGGCTGGATGACATTAACCCTTGAGCAATTTCTCAGCTTGTTTGAACTTCATAAAAATCAGGTTTTATCAAGCTACTATCTTCATGCAGATGAAACTACAATTAAAGTTCTTGACAGAGATAAACCCGGCGCTACTCACCAGGGCTACTATTGGCTATACCACAACAGCAAAGACAAAATAGTGCTCTTCGATTACCGCAAAGGGCGGAGCAGGGAAGGGCCTGATGATATTTTAAAAGATTTTAAAGGGTTTTTACAAACCGACGGATATGTGGCGTATGAAAGTTTTGAAAAAAGAGAGGGCATCACTGTGCTCAATTGTATTGCCCATGCCAGGCGCAAATTTGTGGATGCATTGCAAAACGATAAGCATAGGTGTGAGCATGCCTTAGCCCTGTTCCAGGAACTGTATGCCATAGAGCGAAAAGCAAAGCAGGGAGATTTATCTGCTGATGCTATTGTTGCCTTACGGCAGGATAAATCCGTAGCTGTTCTCAAAGAATTAAAAGAGTGGATGATAGCTGAATATCCAAAGGTGTTACCCTCCAGTGTTATAGGTAATGCCATGGCGTATAGCCTTAAACGTTGGGAAAAACTTTGTGTGTATGCCACAGATGGCCGCCTGTGCATAGATAACAATCCGGTAGAAAATGCCGTACGCCCGGTAGCCATTGGCAGAAAAAATTATTTGTTTGCCGGAAGCCATGAAGCGGCTCAAAGAGCTGCCATGATCTATTCACTGTTGGCTACCTGCCGCCTCCACAACATCAATCCTTATACCTGGCTCAAAGATGTATTGGTGCGCATGCCTGATTATGATGTAAAAAACCTGGCAGAGCTACTTCCTCAAAACTGGAAGAAACCGGAAGCCTGATTAGGTGGATAGATGGGTTGGACGATGGGTTACATTGCTTTAACAAAATTTGGATATTTAACGCGTAATTCACCGGAAACTTGTCTTACTTTTTCCTCATGATCAATATCGATTCTTTTTACAATAAGCCAGATTATTATCAGAATAATTATTAGGATTACTATTACTTTCATTTTACAATATTTTTAATTCGAGAATATCAATCAATTTGATTTATCTACTTTGTTATCATTGAACATTCCAACTCTTTTTTGTTAACCTTGAGGTACATTATAACAATTTCAATCAGTACATCTAAATGCAATGAACCGTTTGTTATATAT
>JBOHDX010000155.1:0-65030 GCA_050700835.1 Nocardioidaceae bacterium
CCTAGGTGCCTCAATGAGTCTGCTCGATGATTGGGCGACCGGACAGGACTGGTATCAGATCTTGGCCCGGGCGTTGCTGTATCGCCTGGGCCCCACCGGGATCTTCGCCGTGCGCAACCGGCTGAAGGGCAGCCTGGTCACGCACGTGCAACGGGTGCGTCCGGTGGTCCACACGGTACTTTCGCGCCTGTGAACGACCACGAGGCCGCCTGCACGTTGCGAGGACTGAAGAAAACTTCTGGCGTCGATGTCCAAGAGCCGGTCGGCCGTTCGACGTACGTGCGAAACAGCAACCCCCTCAACGAGAAGGACTGATCAACATGCCACGTTTCATGGGATTCGTGAAGATGGAAGAGGGCATCGGAGCGCCGCCGCAGTCGCTGTTCGACGCGATGAACACCTACATCGGCGAGCAGGCCGCGAAGGGCGTGTTCCTCGACGGTGGCGGCCTGTTCGGCACCGAGGACGCGGTCAACTTCGTGGTCCGCAAGGGTGAGACCTCGCGCGTGGACGGCCCGTACGCCGAGGCAAAGGAGGTCGTGGGCGGGTTCGCCATCTTGCAGTTCGACACGCGCGAGGAGGCCATCGCCGGCCAGGCTGAGTTCGCTGAACTGCACGCGAAGTACTGGCCCGAGTGCTCGATGGTCGCCACGCTGCGCCAGATCTCCGACGAGCCCCCGCAGGCAGCTGACGCCTGAGCTCAAGGCGGTCGAGGAGGTCGCACGCCCACGATGGTGACCTTTCTCGACCCCACGAGCCTTACTACGCTGGCACCGTGCCAGCCGACACCACCGCTGAGGCAGTCACCGCCGCGTGGCGGGCCGAGTCGGCCCGCCTCGTCGGCGCCCTCACCCGGATGACCCGCGATGTGGAGCTCGCCGAGGACCTCGCCCAGGACGCGCTGCTGGCCGCCCTCGAGCAGTGGCCCACCGCCGGAGTCCCGACCAACCCGGCCGCCTGGCTGATGACCACTGCCAAGCGCCGCAGCATCGACCACTTCCGCCGCGCCGAAAACCTTCGCCGCAAGACCGAAGAGCTCGGTCACGCCCAGATCCAGGGAGAGGAGGAGCAGATGCCCGACCTCGACGCACAAGTCGACTACATCGAGGACGACGTGCTGCGGCTCATCTTCTTGTCCTGCCACCCTTCCCTGACCCCGGAGTCCCGGGCTGCGCTCACCCTCCGCCTGGTCGGCGGGCTGACCACCAGCGAGATCGCGCGCGGCTTCCTGGCCACCGAATCCACGATGGGTCAGCGAATCTCGCGCGCCAAGAAGACGCTCACCGAGGCCCGGGCGAAGTTCGAGCTCCCGACCGGCCCGGACCGGATCAAGCGCCTCGACGACGTGATGGCCGTGATCTATCTGATCTTCAACGAGGGCTACTCCGCCACCGCTGGCGACGACTGGATGCGTCCCGACCTAGCGAACGAGGCGATGCGGCTGGCCCGGATGCTGGCGACGCTCGCGCCCGGCGAGCCTGAGGTTCTAGGACTCCAGGCGCTTCTCGAGATCCAGGGCTCCCGGATGCGTGCACGGCTCGACGAGCACGGCGAACCGGTGCTGCTGGAGGCCCAGGACCGGGCGCGGTGGGACCAGTTGCTGATCCGCCGCGGACTGGCCGCGTTGCAGCAGGCCGAGCTGCTCGCCGCGCGCGGAAAGCCGGTCGGAAAGTACTTCCTGCAGGCCTCGATCGCATCCCAGCACGCTCGCGCGAAGAACGCCGAAGAGACCAACTGGCGCCAGATCGCGATCCTGTACGACGTGCTGGCCGAGGCCGCGCCGGGACCCGTCGTCGAAGTGAACCGGGCCGTCGCGCACGGGCGAGCGTTCGATCCAAGTGCCGGACTCGCCATCCTGAATGAGATGGATGCGGACACGCTCGGCGACTCCCCACTGGTCCCGAGCGTCCGCGGCGACCTCTTCGAGCGGACCGGGCTCCACGCCGACGCGGCGCAGGCGTTCACCGAGGCGGCGGCACGAACCCGGAACCAGGGCGAGCGGGCGCTGCTACGGCGCCGGGCCGAGGAGAACCTAGGGCGCGTGTCGGAACCCGGCTGATCCGCTCAGCTTCAGGTTCAGCTCAGACGACCTGATGGAGCCAGCGAACCGGCGCGCCATCGCCGGCGTACCGGAACGTCTCGAGCTCGTCGTCCCACGGCTTGCCGAGCAGCCGGTCGATCTCGAGCTCAAGGGTGGTGGTGCCGAGGGCCGACTTCACCACCGCCGCCTTGAGCCGGTCCTCGGGGATCATCAGGTCACCGTGGACGCCGATCACGGCGTGGAAGAGTCCGAGGTCGGGGGTGGACGAGTATCGCCCGCCCTCGGTCGACGCCGTCGGTTCCTCCGTCACCTCGTAGCGCAGGTGCGACCAGCCGCGTAGCGACGATGCCAACCGCGCGGCTGTGCCCACCTCGCCCTGCCAGGACAGCTCGGAGCGGTACTGGCCGGCGGCCGCGGGCTGGGGGATCCAGGACAGACTCACGGCAACGCCGAGGACGCCGCCGGCGGCCCACTCCACATGTGGGCACAGCGCAGACGGCGCGGAGTGGACGTACAAGACGCCCCGCGTGGTGCTGGTCACCGAGACCTCCCTGACGTTGAGGTACGCCTTCCCCAGCGGCCTCGCGTCGAAGTCTCTCGTGACTTGCGCCCATTGTGCCCCAACGGCACCACGCGCACCAGCAATCCCACGCATTCCGGGTCTGATGTCGCACCCGAGTCAGCGGTGAATCAACCGGATCCACCAGCGCGGCCGGCCGAAGAAGGCCTCAGCCTCAAGCGCCGCGATCCCGATGCGGGGCAAAGCCACAGCCCGCTCGAAGCACAGGAACCGGGGCTCCCACCGCGGGCGGTACTTCGCGTTCGCGCGATACAGCGACTCGATCTGCCAGAATCGGGAGAGGCCCATCAACACGGAGCGCCAGATCCGTAGCACCGGACCGGCACCGAGGCGCTCGCCGCGCTCGAACACCGCCCTGAACACGGCGAAGTTGAGACTGATCCCCTTGACGCCGACGGCGCGCGCATACGCCACGAGATCCGCGACCATCAGCTCGATGATCCCGTTGGGGCTCTCCCGGTCCCGGCGCATCACGTCGAGGGAGAAGCCGGACGTACCCCAGGGCACGAACTGCAGCACACCCCGCAGCGCCCCGGCCTCGTCCCAGGCGCGGACCACGAGGCAGTCCTCGTCGCGTACGTCACCGAACCTGCCGAGCGCCATCGAGAAGCCCCGCTCCGTCTCCGACTCGCGCCAGTGGTCGGCCGCCGAGACCGCTGCCGCGATGTCGTCGGGCTTGATGTCGGCTACCCGATCGATGCTGACGGTGTAGCCGGCGCGGCGCACCCGGTTGACGGCCTGTCGCACCACCCGCATCGAGCGGCCTTCGAGGCTGAACGAGTCGATGTCGATGATCGCCTCGTCCCCAAGCTCGAGCGCGTCCATGCCGTTGCGGGCGTAGACCTCGGCCCCGAGCTCGCTGGCCGCCAGCACAGCCGGCACCCATGCGTACTTGCGGACGAGAGCCATCCACTGCTCGATCGCCCCGCCCCAGGCTTCGGGGTCACCGATCGGGTCGCCGGAGGCGAGGCACACGTCGCCGACGAGCCGGTAGCACACGGCAGCCTTGCCCGAGGTGGAGAAGACCGCCGACTTGTCCTGCCGTAGCGCGAAGTAGCCCAGCGAGTCGTGATGGCCGTGTCGGGCCAGCAGCGCACGTAGGGCCCCGTCGTCGGCATCGCTCATCCGGGTGGGCGGTCCGGCGGGACGCAGCAGGACGACCAGCGTGACGACGATGACGGCGCCGAACAGTGCCGCGAAGAACTCCGTGGCATAGGGGTACGACCCGGGTACGTCGTTGCCGGGGCCGTGGACGATCGACGAGCCGAGGTGGCGCAGCCGCTCCACCGGAGTCTCAGTGCTCTCGGTGACACCGGGACGCAGCTCCGCCCAGGCGATCCCGATCAGCACTGCCGAGACGGCGCTGACCGCGAACACCGCCGAGGCCTGGCGGATCGAACGCGGGTCGGGCTCGCCGCTGAAGGCGGGCCTCGTGGTCAGCAGCAGGAGCAGCACGACGCCGCTGAGCGCTGCCTCCTCCACGTCGAGTCCCTTGGCCACGTGGGTGACCACCGTGAGCGCGATCAGCAGCACCGCAAAGATCCACGCTCGGTGCTTGCGACGACGAAGGCCACCAGCGAGCAGGATCAGGATCATCCCGATGGCTGCCGTCACCGCGTTCGCGGCGGCACGTTCGTCGAGGGGCAGCACCTCAGCCACCATCTGCAGCCGGGTGCGGCTCTTGGGGAACACCGCACTGACCACCGCGACGATCCCCACGAGCAGGACCGCCAGGGACAGCCAGGCCGAGGCCCAGTCGTTGCGGCGACGCCACCAGGCGACCACGGGCAAGCTCCTTCGATGCTCTTCGCTGTCGGATCCAGCATGAGGGCTGGCACGCCAGTTCACGGCAAACGGGACGGAGCGTACGCCAACTATGTGGTGAAGATCGCGCCCCACGCGGAGGGTCGTGCGGCGGTCACACGTTGCGGCGGTACTGCCCGCCCACCTCGAAGAACGCCTCGGTGATCTGCTGCAGGGAGCACACTCGGGCGGCATCCATCAGCACGGCGAAGACGTTCTCACCCGCGGTGGCGGCCTGCTTGAGCTGCTCGAGCGCCCGGGTCGCCTCGGTTTGGTGCTCCTCACGGAACTCGCGGACACGGGCGAGCTGCGACTCCTTCTCTGCCTCGGTCGCCCGGGCCAGGGCCATCGGCCCACCGGCGTGACTCTCGTGAGCACTGGGACGTCGAAACGTGTTGACCCCGATGAGAGGGAGCGACCCGTCGTGCTTGCGTTGCTCGTAGAGCATCGACTCGTCCTGGATCCGGCCCCGCTGGTAGCCCGTCTCCATCGCGCCCAGCACACCACCGCGCTCACTGATGCGGTCGAACTCGGTGAGCACCGCCGCCTCGACCAGATCGGTGAGCTCGTCGACGACGAAGGCCCCCTGCAACGGGTTCTCGTTCATCGCGAGACCCCACTCGCGGTTGATGATCAGCTGGATCGCGATGGCCCGGCGTACCGAGTCCTCGGTCGGGGTCGTCACCGCCTCGTCGTACGCGTTGGTGTGCAGGCTGTTGCAGTTGTCGTAGATCGCGATCAACGCCTGCAACGTGGTGCGGATGTCGTTGAAGTCCATCTCCTGGGCGTGCAACGAACGCCCGGACGTCTGGACGTGGTACTTCAGCTTCTGCGACCGCTCCCCCGCGCCGTAACGCTCGCGCATCGCGATGGCCCAGATCCGCCGGGCGACGCGACCGAGCACGGTGTACTCCGGGTCCATGCCGTTGGAGAAGAAGAAGGAGAGGTTCGGTGCGAAGTCGTCGATGCTCATGCCCCGTGCGAGGTACGCCTCGACGTAGGTGAAGCCGTTGGCGAGGGTGAACGCCAGCTGGCTGATCGGGTTCGCGCCCGCCTCGGCGATGTGGTAGCCGGAGATGGACACGGAGTAGAAGTTGCGTACGCCGTGCTCGATGAACCACTCCTGGATGTCCGACATCATCCGCAGCGAGAACTCAGTGGAGAACAAACAGGTGTTCTGTCCTTGGTCCTCCTTGAGGATGTCGGCCTGCACGGTCCCGCGAACGGTGGCGAGGGTGCGTGCGCCCACGTCGCGCGCCTCGTCGCTGCTGGGTTGCCGGCCGTGCTCGGCCTGGAACTCCTCCAGCTGCTGGTCGATCGCGGTGTTCAGGAAGAACGCGAGGACCGTCGGGGCCGGCCCGTTGATCGTCATCGATACAGACGTCGCGGGTGACACCAGGTCGAACCCGTCGTACAACGCCTTCATGTCGTCGAGCGTGGCGACCGAGACGCCGGACGTGCCGACCTTGCCGTAGACGTCCGGACGCGGGTCGGGATCACGGCCATAGAGCGTGACCGAGTCGAACGCGGTCGACAGCCGGGTCGCGGGGTTGCCCTCGGCCAGCAGCTTGAACCGCCGGTTGGTCCGGAACGGGTCACCTTCGCCGGCGAACATCCGGGCCGGGTCCTCGTTGTCGCGCTTGAACGAGAAGACGCCCGCGGTGAACGGGAAGCGCCCGGGGAGGTTCTCGCTGCGCCAGTAGCGCACCAGCTCGCCGTGATCGGTCCACCTCGGCAGCGACACCCGCCGGATGACGTTGCCGGACAGGGATTCGCGGGTCAGCGGGGTGTGGGTCTCCTTGCTGCGCACCGTTACCACGAGCTCGTCGCCAGAGTAGGACTCGACCGTGGCCGGCCAGTCGGCCACCGCCTTGGCGACGTCGGCGTCAAGGTCGCTGCGCGCCTCGCCGAGCAGCTGCTCCACCGCGCTGGGGTCCTGTCCGGCCCACCGCAGGTCGTCGACGACCGCCTGGAGTCGCTGCGCCCGTCGAGCCTGGTCGGCGAGCTGCAGCGTCTCGGCGTGGTATCCGCGGATCGTGTCGGCGATCTCAGCGAGGTAGCGCACCCGGGCAGAGGGCACGATCTCGGCGGCCGCACTGGAGTGCTTGACGTCCACGAGCGGCAGGACGCCTTCCTGGACGCTGAGTCCGTGCTCGACGAGCAGTCCGCGGGCGAACTGGTAGAACGCCGTCACGCCGTCGTCGTTGAACGTCGCGGCGGACGTGCCGAACACCGGCATGTCCTCGGGACTGGACCCGAACGCCTCCCGGTTGCGGACCATCTGCCGTCCGACGTCACGCATCGCGTCGGCTGCTCCGCGTCGCTCGAACTTGTTGATCACCACAGCGTCGGCGAAGTCGAGCATGTCGATCTTCTCCAGCTGCGATGCCGCACCGAACTCGGGAGTCATGACGTAGGCGGACACGTCCACGAACGGCACGATCGCCGCATCACCTTGCCCGATGCCCGGTGTCTCGACGATGACGAGGTCGTATCCGGCGGCCTTGCAGGCGGTGATCACGTCCGGTAGACCGTCGGGCAGCTGGTGACTCCCCCGCGTGGCCATGGACCGGAAGAAGATCCGGTCACCGTCGAGGGAGTTCATCCGGATCCGGTCACCGAGCAACGCACCGCCGCCGCGGCGCCGGGTCGGGTCGACGGCGATGACCGCAACCCTGAGCTTGTCCTGCTGGTCGACCCGGAGCCGGCGGACCAGCTCGTCGGTCAGGGACGACTTGCCGGAGCCGCCGGTGCCGGTCAGGCCGAGGACGGGTACGCGCCGACCCGCGGCTGCCGCGCGTACCGTCTGGAGGTCGTCGTCACAGACCTGCCCACGCTCCAGACCGGTAAGCAACCGGGCCAGCGCCGCCCGGTCGCCGGTCAGGACTGCGTCCATGGCCGAAGGAGCGGCGCCCCACAGGTCCGTGTCGCAGACCCTGACGATCTGGTTGATCATGCCGGCGAGCCCAAGGCGCTGCCCGTCCTCGGGCGAGAAGATCGTCACCCCTGCCTGGCGCAAGCGCTCGATCTCGTCAGCCACGATGACGCCGCCGCCACCACCGAACACCTTGACGTCGCCGGCCCCCTGCTCGCGCAGCGACTCGACGAGGTACTCGAAGTACTCGACATGGCCGCCCTGGTAGGAGCTGACCGCGACCCCCTGGACGTCCTCCTCCAGCGCCGCGTCCACCACCTCGCGCACGGAGCGGTTGTGACCGAGGTGCACCACTTCGGCGCCCTGGGACTGCAGGATCCGCCGCATGATGTTGATCGACGCATCGTGGCCGTCGAACAGGCTCGACGCGGTGACCAGTCGCACCGGGTTGGTGGGGCGGCGCAACTCTGCGGACGGGGAGGGGGTCACCAGAGCTCCAGCTTTCGGACGGGCCGTGAGAGGCCCCGCGGCAAGGTACTAGGGCATCCTACTAACTCCTTCGGCGCTATGACGTTCTGGTCGCCGGCACCGATGAGATCGCACTTCGGTACCGGTTTGAGCTGCCGGCGTCGTACCTAGATGTGATCTCGGGCCCGGGTGGCCGGCGACGCGCCGCAACGCGGGGGCGGTCCAACGTGTCCGCGCCTGCGCGGTTGGACCGTTCGGACCGGCGCCACCTGACCGTCCGGCCGATACCGCTGTCAGTGCCGGTGACGCATCATCATCTTTGTGATGTCGTACCCCCGCTCGAACGCAGGGCGCCGCCTCCGTGACGAAGGCGGCGCCTCTGCGGTGGAGTACGGCCTGCTCATCGCGCTGATCGCAGCCGCGATCGTGACCGCCGTCTACTTCTTCGGGGGCATGACCAACAGCCTGTTCCAGGGGACGTGCACCGCGTACAAGCAGAACAACAGCGTCGCGGGGGCCCAGACCTGCAGCTGAGCCGCGCGCGAGCGAGCGGCTCAGACGTTCTCCGACACCTGCACGGCCCACGCCAAAGCACGCATCGCCGCATCGTCGAGATCGACCCTGGACACTCCGCTGCGGGCGCTGATCTGGCGTCGCCCACTTTCATGGTCGACCACGTCGCGCACCAGCTTGCCCACTTCACTCGTCTCGCCGAAGGCCGCATCGCGCAGCAAGGTGTCGAGTGGCAGCGCCTGCAGCACCTGCTCGATGGGGACCCCAAGCAGCAGGTCGAACGCCGACAGCATCCCGGCGGTGAAGGCGAGCTCTGACTCGCCGGGCACCGCGCCGTCGGCGAGGAGCTCGGCCATCCGGGCGCGCGAGAGCACCGTGACGACGTCTTGCGGAACAGCCTCGCCGTGATGGACCAGCAGCAGCAACGCGATCCAGTTCTGCATGGTGCGTGACCCGACCAGCACGAGGGCCTCGTGCAGGGAACCGATCGGTCGTCGGAGCCCGTGCATGGCACCCTCGCCGGCCAGTCGGATCAGCTGGTACGTCATGGACGGCTCGGTGCGGACGATGCTCTCGATCTGCTCAAGCTCCAGGTCGTCACTGAGCAGCTGAGCGGCTAGCCGCAGCCGCATCACGCTGGTCGAGTCGAGGGTCCGGCCGGGCACCAACCGCGGCCGCGACAACAAGTAGCCCTGGAAGAAGTCGAACCCGAGGGCGTCGCACTCGTCCAGCTCATCGCTGGTCTCGACCTTCTCGGCGAGCATCTGCACACCGAACTCCCGGCACTGCTTGATCAGACCCGCCAGGTCGGCACTCGGCACGGCCTGGATGTCGAGCTTCACGATGCTGGCAAGCTCGAGGAAGCGCTCGACGCCCGCGTACCAAGTGAAGTCGTCCAGGGCGAGCCGGTACCCCTGCTGGACCAAGCGCCGACAACCATTGATGACCTCGTCGACCGGCGCGACGGTCTCGAGCACCTCGATCACGGTCTTCGCCGGAGGCAGCACCAGCGGAACCAGACCGGTCAACAGACCCTCGTCCGCGTTGCAGAAGAGCAGCTTGTCGCCGACGAGACGGTCGATCCCGATCGACATGGAGCTGAACAGGACCGTGCTCGTCATCAGGTCGCCGTCCGGCCGCTGCTCGGCGCCGTCCGCGAGCTGCCGGAACAGCAGCTCGTAGCCGATCACGTCGCGCTCTCGGTCGAAGATCGGTTGCCTGGCGACAACGACATCAATCACAAGGCATGACCATGCCACTCCTCGGGTTAGGACGAGCCCAACGACGCCCGAAATGGGACAGTTAGCGGTGGGATCGGACGCTCACTGGTCCAGGTGGTACAACGCGCGGGCGTTGCCGGCGAAGATCCGCTCACCGGTGCGGTCCAGCCAGCCGGGGCGTACCACCCCGTCGAGCTGGGCACGCGTCTGCGCCCACGCGTCGTGCAGGACCCGCAGCGCGAACCAGTGCGTCTCGGGCGCGCCGTGACCGTCGCTGCCCAGCAGGACCCGCTCGGCCGGGGCAAGGTCGAGCACCCGCAGCAGCCGGTCCGCCGTGGTCGCCGGGCTGAACAGGTTGTGCAACGAGAGCTCGGTCCAGACCATCGGCCGGGTCGCCGCAAGGTACGCCGCCTGCTCATGCCACGGGAAGCTGCCGTGGATCAGCACCACCGGAGCAGCGCTACCCTCCGGGGTTCGCAAAACTTCCTCCAGCAGCAAGGGGTTCGCATCGGAGAGCCGGATGTCGGAGTCACCGAACCCGGTGTGCACCTGCAGCGGGAAGGACAGGTCCGCACACACCGCGAGCACGCGGCGCATCACGTGGTCACGCAACGCCTTCGCCCTGCGCCGCACCGGCTCCCCGCCGGCGACCGAAGCCTCGGCGGCCGGCCACGACACGTCCGGGTCCACATCGAGACCGGTGCGGTACGCCAGCACGGTCTTGGCCCCACCGGCACCGCGGGCCGCGCCCTCGGACACCAACCGCTCGACCGCGTCGACGATCTCCGCGGGGGACGCCCCCTCGGTCAGCATCGGGTCCACGACCGCCTCCACCCGCAGCAACGGCCAGGCGTCGACCCCGGCGATCCGGCCGAGCTCGGTCAGGTCCCCCTCGCCGAGCAGCTCGGCACCGCCGTCGAGCAGCATCCCGTCCACGCAGGCGTCCGCCATGAGCGAGCGCACGTAGGCCGGCCAGTCCGCGGCGGCGGCAGTGTCGCGCGCAGCCTCCACGTCGGCCGGGGCACAGCCCAGGAGGTTGCCCAGGCGTACGCGGAGGTGCTCGAGCGCGAGGCGCCCGCCGGCGACGCCGTGCCGCCGCCGATCCGCCTCCGGTCCGTCGTGCACGTCCAACGTGAGCGTCGCGAGGTCGAGCGGCTCGAACTGCCGCGGAAACGGGTGCGTGTGGTCGTCGACCACACGCACCCCCTCGAGGGTCACAGTGCCGGAGGCACGCCGACCTCGCCGACGTGGCCGGTCAGGTCGAGCTCCGCGGCCTCGTCGCCACCCTCCTCGCCGAGGATCGACCCGATCAGCGCGACCGACTCGGGACGGGTCGCGCGCAGCATGCCGATCGCGACCAGCCCGATGACGATCCAGATGACCGTGATGTAGGGCGTGTAGTTCAACGGCTTGGGGGGAGTGGGGTAGATGGAGCCGTACAGCGCCGCTGCGAACACCACGACACCGGCGATCGGCACCAAGAGGTGCACCAGCCAGTTGTAGCGGGGATGCGTGCGCTTGAAGTAGATCGCGCCTCCGACACACAGACCGATGTAGACCACGATCACCGCGAGCGTCCCGAGCGTCGCGAAGAAGTAGTAGACGGCCAGCGGGTCGCTGCCGATGTCGGTGCCGTACCTGAATCCGACGACGGCGGCGAGAACGACGCTGATCGCGGCGATCAGGAGCGTCGCGTTGGCCGGGGTCTTGAACTTCGGATGGGTGCGACCGAGCCAGGTCGGCAACACCTTCTCGCGGCCCATCGCGAACAAGGTGCGGGTGCCGGCGGTGGCGCAGCCGACGCAGACGAAGAACGCCGAGATCATCGCGCCGATCTCCACCAGCGTCCCGACCCAGTCACCGACGAAGGACGACCCGATCGTCTTGAGCCCCGTCGGGTCCGCTCCGAAGCCGGCACCGTTGCCGACACCGAAGCCGATCGCCAGCGAGTACGTGGTCCAGGCGTACAGCACGATGGCGAAGACGGTCGCGGCGATGATCGCGACGGGGATGGACCGGCGAGGGTTGGCGGTCTCCTCACCGAAGTCGGCGGCGGTCTCGAACCCGATGTAGGACGTGACTCCGAAGATGATCCCGTAGAACACTCCGTTGAAGCCGCCCTTGTTGGTGTGCGAGAACGTGAACGGCTGCAGGCTGTTGCCGTGGGCGCCGCCCTTGGCGGTGACGAACACGTCGACAAGGACGATCGCGGCAACCGTGAGGACGGCGACCACCAGCTGCGCACGGGTCGTCACCTTGATCCGGATGATCGACAGCACAACGAGCAGCGCCATGCCGACGAGGAAGAGCGGGAACCACCAGCCGGTACCCAGTCCCACCAGGTCGCTGAAGAGGTACGCCACCCCCGCCATCGTCATGGGCACGAAGCAGAGGAACCCGAACGCGTACAGCCATCCGGCCATGAACCCGATCGACGGACCCATGCTGCGGCTCGCGTAGGTGTACGCATAGCCGGCCGACGCCATCCGGCGGGTGAAGCCGATGACCACGAACGCCAGGGCCAGGCAGCCGATGCCACCCAGCAGGAACGCCAGCGGTGTCGAGGCACCGGCCGTGCCGGCGACCCCGGGGACGTTCAAGAACATGGCCATGCCGGGCGCGATGACCGACACCGAGATCGCCACGGCGTCGCGGGTCGACAACGTGCCCTTCGCGAGCTGCTGCTCAGCAGGGGGTTGGTGAGCGGTCATGAGTCACTCCTGTCATGTGGGCGATGGTGCTACTCGACGATCACGGTCTGTTCGTCGAGCTGGTAGTCGAAGGCCAACGGGACGCAGTCGCGCTCGAGGACCCAAGCCAAGAAGTGCTGGTGCAACGGGTGCTGCTGATAGGCGCGCATGGCGTCGAGGTCGTCGAACTCGGTGTAGAGGAGGTACTGGTGCCCTCGGGTCCGCTCCTGGGTGACGTCCCGGCCGAACCTGAGCTTGCGGATACCGTCGATCGAGGCGGGCCATGCCGCTATCTGTGCCCGCATCTGCGCCGCGTCGGCCTCGCTGAGCTCGTCGCGGTACTTGAAGAGCACGATGTGCTGCAGGGTCATCTGGTGTCGTCCCGCCTGGTCGGTCGCCGGTGTCCATCGGTCAGTAGAACTCGAAGTACTCACGCATCTGCCAGTCCTGGGATGCCTCCTCTGCGTCGGCCGGGTCGGCTGCGTCCGCGCAGACCGCGTCGTGGCGGGCCAGCTCGGCGCGCTTCATCATCAGCCAGTAGTCGACGAAGCCGTCACCGAGCTGCGTGCGATAGAGCTTGTCGGTGTCCAGCGCCGTCAGCGCCTCGCCGAGCGACGTGGGCAGCATCGGCGCATCCGCCACGTAGGGGTCGGCGGTGACGGCCGGCGGCGGTTTCAGGTCGCGCTCGAGGCCGTCCAGACCGGCCGCGAGGTCGGCGGCCAGATACAGGTACGGGTTGGCCGCCGGTTCACCGAGACGGTTCTCCAGGTGCGTACCCGGGTCACGGGAGCCGCCCTGGACCCGCACGAGCGCACCGCGGTTCTCGACTGCCCAGGCGATCCGGTCGGGCGCGAAGGAGTACGGGCGGAACCGGCCGTAGCCGTTGATCGTCGGCACCGCCAGCGCAGCCATCGCAGCCGCGTGATCGAGGAGTCCCGCGACGTAGCCGAGTCCCGTCGGCGACAGCACGTCGTCGTCGGGCATGAACGCGTTCATGCCATCGGCGTCGACCAGGGATGCGTGCAGGTGCCACCCGGAGGGGAAGAAGTTGGGTAGGAACGGGCTGCACATGAAGGTGGCCAGCAGACCGCGCCGGGCGCAGATCTGCTTGACCGCGCTGCGGAACAGCACCATCGCGTCCGCGCTGGCGAGGCCCTCCATCGGGCTGAAGCTGAACTCCATCTGGCCGGGACCCCACTCGTCCTCCATCGCCCGCGGCATCAGGCCGAGGGCCCCCAAGCCGTCGCGGAGCGCGGTGAGCGTGGAGTTGACGGAGTCCAGGCGTACCTCGGAGAGGTACTGGTAGCCGAACTCGAACGGCGCCACGCGTGGTGGCCTTGGCGGCTGGCTGGTGTCGTCGAGACCGATGCCGGCGTCGACCCGCCTGACGATGTAGAACTCGACCTCGAGGCCGGTGACGTAGGTGAGCCCTCGCTCGGCCGCGCGCTCGAGCTGGCGGTGAAGCTGCCGGCGCGGGTCGAGGGGAAGCGGTTCGCCGCTGCTGAAGTACGCATCGCACAGCACCCAGCCGGTGCGGTCCGCCCACGGGAGGACCCGGAACGTGCTCGGGTCCGGGACGATCACCACGTCGGGGAAGCCGGTGAACTCCGGGATGCCGAAGCCGCCGCCCTCGGCGAACGCCGGGGGAAACACCGAGTTGGCCATGTCGAGGCTGTAGATCGCGCCGGAGAAGTCGACGCCGTTGCTGAACGCGGCGGTCGCCGCGCGAGCGGACAGGAACTTCGCCCTCGGCATGCCGTGCTGGTCGACGATCGCCATGCGCACGGTCTGCAGGTCGAGGCGCTGGATCTGCTCCACCACCTGCGCGGCCGCCGCCTGCTGCTCGGCGGTGTAGAGGCCGAACTCGTCGACGAAGCCGCGCCTGCCGATCCCGGCAGTCGCCGCGGCGGAGGTGTCGTGGTCCTGGGTCACGGGCGATCAGTCTCCTGCGTCGGTCGGTCGGCGGGGCGGAGCATCCCGAGCATCATCGAGAGCAGCTCGGCCTCGGTGTTCTTCGGCGTCAACTCGGCGATGCTCATCGAGGTCTCGGTGCGCTGGATGCCCTCGATCTGCCAGATGTGGTCGAGCAGCAGGCTGCGCAGGTGGGTGTGGTCACGGACCCGCAGCCGCACGAGCATGTCGATGCCCCCGGTCACCAACATGACCTCCTCAACCTCGGCGAGCGTGGCGAGCTCCTTCATGACGAGGCCCTGCTCATAGCCCTGGACGGCGGTGATCGTGAGGTAGACGGTCGTCGGGTACCCCAGAGCGCTCCAGTCGAGCCGGACCCCGTAGCCGGTGATCACCCCCAGGCGCTCGAGCCGGGCGATGCGATCGCCGATCGCGGGGGCGGACATGCCGAGCTCGGCCGCCAGCCGGCGCCGGGACGTGCGAGCGTCCTTGCTGAGCAGGTGCAACAGGCGCAGGTCGAGCTGGTCCACGCTGGCTGGCTCGGTGGGGGTGGCGGTGTAGCGGGAGATGCTGTCCAGCGGTCGCCCGGACCGGGCGGGACGGGCCTCGTGTCTCGCTGCCATGCGATCTCTCCCGGTTGTCACAAGCCAACCCGAATGGCATCATCGCCTTAGACCTACAAGGTCCATGTCGTAGTGTGTTGTCGAATGTAAGGTCTGTCAAGCATTTCAGGGCCACACGGAAAGCGGAGAAGGGGTACCGCGATGAGTTCGAGCACGATGACCGGCCGCCCCGGCACGGGGTATGTCAACGCCACCATGTGGGCGGAGCGTCTCGCCGCCCGCACCCGTGGTCAGGACGGGTCGATCGGAGCCATCTTGGCGCTGGCCAACGCCACCGGCGTGATCAACTTCTCCGGGGGCTTCCCCGACCCGTCGCTCTTCCCGGCCGAGCAGCTGGCCGACATCACCTCCCGCCTGCTGCACGACGACGCCGCGGTGGCGCTGCAGTACTCCGCCAGCGAGGGAATCGCCTCGACCCGTGAGGCGATCGCGGACCGGCTGGAGCTGACCCAGGGGGTCCGGCCCGCCGACACCGAGTTGATGGTCACCAGCGGCGGCATCGACGCCCTGACCCTGATCGGCAAGAGCATGCTCGATCCCGGCGACGTCGCGGCGGTGGAGTCCCCGACGTACCTCGGGGCGATCATCGGCTTCACCAGCTTCGCCGCGCAGGTGCGAAGCGTGCCCACCGACGACGACGGCCTCGACGCCGACGCGCTCGCGGCGCTGTTGGCCGGCGGCCTCGACCCCAAGGTGCTCTACGTCATCCCGGACCACCAGAATCCGACCGGACGCTCACTGAGCGAGAGCCGTCGGCACCAGCTCGTCGAGGTGTGCCGGCGCCACCATGTGCTGCTGGTCGAGGACGTCGCCTACCGCGAGCTCAGCTTCGCCGGCCACGAGCTGCCGAGTCTGTGGTCGCTCGGGCCCGACGTCGTCGTGCAGATCGGCACGTTCTCCAAGACGTTCTTCCCCGGCATCCGGCTCGGATGGGCGGCCGGTCCGGCGGCGGTGATCGAGCAGTTGGTGGTGGCCAAGCAGAACTCCGACCAATGCGCGGGTGCTCTCGGTCAGCGGATGCTGGAGACGTTCCTTCGCGAAGGCCGCTACGACGACCACGTCGCCGCGGCGCGCGCGTTGTACGCCCGCCGTGGTGCTGCGATGGCGGCAGCTCTGGAGCGACACTTCGCAGGCCGTGGCACCTGGACCGTGCCGCACGGCGGATTCTTCAGCTGGCTGCACCTGCCCGGCGTCGACACGACCGTCCTGGCGGCGAACGCCCGCGCCGTGGACGTGGCGTTCGTTCCCGGCGCGGGGTTCTTCTCCGACCAGCCCGACACCTCGCACCTTCGGTTGTCCTTCAGCCGCATCGACGAGGCCGACATCGAGCAGGGGATTGCCCGCCTTGCCGGCGTCGTCGCTTCGTCAGGGGACCCGCGATGACGGGTTCCGGCCACTTCACCACCGTCGGCGCCGGCACGCCGACCGAGGACGGCCGCTTCGTCGACGTCGCTGCGATCCAGGCGCTCGAGATGCTGCCGGGGCTCACCTTCCAACCCGTGCTGGGCCTGCAGGCACTGGTCAACTTCGTGTCGTTCGAGCCGAACACCGAGGCACCGCTGCACCTCCATGCCGAGGAGCAGATCGTCGTCGTCACCGAAGGAGAGTTCGACTTCACCATCGCCGGCGAGACCCGCACGATGCGGGCCGGCGACGTCGCCGTGGTGCCGCCGTGGGTCGAGCACGGGGCGCGTACGAACAACTTCTCCTGTCGCGAGATCGACGTCTTCACCCCGCCGCGCGCGACCTTGCTCGAGCACGCGCACTCCCAGGTCGTACGCAAGGCACGAGGCTGACGTGGACCTCGGTCTGACCGGCCGGCGCGCCATTGTCACCGGCGGGTCGAAGGGGATCGGCCTGGCGGTCGCGCAGGAACTCGCCGCCGAGGGCGCAGCCGTCGCGATCTGCTCCCGCAACGCGCAGGAGCTGGCCGCCGCGGCGAAGCAGATCGGCGGAGCCGTGCATCACGCGGTCGCCGACGTGACCGACCCGAAGGCCGTGCTCGACTTCGTCGAAGGAGCGGCGGAGGCCCTTGGTGGGGTCGACGTCCTGGTCAACAACGCGGGCGGCGCGCACCCCGGCGACTTCGAGTCCCTGAGCGACGACGACTGGCACGGCGACCTCGACGTCAAGCTGTTCAGCCAGATCCGCTGCTTCCGGGCCGCGCTCCCCTATCTGCGCCGCAGCGACGCGCCCCGGGTGATCAACGTCAACGCCGTCTACGGCAAGTACCCTGACCCCGCCTTCTTCGCCACCACCGTCGTACGCGCCGCCTGCCTCAACCTCAACAAGGTCCTTGCGCAGGAGTTCGGGTCGGATGGGATCCTGGTCAACAGTGTGAACATCGGCTTTGTCGACACACCCCAGTGGGACAACATCCACGCCCGCCGGGCGCCGGACACGTCGAAGGCCGAGTTCTTCGCCGGCCTCGCCGAGACAGAGGTGCCGCTGCGTCGGTTCGGTGATGTCACCGAGGTGTCCGGGCTGGTCGCGTTCCTGGCCGGGGCCCGGGCCAGCTACATCACCGGAGCGGTGATCGACGTTGCCGGGGGCATGGGGAAGTACGTCTGATGTGCCGGCTCGTCGGCTGGGTCTCCGACCGTCCACGCACACTGTCCGACGTGCTGGGGCCGATCGCGGTGGAGCGGTTCGCCGAGCTGTCCACGGTGCACGCCAACGGATGGGGCGCGGCGTGGTCGCCCGCTCCGGGGGCATCCGTCGAGATCCGCCGGTCCATGCTCGAGGCGGACACCGACCCCGACTTCGCCGACTTCGCCACGACCACGGCGGCGACCAGCGCGGTCGTGCACCTGCGGCTGGCGACGCCGGGGATGGGCTACACGATCGAGGACAACCACCCGTTCCGTGACGGCGCGTGGACGATGGCGCACAACGGCGCGATTCTGCCGGCCGCGGCCACCGGCGGCTTGATGCGAGCCGACTCCACGCGGACGCCGCGAGGCGGCACCGACAGCGAACGCTACTTCTACGCGCTGCGGGACGAGATGGACCGTGACGGGGTCAACCTGCCTGAGGCAGTCGGACGGGTCGTCGCGAGAATGGCCGAGGCGGGGTTGCAGGCCCTGAGCCTCAACGCGATGTTGTTGGAGCCGGGCGCCCTGCACGTGGTCAGCTGTCACGACCCCGATCGGCAGCCGGTCGGGGTCCAGGTGTGGCCGAGCCGAGACGTGTCCCCGCCGCCGTACTTCGACGTCTGGTGGACCGAGAAGCCCGGGATCGTCGTCGCCGCGTCGTCCGGCATCGTCGAATCGTCATCGCAGTGGCGCCCGATGTCGCCGTCGACCGTTCTGAGCGTGGACAGCGACACGCTCGGTGTCACCGTGGACCCCATCGGTCGCGTGTTGACCGGCTGAGGGTTACGGTGTGGCCCATGCGCCGAAGTCGGCTGGTACGCGCGTGGGGCGTGTGGGGCGCGGCAATCGCCGTGGTGCTGCTTACCTCGTGCGGGTCGACCGTCGCACCCGGAGCCGGTCAGCACCACGTGAGCACGGCGCCGCGTGCCGGGCACCCCGAGGGTGCCGCGGCACCTCGGGCGATCACCCGGCGCTCGTGGAACCCCAACGTCAAGTGCCGGGCCGTGGTCACGCACCTGATCCACGTGTTGGGGACCAAGCGCTCCGCGCTGGGCGGGGCGAGGTTCGTCGGCGGTGGCTTCCGGCCGGGTATCCCCAACCGTCGTGCGTTCCACCCGCCGTGTCGCGCCAAGGGCCGGAGCACCTTCGTCCAACTCGATCACGTGAAGGTCGGCAGTTGCAGCAAGATCAACAAGGACGGCGACTGGACCTGCGTGTTGACTGCTCCGGCCGCCCCCAGGAGCCGGCCCAGGGACTTCAAGAACATCCACATCGAGACCGACCAGAAGTTCTGGCGCCGGCCCGGATGGAGATTCCCTCCCGGCGGGAAGTTCATTGACGTGCAGGGATTCGTCTTCTGGGACCCCGACCACACCAGGGCGGCCTGGCACTTCCACACCGGGTGGGAGCTGCACTCGTTCACGGCCTGGCGCCGGTCCAGGTAGGTCACGATCACGGGCGCGGTCAGCCCATTCCCACTCGGGCAACCATGCCCGCGCGCTGAGCCGCCCGGTGCGGTCGGTGCTGACATGCTGAGCAGGTGCCTTCCCAGCTGCCGTTCGAGATCCCGGCGGGCCTGCTGGAGTTCGGAGCGAGAAGCGAGTCCTGGGCGAGTTGGCTGGAGGCGTTGCCGCGGCTCGTCGTCAACGTCGTGGACGACTGGGCCCTGACCTACGACGGCGAGCCGGCGCACGGATTCTGTGCGCTTGTGGTGCCGGTCCGGACCGCAGAGGGGGTCCCGGCGGTCGTGAAGCTGGCGTGGCCGCACGACGAGGAGGAGCACGAGCACCTCGCGTTACAGGCGCTGCACGGCGACGGGACGGTACGGCTGTACCGCGCCGATCCACATCGGCACGCGATGCTGCTCGAGCGGCTGCATCGCGACCGGGACCTGACCGGGGTCGACGAGTTGGCCGCGTGTGCGATCGTCGCCGGCTTCTACCCACGGATCCACATCCCGGCGCTGCCACAGCTGCGCACGCTGACTTCGTACATCCAACGATGGAACGCCGACATGGAGGAGCTGCCCACGGACGCTCCCCTGCCGAGACGTCTGGTGGAGCAGGCGACGGCACTGGCCAGGGACTTCGTCGTCGACCCGGCGAGCGCAGGCACGATGATCCACGGCGACCTGCACTACGAGAACGTGCTGGCCGCCGATCGTGAGCCCTGGTTGGTGATCGACCCCAAACCGATGTCGGGCGACCCGCACTACGAGGTGGCTCCGCTGCTGTGGAACCGGTGGGACGAGGTCGTGTCGTCGGGAGATGTCCGCACGGCGCTACGTCGTCGTTTCCACACGGTGGTCGACGCGGCCGGGCTCGACGAGGAGCGTGCGCGGGACTGGGTCGTCGTGCGGATGATGCACAACGCGATGTGGCAGGTCCTGGACGCCTCGGCGCCCGGCCTGGTGGGCCGACGCCGGCTCTCCGCCGAGGACGTCGACGCGGTGAACACGTCGGTGACCGTCGCCAAGGCGGTTCAGGACTGAACCAGCGAGCCTGCCACACGGCTTGTGGGTCAGCGTCCCTGGGACGCACCGCAGCAGACGTCGCCCACCTGCTCGTCACCGTGGAACGTGGCGCTGTCGGCGAGGACCGTGTAGTGCTCCCAACGCTCGCCGTCCGGACCCGTGACCCAGAACTTGTCCTGAGTGGCGTAGCAGCAGGTGCTGCTCCTCTCCTCCTCCGCGAAGAAGCCTTCGGCGGTGAGGCGCGCCTGCTGCGCCTCGACCTCTGCGGTCGTGGCGACCTCGACTCCCAAGTGGTTCACCGAGCCACCGGATCCGGGGTTCTCCAGCAGCACCAGCTTGAGCGGCGGCTGGGCGATGGCGAAGTTGGCGTAGCCGGGACGGCGCTTCGCCGGCTCGACGCCGAACAGCTTCTGGTAGAAGGCGACAGCAGCGTCGACGTCGTCGACGTTGAGGGCGAGTTGGACTCGGGACATGGGATGACCTCCGGTGGGGACATTGATGCTTGTCTATGTCTGCTAACTTGCCACGCGTATAGACATCTGTCAATATAGACGCATGCCGAAACTGCTTCCGTTGTCAGCAGTTCAGACCGCAGCCTGCTGCTCACCGCTCGCGCGCCAGCCGTTGACGACCGGGCAGGCGGAGGGGATCGTCCCGCTGCTGAAGGCCCTGGCCGATCCGGTACGCCTTCGCCTGATGTCACTGATCGCCTCACATGCCGATGGCGAGGCGTGCGTGTGTGATCTGACGCCGGCATTCGACCTCTCGCAGCCGACGGTGTCCCACCACCTCAAGGTGCTGCACGACGCCGGACTCGTGGACCGGGAGCGCCGCGGAACCTGGGTCTACTACCAGGCCCGTCCGGACGCATTGACGGCGCTGTCGGCCCTATTGTCGGGGGTCGCCGGGTGAGCCACCCCCCAGTCGTGCTGTTTGCCTGCACACACAACGCCGGGCGTTCGGTGGCGGCGAAGGTGCTCACCGCGCACTACGCCAACGGACGCATCGAGGTGCGTTCGGCCGGTTCCAAGCCTGGGCGCGAGGTGAACCCGGTAGTCAGCACCGTCCTGGCCGAGCGAGGGCTGTCCACCGACGGCGAGGCACCGACCCTCCTCGATCCGGCAGCCGTCAGCGCCGCAGACGTGGTGGTGACCATGGGGTGCGGTGAGGCCTGCCCGATCTTCCCGGGCAAGCGGTACGACGACTGGGACATCGCCGACCCCGCCGGCCAGGACGTGACCTCGGTTCGAATGATCGTCGACCAGATCGACGTCAGGGTCCGCTCGCTGGTTGCCGACCTGCTGGCCACAGTCTTAGACGAAGCGGGCACATGACCCTTGTTCGTCCCGTCCAGGCGTCTGGGCTGGCTGACGAGGCACGGCGGTTCGCCGAGCAGCACCACGCGGTACAGCTACCCTGACGACTCTGACAAGCCGAAAGTGGGGCGGGTGGGGCTCGAACCCACGACCCGGGGATTATGAGTCCCCTGCTCTGACCGGCTGAGCTACCGCCCCGATCCGCAAGGACCCTAGCGGCTGATGCGGCGTGGCCATTGTTGGCGTCCGCACAGGGGTGCTTGCATGATCGCATGACCGACACGCCGCCTCCGCCCCTCACCCCGCTTGACGAGTCCTGGCAGTCGGCGCTGGCCGTCGTGGCCCATCCCGACGACCTGGAGTTCGGTGCCGCCGCGGCTATCGCTCGGTGGACCGGGCAGGGCAAGCGGGTCGTGTACGCGATGGTCACCAGCGGCGAAGCCGGCATCGACGCGATGGAACCCGAGCGGTGTCGGGGGGTGCGCGAGGCGGAGGAGATCGAGTCGGCGCGGATCGTCGGGGTGGACGTGGTCGAGTTCCTCGGGTTCCCCGACGGCGTGATCGAGTACGGCCTGCCACTGCGCGCCGCGATCGCGGCCACCGTACGCCGGCACCAGCCCGAGATTGTGATCACCGGCAACTTCCACGAGTCGTGGGGCGGCGCCGGACTCAACCAGGCCGACCACATCGCCACCGGACGGGCTGTGCTCGACGCCGTGCGCGACGCGGGGAACCGCTGGGTGTTCCCAGAACAGGTCCGTGGGGGCCTTGAACCGTGGGGAGGGGTACGCCAGGTCTGGGCCGCCGGTTCGCCTGCCTCCCAGCACGGTGTGGACACCACCGAGACGTTCGACAAGGGCGTCGACTCGCTGCGCGCGCACAAGGCCTACATCGACGGGCTGGGGTGGGAGAACTTCGACGCGGCCGAGTTCCTTGAGGGGATGGCCCGTGGAGCCGGCGGTCGGCTGGGGACCACGTTCGGTGCGCCGTTCGAGGTCTACTCGATGGGCTGGGGCGACTGATCGGGCGCGAAGCAGGTCGCAGGGGACGTACCGCCCAGACCAACGCGAAGATCAGATCCCGCCGAGCGAGCTCCCGCGACTGGACTCGAACCAGTAACCTGCCGGTTAACAGCCGGCTGCTCTGCCAATTGAGCTACGCGGGATCAACATGCGCCGACGGCGCGGGCCATAGGTTAGCAAGCGCCAGGACCGGGGGCGAAACCACTACGCCGGCAGTTCGGCCTGGGCCTGAGCGAGTCCCCGGTCGAGCGCGTCGCGTACCCGAGGGTCCGCGGGGTCGAGTCCCTTGTCGAGCCAGAATGACCACACCACGTCTCCCCGGCGGGTCGGGGAACGTCGACCGATCACCTTGATCCCCCGGCTGCCTTCGACGGGCTCGTTGCGGGTGAGCACGATGCTGGCCGTGACGCGTTCGCGGATCAGCGGAAGCAGGCGACCGGGATCCTCGAAGTCGAGCGCGGCCTGCGGCTGCTGCTCGCCGAAGTCGGCGATCTCCACGACCAGCAGACGTTCGCTGTCGCGGTCCCAGGTGGCATGGTCGACCCGCTCCCAGGGGATCCGCCGATCACCCGACTCGGCGGACAGGTGCAGTGCGCGGTCCGTTCCGTGGTGCCACCGACCGTGCCGATCCTGAGCCGAGGCGAGCACCCGCTCCCCGCGCTCCAACGCGAGCCTCGCGACCGCCTCAGGCGGCGCGCTGCTCCGTCTCGCCCATGGTCGCATCGGCCCATCATGGCTCATGGGCGCAAGAAGGCCGCCAGGGCTCCGGCCGCGGGGCTACGGCGGATCTTGCGCATCGCCTCGGCCTCGATGGCGCGCACGCGTTCCCGCCCGATCTCCAGCTCTTGGCCGACCTTGGTCGCTCCGCGCGGCTCGCCGACGAGGCCGAAACGCCGTGCCAGCACTTCGCGCTCCATCTGGGTCAGGTGGCTGAACACGTCGCGCAGGCGTTCCCGGAGCTGGGCGCGGACCGCCAGCGTCGAGGGGTCCGGTACGTCGGGATCGACCAGCCCGTCGCCCAGGTCGGCGCACTCGCCCCACGGCGTCTGCAACGAGATCGGCGCCGCCTCCCATCGCAACAAGCGCTCGACCCGCGCGCGTTCGCCTCCGCTGGCCTTCGCAACCTCCGCTGACGACGGAGGCCGGCCGAGGCGGTCCGCCTCCTCGCGACGGGCGCGCACCGTGATCCGCAGCTCGTCGTGGACGTGCACGGGCAGCCGGATGGTGCGTGACTGCTCGGCGATGCCGTGGGTGATGGCCTCGCGGATCCACCACGTGGCATAGGTGGAGAACTTGCAGCCGCGCTGGAAGTCGAAGCGCTCGACGGCCCGGATCAGCCCGACGTTGCCCTCCTGCACGAGATCGACCAGCGGAACGCCGGACGAGCGGTACCGACGGGCGATCGACACGACGAGTCGCAGGTTGCCACGGATCATCTGGTGGTACGCCTGACGTCCGATCCCGACCAGCACGGAGAGCTCCTCGCGCAGCACCGGACCGTCCGTGGCACGGGGGTGCTCGAGCCGATGCGCAGCGAGAACACCTGCCTCGATGGCTGCGCAGAGCGTCACCTCGTCCTCCGCGCTCAGCAGCGGCGCGTGACCCATCTGCGTCAGGTAGACGTGAAGGCCCTCGGCGCTGTCGCCGGCGATCGCCGAGCCTGTCACATCGAGACCCCCTTGCCGAGTCCGAACTCCTTCCCAGTCTGGGAGATCGACACTCGCGTGGGGAGTGTCCTCAGGGCATCTGTGGACGGCCAGGTGTCCCAGGTGTCACAGAACCCCAGAGCCGATCGCGCGCTCGCGCAGGGCGCGTCGATGCTGCTCCAGCGCCACCAGCTCACCGAACATCTTGTTGTAGTCGCCCGGCTGCTCCACCGGGTTCGTCCGCTGCAGCCGAGACTTGAGGGTAGTGACACGGCGCAGGGTGGTGAGCTCCTGCAGTCGCGCCAGCAAGGCGTCGACCAACCGCGCGTCGGGCACGCCCGAGCCACGCAGCGGCTCCACCACCAACCGGGTCAGCGTCTGTCGAGACTCGTCGTCCGGCAGCCGGGACGCCACCACGTGGACCCACGCGGGGTCGGACTCGGTAGGCAGCGGCTCGGCGGTCAACGCCGTCCAGATGCTCGCCAGGACCGGATGAGTGAAGTCGTCGACGTCCACGTCGGCCGCGGGTGCCGCGAGCTGTGGCGCCTGCACGACCGCCTTCAGCGCCTCCAGCTCGTCGGCGAAGCGGGGTTCCCGGATGTCGGGTGCGTCCGGACGCTCGATCAGGGTCGCCTGGTCCCGCGGTGAGCTCGACGGCCGCTTGTCGCCGCGACCGGCCGCCCGGCGTACCTCGCGGCGCACCTCGTCGACCTCCATGCCCACCAGCCCGGCCAGCTCGCGTGCGAACGCGTCGACCTTGGACCGGTCGCGCACGCTCGCGACCAGCCTGGCCGCCGCCCGCATCGCGTTGACCCGTTGGTCGGCTCGATCGAGGTCGTACGCCTTGACGATGTTGTCCAGGACGAAGAGGTACAGCGGTCGCCGCTGCGCCACCAGCTCGCGGACGGCAGCGTCACCCTTGGCCAGGCGCAGCTCGCACGGGTCGAGACCGTCGGGTTGTACGGCGACGTAGGTCTGCGCGACGAACTGCTGGTCGCCCTGGAACGCCCGCATGGCGGCCTTCTGCCCCGCCGCATCGCCGTCGAACGTGAAGATCACCTCGCCACGGAACTCGTCGTGGTCCAGCAGCAGCCGACGCAGCAGCCTGGCGTGCTCCTCGCCGAACGCCGTGCCGCAGGTGGCAACAGCCGTCCCGACCCCGGACTCATGGCAGGCCATCACGTCGGTGTAGCCCTCAACCACGACAGCCCGGCTGGCGCGCGCGATCTCGCGGCGGGCGCGGTCGACGCCGTACAAGACATTGCTCTTCTTGTACAGCGGGGACTCGGGGGTGTTGAGGTACTTCGCCTCGATCCGGTCGTCGTCGAACAACCGGCGCGCGCCGAAGCCGATCACGTCTCCCGACAGGTCCTTGATCGGCCACATCAGCCGGCCACGGAACCGGTCGTAGGTGCCGCGGCCTCCGGTGGCGACCAGCCCGGCGGCCACCAGCTCCTCATCGCGCAGGCCCCTGGCCCGCAAGTGCTTGAGCAACGTGTCGTTGCCGCGCGGGGAGAACCCGATGCCGTACTTCTCCGCCACTGCCTTGTCGAACCCCCGCTCGGCGAGGAATCGCCGTCCGGTCATCGCGTCGCCGGGACCGAGCAGCTGCTCGGAATAGAACGCCGCGGCGTGCCGGTGAGCCTCGATCAATCGCGACCGCTGGTGCGGGTCGCGGGCCGGAGCGGTGCCGCCCTCGGTGTAGCGCAGCTGCACGTCGTAGCGGGCCGCGAGCCGCTCGACCGTCTCCGCGAACGACAGGCCCTCGATCTCCTGCACGAACCTGATCACGTCACCGCCGGCGCCGCAGCCGAAGCAGTGGTAGTAGCCCCGGCTCGGGGTGACGTGGAACGACGGGGACTTCTCGTCGTGGAATGGGCACAGGCCCTTCAGCGAGCCGCTACCGGCCGACCGCAGCGTGACGTGCTGGCGGACAACCTCCTCGATGTCGGCCCGCTCGCGAACCAGGGCGATGTCCTCGTCGCGAATCCGGCCCGTCACGCGGCTGAGTCTACGGTTCGGCGCCGACCGTCCCAGTGGCCCTGTGGACCGGCCGTCGTCGCGGTCAGGAGGGTACGTCGGCCAGGTCGATGCCCGGGTCGGCCAGGCGAACCGGGTCGAGGGTGACGCCCGACCGGATGAGGTCCTGGACGGCATCGATGGTGTCCCACATGTTGACGTGCATGCCCGCGGCGAGCCGGCCGTCCACCAGCCAGAAGGCCATGAACTCGCGGCCGTCGAGGTCACCGCGCACCACCACCTGCGCCTCGGCGCCTGGGGCCACGTTGCCGGCGTACTCCAGGCCCACGTCGTACTGGTCGGAGAAGAAGAACGGCATCACGTCGTAGGACACAGCCTGGCCGAGCATCGAGCGCGCCGCTGCGGGGCCGCCGTCGTAGGCGTTGGCCCAGTGCTCAACCCGGATCCGCCGGCCGAACAGCGGGTGTTGCCAGTTGGCCACGTCACCGACCGCATAGACGTCGGGGTCGGCCGTGCGCAGCGCGGAGTCGACGAGGATGCCGTTGTCAACGGCGAGACCGGCGGACTGAGCCAACGCGGTCGCTGGAGCCGCGCCGACGCCGACGACGACGGCATCCGCCGGCAACAGCTCACCCTCACTGGTGCGGACTCCGGCCACTCGGTCGCTGCCCTCGATCGCCTCGATCCCCGGACCGATGACCAGGCGCACCCCGTTGTCCTCGTGCAGCTTGGCGAACACCTGGCTGATCTTGTCGCCCACGACCGTGACCAGCGGCGCCAACGGTGACACGACCGTGACCTCGCCGTCATGGGCGCGTCCGGCCGCTGCGGACTCCAGGCCGATCCAGCCAGCGCCGATCACAACGAGCCGGCCGCCCCTGGCCAACGTCTCGCGCAACGCCCGCGAGTCGTCGACGGTGCGCAGGTAGTGCACGCCCGGCAGGTCGTTGCCCGGCACGTCCAGAACCCGCGGGACGGCCCCGGTCGTGATCAGCAGCTTGGAGTAGGCGACGGTGTCGCCGGAACTCACGGTCACCTCGTGGGCATTGGTGTCCAGCCCGGTCGCGGTCACGCCGAGCCGGACGTCGACGTCGTTGTCGTCGTACCACTGCTGATCATGGGTCCGGGTGCTGAGCGGGTCGTCGTTGCCGGCCAACACGCCCTTGGACAGCGGCGGCCGTTCGTACGGCAGATGCGACTCGGCCCCGACCAGCACGACTCGGCCCCGGTGCCCCTCCTCGCGCAGGGTCTCGATCGCCCGGGAGGCGGCTAGGCCGGCCCCGACGACGACGAAGGGGTGATCGCTCATGGTTTCTCCTCAGCAGGGTCGGACAGGTCGTGGGGAGGGGACCAGCCTTGCCCGCACTATGGCACGGCTCGCCCGGTCCCCCTCCAACGTCGCGGATCGGGGATCGGTTCACAGCAGCCGCGCGGCCCACCCGCGTGCGGACCCGTCGGTGAGTGAGGCGACCTGGTCGATGACGACGCGCAGCCGCGCCGAGTCGTCGGCGGCGGACCGGAAGTCTTCGGTGAAGTCGGGCTCGAGGTGCTGCGGTGCCGTGACCGCGAGCTTCGTCACCAGCGAGTGAATCAGGGCGCGCTGGTCCCGAAGCGCGTCCACCCGGTCACCGGCCCGCATCACGTAGTGCGCCGCGATTCCCTTGAGCACCGCGATCTCCACCAGCGTCGGCGCGGGCACGACCAGTCCTGCGGCGTACCGAGTCAACGGCGCCGGGCCGTACTTGTCGTGGGTTGCGCCCTGGGCGAAGGAGCAGAAGCGCCCGATCAAGCCGCTGGTGAGCCGCTTCAAGCCCGCCAGAGCGGGGCGGGTCCCGTCGAACCGGCTCGTCGGCCAGCCTGGTTGCTGCTGAAGGCTCGCGAGCGCTGCGACGAGGTCGTCGTCGGCCGCCTGCGGGAGATACCAGTCGCGGACCACAGACCAGACCCCCGCCCGCTCATCAGGGTCCGCCAGGTCCCCGAGATCCACCCGTCCGGCCACCACCGCGTCCTCGACGTCGTGGACGGAATAGGCGACGTCGTCGGCTAGGTCCATCACCGCCGCCTCGAGGCAGCGTTGACCGGCGGGGGCCCGCTCGCGCAACCAGTGAAACGCCGGGAGGTCGTCGTCGTAGGCGCCGAACTTGCGTACCTGACGGTCCTGGCCGTCGGTGTGCAGGCCCTGCGGGGGTGGTGCCTCGTGCCGGGTCCAGGGGTACTTCACGCACGCGTCGAGCACGGCGCGGGTGAGGTTGAGACCGACGCTGGACCCGTCGGGGGCGAACGACTTGGCCTCCAGCCGGGTGAGGATGCGCAACGTCTGCGCATTGCCCTCGAACCCACCGCAGGTCAGGGACGCCTCGTGCAGCGCGCGCTCACCGTTGTGGCCGAAGGGCGGGTGCCCCAGGTCGTGCGCCAGCGCGGCTGTCTCCACGACGTCGGGGTCGCAGCCGAGGGCCTGGCCGAGCTCCCGGGCCACCTGCGCCACCTCGAGCGAGTGGGTCAGCCGGTTGCGCCCGAAGTCGTCCGTGCCCGGCCCTACCACTTGTGTCTTGGCCGAGAGCCGACGCAGCGAGGCCGCGTGCAGCACCCTGGCGCGATCACGGGCGAACGCGGTCCGTCCGGGCCGCTTGGCCGGCTCGTCGATCCGCCGGCGGCCGGCCTCGGCCGGGTAGCCGGGGGTCAGGGGCTCCTCAGACATCGCTGGCAGGCTAGCGCCCCCCACGAACGAATCGACATCGCCGTAGCCCGGACAGCCCCAATGTCGATTCCTGCGTCCCCGGCTTAGGGGCTGACGAGGACCTGCACGCTGGTGCCGCTCCCGCCACACTGCGACGCAAGGTCACGGATCGCCCACCTGCCCACCTGGCCGCCGTGCTTCCAGTCCGCCTCTGCGTCGTGATCGTCCGTCTCGCCGCTGGTGATCGAGAAGCCGCCACTGCGGTACGCCTTGTTCAGCTGGCCGAGCACGACGTTCATCGATGCCGCACTGACGGCGGTGATCACCGTTCCCGCACTGCCGCGGTCCTCCACCGCATAGGGCACGACTCCCGACGGCAGCGGAATCGACGCGACCGCGGCCGGCATCGGAGTGACCGTCGCGGCGGAGGCGCACACGGTCCCGGTCGACGCCGCGCCGGAGGAACCCGGCAGGTCACTTGCCAACTGCCTGTCCTTCCCGGACCCTTCGCTCGAACCGCAGCTGGTCGCAAACGCCAGCGCCAGACCGGCGGTGGCGCATAGGACCATCCCGGGGACCGTTCGTCGGGTCACGCAGACCCCGCCGCGCGCTTCGCGACGCAACCGGACATGTGACGCTCCGTGAGGCGAACGGTCGGCCACCAGGTCGCCGGGGTCGCCAGCCCAGCGGCGGTCGCGGGCCGGGTCGCAGGTCGGATCGCCGGCCGGGCAGCGGTCGCCGGGTCGTACCTCGCGAACAGCGGCTTGCCACCGATCTGGCGCGAGATCGTCGCGCGCGCGTCGAAGTTGTTCTTGTGCGTCCGCACGCAGGTGCCGGTGCAACCGTCGGCGAACGCGACCATCACGTTCCCGCGCTTGTCGATCGTGGATCCGATGAAGTCGAGCAGGTTGCGGTCGCTGCCGCAGGTGGTGCCTGCCGTGCAGATCGAACCCACCTGCACCGGGTTACCCGGAGTTGCATTGCGGATGCTCCAGTGCGCGCCGCCGTCATAGGTGTAGGCGGTGTACTGGTACCAGACACCGTGGAAGTGGGCGGCGTCCTGATAGTTGCCGTCGGTCGTAGTGCCCAGGAACGAGAACGCTGCGCGGTTGTCGTCGCCGGCCACGACGGTTGGGAACACCGCGTTGCGGATGCCCACACCGCCGACCCTGGCGCCTACGGCCTGGTCGTGCTGCCAGGTCTGGCCGCGGTTGTGGCTGACAGCGATCCGCGGCACGCCATCGGACCCGACGTAGCCGAGATAGACCGACCCCCTCGCCCCGACCGCGACACCGGGGTCGGAGTCACCGGAGGTGCTCGCTGGGTCCTTGCGGATCGTCCAGGTCGTGCCGTTGTCGGTGCTCACCACCACGGCCTGGTTCGAGCCGCACGACTTGTTCGGCAGGTAGGCGGTGCCGTCCGGACCCACCATGATGTGACCGTGCAGCCCGCCGCACTGGTTGAGGTTGTACGTCGGGATCCCGGCTCCGAAGGTCACTCCCCCGTCGATGCTGGAGGCGCAGAAGGCGGTGGCGATGTCCTGACTGCAGTAGTAGACGGCGCGGGGATAGGTGGGGTGCGGGAGCGCACCAGGGGCGAAGGGGCCACCGCCGAGCGTCTGGTGGTCGACCCCGGACGGGATGCCTCCACCCTGGCTCGGTGACCAGGTGGTGCCGTCGTTGTCGGTGTAGCAGGTGAGCGAGTCCACGCCGGACAGCTGCGACTCGAACGTCCGGCCCGTCACGTTGTCGGTGTAGAGGATCGGGTCGAGGCTCGTGGTGCTGCCCTGCGGGCAACCCTTGGCGGCGGTGGCCGAGGCGTCCGACCACGCCAGCCGGGTGCCCGTGCCGGAGCCGGAAACCCGGACCTTGTAGGTGGAGACGTACGACTGGTACATCACCGAGCCGGTCTTCCAGTTCACGCCGATCGAGGGCTCCCCGGAGCTGCGGGCGTTCGGCAGGCTCAGCGGTGCGGCGAAGGCGCGCATCGGCGGTGCCGGCTGGGTCGAGGGCGGCGGGTTGGTGGGCTTGTTCTGCAACGTCGCCGTGGCGCCGTAGCTCTGCCCCAGGGGCAGGAACGGCACGACCACGACGTGGTACGTCCCGGCGGCCGGCGGCATGATCACGGTCTCGGGATCCGCGGACGTGGCGGCGGTGGCGACGATGGTGCCGGCCGCGTTCTCGACGTAGACGTCGAAGTCGGCCGACTGGTTGGGCCACGAAACCGCGATCCGTAGCTGGTGCTTCGTGGCGTACGACGCCGGGGTACTCACCGTGAGGTTGTACGTGTCGCACGACTGCGGAGCGGAGCAGTCGGGGACGCCGTTGGCCTCGGCCGTGGGGTTGGGCACCAGGAACGGCCCACCGGTCCAGGACGTGGACAGCTGCGTCGGGCTCACGGTGCCGGATCCAGGTGACGCTGCCCGCGCGGGCGACGAGCCACCGCCGCCGACCAGCAGCCCGATGGCCAGGGCCAGCGCGGATACCAGGACTAGCAGTCGGGTCCTCGACCGCACGACGTACGACATAAGCGCTCCGATCACCACAGGTCACCACAGGGCGACAACGGACGCGCCGCGCGTCCGCTCTGTCTCAACGAGACAGACAGCGCCAGGTCACGGACGACAGCCTGCACCCTTTCCGGGTGGGCCGCCACCGGAGCCCGGGGCACGTCCGTGCGCGGCCAGCCACGTCGGGTCAGCCGCCGGACGTTCCGTCCTCGGCGGCGGGATCGACGGTCCGCGAGTCGCGGTCGTGCAGCCATCCGTCCGGCAGGGCCACACGCTTGGGCGTTCCCTGGCGTCCGCGCGGAGTCCCGAGCTCACCGACGGGGTAGGCCTCCGTCGGATCGAGCCGGGCCAACAAGTTCTCGAGATCGGCCAGGCTCGACACCAGGCCGAGCTGGGACCTGATGTGCCCGCCGGCGCGGAACCCCTTGAGGTACCACGCGATGTGCTTGCGGAACTCCGTGCACCCTCGCTGCTCCCCCAGGTGTTGAGCGAGCAGCTCGGCGTGCCGCCGCATCACCGCGGCCACCTCGCCCAGCGTCGGCAGCACCCGCTCCGCCCGCCCGGCGAACGCAGCCACGAGGTCCGCGAACAGCCACGGGCGCCCCAGGCAGCCGCGGCCGACGACGACCCCGGCGGCACCGGTCTGCTCCACCATGGCGACGGCGTCGGACGCCTCCCAGATGTCACCGTTGCCGAGCACCGGGATGTCGACCGCATCGGCGAGCGTCGCGATGGCGCGCCAGTCGGCCTGGCCGGAGTAGTGCTGAGCAGCCGTACGTGCGTGCAGGGCAATCGCGGCGCAGCCGGCGTCCTGCGCGATGCGGCCGGCATCGAGGTACGTCAGGTGCTCGTCGTCGATCCCCTTGCGGGTCTTGATCGTGACGGGGATGCCGTAGGGCTGGGCCGCGTCGACGGCGCTGCTGACGATGTCGCCGAGCAGGCCGGTCTTCCAGGGCAGGGCGGCACCGCCACCCTTGCGGGTCACCTTGGGGACGGGGCAGCCGAAGTTGAGATCGACATGAGCGACGCCATAGTCACCGGCGAGGATCTCGACCGCCTTGCCCACATAGGACGGGTCGATTCCGTACAGCTGGACGGAGCGGATCCGCTCGGTGTCGTCGAAGTGCAGCATCGCAAGGCTGGTCCGGTCCCGTTCGACGATGCCGCGCGAGGTGATCATCTCGCAGACGTACAACCCGGCACCCTGCTCGCGGCACAGCCGGCGGAACGCCGCGTTTGTCACCCCCGCCATCGGCGCGAGCACCACCGGTGTCGCGACCTCCAGGGCACCCAGGCGCAGGGTCGCGGTGAGTTCCGGCATGCCCCCAGTGTCGCAAACCCGCCCATCCGCGGGTTCTGGCCCGCCCATCCGCGGGTTCTGGCCCGCCCATCCGCGGCTTCTGGTGCAGCCGGCGTGCGTAACTGTCGGATCGCGGAGGGTGTGCGGATCGCGGAGGGTGTGCGGATCGCGGAGGGGGTGGGGATCGCGGAGGGAGGTGGGGATCGCGGA
Source organism: Nocardioidaceae bacterium (assembly GCA_050700835.1). Taxonomy (GTDB): domain Bacteria; phylum Actinomycetota; class Actinomycetes; order Propionibacteriales; family Nocardioidaceae; genus JBOHDX01. The sequence continues at coordinate 32,452 of JBOHDX010000155.1, forward strand.
GGGAGGGGAGACCGTACGCAGATCACGGCCACGGGGTGACGAATGCCAGGTCCGGCGGTACGTTCAGCCCGATCGCCGCGCCGGCCCCGACGAGAGGACACCGGGGATGACCACTGACACCGCACAGCCGCGTGAGTCGAGGATCAGCGGCATCGAGGTCCGCTCGATCGACTACGTGCCACTGAGCGAGCGGCACGGCAAGCTGTGGCACCTCGGACCGCTGTGGTTCATGAGCAACGCGCAGATCGCCACCCTCGCGGTCGGGGTGCTCGGCGTCACGACCGGCGGCAACCTCATCTGGTCGCTCACCGCCGTCGTCCTCGGGGTGCTGACCGGAACGTTCTTCATGGCCGCGCACTCGGCCCAGGGGCCGCAGCTCGGCCTGCCGCAGATGATCCAGTCACGTCCGCAGTTCGGCTACGTCGGCGCGATCCTCGTGTGGTTGTTCGCGTACATCCAGTACGCAGGCTTCAACATCTTCAACACCCAGCTGGCGGCCGAGTCGATTCAGGGAACGGTGACCGGGGGCACGAAGGTGTGGATCGTCGTCGCGACCGTGCTCGCCGTCGTGGCGTCGGTGGTCGGCTACGACTTGATCCACAAGATGGAGCAGTTCCTGACCTACGGCTTCATCCTGCTGTTCGGCATCCTCACCATCGTCGTCCTGACCCTCCCCTACCCGGCCGGGTCGTTCGACCTCGGCAACTTCAACCTCACGCCGTTCCTGCTGCAGTACTCCGTCGTCGCGGGCTACCAGATCAGCTGGGCGATCTACGTCTCGGACTACTCCCGCTACCTGCCGCCCGACGTCACGGTCAAGAAGACGTTCTGGTGGACGTACGGCGGCTCAGCCCTCGGCGCCATCTGGATCATGTGCATCGGCTCGGGGATCGCCGCCTGGGCCGGCAGCACGTACGCGGTCGTCCCCTCCCTCAAGGCGTCCGGCGACCGCGTCTTCACCGGCTTCGGCGACATCATCTTGGTGTTTGCCGCGCTCGGGCTCATCTCGGTGACCGCCCTGAACCTGTACGGCGGCTCACTGACACTGATCAGCGCCTCCGACTCGTTCAAGCGGATCCGGCCAACGCTCGGGGTGCGGCTGCTCACCATCAGCCTGACGGCCGTCATCTCCCTGGTGATCGCACTGATCAGCCCCACGTCCTTCCTGTCCAACTTCAGCAACTTCCTGCTGTTGGTGCTCTATCTGTTCATCCCCTGGACGGCGGTCAATCTGGTCGACTACTTCATCGTCCGCCGAGGGCACTACGCGATCGCGGAGATCTTCAACCCGCACGGCATCTACGGCCGCTGGGGTTGGAGGGGCATCCTCGCCTACCTGATCGGCTTTGCCGCGATGATTCCGTTCTTCAGCGCCGGCACGCTGTTCGTCGGCCCGGTTGCCGACGCCGCCAACGGCGCCGACTTCTCGCTGTTCATCGGGCTGCCGGTCGCGGCCATCCTGTACTGGGTGTTCAGCCGCAGCCTCGACGTCCAGGCCGAGGCGGCGCTGGCTGAGCGGGAGGCACAGTCATTGGAGCAGGAGGCCACGGCGCACCAGCGACCGGAGCCGGAACTCGGCGCCTCGGCCGGGTGAGGATGCCGCCCCCGGTGCCGACCGACGCGTGGGCGGCGGCCAAGGCCGTGCGCGACGGCGAGGTCAGCTCCGTGGAGTTGGTGACCGAGTCGCTCCGACGGATCGAGCGGTACGACGGACGGGTCAACGCGTTCACGGTCGTGCTGGCCGACGAGGCCCTCGCCGCGGCGCGGGAGGCCGACCGCCGGCGAGCTGCCGGTGGGACGCTCCCGCCGCTGCTCGGCGTCCCGGTGTCGGTCAAGGACCACATCTGGCTGGCGGGGGCGCCCGCCACCAACGGGTCGGTCGCGCTGCGCGACTTCGTGCCCACCGCGGACGCCGTCCCGGTCGCACGGCTCAAGGCCGCCGGAGCCGTGGTCGTCGGCAAGACGAACAACCCGGAGTTCTGCTACCGCGGCTTCACCGACAACGACGTGTGGGGTCTGACCCGCAATCCCTGGAACCTGGACCGGACGCCGGGAGGCTCCAGCGGAGGAGCCGGTGCCTCGGTCGCGTACGGAGCGACGCCGATCGGCGTCGGCTCCGACGGCGGCGGCTCGATCCGTATCCCCGCCGCATTCTGCGGCGTCGTCGGGCACAAGCCGACGTTCGGGCTGGTGCCCACGGTGCCGGGCTTTCGTGGCTGGCCCTCGCTGTCAGTCGACGGTCCACTCACCCGGTCCGTCCGCGATGCCGCACTGGCACTGTCGGTCATGGCGGGACCGGCCGCCCAGGACGACCGCACCTGGCCGGTCGCCGTCGGCGATCTGCTCGCCGCGGTCGAGGGGCCGATCGACTGGGCGCCGCTGCGCATCGCGGTGTCCGAAGACCTGGGCTGGGCCCCCGTCGAACCGGACGTACGCGAGGCCTTCCGCGGCGCGGTGGCCCGGCTCGCCGACGACGGGGCCCACGTGGTTGAGGCGACCCCGGACGCGGGGTACCCGACGCGGCTGTGGAACGACATCGCCCTTCCGGAAGGCTTCGCGTCCGAGGGGCCACTGCTCGCCGAGTGGGGAGACCGGCTGACCGACGGGACGCGGGAGATCATCGAGTCCGGCCGGCTGGCTACGGCCCAGGACTACCTCGACGCACAGCACCGGCGTGCGGCGTACACGCAGAGGTGGAGCGAGTTCTTCCTCGACTACGACGTGCTGCTCACGCCGTCCATGCCGTTCGCGGCCTTCGGAGTCGACGTGTCGTCCCCCGCGTCCATCGACGGGACGCCGATCGACCCGTTCTTCGACGACTGGTGCATGCTCGCGCTGCCCGCCAACCTGACCGGGGCCCCTTCCTGCGCCGTGCCGACGGGGCTCAACGCCGACGGGCTGCCAGTCGGCATGCAGGTGATGGGGCCGCGCTGCTCCGACGCCCGGGTGCTGGCCGTGGCGGCGGCATACGAGCGCATCGCCGCGTGGTCAACCCCGGCCCCGGACCTGTGAAGCGACTCTGGTCCTGGCTGTGGCCTGGCGGCTCCCCGGCTCAGTGCTTGAGGGACCACTGGACCGGGGGCGTCGTGTTGGAGGTACGCAGCTGGACACCCGTGAGCCGCGCGCCGTGCGGCAGGAGATAGACCAGGCACAGTCTCGTCCTGGACCTGGGCCCGAACTTCGCCGGCAGGTTGCCGCCCTTGCACGGTTTGAACGACCCGCGCAGCTCGGTCGCCGACGTCGCGGTGTGGGTCGTGTCGAAGGAGAAGACCGGAACGCCCAGACCGCCCAGCTGGCCCGGCCCGTCGTTGCGAACCCGGACCGACACGTAGTAGGGGACGGAGCGGCGCTGGTGGGCACTGAGCACGAAGTTGCGGAAGTCCCTGCGGATCGAGCCCTTGACGACCTTGGTGACAGCGACCGCGATGACGCTCTTCTTCCGCGGGTTGGCGACGTACGGGACGACCGCCGACCGGCCGAGCGACAGCGTCGTGCCGGGGGCGGTGGTCGTCACCCCCGACGGCACCCGCACGGTCGGTCCGGTGGCCGTCGGCGTCGTCGCGCTCGACGGGCTCGACCCGGAGCCCGAGCAGGCGCTGGTCAGGCAGAGGGCCGCGCCGAGCGCGACCGCGCCGACGACATGGGAGGGCCTTCGCATCCGCATAGTGTGGATGATGTCTCCTCAGCAGCCCGTCAAACGCGCTGACAGGTACGCCGTGATCTGGTCGAGGGCGACCCGCTCCTGCGTCATCGAGTCGCGCTCCCGGACCGTCACGGCCTGGTCGTCGAGCGTGTCGAAGTCGACCGTGATGCAGTAGGGCGTCCCCACCTCGTCCTGGCGACGGTAGCGACGGCCGATGGCGCCGGCATCGTCGAAGTCGACGTTCCACGACTGGCGCAGCTCGGCCGCGAGATCGCGTGCCTTCGGCGAGAGGTCGGCGTTGCGCGACAACGGCAGCACGGCGGCCTTGACGGGGGCCAGCCGCGGGTCCAGCGCGAGCACCACCCGCTTGTCGACGCCGCCCTTGGCGTTGGGGGCCTCGTCCTCGGTGTAGGCGTCCACCAGGAACGCCATCATCGAGCGGTTCGGGCCGGCCGCAGGCTCGATGACGTACGGCACCCACCGCTCGCCCTTGGCCTGGTCGAAGTACGACAGGTCGACCCCCGAGTGCTTCGCGTGCGTCGACAGGTCGTAGTCGAAGCGGTTGGCGATCCCCTCGAGCTCGCCCCATTCCGAGCCGGTGAACCGGAAGCGGTACTCGATGTCGACGGTTCGCTTCGAGTAGTGGCTCAGCTTCTCGGCCGGGTGCTCGAAGTGCCGCAGGTTGTCCGGCTCGATGCCGAGGTCGACGTACCACGCCGTGCGGTTGTCGATCCAGTACTCGTGCCACTCCTCGTCGGTGCCCGGCTCGACGAAGTACTCCATCTCCATCTGCTCGAACTCACGGGTGCGGAAGATGAAGTTGCCCGGCGTGATCTCGTTGCGAAAGCTCTTGCCCTGTTGCGCGATGCCGAACGGCGGCTTCTTGCGGGCCGACGTCATGACGTTGGCGAAGTTGACGAAGATGCCTTGTGCGGTCTCGGGCCGCAGGTAGTGCAGCCCCTCGTCGTTCTCGACCACGCCAAGGTAGGTCTTGAGCAGGCCGTTGAACATCCGCGGTTCGGACCAGGCTCCCTTAGTGCCGCAGTTGGAGCACGCGACCAGCTTCAGGTCCACGGTGTCCGGGTCGGCGATGCCCTTCTTCTCGGCGTAGGCCTCTTGCAGGTGGTCCGCGCGAAAGCGCTTGTGACAGCTCTCGCACTCGACCAGAGGGTCGACGAACGCCTCGACGTGCCCGGACGCCTTCCACACCTCCAGCGGCAGGATCACCGCCGAGTCGATGCCCACGATGTCGTCCCTGCTGCGGACCATCGAGCGCCACCACTGGCGCTTGACGTTCTCCTTGAGCTCGACGCCCAGCGGCCCGTAGTCCCAGGCGGAGCGGGTACCGCCATAGATCTCGCCACTGGGGAACACGAATCCCCGACGTTTGCAGAGGCTGACGACGGTCTCGATCGAGGTGGCAGGCACCGTGGCTCTCCATCCGGCTGGTTGTCGGCGGGCATCTGCGGTTCGCCATGGCGATCCGCGCCCGAGGGTGGGGTCAGGCTACCGGGCCGCTCCCGGGTCCAGGCCAACGGATATCGGCTGCTGGCCGTGAGTCACCTCGAAGCCGGAGGGTTCGTCGACGGCGCGCGACAGAAGGGGTACCGCGGCCACCTTGACTTCGTGGCTCGACAGCGCCCGTCGATACGACCCGACGTCGGTCCACCGGGTGGTCACCGTCCACAGTGCAGGATCGTCGACGTTGTGGCCGAGGAAGCCCTCGGCGTACCCGCGCTGCTGCGCCAGCGTGTCCAGCGCGGCGTGTGCCTGCGACTGGAACACCAGCATCTCGTCCTCGGCCACCCGGAACCGCAGCAGGACCAGCACCGGGCCAGCGTACGCGGGTCTCGACCCGATCCCAGACATGCGAACGATTCTCATTATCGTGTAAGGTCTCGGGCGTGGTCATCGCCATCGCCTTCGGCACACTCGTGTCCACCACCTTGGGGGGCCTCGCCGGTATCCGGCTGCGCGACCGTCTCCACCTCGTGCTCGGCCTTGCTGCCGGCGTCATGCTCGGGCTGGTCGCGTTCGACCTGCTGCCTGAGGTGTTCGCGTTGTCCCACCAGCAGATCGGCGGCATCCCGGTGGTGATGGTGGCGTTCACCGCCGGCTTCCTCGCCCTGCACGTCGTCGAGCGCACCGCGGCCCCGCACCAGGCGCACGAGAGCGAGTACGGCGCGCACGAGCATCCGAGCCACTCGCACGAGGCTCAGGCGCCCACGCACCTGCACGGTCATGAGCACGTCGGGATCGTGTCGGGGCTCGCGCTGGCGGGCCACTCGTTCATGGACGGCGTCGGGATCGGCCTGGCCTTCCAGGTCAACGACGCGCTCGGTGTCGCGGTGGCGATCGCGGTGGTGGCCCACGACTTCGCCGACGGACTCAACACCGTGACCGTGATGGTCCGGCACGGCAACTCAGACCGGCGAGCCTTGGCGATGTTGGCCGTCGACGCGATCGCACCGGTGCTGGGGGCCATCTCCACGTTGCTCTTCAGCGTGAGCGACCAGGTACTCAGCCTGTACCTGGGATTCTTCGCCGGCTTCCTGCTCTATCTCGCCACCGCAGACATCCTGCCGGAGGCGCACGCGCGGCACCCGACGCGGCTGACCATGCTGTTCACGTTCGCCGGCGTCGCGCTGATGTGGCTGGTGGTGAGCGCGTCATGACCCGCTGCCGGGACGACATCGTGGATCTGCTGGAGGGCGCGGGCACGTTCCTGACCGCCCAGGACATCCATGCTCAGCTGCGATCCGGCGGTCGCCGGGCCGGCCTGGCCACCGTCTACCGGAATCTGCAGGGCCTGGCGGCCGGTGGAGACCTGGACACGCTGCTGTCGCCTTCCGGGGAGGCGTCGTACCGCCTGTGTAGCTCCGGGCATCACCATCACCTCGTCTGCCGCACCTGCGGGCGCACCATCGAGGTCGAGGGCCCGGCAGTCGAGCGATGGGCCCGAAGGGTCGCCTCCGAGCATGGCTTCGCCGAGGTATCGCACACGCTGGAGATCTTCGGTACCTGCGCCGACTGTGCGCCCCGTACGGCCCGTGCGCCCCGCACCGAGTCCTGACTCCCGCACCGACTCCTGACTCCCGCAATTGCGGCGGAATGGCTGGGTCGCGGCTCTGATCTCAGCCACTTCGCCGCAATTGCGAGGGGGTCGGACCCGCCCGGGACCGGAGGCGAGGGGTCAGCCCCGCCCGGGACCGGAGGCGAGGGGGTCGGACCCGCCCGGGACCGGATCAGGCGGTCCCGTAGCGCCGGGTACGCCGGGCGTACTCCTCGATCGCGGACCACAGGTGCAGCCGGTCCACGTCCGGCCACGCCACCTCGGCGAACACCATCTCGGCGTACGCCGCCTGCCACAGCATGAAGTTGGACAACCGCAGCTCGCCGGACGTGCGCCAGAACATGTCGATGTCGGGCACCTCGGGCTCGTCGAGGTAGCGCGCGAACAGCCGCTCGTCGATCCGGCTCGCCGAAACCTTGCCCGCCGCCACATCTCGCGCCAGTGCCGCGGCGGCGTCCGCAATCTCCGCCCTACCGCCGTAGTTGACGCACATCGTCAAGGTGAGCACGTCGTTGTGTCGAGTCAGGTCCTCGGCGATCTCGAGCTCCTTGATCACACTGCGCCACAGCCGCGGTCGGCGCCCGGCCCAGCGGACCCGCACGCCCATGGCATGCATCTCGTCGCGTCGGCGGCGGATGACGTCCCGGTTGAAGCCCATCAGGAACCGGACCTCTTCAGGGGAGCGGCGCCAGTTCTCGGTCGAGAAGGCGTAGGCGGAGAGGTGCTTGACGCCGATCTCGATCGCGCCCTCGACGACGTCGAACAGCGCGGCCTCGCCGGCCTCGTGCCCGGCGGTCCGCGGTAAGCCGCGCTTCTTTGCCCAGCGGCCGTTGCCGTCCATCACCACTGCCACGTGCCCCGGCACCTGGTCGATGGGTACGCCGGGAGGCTGGGCGCCGGACGGGTGCGGGTTCGGCGGGCGTACCTGTGCCGTGGTCATCCTCGGTCGACGAGGGTCAGCGAACGCAGGCCACGCTCCAGGTGCCACGACAAGTACGCTTCGACGAGGCCGTCCGCCTCGCGGCGGGCCCGCGGCTCCGAGGCCTCGGCGACGTCCCAGTCGCCGGCCAGCAGAGCGCCCATCAGCTGCACGGTCGCCGCGGCCGGGCTGGCCGAGCCCGGAACCCGGCAGTCCGTGCACAGCACACCGCCCGCCGAGGGGTTGAACAGCCGGTGCGGACCCGGTGCACCGCAGCGGGCACAGGTGTCGAAGCTCGGTGCATAGCCGGACACCGCGAGCGAACGCAGCAGGAACGATCCAAGCACCAGGCCGGGGTCGCGCTCCTCCGCCGCGAGGGTGCGCAGGCCGCCGACAAGCAGGAGGAACTGCTGCAGGTTCGGATGCTGCTCCTCGGCGGTCAGCCGCTCAGCGGTCTCGAGCATCACCGTGCCGGTGGTGTACGCCCGGTAGTCGGCGCTGATCGGCGCGCCATAGGCCCCGAGCGTCTCGGCCTGGGCGATCACGTCCAGGGAGCGGCCCTGGGCGAGCTGCAGGTCGACGTACATGAATGGCTCGAGCCGAGAGCCGAATCGCGACCCGGTACGCCGGACGCCCTTGGCCACCGCGCGGACCTTGCCGTGCGAACGGGTGAGCAGCGTGACGATCCGGTCGGCCTCGCCCAGTTTCTGCACCCGCAGGACGACGCCTTCGTCGCGGTAGAGGCTCACCCGCCCATTGTCCCTGCTCCGGAACCCAAGAATCGACAACGCAGCTGCTGGAGCGACGTCAATGTCGATTCCCTCGTCCTGCTCCGGACCGAAGAATCGACATTGGCGCGGCTATGACGGCGTCAACGCCGATTCTTCGGTGGAGACGGGCCCGACGTAGCAGGCCGTGACGAAGTCGATGGCTTCGGCGTTCAGCCGACCGGGATGCCGTCGCCACTCGAGGATCGACTTGGCCTCGACGAAGCGGCAGTTCGGCAGCTCCTCAGCGAGCATGGCCGCGTCGGCGGCGGGGTGGATCGGGTCGTGCGGGTGGCCGATGACGAGCGCCGGCGCCTCGATGCCGACCCGCAGGTGGTGCTGCGGCGCCACCCGGCCGAAGAAGATCCCGTGCACGGTCGCCGCCATCGCGTCCGGAAACTGCGCGAGGGTGTCGAGGGCGATCCCGGACCAGAACGGCACCAACGACCTCGGCACGGCGCGGGTGACCTTGCGCAGCGCGGTGACCGTCCACGGCACGAACCGGGACCAGAACATCAACGGCGAGAACGCGATGATGCCGGCCTCGACCGCGTTGTCCAGCACCGGCATCTCGATGATCATGCCGCGTACCCGGTGTGGCGCCGCGACGGCGACCTCGAGGGTGGTGTTGGCGCCCAACGAGGTGCCGCCGACCACCGCGGACTCGACGCCGAGGTGGTCCAGCAGCCCGAGGACCTGCTCACCGAAGGCCGTCATCGAGTACAGCCCCGGGTCCGCCGGCCGGTCGGAGCGTCCGTGCCCGAGCAGGTCGAGCGTGTAGACATGGCACCCGGCGCCGGCCAGCGCGCGCGCCAGCGGCTCGTGCATCCGGCGAGGCATCAGCTGCCCGTGCAGCAGCACGACCACCCGCGCACCGCTGCCGTACTCGGTGAACTCCAGCCGGTGCCCGTCGTGCCGGAACTCGCCGATGCGTTCGGAGACCAGGACGGCCACGGACACTCCAGACCACGAGTCGGGGGCAGGTCGCCTCAGCGCGGCCGGTGCCGCACGAACGACACCACCTGCTGGAAGGTGGGCCGATTCTGCCAGTCGATCGGCCGCACCCCAACGACCCCGGCCGTGTTGGAGCGGATGTCGTCCTGGCTCTTGTCGTAGGCCAGGGCCGCCACGCTCGACACGCCCTGCTCGGACTCCACCCGACGAACTGCGGCGAGGAGGGAGACTCGCAGGAGGGTACGGCAGCGGGCCAGGCTGCCCCGGCCGCACAGCGGCACCGGGTACGGCGCCCGCAGCGGTCGCCCGAGCAGCTGCCTGAGGTCCTTGTTGACGTAGCCGTACCACGCGACGTCGTTCCATGCCGAGCCCCGGCCGAGCCGCGGATGGTCGTCGAGCGCCTGCGGCAACTGCCGGGTCAAGCGCGCACCCAGCCGGCTGCCGACCAGGTCGTACGCCACGCTGTGCCGGCCGTCCTGCCACCAGGCGTCGAACAGCGCGATCGCCTGCTGGTGGCCGTAGTGGCCGGTGCGCCGGCGGTCGACCCGGTGCGCCCCCGACGCCAGCCAGGACCGGAGCACCGAGCGCGCCGCCCGGGTGCGAGGGTCGTTGCCGATCACCTTGAGCAGCCAGGGCAGCGTGTAGCGCGCCCGGGAGTCGACCGTCATCGCGCTCGCCATGGCGCCGACGAGCCCGGCGGCGTCGATCCTGGCACCGTTCGCGATCGCCGCGCGTACCCGGTCGGACAGCGCGAGGCTGCGATAGACCGAGCCATAGCCCCAGACGTCGTCGGCGGCGGAGAAGCCCGGCGCGGGCTTGTTGTTCCAGCTCACCAGGTAGCCGCGCGGCGGATCGGTCTGGTGCACGTGCCGGGCGAACGACAGCCAGCCCTTCCAGTCGTAGCGCCGGTCGCCCCAGCGCGGCAGGTCCGTGTCGGTGCCCTGCGCCCGGATCGGCAGCTTGCCGGACGAGTAGTAGGAGATGTCCCGGCTGTCGGCGTAGAACCAGTTGAACGTGTAGCCGATGTGGCTCACCGCCCGCTGGAACGACGCTGCGCCGCGCACGTAGCGGGGGTCGTTGAGCTGGCTGAACCCGAGGATCGAGTCGACCTCGTGGCCGTAGGTGCTGCGCTGCAGGACGATCGCGACCGGCTGCCGGTGCACGGTCGTGCGCAGCTGCACGATCCCGTGCCGGGTCCGCCAGACATCGAACTTGTACGTCTTCGGTGCTGTCTGTGCGGAGGCGTTCGGCACCACCTGTTCGGTGTGCACGTCGTGACGCATCGGGACACAGCGGCGTCCGACCCGGTACGACGTGGAGTGCACCGTCGGTCGTGAGCCGTCGCGGTTGCAAAGCCGCTCGGCGACGGTGTCGACGTTGTCGCCGGACGCACTCGTCGCCGACCAGGCGTAGTCGGTGCCCCGACCGAGCTCGACGACGAGCTGGGTGCCGGCGAACGACACCCCCCGCGCGCGCACGCCCGGTCCGACCAGCACCTCCTCGGTCAGCAGCTGCGGCGTGTAGTAGCCGGTCTGCGGCCCGAACACCGCGATCGGGTGACCTGTCTTGCTGTGCTTGGCCGACACCAACAGTGCGTTGCTCATGCCGTGGGACGTCAACGACAGGTCGATCGGCCCGAACGGCCCGGTCACGACGTCCGGCGTCGTCCCCGGCACAGACGTGGCAGCACGGGGCAGCGGGCCGCCGGAGATCTCGTGCCCGGTGCCCGGCGCGGTCCGGCCGAACAGATCCGGCAGCGCGACGCCCGGCCGACCCGGGTGCAGCCCGCCGCCGGCGTACGGCGTGCGAACGGTAGCGGTCGTCGGCGCGTTCGGGTCGTTCTTCTCCCGCAGCTCGTTGTAGATCTGCAGGGCCCGTCCCCGCGGGAAGTGCCGCCGCAGGCGCTCCCAGAACTTCGCGTCGGCGTACTCACGGCCGCCGCCCTTGCCGAAGATGCCACCCACCAACGAGGCGACGTAGACGAGGTCGGCCCGGGTCCACGGCGTCGGCGTCTTCTGCAGCGCGGCGTACTCGGCGGGGCAGGTGCTGGCAGCGATCGTCGGGCACATCGCCTGCTGGGCGGCGTTGATGCCGCGCAGGAACGCGTCGGCACCGCGCAGCAGGTGCTCGCCCGCGCGACCGTGCGCGCGGGCCAGCCTGACCACCTGCGCCGCCGCCTCGCGGCGCGTGTAGTACGCGGTCCGCAGCTGCGCGCGGTCCATGGCGAGGTTGGCGGCACTGCCGCCGGCGAACTGCGCGAGGTCTGCGGCGCCGGCGTGCCGGAGCACGTCCATCAGGAACATCCGGTCCTTGGTGCCGGCGTACCCGGCGCCATACATCGTCGCCTGGTACGTCCGGCCGTGGATGAACGGAACCCCGAACTCGTCGCGCCGGATGGTCAGGCCCGGGATCGGTCGCGAGGTGCTGACCACGCGCTGCGGTACGAAGCCGGCGTCCTTGTAGTACCTCGACAAGTCCGCACGGGTCAGGCTTCGCGGTGCGATCCGGTTGAGCCGGTCGTACATCTCCAGCTGGTCGGCGAAGTTCTTGGGTGCGTTCTTGCCGTCGACCGCGACCCGCCCGGTGGGGTCGCCGGCGACGACCTTGGCCAGGTCGGTCGTGGTGATCGTGCCGCGTTGTCCCGGCGGCAGGATGTTCCAGACCTTGCCGTAGGGATCTGGTCGCCGTGGCGGCGTTGCGACCGACGGCGCCGCCGCCGTCAACACCAGGCTCACGCTGGCCGCGAGCACCACCCCGAACGTCGTCGCCGCGCGCATGAGCCACCCTCTCGCCGATTACCGGTCGGTAACCCTCAACGACGGCAGGCCCGCCGAGTCACGGCGCGGCTCAGGAGAGCCCGGCGGCGGCAACGGCTGCCAGTCTGCGAGCATCCGGTGATGCCCTCCACCGCCGAGCCTGGCGACCTGCTGCAGCGCCTCGAGCGCTACTACGACGCGGCGCCCCGCGCGAGCTGCGAGACCGAGGAGATCGGATCGTTCACGCTGTTCGTGTCGCACGCCGGGTTCCCCTACTACGCGCGGCCCCGGCTCGGCCTCGACCCCGCCACGCGGATCGGCGTTGCGGACGTATGCGCCGTGTTAGAGCGTCAGCGCGCTCTCGGCGTGCCCCAGTCGATGGAGTGGGTGCACGAGGTGACCCCGGGACTCCTGGCGCCGGTGCGCGCGGCCGGGATGTCGGTGCTCGAAGCTCCGCTGCTGGTGCTCGGCTCCGTCACCGACGCTCGCCGGTTGGCTCCGGGCGTCGTCGTGATGGGGTCGGACGATCCGCGTCTTGGCTTGGTACGCGCGAGCATCGGCGCCGGCTTCGTTGGCACCGACATCGTCGCGGAGCCCGCCGACACGACGTTGCTCACCGAGCGGATCGCCACCGGTCTGATCGTGCAGGTGGGGGCGTTCGACGTCGAGGGCATTGCGCTGGGCGGGGGTTCGCACAGCCCGCGTGACGGCGTGACCGAGATCACCGGGATCGCGGTCCTGCCCCGAGCTCGCAACCGTGGACTCGGCTCTGCCATCACCCGTGTGCTGGCCGCGGACGCGCTCGACCACGGCACCACCACCGTGTTCCTGTCGGCCGGGTCGGACGCGGCCGCCCGGATCTATCAGCGTGTCGGCTTCGTCCGGGTTGGCACCGCGTGCATCGCGGAGCGCCATCCTCAAGCCGTTCACTAGCCATCGCAACCTGGATGGCGAGAACTCGGTCCGTCGGTGGCTCACGGTGGCGCCTGTCGGGCAAGGGGAGTAGGCCTTGTACATGACGTACATGACCCGATGCGAGTTCATCCCGCCGTACCTCCTGCAGCGTCTCGCCGAGAGCCATCCGGACGCCGATGTCTGCCTGTGGGGGTCCGCCACGCTGGTCCACGACGACGAGATCCGATCCCGCCGAACCTCGCTCGCCACCCGGGGGGAGCAAGCCGCGGCGCCACCACCCAGCGGTGCCTCTGCGGCGACGCCGTTCACCATCTACACCGCGAACCACACGACGACGTTGCCCGGCACCGCGGTGAGGGCCGAGGGCGCGCCCGACTCCGGCGACAGCAGCGTCGACGAGGCGTACACCTCGGTCTCGGCCACGATCGCGATGTACGCCGAGGTGTTCGCTCGGGCGTCGTTCGACGGCCGGGGCAGCGACGTGCTCACGACCGTGCACTACGACAACAACTACGACAACGCGTTCTGGGACGGCACACAGCTGATCGCCGGTGACGGCGACGGCAAGGTGTTCGGCAGCTTCACCAAGCCGATCGACGTGCTCGCGCACGAGTTCACCCACGGCGTGACGCAGTTCACCGCCGCGTTCGACTACCAGGGCCAGTCCGGGGCCTTGAACGAAAGCGTGTCCGACTGCTTCGGCTCGATGGTCAAGCAGCGCACCCTCGGCCAGTCCGCGCAGGATGCCGACTGGCTGATCGGCCAGGGCATCTTCGTCCCCGGGGTGCAGGGCGTCGCCCTGCGCTCCATGAAGGCGCCCGGCACGGCCTACGACGATCCCTCGCTGGGCAAGGACCCGCAGGTGGCGAACATGGCTGACTTCGTCGAGACCACCGACGATAACGGCGGCGTGCACACCAACTCCGGCATCCCGAACCACGCGTTCTACCTCGCGTCGGTGGCCATCGGGGGCAACACCTGGGAAGGCGCCGGACCGATCTGGTACGCCGCGCTGACCGGCAGCAATGTCTCGAAGTCGAGCGACTTCGCGGCGTTCGGCACCGCGACCGTCGACGCGGCGGTCGCGTTGCACGGGGACGGCTCGACCCAGTCCGGCGCGGTTCGCGATGCGTGGACGCAGGTGGGAGTGACGCTGCCATGACGCCGGACGATCCGGCGAGCCCGCTTCCGGACACCACCGTGACCGTCCGGCGTACCGGCGGCTTCGCCGGCATGGTCCGCAACGGGTCGCTCGACCCGACCAGCAGCGAGCACGGCGCCGAGGTGCTGTCGCTGCTCAGCCACGTCGACCTCGACGCGCTGCCGGCCGGGGCACCGGAACCGGATCGCTACGTCTACACGTTCGGCGTCTTCGGCCGCGAGGTGACCGTTGGTGAGCAAGATCTCCCGCCCCAGCTGAGCCGGGTGGCCGAGTTGGTGCTGGGCGACAGCTGACCGACACGCCCGGGCGCCGAACCCGATTTGTCCTCACCGCCGGTCCGAGGCACGGTGGAGGTGACCAACCCGCGAACGAATCGGAGGATCAGGTGCTCACCCTGACCGAGAACGCCAGCAGCGTGGTCAAGTCGATCACCGAGCAGAACACCCCGGACGAGGGGGCAGGCCTGCGTATAGTGCAGGACCCCTCAAGTGGGGACGCGTTGGAGCTCAGCGTCGCCCCGACCCCGCAGCCTGGAGACCAGGTGGTCGAGGACCAGGGCGCCCGGCTGTTCCTTGAGGAAGGCGCAGCAGCCACCCTTGAGGACAAGGTGCTCGACGCCCACGTGGACACGTCCGGCAGCGTGGAGTTCAGCCTCGCCGTTCAGGACTGACCAAACGACGACCAACGACGGTGCCCCGGTCCTCGACCGGGGCACCGTCGTATCGGCGGCTACCGCGCCGCAGTGCGGTGTTGCGGCGGCTACCGCGCCGCGGTGCGGTTCAGCGCCGAGACGACCGCCTTGAGGGACGCGGTGACGATGTTGGGGTCGAGGCCGACACCCCAGACGATCTCCTCGCCCACCTCACACTCGACGTAGGCCGCGGCGATCGCGTCGCCGCCGGATGACAACGCGTGCTCGGCGTAGTCGAGGACGCGTACCTCGTACTCGCGCGCTCGCAGGGCGTCCACGAATGCGGCGATCGGGCCGTTGCCCTCACCGCCGAGTGTGTGGGCCACTCCGTCGATGTAGACGTTGACGGTGAGGGCGTCCCGCTCGCCCGCGGCCGACGACGTGTGTACGGAGTTCAGCCGCAAGGGCGCCTCACGGTCGAGGTACTCGGCCCGGAACGCGTCCCAGATCGCCGCCGCCGGCATCTCGCCGCCGTCGGTGTCGGTGCGCTGCTGGACCACGCGGCTGAACTCGATCTGCAGCCGACGGGGCAGGTCCAGCTTGTGCTCGGCCTTCAGCAAGTACGCCACCCCGCCCTTCCCGGACTGGCTGTTCACCCGGATCACAGCCTCGTACGTGCGGCCGACGTCGTGCGGATCGATCGGTAGGTACGGCGCCTCCCACCGGAACTGCGACACGGACATTCCGGCAGAGGCCGCGTCGCGCTCCAGCGACTCCAGGCCCTTCTTGATCGCATCCTGGTGGGAACCGGAGAACGCCGTGTAGACGAGGTCCCCGGCGTACGGATGGCGCGGATGGACGGGCAGCTGGGTGCAGTACTCCACCGTCCGCCGGATCTCGTCGATGTCGGAGAAGTCGACCATCGGGTCGATCCCCTGGCTGAACAGGTTCAGGCCCAGGGTGACGAGGTCGACGTTTCCGGTTCGCTCGCCGTGGCCGAACAGGCAACCCTCGACGCGGTCGGCGCCGGCCAACATCGCCAGCTCGGTTGCCGCGACCGCGGTGCCCCGGTCGTTGTGCGGATGCAGGGAGATCGCCACGTGCTCGCGGCCGCGCAGGTGCCGGCCGAACCACTCGATCTGGTCGGCATAGACGTTCGGCGTCGACATCTCGACGGTCGCCGGCAGGTTCAGGATGATCTCGCGAGACGGCCCGGGCTGCCACACGTCCATCACCGACTCGCACACGTCGACGGCGAAGTCGAGCTCGGTCCCGGTGAAGATCTCGGGCGAGTACTGGTAGCCGAACTCGCATCCGGACAGGTACTCGTCGGCGTACTTCATTACGATCTCGGTCCCGCGCACCGCGATCGCACGGCACTCGTCCTTGTCCACGCCGAACACGACCCGGCGGAACAACGGCGCGGTGGCGTTGTAGAGATGGATGTTCGCCCGGGCGGCGCCGACCAGGGACTGGGCGGTCCGCTCGATCAGGTCCTCGCGCGCCTGGGTGAGCACCGAGACCGTCACGTCGTCGGGTATCACGTCGCCCTCGATCAGCGAGCGTACGAACGCGAAGTCGTTGTCCGACGCCGACGGGAAGCCGACCTCGATCTCCTTGTAGCCCATGCCGACGAGCAGGTCGAACATGCGGCGCTTGCGCGCGGGAGTCATCGGGTCGATCAACGCCTGGTTGCCGTCCCGCAGGTCGGTGGACAGCCACCGGGGCGCCGTGGTGATCGTGGCAGTGGGCCAGGTACGGCCGGGAAGGTCGATCGGCCGGAACGCGCGATAGCGCGAGTGGGGCATGCCGCTGGGTTGCTGGGGGTAAACGCTCATGGGGTGGGCTTCCTCGCGAGGGTGGGCGGCCAGCGACGACCGAACTCCGCGGCGAGGAGTCCGGCCTAGAGAACCCCGCCGCGGCAGCGAAGGAGCAGTGCCACGCGCGTCATGTCGTGGTCAGCCTAGACCCTCCTGGGAGGACCGCATGCGCCCCTACCTGCGCAGCGGTTCTTGCAACCCACGACCGGGTGAGCAGGGTCAGAACCCGAGCCGGCGCAGCTGGCGGGGGTCGCGCTGCCAGTCCTTGGCGACCTTGACGTGCAGGTCGAGATAGACGGGGGTACCGAGGATGGTCTCGATCTGCGCCCGGGCGTCGGTGCCGATCTGCTTGAGCCGGGCGCCCTTCGCGCCGATGACGATGCCCTTCTGTGAGTCCCGCTCGACGAACAAGTGCGCCCGCACGTCGAGCAGCGGACGATCCTCCGGACGGTCCTCACGCAGACCCATCTCCTCGACGACCACCGCCAGGGAGTGCGGCAGCTCGTCGTGCACCCCCTCGAGCGCCGCCTCGCGGATCAGCTCGGCGACGAGGGTCTCCTCCGGCTCGTCGGTCAGCTCTCCGTCCGGATACAGGATCGGGCCGGGCGGCAGCTGAGCCACCAGCAGATCGGTGAGCAGACCGAGCTGATGGCCCCTGGCGGCCGACACCGGAACCACGTCGGACCAGGAGACGCCGACCCGCTCACCAAGCGCGGCGATCGCCATCAGGTGCTGGGCGAGCCGGTCGGAGCTCACCAGGTCGGTCTTCGTCGCGATCGCGACCACCGGTTTGCGTCGGAGCTTGGCAACCTCGCCCGCCAGATAGCGGTCCCCGGGCCCGACCTGCTGGTCGGCCGGCAGGCACACTCCGACCACGTCGACCTGGCTCCAGGTGCTGCGGACGAGGTCGTTGAGGCGTTCGCCCAGCAGGGTACGAGGGCGGTGCAGACCCGGCGTGTCCACCAGGATCAGCTGGGCGTCATCGCGGTGGACCAGCCCGCGTACGGCATGGCGCGTCGTCTGCGGGCGCGAAGACGTGATCGCGATCTTGGTGCCGACGACGGCATTGGTCAGCGTCGACTTGCCGGCGTTGGGCCGGCCGACGAAGCAGGCGAAGCCGGAGCGGAACCCTGCCCGTTCGTGTGCTGGGCCGTCTGCTGGGCCGTCTGCTGGGCCGTCTGCTGGGTGGTCGGTCACAACGTCGATTGTCGCGTACCTCCAGGACCCCGCCGGATCAGGTGCCGCCCGATCAGGTGCCGCCGGATCAGGTGGTGGTGCGGTCCTGCACGGCACCGCTCAGATCGGCCCGCCAGACCGCGACGTCGGCGCCGGCGAGGTCGCGAAGGATGGCCAGGTCGGGCTCGGCGAGGGCATCCGACCCGCTCACCACCGCCGCGGCCTCCAGCCCTCGAGCGCCGGACGACACGGCCGTCGCCACCGCCACACCGACCGCCGACACCTTCAGCGACGGCAGGTCGACGGTTGCTGCGGCGTAGCTGCGGCCGTCGAGGTCACGCACCGCCGCACCCTCGGCGGCGTCGGTCCGCGCCCGGGCGCCTCTGGCCAGCGTGATCAACTTCGCGTCCTGCGGGTCGTCAGGCTCGGCCATGGCCGCCAGCCTAGTGAGCATCCCGCGCCCGGCAGCCGGGTCAGGCGGTGACACTGTTGTCGTCGACCTCGGCTTCGTCCGGCTGCGGTGCCTCGACCGGTCGGACGAGGACAGTGCCCACCCGGTTGCGCCGCCCCGACGGGGACTCGGCCTCGAAGTAGAGCCCCTCCACCTCGACGTGGCTGCCTGGGATCGGCACCTTGCCGAGGTGCTTGGCCATCAAGCCGCCCACCGAGTCGACGTCGTCGTCGTCGATCGCGACGTCGAACAGG
This sequence comes from Nocardioidaceae bacterium, assembly GCA_050700835.1. Classification (GTDB taxonomy): domain Bacteria; phylum Actinomycetota; class Actinomycetes; order Propionibacteriales; family Nocardioidaceae; genus JBOHDX01. The sequence continues at coordinate 50,973 of JBOHDX010000155.1, forward strand.
TCGTCCAGGTCGTCGACGGGGAAGCGGGTGCTCACCCGCACAGATCCGTTGGCGAGCCGCTCGACCGCGTCGGACTCGACGTCGTACTCGTCGGTGATCTCGCCGACGATCTCCTCCAGCACGTCCTCGATCGTCACCAGTCCGGAGGTGCCGCCGTACTCGTCGACCACGATCGCCACGTGCATGCGCTCAGCCTGCATGTCCCGCAGCAGGGCGTCCACCGGCTTGGAGTCGGGGACATACATGCAGGTGCGCATCACCGACTCGACCCGCTCGGTCGTCTCGGCATCGTGCTTGTCGAAGACCCGCTTGGTGATGTCCTTGAGGTAGGCCATGCCGACGATGTCGTCGAGGTTCTCGCCGGTCACCGGGATGCGGGAGTAACCACTGCGCAATGCTAGCGACATCGCCTGCCGCAACGTCTTGGTCCGCTCGATGAAGACCACGTCCGTGCGCGGCACCATCACCTCGCGAGTGATCGTGTCACCGAGCTCGAAGACCGAGTGGATCATCTTGCTCTCGCCGGACTCGATCAGGCGGCTCGCTTCGGCCAGGTCGACGAGCTCACGCAGCTCGGCCTCGGAGTTGAACGGCCCCTTCCGGAAGCCTTTGCCGGGGGTCAGCGCGTTTCCGAGCAGGATCAGCAGCTGGGGCAGCGGTCCGAGCACCGACGTCAGCCACATCACCGGACCGGCGAAGATCCGCGCCATCCGCTCGGAGTGCTGTTTGCCCAACGTACGCGGGGCGACGCCGATCAGGACGTAGGAAACCACGACCATGATCCCGGCCGCGATCAGCACCCGCTGCCACGTGGCCCCGACCGCGTCAGCGACGACGAGGGCAACTAGCACGATCGACACAGTCTCGGACACCATGCGCGCCAGCAGGACCGTGTTGAGATACCTCGGCGGATCCTGGGCGATGACGAGCAGCCGGGCTGCGCCCGACACGTCCTCGCGCACCAGTTCTTCGGCACGCGCCTTGGAGAACGTCGACAGCGCGGCGTCGGCGCTGGCGAGCAGTCCGGCCACGACCGCCAGCACCGCGGCGATCAGGACGAGCAGTGCGTCGACAGAGCTCATGGTCGGGGCACCTGCGGACTCTCGACGTCCTCACCGGCCCGCACGGCCTGCCACTCCGCCAGCAGCCGTGCCTGCAGGGCGAACATCTCTGCATGCTCCTCCGGCTCGGCATGGTCATAGCCGAGCAGGTGCAAGATGCCGTGCACCGTGAGGAGATCGGTCTCGTCGCGCGCGCTGTGGCCGTGCTCGGGTGCCTGGTCGGCGGCCACCTGCGGGCACAGAGCGAGGTCGCCGAGATAGCCCTCGTCGGGGTCCCGGTCGGCGCGACCCGGCTCTAGCTCGTCCATCGGGAACGCGAGCACGTCGGTGGGGCCTTGATTGTCCATCCACTGGGCGTTGAGGTTCGCAATCGTTGCCTCGTCGACCAGCCGCAGGCACATCTCGGTGCCCGGGTGCAGGCGCATCCGGCTCATCACGAACCGGGACAGGCGCGCAAGCCCGGTCACGTCGACGTCCTCGATGCCGGACTCGTTGAGGACGTCGACGTTCACGCGAACCTCACGGTCGGTTGTGCCGGCGAGCACCGGGCACATCGGCCTCGGCGCTCGGCGCGGCCGCTTCGTACCGGTCGTAGGCGGCCACGATGCGGCCGACGAGCTTGTGGCGCACGACGTCGTGTGCGGTCAACCGGATGAACTGCACGTCGTCGACACCGGTCAGGATCCCCTCCACCACGCGCAATCCGCTGTGCATGCCGGCCGGGAGATCCACCTGGGTCACGTCGCCGGTCACGACCATGCGCGAGCCGAAGCCGAGCCGGGTCAGGAACATCTTCATCTGCTCCTGCGAGGTGTTCTGCGCCTCGTCCAAGATGATGAACGCGTCGTTGAGCGTGCGGCCCCGCATGTACGCCAGCGGGGCGACCTCGATCGTCCCGGCCGCGAGCAGCTTGGGGATCGTCTCGGGGTCCAGCATGTCGTGCAGGGCGTCGTACAAGGGGCGAAGGTAGGGGTCGATCTTCTCGCTTAGCGTGCCGGGTAGGAAGCCGAGCCGTTCGCCGGCCTCGACGGCCGGCCGGGTCAGGATGATCCGGTTCACGTCCTTGGCCTGGAGCGCCTGCACGGCCTTGGCCATCGCGAGGTAGGTCTTGCCGGTGCCGGCCGGGCCGATACCGAACACGATCGTGTGCTTGTCGATGGCGTCCACGTAGCGCTTCTGGTTCAGCGTCTTGGGACGGATCGTGCGACCACGGTTGGACAGGATGTTGAGGCTCAGCACCTCGGCCGGACGCTCCTGCGTCTCCGTCCGCAGGATGCCGATCGAGCGTTCCACGGTGTCGGTGCTGACACCTTGACCGGTCCGGATCATCGTGACCAGCTCCTCGAGCAGTCGGTCGACCAACGCGGCCTCGGCCGGGTCCCCGGTGATGGTGACGTTGTTGCCCCGAACGTGGATGTCGGCGTCGAAGTCGCGTTCCATGATCGCGAGGTTGGTGTCGCGGGGCCCCAGCAGCGACACCATCGGGATGCTCGCCGGGATCGTGATCGTGTGCTGAGTGGGCGCCGCGGGCGTCGGCGGTTGACCGTCGCCGGCTGCGGCCCGTTGGACATCCTGCGGTGACATCGGTGACTGTGACATCGGCGCTCCTGACGGAGCTGTCCTCCTCGGTCATGCGTTCAGTCCGCGCTGGTGCGTCGGCCCGGCCCGCTGCGGTCGGCCACCGGGCACCCCCATGCTACGGGTCGGGCCGCTCGATGCAGACCTGTTTGTCCGGTCGTACCGCTCCATCCGACGACGTGTCAGTGCGCCCCAACCCTGCGCGGGCAGGCTATGACCATCAACTGACAGGTGTGGCAAGGAGCGGGCGGTCAGAGCTGACCGAACGCCAACGGCTGGCGGGTGAGCGGGTACGTCGCCCAGTAGAGCCGGTCGACGGCTCCCGACGCGTGGCGCGAGACCCGCAGGGTCTCACCTTCCTCACGCCCCGAAGCGGTCCGGTACAGATCGTCGCCGACGCGCTCGAACACCGACGGCGGCAGGTGCTTCGGGGCCTGCTCGGCTCTTGCCTCCAGCGCTCCGTCGTGCACCGAGAACGCGTAAGGGACTCCCTCGCTCCACCAGCGGCCGGTGAGCGCGGCCAGCTCGTCGGGCGGGGCCTCGCCGGCCCGCCACGGCGCCTCGGCGGGCGGGTCGAGCTCCAGCGCCCTGGTCAGCAGCCCGGCCGCCAGGCCGCCCGGGTCGAGGGTGCCGATCGAGTTGGACAACGCGATGGCGGCTGTGCCGGACTCGCGGTCGACGAGGAGAGCGGTGACGAACCCGGGCATGCCACCCGTGTGGCCGGTCAGCACCCGCTCGCCCGCGCGTACCAGCATCCAGCCGCTGCCCCACGCCAGCGTCCAGCGCCAGATGTCGGCGATGATCTGTGGCCGCGTCATCTGTTCGAGCACGTCGGCGGGCAGCACCGCGTCGTCGCCCTCGGCGATGAACCGGGCCCACCGGGTCAGGTCACCGACGGTGCTCCACAGCGCACCTGCCGGCGCGAGTGCCTTGAGGTCGAAACCGTCCTCCGCGATCGCGTGGTCGCTGAACGGGTCGACGTAGGACCCGACGCACCGTGGGGCGGTCGGCCGCGAGCCGGTCCGGGTCATGCCGAGGGGAGCGAGGATCCGTTCGCCCAGCACCGTCTCCCACGGCTTGTCCTCGACCTTGGCCACCACGGCGCCGAGCAGGGAGTACGCCAGGTTGGAGTAGTGCCACCGGGACCGGGGCGACAGCACCGTCTCGGCCTCGTCGAGTCCGTCGAGCAGGCCCTGGTCGTCCGGCATCGTCAGGCCGTCCCACACGTCGCCGGCCGGCTCGCGCTGCAGACCGGATGCGTGGGCGAGCATCCGGCGCAGGGTCAGGTCGCCGTGAGTGCGCACCGGCAGGTGGGCGTCGACCCGATCGTCGAGGCCCAGCCGCCCCTCGTGGACCAGCCGTTGCAGCAGCACCGCCGTGAACGTCTTGGTGATCGAGCCGATCGCGAACTGAGTGTCGAGGTCCGGGGCGCGGTCGGGCTCGGCCGGGTCAGCCGCGCCGATGCCGCGCCACCACAGCACCTCCCCCTCGTGCACGATCGCCGCGATCAGTCCCGGCACCCGGTTCTCGCGCTGCTGCTCGGCGAGCTCCCGGTCGAGGTGGCGGGTCGTCTCCCCGCTCAGCGTCACGACGGTCCGACTCGGCACACCCATCAACCCACCCCTTCCGTTGTGCGGCGGTCAGTATGTACCCAGTGGCCCCTGCTGGCGGTCAGCCGGGCATCAGCCTGGCGTCAGCCAGGGGGCCAGCCGAAGGATCGGCCGCCGAGGACATGCAGGTGCGCGTGGAACACCGTCTGGTGCGCGTCGGCACCGGTGTTGGCCACCAGGCGATAGCTGTCCAGGCCCTCCGACTGGGCGACGGCACGGGCGTCTCGCAGGAGTGCCGCGGCCTCGTCAGGGGCGGCCGCGACCAGCGAGCCGACGTCCGGCACGTGTCGCTTCGGGATCACCAGCACGTGCACCGGCGCCTGCGGGTTGAGGTCGCGGAATCCCACGCACTCGTCGGTGTCCAGCACCGTGTCGGCCGGGATGTCACCGCTGACGATCTTGCAGAACACGCAGTCGTCGTCACCCAATGCGTACCTCCCGTCGAGGGCCCGCTGCCGTGTCGCTCCGTGATCGGCACCGAATCTCCGCCACCATCGTGTCAACCGGACCCGGGGGTGCCGCGTCATCCCGGCGTGAGCGCAATCTACTCGTCCGCGACGACCCGGCGGCGCGGCCGTCCCGCGGGAGGTGAGCAGCCCATGTCGTCGACCCGGTGGAGCGCCGACGACGCCGTGTCGCACCTGTACGCCGCCCACTACGCCTCGCTGGTACGCCTCGGCACGCTGCTGCTGAGGGACCAGGGACGGGCGGAGGAGGTCGTCCAGGACTGCTTCGTCGCGATGCACGGCCGGTGGGGACGCCTGCGTGACCCCGACAAGGCGCTGGCCTACCTGCGGGCCGCCGTGGTCAACCGCTCCCGCTCGGCCCTGCGGCGGGTCGCCGTCGCCGAACGCCACCGCCCGGACCCGCTGCGCGACGTGGACAGCGCCGAGACCACCGCGCTGGCGCACGCGGACCGCGCCGCGCTGCTGGCGGCACTCGCGCAGCTGTCCACGCGCCAGCGCGAGGTGCTGGTCCTGCGCTACTACCTCGACCTCTCCGAGGCCGACATCGCCGCCACCCTCGGCATCAGCCGGGGCGCGGTGAAGACGCATTCCTCGCGGGGGATCTCCGCACTTCGCACATCTTGGGAGCGATCATGACCGAGTACGACGAGACCAACGGCGATCACCGCACCGACCAGGAGCTGGTCGACGAGCTGCGCGTCGCGATGCACGAGCGGGCCGACGCGGTGACGCCTCAGCCGGCGCTGCAGTCGATCCTCGCGCGTACCTCCGGTGGCCGTGAGCAACGCCGCAATGCGGTGCTGGCGGGACCGTCGTCGCGCACCCGCCGGTGGGTCCCGGTGCTGGTCGGCAGCGTCGCTGCGGCGAGCCTGGTGACCGCCGGCGTCGTCGCGCTGGACCGCCAGGGGTCCGGTGGTGGCCCGGCGCCGGCGACGTCGGGCACGCGCTCGGTCACCATCTTCGACACCCGTGTCGACGCCAACAACGGCGGCAGCCGGGGACCTGCGGCCACGAACTGGCTGGTGCCCACCGGGGTGTCGACCACGCGGTCGACGAACGCCGGCGTGGATGCCGTGACGGCGCTGGTGACCCATCCTGCGGTGGACCCCGACTACGCCGACGTGTGGTCTCTGCGCTCCGGGACCCCCCAAGCCATCACGGTCACGTCGGTGACCGGCTCCGCCGGCCTCAGCACCGTCGACCTGAGCGGCTACGTGCCCAAGACCATGGTCAGCAACGACTGCGCGGCGTCCAGTCCACAAGGCTCACAGGGCTGCTCTGTGACCAGCCCGCGGATGGCGCTGCAGCAGCTGGTCCAGACCGTCCAGGCGGCGCTGGGCAACAGCGATCCCGTGCAGGTCACCGTCGACGGCTCACCCCGGGCCACCGTGTTCGGCTACCCGGCCGCCAAGCCGATCGTCGGGGGCGCGCTGAACTCACTGGCCGCTCCGGTGTACATCCAGTCGCCGGCGCAGGGTGCCACTGCGACGAGTCCGGTGCACGTGACCGGCCAGAGCGACACGTTCGAGGGCAATGTCGTGTGGCGGGTGCTCAAGGGGTCTCGCATGGTCAGGACCGGTCACACCAACGGCGGATCGATGGGGACGTTCGGGTCCTTCGCGTTCAGGGTGCGGCTCGTCCCCGGGACCTACACCGTCGAGGCCTACGAGGTGAGCCCGGCCAACGGGGTGCGGCAGTACGCCGATACCAAGCGCATCACCGTCCGGTAGCGCGCCGCAAGCCTGAGTTGGCGCCGACCTGTCGGACGCGTCGGTCGGTCGGTGGGTGCCGAACCGTGCTGAGCGGGCTCACCGGGGACCGAAGGCGTCGCGCAGACGACCGAACACGCCCTTCTGGCCCGAGCTGAACTGTCCAGCGGGGCGTTCCTCACCGCGGGACGTCGCCAGCGCCCGCAGCAGCTCCTCCTGCTGCTCGTCGAGCTTGGTGGGCGTCGCGACGACGACTCGCACGACGAGGTCGCCGCGGCCGGTGCCCCGCAGGTGAGGAACGCCGCGGCCGCGGACGACGCTCTGCTCGCCGGACTGCGTCCCCGCCTTGATCTCCAACGGCAGTGTGACGTCGACGTCGGCGGCCCCTGTGTCCGCCTCGAGCGTCGGCAGGTCGAGGTGCGAGCCCAAGGCGGCGGCGGTCATCGGGATGGTGACGTCGCACAGCAAGTCATCACCGTGCCTGGTGAACAGCGCGTGTGGCGCCACGTCGATCTCGACGTAGAGGTCGCCGGCCGGACCACCGCCGGGGCCTACCTCTCCCTGACCGGACAGCTGGATCCGGGTGCCGGAGTCAACGCCGGCGGGCACCTTGACCTGCAGGCTGCGCCGGGCCCGGACCCGTCCGTCGCCCGAGCACTCGGGGCATGGGTTCGGGATCACCGTCCCGAAACCGCGACAGGTGGGGCACGGCCGCGCGGTGCGGATGTCCCCGAGGAACGACCGCTGCACGTGCTGGACCTCTCCGTGGCCCCCGCAGGTCTCGCACGTCACCGGCCGGGAGTTCTCCGCGGCGCCGGAGCCGTGGCAGGTGCTGCACACGACGGCCGTGTCGACCTTGAGCTCGCGGGTGGTGCCGAACGCCGCCTCCGCGAGATCGGCCTCGACCCGGAGCAACGCGTCCTGACCCCGCCGGGTACGCGGTCGCGGGCCGCGGGCGCCGCCCTGTTGACCGAAGAACGCGTCCATGATGTCGGTGAACGAGAACCCGGCACCATAGCCGCTGGCACCGCTCTGGCTCAGCGGGTCCCCGCCGCGGTCGAACATCTCGCGCTTCGCCGGGTCGGAGAGCACCTCGTAGGCCGCGGTGACCAGCTTGAACCGCTCCTGCGTCTCCGGGTCGGGGTTGACGTCGGGGTGCAGCTGGCGGGCGAGTCGCCGGTAGGCCTTCCGGATCTCCTCTGGGGACGCGTCGCGGGCGACGCCGAGGATCTCGTAGTAGTCCTGACTCATGCTCGCCAATCTCGTGTGGGGGTCATCGGGTTGGTGGATCCGTCGTCATCAGAATCGGAATCGGAGTGGGAATCGGACTGAGTCAGCCCTCGCCCAGCGTCCGGCCCACGTAGCGTGCGACGGCCCGGACCGCGGCCATCGCCCCCGGATAGTCCATCCGGGTGGGACCGACGACACCGAGCGTGGCCCACGGGTCGTCTGACGGACCGTACGCCGACGCGACGACCGAGGTGCTGGAGAGGTCTTCGTAGGGCACCTCGTGGCCGATCCGGACCGTCAGTGTGGACGGGATGGTCGCCTCGCCGAGCAGGGTCAGCAGCACGACGTGCTCCTCGAGCGCCTCGAGGACAGGACGGATCGACCGATCGAAGTCGTCACCGAACCGGGCAAGGTTGGCGGCGCCCCCGACTGCGACCCGCTCACCGGAACGCTCGTCGGAGAAGGCTTCCACCAGACTCGTCACGATGGTGGCGACGGCCGCGCGGTCAGCGATCGGGAAGGCGCTGGCGACGTCGGTCAGCCGGCCGGCTGCCTCTGAAAGCCTCTGGCCGATGCAGGCGGTGCCGATGCGGGCGCGCAGGTCGCCGAGCAGGGCCTCACCCAGTGGCGCCGGTGTCTCGACCACGCGCTGCTCCACCCGCCCCGTGCTCGTGATCAGCACCAGCAGCAGCCGCTCGGGGGTCAACGCGACCAGCTCGACGTGCCGCACCGTGGATCGGGTGAGCGTGGGGTACTGCACGATGGCGACTTGGCGCGTGAGCTGAGCGAGGATGCGAACGCTGCGCTGCACGACGTCGTCGACGTCGACGGCCCCGTCGAGGAATGTCGAGATCGCTCGCCGCTCGGCCGGCGACAGCTGCCGCACACTGGTGAGCCGGTCGACGAACAGCCGGTAGCCCTTGTCGGTCGGGATCCGGCCGGCACTCGTGTGCGGCTGGGCGATGAAGCCCTCGTCCTCGAGCGCGGCCATGTCGTTGCGCACGGTGGCCGACGACACACCCAGCGAGTGCCGCTCCACCAGAGCCTTCGAGCCCACCGGCTCCTGGGTGGAGACATAGTCCTCGACGATGGCACGCAGCACCTCGAGCTTGCGGTCGTCGATCACGGTGCTCCTTCCCTGTCGCGGACCCGGGTCAGGAGGTCCGGGCGGCACCGCTGCCCACATCGGCCACCCACATTGGCCACCCACATTGGCCACCCACATCGGCCACCCACATCGGCCACACTGGCACTCGTCCGGGATGAGTGCCAGTCTACGCCGCATGACGATCGCGGACGGCTCGCGCGACTGGGTCGAGGTTGCCGACCGTTGCTTCATGCGCCGCTACTCGTCCTTCGACGTCAACGTCGGTGTCGTCGTGGGCACCGCCGGTCTCGCCGTGATCGACACCCGGGCGAGTCTCTCCCAAGGCAGCGAGACGGCCGGTCACGTCCGTGAGCTGAGTCACCTGCCGGTGTCGGGGGTGGTCAACACGCACCAGCACTTCGACCACACGTACGGCAACGCGGCGTTCCCCGGCGTGCGCATCGTCGCGCACGAGTCGGTGCCGGAGGACCTCGCAGAGGATTGGGCTCGGATCCGTGACGACGCCGAGGGGTCGACCGACGACCCGTTCAGTGCCGAGGTGCTCGCCACCCCGTTGGTCGTCCCCGACACGACGTTCTCGTCGGTGTGCTTCCTCGACCTGGGCGACCGGACGATCGAGCTGGCGTACCCGGGTCGCGGTCACACCCGCGGAGACATCCTGGTGCGGGTGCCCGACGCCGACGTGGTGTACGCAGGGGACCTGGTCGAGCAGTCTGGTCCCCCGTCGTACGGCGAGGACTGCTGGCCGCTCGAGTGGGGTGCCACCCTCGACCTGGCGATCGGGCTGATGACCCCCGGCTCGACCGTGGTGCCGGGGCATGGAGACGCCGTGGACCGCGAGTTCGTGCAGGCACAGCGCCAAGACGTCATCGACGTGGCGGAGCAGATCCGTGAGCTGGCCGGCTCGGCCCGGACGGTGGACGACGCCCTGGCCCTCGGGACCTGGCCGTTCCCACCCGAGCGGCTCGTCGCCGCCGTACGACGCGGCTTCACCCACCTGCGCGGCTGACCGACCTCCGGTGAGCCTTACGTTTCGGTGACGACACGCCCCGGCGTGTCGCCCCAAAACGTGAGGCTCGGCGAAAGCGGGCCGTAGCCTGCGGCGGTGAGCTCTGGCGACCGCTACGGCCCCGACGTCCTGACCGGGGACTGGCGTGCTCCAGCGCGCGGTCGCGCCCAGCCGGCCGCGGCGAATCGGGGCCTCGTCGTCGAGGAGGTCATGACCGGTTGGTGCGGTGAGATCGTCCGCGTGGACCGCGACCTCGACACGGTCGAGCTCGAGGACCGGCACCGCCGGCGGCGCACCTTCCCGCTCGGGCCCGGGTTCCTGGTCGAAGGCCGGCCGGTGATCCTGCACCCTCCGGTACGCCCTGGCCCGCAGCCGCCCGGGCGTACCGCCTCCGGATCGGTGGCGGTGCCGGGCGCACCGGCCAAGGTCGCCAGGGCGAGCCGGATCTATGTCGAGGGGCGCCACGACGCCGAGCTCGTGGAGCGCGTGTGGGGCGCCGACCTGCGGGTTGAGGGCGTGGCCGTCGAGTACCTCGACGGCATCGACGACCTGTCGGACGTCGTGCGGGTGTTCGGGCCGGCTCCCGGCCGCCGGCTCGGCGTCCTGGTCGACCACCTGGTGACCGGGTCGAAGGAGAGCCGGATCGCCGCCGACGTCGCCCGCGGCCCCCTGGGCAGGCACGTGCTGATCGTCGGCCACCCCTACGTCGACGTCTGGCAAGCGGTGAAGCCCGAACGGCTCGGGCTGACGGCGTGGCCGACGATTCCGCGGACGATGTCGTGGAAGCACGGGATCTGCCAGACCCTCGGCTGGCCGCACCGCTCCCAGGCCGACGTCGCATCCGCGTGGCAGCGCATCCTCGCCAGCGTCCACTCGTACACCGATCTGGAGCCGTCGTTGCTCGGCCGGGTCGAGGAGCTGATCGACTTCGTCACCGCCGGGTGAGGTGACCCCCCAGGGCGGCCGCTCGCAATTGTCCGAAAGTGGCTCGATCCGGGGCGGAATCCGAGCCATTTGGCCGCAATTGCGTGGGGGGGAGCCACCGTCACGGGATCAGGTGGCGCACGACCGCGTCGGCCAGCAGCCGGCCCCGCAGGGTGAGCCGGAGCCGTTCGGTGTCGGCCGTGAGCAGCCCGTCCGCGGCAAGCTCGGCGACCGCGTCCCGGCCGGCGGGATCGAGCTCGACCAGTGCCAGCCCCTCGACCAGCCGGGTCTCCAACAGCACCCGCTCCACGCGCCGCGTCTCGTCGTCGAGGGTCTCGCGGGCGAAGGCGGGGCTCACCCCGTTGGCCAGCCGCTGTGCGTAGGCCGCGGGATGCTTCACGTTCCACCAGCGCACCCCGCCCACGTGCGAATGGGCACCAGGCCCGATGCCCCACCAGTCGGCGCCGGTCCAGTACAACCCGTTGTGCAGGCAGCGGGACGCGGCGTCTCGCGACCAGTTCGACAGCTCGTACCACGCGTACCCGGCCGCGGCGAGCACATCGTCGGCGAGGGCGTACTTGTCCGCGAGGTCGTCGTCGCCCGGCCCCGGGAGCTCGCCCCTCGACACCCGGCGGGCGAGCGCCGTGCCCGGCTCGACGGTCAGGGCATATGCACTGACGTGGTCGGGCCGCAGCGCGAGCGCCGCGTCGAGGGTGCACCACCAGTCGTCGAGTGACTCCCCCGGTGTGCCATAGATGAGATCGAGGCTCAGCTGGCCGAAGCCCGCGCTCCGAGCGGCGGCGACGACGTCGGGCAGCCGAGCGGCGTCATGGGTCCGGTCGAGGGTCGCGAGTACGTGCGGGACCGCCGACTGCATGCCGAGCGAGATCCGGTTGATCCCACCGGCCCGCAGCTGCACCAACGCCGCGGGGTCGACACTGTCGGGGTTGGCCTCGGTGGTCACCTCGGCGTCCGGCGCGAGTCCGAAGACGTCGTCGACCGCAGCCACGATCCCGGTCAGGTCGGTGGCCGGCAGCAGGGTCGGCGTGCCACCGCCGAAGAACACCGTCGACACCTTCGGGGCCGCGTCGGCGAGCACCTCGCGCGCCAGCGTCAGCTCGGCCCGGACGGCCTGGGCGTACGTCGACCGGGACGCGCCGGGCGTCTCCCCGAGCTCCGAGGCCGTGTAGGTGTTGAAGTCGCAGTAGCCGCAGCGCGTCGCGCAGAACGGTACGTGCACGTAGAGCCCGAACGGCCGCTCCCCCAGCCCGGCGGTGGCGGCCCGCGGCAACCGCCCGTCGGACGGGGCCGGATCACCCGGCGGCAGCGTGGACGGCACCCAGCCAGTGTCGCAGCCGGTCAGCGGTACAACGCGTCGAGCTCGTCGCGATGGTTGCCCTCGACGACCCGGCGCTTCACCTTCATGCTCGGCGTCAGCTCGCCGGACGCCACGGTCAGGTCGTGGTCGAGGAGGATGAACTTCTTAAGCGTCTCCCACCGGTTCAGCTGCGCGTTGAGGGTGGCGACGTAGCCCTCGATCTCGGCGCGCATCTGATCCGATCCGACGACCTGGGCGTACGACGCGCCGGTCATGCCGTGCGAGGTGGCCCAGTCGTCGACCGCGTCCGGATCGAGGGTGATGATCCCGGAGCAGAAGTTGCGGTCGTTGCCATGGACGAGCATCTGGCTGGCCAGTGGGCAGATCGCCTTGAACAACCCCTCGATGTGCGAGGGCGCGACGTACTTGCCGCCAGAAGTCTTGAACAGGTCCTTCTTGCGGTCGGTGATCGTCAGGAAGCCGTCCGCGTCGAGCTCGCCGATGTCACCGGTCGCCAGCCACCCATCGCCGACGAGCGTCTCGGCCGTCTCGGCATCGAGATGGTGGTAGCCGTCCATCACGCCAAGGCCCTTGAGCAGAATCTCTCCGTCGTCGGCGATCTTGATCTGCGTGCCGGTGAACGGGAGCCCGACCGTCCCGAACTTGAAGTGGTCTGGACGGTTGACCACCGAGCCGGCGGACGTCTCGGTCAGCCCGTAGCCCTCGAGGATGAGGATCCCAGCGGCATGGAACCACTCCGCCACCTCGCCGGACAGCGCGGCCGAGCCCGAGATGAAGAAGCGAATCCGCCCACCGAAGCGGGCTCGCACCTTGGCGAACACCAGCCTGTCCGCCACCGCGTACTGCACCGTCAGCAGCGGCGGAAGACTGGTGCCGGCACGCTGCAGCCGCGACGCCTTGAGTCCCACCGCGCAGGCCCAGTCGAAGATCCGGGCCTTCAGCGCACCCTCGGCGCGCGCCATCGTGACGATCCGGCCGTAGGCCTTCTCGAAGATCCGCGGGGCGGCGCCCATCCAGGTCGGCCGGACGACCGCGAGGTTGTCCACGATCTTGTCCACCCTGCCGTCGACGGCGGTCGGGAAGCCGATCTGCAGCTGCGTGGTCAGCAGCACCTTCCCGAACGAGTGGGCCATCGGGAGCCAGAGGTACTGCAGGTCGTCGGGCCCGAGGATGCCCTGCGAGGCGACGGCAGCACCTTCGTAGGTCCAGCCGGAGTGCCGCAGGCGGACCCCCTTGGGGCGGCCGGTGGTGCCGGACGTGTAGATCAGGGTCGCTAGCGAGTCGGCCTCGATCGCGGCGATCCGGTCGTCGACGGCGCCCGGGTGCTCCTCGAGGTACGCCCGGCCACGCTCATCAACGGTGGCCAACGAGATCACCCAGGCGTCGTCACCGTCGTCCGGGGTGCCGTCGATGCTGATGACTCGCTCGACGTCGGGCAGTGTGGACCGGTGGGCGCGCAGCTTGGCCACCTGGGTGTCGTCCTCGGCGAACACGATCCGGCTCTGGCTGTCGGCCAGGATGAACGCCACGTCATCGGCCATCGTGGACGGATAGACGGTGGTGGTGGCGGCACCGGCGCACATGATCGCGAGGTCCGCCAGGATCCACTCATAACGCGTGCCGGATGCGATCGCGACCCGCTCCTCCGGCTCGATGCCCAGCGCAATCAGGCCCGCCGCGATCCGGCGGACCTCCTGCCCGGTCTCCGCCCAGCTTCGAGACGTCCATCCGTCACCGTCGGGGAACCGGAACGCCTCGCGTTGCGGGGTCTCGCGGACCCGGTCGAAGAACATCTGCGCGACGCTGGCGGCTCTGTTGGTCACCACCGCCGTGTCGTCGGCGGGTTGGACGGTCGACGTCATGGGTCCCCTCGGGGCGTGGAAGGCGGAGCGCGACCGGTTGGACGGTCACGGGGATGGCAGCACCGTAGATCACCTCGCTACCGATCGGTAGGGACGTGCGTCACCCCGTGGTGACCGGGGTCGCGACCATGAACTGCGGACGGGTCCGCTGGGCCCAGCGG
>JBOHDX010000156.1:0-17764 GCA_050700835.1 Nocardioidaceae bacterium
CGCCACCACCGATGCCAGGCCCGGAGCTGACGTACATGCAGAAGTACGAGCTGGGCTACGGCCAGCCGCCCGACGGCCCCTCCTATCCCGGGCCGCCGCGACCCTAGCGACCGTCACACCGGTCGAGGGTGCTTTCGGTGCGGGGGCCGCACGCTGCGAACGGCGGCGAGGAACGTCGAGGCCCACGCGTCGATGTCGTGCTCGGCGATCTGCTTGCGCATAGCGCGCATGCGCCTCGACTGCTCCTTGGGGTCTGCACGCAGCGACTCGAGCAGCATGGCCTTGAGGCCGTTGATGTCGTAGGGGTTGACGAGATAGGCGGTCTTGAGCTCCTCGGCGGCGCCGGCGAACTCACTGAGCACCAACGCCCCGTCGTTGGTGTAGCGGCACGCGACGTACTCCTTTGCCACGAGGTTCATGCCGTCGCGCAGCGGAGTGACGACCATGACGTCGGTGGCGCGGTACAACGCGGCCATCTCCTCACGCGGATAGGACGTGTGGAGGTACGTGATGGGTGGCTGGCCGATGCGGCCGAGGTCACCGTTGATCCGGCCGACCAGGCGGTCGATGTCGTCGCGCAGCCGGCGGTACTGGTCGACCCGCTCGCGTGACGGGGTCGCCACCTGCACGAAGACCGCCTCGTCGGCGTCGATGGCCCCATCGGCCAACAGCTCCCCGAACGCGCGAAGTCGTTGGCGCAAGCCCTTCGTGTAGTCGAGCCGGTCGACGCCCAGCAACATCTTCCGGCTGGTTCCGAGGTCGGTCCGGATCTCCGCGGCGCGGTGCTCGGTCTGCGGGTCGCGCGCCAGCTTCTCCATGCCGGCTGCGTCGATGGAGATCGGGAACGCTCGCGCCGTCACCGTGCGCCCGTCCGGGAGGTAGACGGTGTCCCGGTGGGTCTTGTGGCCGACCCGTTGGCGGACGAGCCGGATGAAGTTCTGTGCCCCGCCGGTCAGCTGGAAGCCGACGATGTCGGCACCGAGGAGGCCCTCGAGGATCTGTCGGCGCCACGGCAGCTGCTGGAACAGCTCGGTCGGGGGGAACGGGATGTGCAGGAAGAAGCCGATCCGCAGGTCAGGGCGAAGCTCGCGCAGCATCTGCGGCACCAGCTGCATCTGGTAGTCCTGGACCCAGACCACGGCACCCTTGTTGGCGACCTTCGCCGCGCGTTCGGCGAAACGCCGGTTGACCACGACGTACGCGTCCCACCAGGCGCGGTGGAACTCGGGGGGAGCCACGACGTCGTGGTACAGCGGCCACAGGGTCCCGTTGGCGAAGCCCTCGTAGTAGTTGGCGACCTCGTGCGACGACAGGGGTACGGGAACCAGCGTCATGCCGCCCTCGGTGAACGGCTCGATCGTCTCGTCGGGGGCGCCGTGCCACCCGATCCAGGCACCGTCGTCGCGGCGCATCACCGGCTCGAGCGCGGAGACCAGGCCACCGGGTGAGCGGCGCCACTCGGCGCTCCCGTCGGAGTCGGTCACCTGGTCGACCGGTAGCCGGTTGGCGACCACGACGACGTCCGAGTGTGGGTCCAGCCTCTTCGGACTCATCGGTCACCCTCCCTGGCCGGGTGGAGAAGCGGCGCCGACCTGGGACCGGATCTCGTCCATCAGCGCCATGATGTCCACCGTCTCATCCAGTGGGATCAATGGCGATTCGATCTCGCCGGCGCGCAGGCACCGCATCGCCTCCGCCGCCTCGTGAGCGTAGCCACGGCCGATCACCGGCTCGGTGAACGTCTCCCTCCCCTCGCCGTCGACGTAGTCGAACGAGGGAGGCTCGTGCATCCCGGCCGCGACCTCGATCCGACCGCGGTCGCCGGCGATCGATGCCGCGTTGTCGGACCAAGCCGTCTGTGTCCACGAGATGCTGGCGACGGCGCCACTGTCGTACGTCAGGGTGGCGCCTCCGTTGACGTCGACCCCGCCGTCGGACAGGACCGCGGCAGCGCGGACGCCGCTGGGCGGCCCGAGGACCAGGTGCGCGAAGGTCAGTGGATAGATGCCCACGTCGAGCAGGGCGCTGGCACCGAGAGCGGGATCCCACAACCTGCTCGCCGGGTCAGCCGGCGCCAGGAACCCGAGGTCGGCGCGGACCTGCCGGATCTGCCCGCACCTACCGGACCTCACCAGGCCGACCAGCTTCCGGATCGTGGGGTTGGTGCGCATCCACATGGCCTCGCAGAAGAAGAGTCCGCGGGCCCTGGCTTCCTGTACGAGGCGCCGCGCGTCGGCGGTGGTCAACGCGAGCGCCTTCTCGCACAGGACCGCCTTGCCCGCCTCGAAGCACGTCAGCACGTTGTCGAGGTGCAGAGCGTGTGGAGTCGCGACGTACACGATGTCGACGTCCGGGTCGGCGGCGAGATCGGCGTACGACGAATAGGCCCGGTCCGCGGCGTACTCGTCGGCGAACGTGCGGGCCGAGGTCATCGTGCGCGAGCCGACGGCCACCAGGTGGGCGTCGGGGAGAAGCGCGAGGTCGGCGGCGAACGCGTGCGCGATCTTGCCGGTCGCCAAGATGCCCCACCGGATCGGGTTGGTGCTCGGGTCAGCCACGTGGACAGTCTTCCAGCAATCGCGCAACCGTCCGGCGATGCAAATGACATGGGTGTGGTTCGTCGCCTACGATGTGGGCGTTGGTGCCCGCGAAGACGACATCGGGAGCGATCTGATGGACCCGGCGAACGTCGTGACCTCCGGCCAGGCTGCCCGTGCCGCGGAGTCGCTGTCGCAGCGCGACCAGGACATCTTGTCGTTCGAGCGTCAGTGGTGGAAGTTCGCCGGTGCCAAGGAGCAGGCGATCCGTGACTCCTTCGACATGTCCGCCACTCGCTACTACCAGGTCCTCAACATGCTGATCGACCGGCCGGCCGCACTGGCGTTCGACCCGTTGCTCGTCAAGCGTCTGCGCCGGCTGCGCGCGTCCCGCCAGCGCGCCCGCTCCGCCCGGCGCCTCGGCTTCGAGGTCTAGGCCCCGTGGACCCCTCCTCCTTCCGTCGAGTGGGCACGCCCTCGTGGATGGTGCTCGCCGGGGTGGCGGTGGTGCTGGTCGCCGTCGTGGGCTTCTTCATGACGGGCCAGCGTGACAAGACCGTGACGGTGGCGCTGGACAAACCGGCGCCGACCGCTCCCGCGACCACCACGCCGACGACTCCGGCCAAGATCGTGCACAAGGCGGTTCACCACCTCCGGCCGAACGCCTCGGTCGACGTGTTCAACAACGCGGGCATCACCGGTCTCGCGGCCAGCACGTCCGCCCGGCTGACCAATGGCGGCTGGACGGTCACGGGCAGCGACAACTGGTACGGCAACATCCCGACGACGACCGTCTACTACCCGTCCGGGATGGCCGCGCAGGCACACCTGCTCGCCACCCAGCTGGGTGTCCATCGGGTACGCCCGGAGGTCGCACCGATGAAGACCGACCGGCTCACACTGATCTTGACCGGTCCGCTGCGCTGACTGGTCATTGAGCGGGATCATCTGCGCGTGCGTGTTACTCGCGTGACCGCGAACCGTTTGAGAGATCGGCCCGAGTGGGCAGTCGGGTTGGCCCTGTTCGTGCTGCTGGTCGCCACCAGCAGCAGGTACGGCTGGCACCGCGACGAGCTGTACTTCGTGCAGGCCGGCGACCATCCGTCCTGGGCCTATCCCGACCAGCCCCTGTTCACGCCCCTGTTGGTGGCGACCATGGCCCATCTCGGCCACGGCTCTCTTGTCGTGGTCCGACTCGCCTCGGCGGTCGCCAGCGGAGCGGCTGCCGTGGTGGCGGGTGCGCTGGCGGGGGAGTTCGGCGGGACGCCACGCGCCCGGTTGATCGCGGCGGCGACCTGGGGCGTCGGCGGGGTCTCGTTGGTGACCGGGCACTTCGTGGACACCACGACCTTCGACGTGCTGGCGGCGGGCCTGTTCTCGCTGTTCGTCGCCCGGGCGCTGCGCCGTGGGCGACCGCAATGGCTCGCAGCGGCCGGCCTGGTGCTCGGTGTCGGGCTGCTCGACAAGCTGCTCGTGGGCATTGTCGCCGCGGTGGTTTGCGCGTGCATCCTGGCGCTGGGCGAACGCCGGTTGCTGTTGTCGCGTTGGGCGCTGCTGGGTGCCGCGCTGGCGCTTCTGGGTGCCGCACCGTACCTGATCTGGCAGTCGTTGAACGGCTGGCCGCAGCTGGACCTGGCCCGGTCGATCGGCAACAGTGGGGCGGAGGGTGGCCAGGCGGGGGTGATCCCGTTCCAGTTCCTCCTCGTCTCGCCGGTGCTGACTCCGGTGTGGGTGGCCGGCATCGTCCGTCTGCTGCGCAACCCGGACGCCCGCCGGTTCCGCCCGTTCGGCGTCGCGTACCTCGCCATGATCGTGCTGGTCATCGCGACCCGCGGGAAGGCGTACTACACGTCTGGGCTGCTGCTGGTCATGGTGTCTGCCGGAGGAGTCAGCGTCGACGTGTGGCTGGCGCGTGGCAGACGGCTGACCCGCCGGGCTTGGATCGTCGCCGGGTTGTCACTGTCGCTCGTCGTGGACGCGGTGATCGGCCTGGCCGTGGTCCCGGCCAGCTGGCTGCAGCCGAGCGGGGTCCAGGCGGTCAACCCGGACGCGGCCGAACAGGTGGGCTGGCCCCAGTTCACGGCGGCGATCGCGGACGCCTGGCGGCAGATCCCGTCCGCGCAGCGTCCGGGCGCGGTCATCTTCACCGGCAACTACGGAGAGGCCGGGGCCGTCGACCGGTTCGGCCGAGGGTACGGGCTCCCGCAGGCCTACAGCGGCCACAACGCGTTCGCCGAGTGGGGACCGCCGTCGGGGAGCGGCCCGGTGGTGGTGGTGGGCTACGACCCGGGTCGCTACCTGTCCGCGTACTTCCGCGACTGCCGGGTCGTCACACATGTGGACAACGGGATCGGGCTGCCCAACGACGAGCAGGGCGACGCGGTGCAGCTCTGCTCCGGACCGGCGCACCCGTGGCCGCAGCTGTGGCCCCGGCTCATCCACTACGACTGAGGCTCGAGGCGGCGCAACGACTGCATCGCGACGACCGTGGTGCCCGCCATCACCGCGAGAATCACGATCCAGCTGCCGATGACGCCGCCGCCGCGGAAGTAACCGGGGTCAGTCAGATCCGCGGTCAGGCCCCAAGTGAGCGTGATCGCGGTGCCGAGGCCCATCACACCCGTCATCGACCAGGCCGCCAGCACGCCGAGCCGCAGGGTCCCAGCGGGAAGGTCGGTGTCACGAAGCACGCGGACGACCAGGCCGGTCGCCACCACGATCCCGACCGGGCCGAGCAGCAGCCAGCCGACCTCGAGGAGCCGGCCGCCGGAGCCGTGCAGCGAGCTGTGCGCGAGGGCGTACAACACCACGAGCCAGCCGACGCCGATCACCGGCGGAGCGGCCATCCGGGCCAGGGTGCCGCGCCGGTGATCGGTGCGTGCCTGACGCGCCGCGATCACGGCGAAGGGGGTGGCCACCAGCACCGTGACCGCGATGCCGACGGCTCCGACGACGGCCAGCACCGTCCACAGCACGCCCACGAAGGGATGCGCCGACACCATCGTGTTGTACGCGCCCTTGGTCGGTGTCTCACCGGCGTTCTTGCCGAACCACGCGGCCGTGGTGGCGAACGCCACCCATGCCCACAGGACGGCGCTGGTGGCACGCAGGGTCGGGTTGTCCATCGGGGTCCTCCGGTCGAAAAGCCAGGCCTTCAGGCTGCCTCGGGCCAGGTCGAGCACGAGACTGGAGCGTCGTCGGTCACCGTCGTGGCGCAGGTCGAGGGCCAGCTGGATCACCTCGTCGCCGTAGCGGTCCCGCCACCCGTGTGGGTAGCTGCCGACGATCCGCTCGATCAAGCGGTCGGTCGCCGTCATGCGTGGCCGCCGGCGAGTCGGCGCAGCCCGATCCGGGCGATGTCGCGGTTCGCGGTCAGGTGCGTCTGCAGCGTCGTCGCGCCGCTCGACGTCAGTTGGTACGGCCGGCGCCGGTCGCTCGCCGGGAGGGCTTCGATCAGTCCGCGGTCCTCCAAGCGGGACAGCGCGCCGTAGAGGGAGCCCGGGCCGAGCCGGACACCGGCGAACTGCTCGATGTCGCGGGCCAGGGCGTACCCGTGCTTGCTGCCGTCGGCCAGCGAGGACAACACGAGCACGGCGGTGTCGGTCAGCTCCACGCCGGTGATAGTACACCCCGCGTACTACCGCACGCGTACTTTCCGTGCACGTACTTTCCGTGCACGTACTACCCGGCCTCACCGTGGCCCGACCGGCCTCACCCACCCTCGCAATTGCCGGAAAGTGGCTGAGGTCTGGCGGGCGAGTTCAAGGGGCTGGCGCAACACCTCCCTTGAGGAGGTTGTTGATGGCGTATCAGCGGCGGGGCGGGGGGCGGATAGCCTCGACGCTGTGACGTTCGAGCCCAGCACGGAGGCCGGCAGGACGGCGCTGGCCGAGGTACTCGCCGATCCGTCGGCCACGCTGGTGGCGCTCGACTTCGACGGCACCCTGGCGCCCATCGTGGACGATCCCGAGCAGGCCTACATCCACCCGGACGCGCTGACCGTGCTGGCGCGCTTGTCGCCCCGCCTTGGTGCGATCGCGGTCATCACCGGACGTCCGGTGGACACCGTGCTCCGCCTCGGCGGCTTCGCCGAGTCGTCGGCACTACCGGCCCTGCAGGTTCTCGGGCAGTACGGCGCCGAGCGCTGGGACGCGGCCACCGGTGAGACGACCGTCTCGCCGCCGCCGCCCGGCCTCGAGACCGCGCGCCGCGCGCTGCCGGCGTTCCTTCGTGACCACGGGGCCGAGGACGCCTACGTCGAGGACAAGGGACGTGCGCTGGGCATCCACGTGCGCCGGATGGAGCGGCCGGATGAGGCGTACCAGCGGCTGCTCGGCCCCGTGCGGAGGTTCGCCGCCCGGCATCAGCTGGCTCTCGAACCCGGCAAGCTGGTGCTCGAGATCCGGGCCGACGGCGTGGACAAGGGTTCGTCGTTGCACAGGCTGTTGGCGGAGCCAGGGTTGTCGGTGCCGATCTTCGCCGGAGACGACCTCGGGGACATCGCCGCGTACGACGAGGTCGACCGGCTCCGCGGGGCCGGCGGTGCCGGACTGCTGGTGTACGCCACGTCGGCCGAGGGCACCGTCCTGGCCAAACGTGCCGACGTCGTCGTCGACGGCCCCCGCGGGCTGGTCGCCTGGCTGTCGTACCTGGCCGACCGCCTCGGCGCCTGACGTACCCAACCCCGCAGCGCTCCGCTTCACCCGCCACCGGTACCACTGAATCCGACAAATCGGGCGGGATTCGGTACGCACGGCGAGTGAAGCCCGGCTGAGGGCGGATGGCCGCCTGGCTGTCCGAGCTGGCTGACCGACTGCGCGCCTGACCCGTAGCCCGATCCTGACCGTTCGCGTGTCCCGAGCAGCGCGGGGCCTAACGGTCGGATGCTGGACACGGTTCGCAACATCTGAGACGGCTGGCCTAGCCTGGTGCGAGCTCATCGAGAGGGGCAGAGGGACACGGCCCGCTGAAGCCCCGGCAACCACCCGCCGAACTCGCGTCGCGAGGCCCGACGGCCACGGTGCCACGTCCGTCCCACGGCGAGATCCGCTGCGGGGAAGATGAGAAGGAGGCCTCGTGAGCGAAGCAACAAAGCGAGCTGTTCTAGGCGGCGCGGTCGTCGAGGATCGCCGCCGACCGCAGGTCCTGCGAACCGGGGCGTTCGGCAACGCCACCCACCTCGTGTGCCGAGCCTGCGGAGCGCACCAGGATCTCGGTCCGCACTACGCCTGCCTGGAGTGCTTCGGCCCACTCGAGGTGGCCTATGACTTCCCGGCCGTCACCCGTGCCCAGATCGAGGCAGGGCCCGCCAGCGTGTGGCGCTACCAGCCGTTGCTCCCGGTCCCTGCCGACATCGCGCAGTCGCCGAACATGAACCCCGGCTGGACCCGACTCGTCCGCGCGAACCGACTCGGTCGCGAGCTCGGGATAAAGAAGCTGTGGGTGAAGGACGACTCCGGCAACCCCACCCACTCTTTCAAGGACCGCGTGGTCGCGATGGCCCTGTCGGCGACCCGCGAGCTCGGGCTCACCGTCTTCGCCTGCCCGTCGACCGGCAACCTCGCCAACGCGGTCGCCGCTGCGGGCGCTCGGGCCGGGATCAGGACCGTGGTGCTGATCCCACACGACCTCGAGCGACCGAAGGTGCTGACCACGGCGGTGTACGGCGGAACGCTGATCGCGGTCGAGGGAAGCTACGACGACGTGAACAGGCTCGCCACCGAGATCGCCGGCGAGGAGGACGGCTGGGCGTTCGTCAACGTCAACGTCCGCCCCTACTACGCCGAGGGGTCCAAGACGCTCGGCTTCGAGGTCGCCGAGCAGCTCGGATGGAGGCTGCCGGAGCAGGTGGTGATCCCCGTCGCGTCCGGTTCGCAGCTGACCAAGGTGGACAAGGCGTTCGGCGAGCTGACCCGACTCGGCCTCGTGGACGAGTCGGCGTACAAGATCTTCGGCGCCCAGGCCGCCGGCTGCGCGCCAGTGTCGGCAGCCTTCAAGGCCGGCCTCGACATGGTACGCCCGGTCCGACCCGACACCATCGCGAAGTCGCTGGCCATCGGGAATCCGGCCGACGGGCCGTACGTGCTCGACACCACCCGGCGTACCGGCGGCGCGGTCGAGGACGTGACCGACGAGCAGGTACGAGACGGCATCACATTGCTGGCCCGCACCGAGGGGATCTTCGCCGAGACCGCCGGCGGCGTCACGGTGGCGGTCCTGAAGAAGCTCGTGGAGACGGGACAGCTCGACCCCGACGCCGAGACCGTGGTGTTCAACACCGGGGACGGCCTGAAGACGCTCGACGCCGTCGCGGACCGGGTCGGTCCGGCGGCTACGATCGCCCCTACCTACCACGCGTTCTCCAACGCCGGCTTCACGAGTGCAGGGGTGGTGTGAGCATGGCCGTCAGCTTCCGGGTCCCGACGATCCTCCGCAGCTACACCGGTGGTGAGTCCGAGGTCAGTGCCGAGGGAGACACCCTGGCGGAGGTCCTCGATGCCGTCGACGCGGCACACCCCGGCATCAAGGGCAGGATCGTCGACGAGCAGGGGCAGCTGCGCCGGTTCGTCAACGTCTACGTCGGCAACGACGACGTGCGCTTCCTGGACGGCCTGTCCACCTCGGTGTCCGACGGAGCGCAGGTGTCGGTGATCCCCGCGGTTGCCGGCGGCTGAAGCCGGGAATCCACGCTCTGATGTCACACCGGGACCCCGGCCGGCGTCTTCATGTCGTACCCAGGAACATGGGAGGACGATATGACTGGAACCACCCGTATCCCCGCGGCCGAGATAACCGGCTTGAGGGGTGCGCTGATCAAGCGCTTCGCGAAGAAGACCCTTGGCCAGGTGCCGAGTTCGCTCGGGGTCTACTGGCACAACCAGAAGGTGCTGATGAGCATGGCGGGCATCGGCGGCAAGGTGAAGAAGTGGGATGCGTGCGACGCCCAGCTCAAGTCGTTCGCGCACATGGCCGTCGCCGCACAGGTGGGCTGCAGCTGGTGCCTGGACTTCAACTACTTCGAGGCCAACAATCTGCACCTGGACATGGACAAGGCGCGCGAGATCCCGCGGTGGCGCGAATCGGCCGTCTTCTCGCCGCTTGAGCGTGACGTGCTCGAGTACGCCGAGGCGATGACGCTCACTCCGCCGTCTGTCACCGATGAGATGGTGGCCCGGCTGGGTGACCGGCTCGGCGACGCCGCTCTGGTGGAGCTGTCGGCGGTGATCGCGTTCGCCAACTTCACCACCCGACCGAACGTGGCGCTGGGTATCGAGTCGGACGGTTTCGCCGCGGCCTGCGGCCTCAAGCCACTCGCGCGGCCCGCGACCGTAGGGTCGTGACCGTGTCGCAGGACCCGTTCGTGGCTCACCGGGGCCTGCTCTTCACCGTCGCCTACGAGATGCTCGGCTCCGCCGCCGACGCTGAGGACGTGGTGCAGGAGACGTGGCTGCGGTGGGACTCGATCGGTGAGGTCGCGCGTGCCGAGGTGCGCGACCCGCGCGCCTTCCTCGTGCGGATGGTGACCCGCAAGGCGCTCGACCGGCTGCGGTCGAACGCGCGTCGCCGCGAGGAATACGTCGGCGAGTGGCTACCCGAGCCGTTGCTCACCTCCCCGGACATTTCCGAGGACGTGGAACTGGCCGAGAGCGTGTCGATCGCGATGCTCACCGTGCTGGAGACGCTCACTCCCACCGAACGGGCGGTGTTCGTGCTACGGGAGGTCTTCGACACCCCGTACGAGGAGATCGCCGAGGCGGTCGGCAAGTCCGCGGCCGCCGTACGGCAGCTGGCGCACCGGGCGCGGAAACACGTCGCCTCGCGGCGACCGCGGATGGAGGTCAGCCGCACCGAACAGCAGGAGGTGGTCGAGCGGTTCGTCACGGCCGTGACCCAGGGCGATCTCCAGGGGCTGCTGGACGTGCTGGCACCCGACGTGGTGCTCGTGGCGGACGGGGGCGGCGTAGTGCAAGCGGTGGTCAACCCGGTGATCGGCGCCAAGAAGGTCGCAAACCTGCTGCGGCCCTTCAGCAGGCTCGCCCCGAACGCCGAGATCCTCCCGGTGCTGATCAACGGCGCGGTCGGGGTCCGGATTGTCGGCACCGTCGACGGCGCCGACACCGCGATCAGCTTCGTCAGCGAGGCCGGCCGGATCTCCCGGATCTACGCAATCCGCAACCCGGCCAAGCTTGGTCGGATCGACGCTGAAGCGACGCTCAGCCGCTAACGGACCTGATCCGCAGGTCTTTCCGCGCTGAGCCGCTCAACCGGCGCTGACGCTCGACGGCAGCGGCAGCTCGGCACGGTCGAGGGCCAGCGCCAGCGCGCCCAGAGCGGACGCGCGCTCGCCGAGGACCGACGTGGAGATGGTCAGCGAGCTGGCCACGAACTCCAGGGCGTGCCGGCGTACCCCCTGACGCATCGGGTCGAGCAGGATGTCGCCGGCCGCGGCCATCTCCCCACCGACCACGAGGCAGGTGGGGTTCATCAGGTTGGCCAACGCGGCCACCGCCGCACCGAGATGACGTCCCGCATCCTCGAGGACCCGGCTGGCGGCGATGTCGCCGCGGTGGGCGGCCGCAACGATCTCGCCGATGGTGGCGTCGGGCAGGCGGTCGCGCAGCAGGTGCCGGATGTGGCCGGCGGAGGTGTAGGCCTCCAGACAGCCGCGGCTCCCGCAGCGGCACACCGGTCCGGCCTCGTCAACGGTCAGGTGTCCGATCTCGCCAGCGGTGCCCGCGCCGCCGTGAAACAGCTCACCGTCGATCACGATGCCGGCACCCACACCCGACGACACCTTCAGGTACGCCATGCAGCGGTGTCCTCGGCCGAGCCCGATCCGCGACTCGGCCAGCGCGCCGAGGTTGGCGTCGTTGTCGACCCACACCGGCCGGCCGAACGCGTCCTCGGTCCGGTCCTGCGCGTGCACCCCGACCCACCCGGGCAGGACCGACGGGGCAGCAATGATCCCGTCGGGGCCGATCGGCGCGGGCAACCCCAACCCGATGGCCCTCACGCTCTCGATGTCGCCCTCGGGGGTGTCGCCGAGAAGTCCCTCCAGCATCGTCACCGCCAGCCGCAGGCCCTCGTCGTGGTCGTGGTCGTTGGGCAGCCGCGACGTCCGCTCGTCGAGCAGGTCGCCGGCGAGGTCGCCGAGGGCGACGCGCAAGTGGGAGTGGCCGAAGTCGAGGCCGACCACGAGGCCGGCGTGTCGTGCGATGCGCACCGTCGTGCCGCGCCGTCCGGCCCCGCCGCGCGTCTCGACCAGCCCGACATCGGCGAGCTCCTTGACGATGTTGGAGATGGTCGCGGGCGCCAGCAGGGTGGTACGCGCGATCTCGGCCTGGGTCGCGTCCACCCCGGCCGAGGCCAGCGAACGTACCGCGGCGATGACCCGGCGCTGGTTGGCCTGGCGCAGTGACGCCGGGCTTCCGGGGGCGGCAACCCCCGCCGCAGGGCTGCGCGCCGGTGACATGGCGACACTGTGGGCGAAGCCAAGCCCCACGTCAAGAGATGAAGATTTAGGGCCGGTTCGGAGCGCTTACGTAATTGTTAAGGTTCGACTCTTGACGAATTACCGCGCGGGCCACAACACTCCTCACAGCAGTGCTGCGCACCGCCTCTCGGGGGCGCCAGGTGCGATCAGGCCCGTCGAGAACCGACCGTGCGATCCGGCCGCGTCCAACCGTGAAGGGGTACGCCTTGCTCACCAGGAAGTTCGCACTCGTGGCCACCTTGGCTGCCAGCGCCTTGGCCGCGACAGCCTGCGGCAGCTCAAGCCCAAGCTCACCCAGCGCCTCGCCCTCCAGTTCCAGCACGAGTTCCAGCGCGGGCTCGGGTGGCGGGGCACCCTCGTTGTCCGTCACGTCGTTCACCAAGGACTTCTCGGCGATGGCGTCGCTGAAGACGTTGGCCGCGAGCGGGAAGGGCAAGATCGCGGTCATCCTTCCCGACACGACCACGTCGGCCCGCTACACCGAGTTCGACGCGCCGTACCTGACGAAGGCGTTCCAGACCGCCGGACTGTCGAGCTCGGACTTCTCGGTCCAGAACGCACAGGGCAGCGACAGCACCCAGCTCACCGATGCCCAGTCGGCGATCACCGCCGGCGCGACCGTCCTCATCGTCGACCCGCTCGACTCCGGGGTCGGCGCCAGCATCGAGACCTACGCCAAGTCGCACGGTGTCGCGGTGATCGACTACGACCGGCTCACCCTGGGCGGCAGCCGCTCCTACTACGTGAGCTTCAACAACGTGAAGGTCGGCACGCTCATCGGCAACGGGCTCGTGTCCTGCGTGAAGGACTGGAAGGTCGCGAAGCCCAACGTGATCGTGATGGCGGGTGACCCGACCGACAACAACGCGACCCTGTTCTCACAGGGCTACAACACCGTGCTGAAGCCGCACTTCGCCTCCGGGGGCTGGACCGAGACGGCGACGCCTGCCGGCACCTGGGACCCGCCGACCGCCGCCACGGAGTTCACCCAAGCCTTCACCGCGCACTCCTCGACCAACGCGGTCCTGGTGCCCAACGACGAGAACGCCGCGCCGATCATCACGTACCTGAAGGCGCACGGCGTCAAGCCGAAGACGTTCCCGGTGACCGGGCAGGACGCGACCCTCGTCGGACTGCAGAACATTCTCACCGGCTACCAGTGCGGCACGGCGTACAAGCCGATCTACCTGGAGGCGCAGGCCGCCGCGGCACTGGCGATCTACCTGAACGCCGGGCAGACACCCCCGTCCGGCCTCGCGAACGGAACGACCGAGGACACCAAGACCAAGACGCAGGTGCCCTCGGCGCTGCTGGTCCCCGAGTGGGTCACCTCGAAGAACATGGCATCCACGGTCATCGCCGACGGTTCCGTGCCGGCCAAGCAGATTTGCGCCGGACAGTACAAGGCGGCCTGCACGGCGGCCGGGATCTCTTGAGCGAGTCCACCAGTGACGCCCCGCTGCTTCGGCTGCGGGGCGTCACCAAGAACTTCGGGGCCGTCCAGGCCCTCAGCGGCGTGGACCTGGACATCCCCGACGGACAGGTGACCGCACTGGTCGGCGACAACGGTGCCGGCAAGTCGACCTTGATCAAGACGATCTCCGGGATCCACCCTCCAGACGGTGGGGAGGTCCTCTGGAACGGCCGGCCGACGTCGATCCGCAGCCCCGGTGACGCCGCGCACCTCGGCATCGCGACGGTCTACCAGGATCTCGCCTTGTGCGACAACCTCGACATCGTGCAGAACATGTTCCTCGGCCGCGAGGTCCGACGCCGTGGCGTGCTGGACGAAACGACGATGGAGAGGACCGCCGGCAAGACGTTGGCGGACCTGCACGTGACGACCGTCAAGTCGATCCGTCAGCTCGTCGCCTCCCTGTCGGGCGGACAGCGCCAGGCGGTGGCAGTCGCCCGCGCGGTCATGTGGGACGCCAAGCTGGTCGTCCTCGATGAGCCCACCGCTGCTCTGGGCGTGTCCCAGACGGCCATGGTGCTGGACCTGATCAAGCGATTGAGCGGTCAAGGGATCGCGATCCTGTTCGTCTCGCACAACCTGACAGACGTGTTCGAGGTCGCGGACCGGATCGCGGTGCTGAGGCTGGGCAGGCTGGCCGAGGAGGGCCCCCTGTCCGCGTACGACACCCAGAGCGTCGTCGAGCTGATCACCACCGGCACCTCCACCCAACAAGGCAGCAAGACCGCGGACGGAACCACCACGACCCTGGAGGCCTGACCGATGACGTCGACCCCACCCACGCTGACCTCCGAGCCCGAGGAGTCGACCGACTCCCAGGACCTCGCGGCGACCGGGCAACCGGAGCTCGTGTCCTCCTTCGGGGAATACCTGCGCGGATGGGTCAAGCGAGTCAAGGCCGGCGAGAGCGGTGTCCTGCCAGTGGTGGCTGGACTGATCGTCATCATCATCATCTTCCGGTACGAGAGCCCGGTCTTCCTCACCGCCGGCAACATCACCAACCTGCTCGTCCAGGGCGCGGCCTTCGTACTCCTTGGCATGGCCGAGGTCTTCGTGCTGCTGCTGGGCGAGATCGACCTGTCCATCGGGTACGTCGGGGCGGTCGGCGCCGTGTTCACGGTGTGGATCTCCGGGACCGACCACGGTTGGCCGTGGTGGGCCGCGATCATCCTCGGACTCGTGGTCACTTCGGCGATCGGGGCGGCCCAGGGACTGCTGATCACCCGGCTCCGGCTGCCGTCCTTCGTGGTCACGCTGGCCGGTCTGCTGGGGTGGCAGGGCGTGCTCATCTACCTGTGCAACCACTTCGGCGGCAAGACCGGAGGTGGGACCCTGTCGATCGAGAACAGCATCATCAACGACATCGTCAACGGAAACATGGGGACCACGACCGGCTGGATCGTGATGGCCGTCGCCGTCGTCGTCCTGGCCGCCTCCATGCTCCTTGGCGACCGGCATCGTCGCACCTCCGGCATGGCTACACCACCCTTCGGCCTCGTGGTTGCGAAGATCGTTGTGATCGTGGGCGCCGGCGTCGTCCTGGTGGCCATCTGCAACGCCAACCGCGGCCTCGGTCTGACCACGCTGCAGGGCGTCCCGTGGGTGGTTCCGATCGTCCTCGTGATCGTGGCGGGTTGGACGTTCCTTCTGGACCGGACCAGATTCGGCCGCTATATGTACGCGATCGGCGGCAACGCGGAGGCGGCCCGGCGCGCCGGGATCAGGGTCAACGGGATCCGGCTGGCCGCCTTCAGTCTGGCCGGCCTGACCGCCGGCGCGGCCGGCATCGTCTACGCCTCGCGGCTCGGCTCGATCTCCTCCAACGTCGACGGCGGCCAACTGGTGCTGTTCGCGGTCGCGGCCGCCGTGATCGGTGGCACGAGCCTGTTCGGCGGTCGCGGCAAGATGGTCCATGCCCTGCTCGGCGGGCTGGTGATCGCCACGGTCTACAACGGGATGGGACTCGTCGGACTGACCGCCGACACCCAGCTGATGGTCACCGGTCTGGTGCTGCTCGGTGCCGCCACCGTGGATGCCCTCGCCCGCCGGGGCCAGGCCACCTGACCACTGCCGGCGCCGCCCCGACCGATCTAGCGCAAACGGTGACTCGTAAGGCTCAGCGGGGAAGGAGGCTCACTCGGCGATGCCGCGGGTGAGCAGCACGGCGGTGATGAACGTGCGGAACAACCGCAGCGGATCATCGTCGGTGATCTCGCACATCGTGGCGTCGACCTGGCTCACCCCGCGCAGCCACGTCGCCTGCTCAGCCAGGTCGGCGTTGCGGAACCGCACCGTCAGCGTTGCCGGCAGGGCGACCGGCGGCGGAGCCAGCTCGTGAAGGCGCCGGACGGCGGCGGCGGCCCTGGCACGGATCAGCGCGCAGGCCCGCTCCGGGTGCAGGGACGTGGCTGCGAACCTCGACACCGACTCCTTCACCACCACGGTCTCGATGCCGGGGCAGAACGCCGCCGCCTCCCGCGCGGTGGTGGCGTCCCCGGTCACCAATGCGACCGGCACGCGATGGGCGGCGGCCACCAGGGTGTTGATCCCCGACTCGCCGGCGACCACGCCGCCGAGGCGCACCTCTGCGATCGCGCTCGGGTTGTAGGTGTGCGACAAGGTCGAGGGCTCACCGCCCATCGAGCCGTGGTACGACACGAAGAAGCACGCGTCGAAGGTCTCGTCCAGACCCTGCATCATGTAGAGCGGCTTGTGCCGGCCGGAGATGTAGGTCGCGCCGCCGGCCAGCCGCTCGGGATCGAGGTTGCGCATCTGGCCGTGCGAGTCGTTGACCACGATCTCGTCGGCGCCGGCCGACAGGGCTCCCTCGATCGCGGCGTTGACCTCGTCCTGGAGCAGTCGGCGGTACCTGTCGTACTCCGGCTCGCCGAGCCGGCACTGGGACCAGTCCACCACTCCGGCGGTGCCCTCCATGTCCGTGGACAGATAGATCTTCACGGGCCGATCCTCGCACCTGTGACCAGGGGGACTCGCTTGCACTCTCCGGTGGCGAGTGCTAAACACGTAGTTGGCACTCTCAGCACGAGAGTGCCATCTCAGAGCACCACCGCAGCACCGCAGGTACGCACCACCGCACAAACACAGCACCAGACATCGGACCGGCACGACGAGGCCCGGTGCCCCGGCGGGAAGGGACCGCCGCAGGCCCAGGCCGTCCGTCGCGGGCGTCGACCGGACCATCACTCCGACTCGTGAGGAATCGCGGGAGCTATGCCGAAGACAATTGCGTTCAACGAGGACGCGCGTCGCGCGCTCGAGCGTGGGATGAACACCCTCGCCGATGCCGTCAAGGTGACGCTCGGACCCAAGGGCCGCAACGTCGTGCTGGAGAAGAAGTGGGGAGCCCCCACGATCACCAACGACGGTGTGTCCATCGCCAAGGAGATCGACCTCGAGGACCCGTACGAGAAGATCGGGGCCGAGCTCGTCAAGGAAGTTGCCAAGAAGACCGACGACGTGGCCGGCGACGGCACCACGACGGCGACCGTCCTGGCCCAGGCGCTGGTCCGTGAGGGCCTGCGCAACGTCGCGGCTGGCGCCAACCCGATGAGCCTGAAGAAGGGCATCGAGAAGGCTGCCGAGGCCATCGCCGAGCAGCTGCTCGCGATGGCGAAGGACGTCGAGACCAAGGAGCAGATTGCCTCGGTCGCGGCGGTGTCCGCAGGTGGCGACACCAGCGTCGGCGAGATCATCGCCGAGGCGATGGACAAGGTGGGCAAGGAAGGCGTCATCACCGTCGAGGAGAGCAACACCTTCGGGCTCGAGCTCGAGCTCACCGAGGGTATGCGTTTCGACAAGGGCTACATCTCGCCCTACTTCGCCACCGACGCCGAGCGCATGGAGGCCGTCCTCGACGACCCCTACGTGCTCATCGTCGAGGGCAAGATCTCGTCGGTGAAGGACCTGCTTCCGCTGCTGGAGAAGGTCATGCAGTCCGGCAAGCCGCTGGCGATCATCTCCGAGGACGTCGAGGGCGAGGCTCTCGCGACCCTGGTGGTCAACAAGATCCGCGGCACGTTCAAGTCCGTCGCCGTCAAGGCGCCTGGCTTCGGCGACCGCCGCAAGGCGATGCTGGCCGACATGGCCATCCTCACCGGTGGTCAGGTCATCAGCGAGGACGTCGGCCTGAAGCTGGAGAACGCCTCGCTCGACCTGCTCGGTCGGGCCCGCAAGTTCGTCGTCACCAAGGACGAGACGACGATCGTCGAGGGTGCCGGTGACTCGGAGCAGATCCAGGGC
>JBOHDX010000157.1:0-26099 GCA_050700835.1 Nocardioidaceae bacterium
GGCTACGCAACCGCGGAATCGACACCCTGCCCAGCATCAGAACCCAAGACACGGCACACTAGAACACACGAACCGGTGGCCTCGTTTTCGAGCGTCGGATCGGCCTCACTTTCGAGCGTTGCCGACAATGAGCCCAACTTCCGGAGCTCGCGGGTCGGAAACCTGATGTGCTCCCCGCTCACGCGGGGATGAGCCCCACGACTACCGCATCGTCGGCCGCGGCCGACCGTGCTCCCCGCTCACGCGGGGATGAGCCCCGGGCATCGGTCTCCGTCAACGTCTTGTCGAAGTGCTCCCCGCTCACGCGGGGATGAGCCCACCACCCTTCCCAACGTGCAGGTGCGGGCGTGGTGCTCCCCGCTCACGCGGGGATGAGCCCAGGATCGTTCGATGAGAACGACTCCCCAAACGGTGCTCCCCGCTCACGCGGGGATGAGCCCACGACCGCATTAGCGGGCACCGGGCGCACGACGTGCTCCCCGCTCACGCGGGGATGAGCCCCGTGTCACCGTTTACCGCGTTTGGCACTGGCTGTGCTCCCCGCTCACGCGGGGATGAGCCCCCGTCGAGCTGGCGCCGCCCGGCCGGCGCCGGGTGCTCCCCGCTCACGCGGGGATGAGCCCGGCCAGGATCGACGCGACCGAACCGGGCTCGTGTGCTCCCCGCTCACGCGGGGATGAGCCAGCACCCCGGCTCAGGCTGCGACAGAACCCAATGTGCTCCCCGCTCACGCGGGGATGAGCCCGGCGAGCACCGACACGCCGCCGCAGGCGGCACGTGCTCCCCGCTCACGCGGGGATGAGCCCGTGGCGCCGCCGGTGGTCGCCGACGCGGCGGCGTGCTCCCCGCTCACGCGGGGATGAGCCCGAATCCGGTGGAGAGAGCCGGCGCGTCGCACCGTGCTCCCCGCTCACGCGGGGATGAGCCCCACACCTCCGACCCGTCCGCCCACGTCGAAGTGCTCCCCGCTCACGCGGGGATGAGCCCCAGGGACGGCCGCTGTGGCAGCCGTCGGTCCAGTGCTCCCCGCTCACGCGGGGATGAGCCCCCACCCACCAGAGGCCGACACCGGCCGACACGGTGCTCCCCGCTCACGCGGGGATGAGCCTAGTGACGCGACAGTCGACCTCGCTACGAGAGTGTGCTCCCCGCTCACGCGGGGATGAGCCACCGTGCGATCCTGACGGCCGATCCGAAGTTGGCGTGCTCCCCGCTCACGCGGGGATGAGCCCCTGCAAGAAAAAGTGCGCGGTAGGCGCAACCCGTGCTCCCCGCTCACGCGGGGATGAGCCCCGACTTGAAACGTCCGGGCATGGTTGACCTGGGTGCTCCCCGCTACGCGGGGATGAGCCCCGTAGACGGTCTGGGTTACCTGCAAGCAACAAGTGCTCCCCGCTCACGCGGGGATGAGCCCAGTGTCATCACGTTCACGGCGCCGCCGGAGCTGTGCTCCCCGCTCACGCGGGGATGACCCCTGTGTCACCGCCTACCACGTTTGGCGTCGGCTGTGCTCCCCGCTCACGCGGGGATGAGCCCGGCTCGGGAAGGTGATGGCCGTCCCCGAGGACGTGCTCCCCGCTCACGCGGGGATGAGCCCTGGTCCACATGGGTCGGCCGCGGCCGACGATGGTGCTCCCCGCTCACGCGGGGATGAGCCCAAGGCCGTTCGCAATGCGGGTGTCCAGCTCTGGTGCTCCCCGCTCACGCGGGGATGAGCCCCAGGAGAACCTGGTTCAGCAGCCAGCGGGTCCGTGCTCCCCGCTCACGCGGGGATGAGCCCCAGCAACGAACCTGCTTTGCCGAGTAGCGAGTGCACCCCGCTGACGCTTACGCTCGGATGAGCCCGGGGCACACGTCGGGACTCGCCCTCACTCAGTCCTCCCGCTGAAGCCGCGTCCAACAGAGATGCGTACGACGGCTGAACGAGTCTTCAGAGACTGAGGCAGACCCGCAACTGGGCGGCGTCGATGCCCTGCGACTTGGCGAACCGCCGCATCACCTCGCAGGCGAGCACCGCGTCGAACCGGCTCGACGGGACGGCCAGGGCGTGCCGTTCGTCGACGACCAGCAGCACCTCGCCCAGACGCCAGGCCTGGTGCGCCTCGATCCGGCGCTGCTCGGTCAACGCCGGAGAGGGGTACGCCACGTCCGCCGCGAGCAGGTCGAGCGGCAGGCTCGATCCGTCACCGCCGGCGACGTGTCCGCGGACGAGTGGCTCGTCGAGGCCGGTGTCCGACAGCCACGTCAGAGGTTGCGAGCCGAGCCACTCGGGCAGGTCGAACGGGTCCGCGCCCCTCCAGCGCCCAGGGTCGGCGACCATCAGTCGTCGTCCAGGGGGCTGGGCTGCTCGTCGTCGGGGTCGTGGTGCACGGCCAGGTCGGACTCCTGGTCGTCCGCCCATCGACCGTAGTCGGAGTCCACCGATCTGCCGCGCCGGCGGTCCACCATGCGCGCGATCACCTCGGAGACCAGGAACAGGATCGTCATCGGGATGGCGAGGAACAACATGCTGATCGGGTCGGTCGACGGGGTCGCGACCGCGGCGAACACGAACGTGAGCGTGATGATCCACGGGCGGGCCGTACCGAGCTGGCGTCCCTTGACGATGCCGGCGAGGTTGAGCAGCACCACGAACAGCGGGATCTCGAAGGCCACGCCGAAGACCAGCAGCATCCGGAGCACGAAGCTGAGGTAGCCGGACAGCGTGACGATGTTGTTGACCCGGCCGGGGCTGAAACCGATCAGGATGTTGATGCCCTTGGGCAGGATGTAGTAGCCGATGACGACGCCGCCGATGAACAACGGCCCGGCGAAGCCGGCGAAGATCGCCGTCCAGCGCTTCTCGGCGCGGTGCAGCCCGGGTGCCACGAACGCCCAGATCTCGTACAACCAGATCGGAGACGACACGATCAGGCCGGTGACGAAGGTGACCTTGAGCCGCAGCGTGAAGGGGTCGGTGATGCCGAACAGCGCGAGGTCGACGTTGAGGTGCCTGCTGCGCGCCAACGGGATGATCGCGTCGTAGAACGGCTGCGTTAGTAGGTGGAACAGCTGGGTGTAGAAGAACCAGGCCCCGATCGAGGCGATGGTGATCGCGAGGACGCTGATGACGAGCCGACGCCGGAGCTCCCGCAGGTGCTCCATCAGCGTCATGGTGCCGTCGGCCGACACCGGCGCCGGGGCGCGCTGACCCCGGCGCAACGAGAACGCCACCGATCCGACCTGTCCCGATCAGCTGGCGCTGGGCGGCGGCTGCTTCGTCAGCGGGTCGACGGCGGGAGGGGTGGGCTCTGCCGTGGCCGGAGGGGTCTGCGCAGCCGGTGGCGGGGCCTGCTCGTTGAGCGCCTGCTGCGGCTTGTCGTCGTCGTCATCGCTGTCGGTGAGGCCCTTGGTCTCGGCCTTGAAGATGCGCAAGGCGCGACCCGAACCTCGTGCCAGCTCGGGAAGCTTCTTGGCTCCGAACAGCAGCACGATCACGACGATGATCAGGATGATCTCTGTGGGGCCAAGGTCGCCCATGGGTCCGTCTCCTACCGATTGGTGGTTGCGTTCATAGTACGTCGGGCACACGCCGTTGGCGTCCGGACGGGACCAGCGGTCAGGACGGGTCGTCGTAGGCAGCCAGCGCGGTCGCGGCCGCCTTGGCCACCTGCTCGGCGAGGTCGGCCGGCTCGACGACTCGGACCGAGCCCCCCTGGCGAAGCACGAGGCGGCGCAGCCAGGCCTCGTCACCCACCCGCAGCGCCACCGTGAGGCTCCCGTCGTCGTGTTCGGTGGACGAGTCGATGGGGTAGTACTCGGCGATCCACCGCGCATTCGGGCTCAGCTCGAGAACCGCGCGCAGGTCGCCGGGACCGGGTTGGAACAGACCGGCGGACAGGTCACGTCGCTCGACGTCCTGGTGACTCTCCGCCGGCCGGTCCAGGACGACGGCGCCCACGACGCGGTCCAGCCGGAACAGCCGGACGTCCTCGGCGCGATGGCACCACGCCTCGAGGTAGGGCCGGCCCTCGGCGGTCAGCAGCCGCAGGGGCTCGACGTCGCGCTCGGTCTGCTCGTCGCGGGACGGCACGAGGTAGGTCAGGTGCAGCTGCCGCCGCCGGTCGAGAGCCTCACGCACCGTGCCGAGAATCGACTCGTCGACCGGCTCGATGTGGATCTGGACCGACGCGCTGGACGCGGCCCCGTCGCCGGCCGCCATCTCCAGCTTGGCCAGGGCGCTGTCGATGATCGGCAGCTCTCCAGCGGTGGCACTCTCGCGCAGGGTGCGCAAGGCGACGATCAGCGCCAGCGCCTCGTGCGTGGTCATCCGGAACGGCCGCGGCAGGAACTCGGCGTTGTCGATATGGATCACGCCGGTCTCCTCCAGCGCGTCCATGTCCACGTCGATCATCTCGCCGGTCACCGCCTGCGGCAGCCCGCAGAACCACAACACGTTGAGGTCCTTGACGATCTGCTGGGTGCTCACACCGAAGTCCTTGGCCACCTGGTCCACTGGCACGCCGTCGTGACCGCGCAGATAGGGCACCAGCGCCAGCATCCGCGGCACCTGATCCTTCGCGCTGTAGGCAGAGGGCACCGGCTGGGAGGTGGTCCTCACGCGGCTCCCTCCGACAACCTGGTGAGACGGTCGATCACCGACGCACGAAGGGCGTCCGGTGCCTCGACCACGACGTCGGCGGCGAACCCGGTCAGCTCCTCAGCCAGCGCGTACGTCGAGGCGTAGGGCACCTCCACCACGTCCCAGCCGGCGGACGCCGGCGCGACCGAGGTGGCCCGGCGGCGCAGTGCGTGGCCGGCGTCCTGGCGCACCTGGACCCGGGCCGTTCCCACCGGGGCCGCGGGCATCAGCTCCTGAGCCAGCTCTCGCAGGTCGGTCCCGTCCGGGATGGTGTAGGAACCCGGTGCGCCGGCGGGGCTGACGGGACCGACGACGCGAGACAACCGGAACATCCGCACCGCCTGCCGGTCGCGGTCGTGCCCGGTGACGTACCACCGACCGTGCCACGAGACGACACCCCACGGCTCGATCGTGCGGGTGGTCGCGGCGTGGCCGGGGCGGGCATAGTCGAATGTCACCGGTGTGCGGGTCACCAAGGCGTCCCACAGTGGCTCGAAGGCCGGTTCCCCGGCGGCGAGCTGCGGCTCGACCAGACCGAGCGCGGCGCGCTCGACCGGCAGTCCGGCAGCCTTGAGCTTGACCACCGCGGACGATGTCTGCCGCGCCAAGCTGGCGTGCTGCCACACCCGGGCGGCCAAGCCCACTACCGCGGCCTCGTCCGGCTCGAGGGAGATCTCCGGCAGCTCGACGGCGTCCCGCCGGATCCGGTAGCCGGGCTCGTCGTCGAACGCCTTGTCGTTGGTGCCGACCTCGATCTCGATGCCGATCTCGCGCAGCTCCTCCTTGTCGCGCTCGAACATCCGCTCGAACGCTTCGTCCGACTGCTCGTGGTAACCCTCGACGATCGCTCGCACCCGGTCCTTGCTCAGGTAGTGACGGGTCACCAGCAGCGCGATTACGAGGTTCATCAGGCGTTCGCTCTTGCGCGCACTCACGGACCGGATCTCCTACCCCTTCGGCGGCGCGGGCGCCCGGCCCGGCCTGCGCGCCCCCACCGGCGCTGACTCCGACGCTACACGCCGCCGGCCGGCCCACCACGTGGCCGGGCCCTAGGCTCGCGGGCATGATCTGTTGGCGGGAGGGCACCGTGACCGGCCACGGCGAGCGCTGGCGCGATGCGCTCGAGCTCTCCGTTGACATGCGCGGTCCCGACGGTGTGCGACCGGTGCGTGCGTTGGCGTACCCGGGGCTCGTCGGCACCCCGGAGATCGGTGACCGGGTCCTGCTCAACGCCACCGCGCTGCTGATGGGCCTCGGCACCGGTGGCTACGCCATGGTCGTCGCCCTGCCCGACCGGCTGCCGGACGACCCGCCGCCGGCGCCGGGACACCTGGTCAAGGGCAGATACACCCCGCTGCAGGGCACGGTGCTCGGCGTGGACGAGCAGGAGTCGCCCCACCACGCCGCGCTGGCCACGGCCGACGACCTGGAGGGGCTGCCGGTGGTGGTCGCCGACCTGCACTCGGCGTTGCCGGCGGTCCTGGCCGGGGTACGCGACGTCGACCCGACGCTGCGCTGTGTGTACGTGATGACCGACGGAGGCGCCCTGCCGATCGCCTTCTCGCGAACGGTCGCGGCGCTCGCGGACGCGGGCTGGCTCGTCTCGACGGTCACGGTCGGCCAGGCGTACGGCGGGACGATGGAGGCCGTCACGCTGCACAGTGGCCTGCTGGCGGCGCGGCACGTCGCGCGGGCTGACGTGGTCGTGGTCGCCCAAGGACCGGGCAACCTGGGCACCGGCACTCGGTGGGGGTTCTCCGGGGTTGCCTGCGGCGAGGCCGTCAACGCGGCCGGCCTGTTGCACGGGCGTGCCGTCGCCGCCCTGCGGGTCTCGCAGGTCGATGCCCGCGAACGGCACCGGGGGGTGTCCCAC
Organism: Nocardioidaceae bacterium; assembly: GCA_050700835.1. Classification (GTDB taxonomy): domain Bacteria; phylum Actinomycetota; class Actinomycetes; order Propionibacteriales; family Nocardioidaceae; genus JBOHDX01. The sequence goes on from JBOHDX010000157.1 coordinate 6,495, forward strand.
CACAGTCTGACGGCCTACGGCCGGGTCGCGCTCACACCGGCCGATGTGGTCGTACCCCTACTCGGCGGCGACTTCGGGGCCAGGGTTCGCGCGCAGGCGGGGACACTGTCGCCACCCCACTCGCTCGTCGACGTCGCGGTCGACGGTCTCGGCGCCGCGCTGGCGCAGACGCCGGTGCCGCTGTCGACGATGGGCCGGGGGCCCTCGAACGACGAGGCCGCGTTCCTGGCGTCGGCAGCCGCCGGGCGGCACGCCGGCACCCTCGCGCGCCCGTGACACCGGTCTCGACCCCCCGGGCGGCCCGGTGTCGTGACGCCTGCACCCCAACCGCCCCCAATTCGGTGCACCCCTCACGACACCCCGGCTGACCACCGGCCCCCCACCCCTGCACTGGCCGAAGGGGTCAGGCGGCGATGACGATGTCGGCGCTGATGATCAGCGGGTCTGACGTCTTCAGATGCAGGCCCTTGCTGTTGGTCGCGTCGAAACCTTGACCCCCCGGGCAGGCGATCAGGACCCGGCTGCCGACGTGTTGTCCGATGATCGCGGTGTCGATGCACTTGGCCAAGGGCGGGTTCGACCCGGGCTGGAACGACACCACCTGACCACCCTGGAAGGCGTTGTAGACGGGGTTCCCGGCGGGGTACTTGGCCAGGTCGAGCAGCACCCCCACCGTCTGGCCCTTCTTCACCACGGCACCCTTGCCCTGGACCAGATCAGCGAACGTGGTCCTCGTCGGCGGCTTGGCGGTGTGCTTGGTGGACTTGAACGCGTCCGGATTGCCGGTCTTGTCCAGGGTCAGCTGCGGCAGGGCCGTGGGTGCCGCCTTCTTCGTTCCCTGAGCCTTCGGAAGGGCCTTGCCCATGATGTCGACGACGAAGACCAGCGTGTCGGTGCCGCCGATCCCGGCCTGCTGGTTGCCGCTGGTGCCGTAGCCGTCCGCAGGCGGGATCTCGAGCACCACGCGGCTGCCGACGGTCTTGCCCACCAGCCCCTTGACCCACCCCGCGATCACGGCGTTGCTGGAGAGCCTGGTGATGAACGGTGCGCCGCGATCGAAGCTGCTGTCGAACTTCAAGCCGGTACGCCCGATCTGGCCGACGTAGTTGACCGCGACCGTGTCGCCCTCGGCGATCTTGGCGCCCTTGCCGGTGATCACGTCCGCAGACTCGGTCTGGTTGACCGACAACCCCATCGGGAACGTCGCGGTCGCCGACTTGCCGAACGAACCGGCGACCTTGACGCCCAAGGTGCCGCCGGTACTGCCGTCCGTCGGGGTGGACGAGCCCGTCGTGCCTGAGGACGGGGCGGTGGTCGGGCTGCTGCTGGAGCCGCAGGAGGCGACCACCAGCAGGAGCGGGACAGCGGCCAGGACGAGAAGCTTGCGCACAGGGATCCAAACGGTGGGAGGCGGGTCGGCGGCCACAGTACCTCGCGGTTCTTGGCAGGCCAGCAACGCGGTTGCCCGCCGACAAGCGGTTGCACAACTGTTACCGACCCTTAGTGCCGCCGGCTCACATGCTCTCGATCAGCTTGTGTACGCGCTCGTCGTGGGAGCGGAACGGGTCCTTGCATAGCACCGTCCGCTGCGCCTGGTCGTTGAGCTTCAGGTGCACCCAGTCGACGGTGAAGTCCCGGCGGCGCTCCTGCGCCCGGCGGATGAACTCGCCACGCAGCCGGGCGCGCGTGGTCTGCGGGGGCACCGACTTGGCCTCGAACGTCTCCAGATCGGAGGTCACCCGGGCAACCGCGCCCCGGCGCTCCAGCAGGTAGTAGAGCCCACGGTCGCGGTGGATGTCGTGATAGGCGAGGTCGAGGTGCGCGATCCGGGGATGACCCCACGCAAGATTGTGCTTGGCGCGATAGCGCTCGATCAGCTTGTACTTGATCACCCAGTCGATCTCGCGCTCGACCAGGGAAAGGTCCCCCGACTCGACCGCCTTGAGCCCTCGCTCCCACAGGTCGAGCACCCGGTCGACGGTCGGAGTGTGCAGCTCGCGACGGTCGACGAAGTCGCGGGCCTTGGTGAGGTACTCCCCCTGGATCTCCAGCGCGCTGGCCTCGCGACCGTTGACCAGGCGTACCCGGCGTTGGCCGGTCATGTCGTGGGCGATCTCACGGATGGCGCGGATCGGGTTCTCCATCGTGAGGTCGCGCATCACCACGCCCTCCTCGATCATCCGCAGGATCAGGTCGGTGGCGCCGACCTTGAGCAGGGTGGTCGTCTCGCTCATGTTGGAGTCGCCCACGATCACGTGCAGCCGCCGGTAGCGCTCGGCGTCGGCGTGCGGTTCGTCGCGGGTGTTGATGATCGGCCGCGATCGAGTGGTGGCGCTGGAGACGCCTTCCCAGATGTGCTCTGCCCGTTGGCTGACCGAGAAGACTGTGCCGCGCGGAGTCTGCAGCACCTTGCCCGCACCCACGACGATCTGGCGGCTGACCAGGAACGGGATGAGTACGTCGGCCATCCGGTTGAACTCGCCGTGCCGGCCGACGAGGTAGTTCTCGTGGCAGCCGTAGGAGTTGCCGGCCGAGTCGGTGTTGTTCTTGAACAGGTAGACGTCGCCGACGATCCCGTCGTCGCGCAGCCGCCGCTCTGCGTCGATCAGCAGTCCTTCGAGGATTCTTTCGCCGGCCTTGTCGTGGGCCACCAGTTCGGTGAGGTCGTCACACTCCGGGGTGGCGTACTCGGGGTGGGAGCCGACGTCGAGATAGAGCCTGGCGCCGTTGCGCAGGAACACGTTGCTGCTCCGGCCCCACGACACGACCCGGCGGAACAGGTAGCGCGCAACCTCGTCGGGGCTCAGCCTCCGCTGTCCCTTGAACGTGCACGTGACGCCGTACTCGTTCTCGATCCCGAAGATGCGCCGGTCCACTCCGACAGCCTAGCCGTCGCACGTGTGGCCACCAGGCAAGTCGTGGGTACGACGGCCAAGGTCCGATGGTGACCTGCTCCGGGCCGATCCGGTCGTGCACCTCGCTCGGGCTCAAAGCTGCGCAGGACTGCACCAGTCCAGTCGACCGGACCGGTGTCGATGTGCGCATCATCGCGCGCGAAGGCCCGCAGGTGCGATCGACGCGGCTACTCGGGCGGCGCGGAGCCCGAACCTTCGCCGGAGGGCGTCGATCCGGTCGGGTCGTCCGGCCGCGGAGACACCGCATCACCCAGCGCGCCGCCCGGCGCCGCACCACCCGGCTCAACGCCGGAGGGGTCCGCGGCCGGCTCAACCTTGGAGGCTTCCGAGGCCGGCTCAACGCCGGAGGCGTCCGCACCACCCGGCTCAACGCCGGAGGCGTCCGCGGCCGGCAGAGCGGCCGCGACCGTCGCGTCGCTCAGCCGCCGGAACTTGCGCTGCTGGCTCCGAGAGCGCTCCAGCGTCGCCGCCTCGATCTGGGCGGCACTGATCGTCCGGCCGCCCTCGGCGTCCTGACCCATCGCAGCCACCGCCGCGCGCAGTGCGGTCGCCAGGTCAGCGTCGTCGCGATGGTGCTCGGCGAGATAGGTGACGGCCGGCTCCGCGGCCCCGCCCATCACGGCGTAGTGCTGCTCGTCGGCGACGGAGCCGTCGTAGGTGAGCCGGTAGATCTGGTCGTCGTGTGGGGTGTCGCCGACCTCGGCGACGAAGATCTCCACCTCGTAAGGCTTCTCGCCGCCGGAGGAGAAGATGGTGCCGAGGGTCTGCGCGTAGGCGTTGGCAAGACCGCGACCGGTCACGTCGCGACGGTCGTAGGAGTAGCCCCTCAGGTCCGCCAGGCGCACGCCCGCGATCCGGAGGTTCTCGAACTCGTTGTAACGACCGACCGCGGCGAACGCGATGCGGTCATAGATCTCGCTGATCTTGTGCAGCGCCTCCGACGGGTTCTCGGCGACGAAGAGGATCCCGTCGGCGTACTGCACGACGATCACGCTGCGGCCCCGGGCGATGCCCTTGCGGGCGAAGTCGGCCCGGTCCTTCATCAGCTGCTCGGGAGAGACGTAGAACGGCATGCTCACGGTCGGTCCTCTCGACTGCCGTCGGGGTGAGTCGGGGTCACGTCAGCTCAGGGGGGCCATCGGGCCGTCGGGCCGCTGCATGCGGGCGTCGATGACGGTGTCGGCGATCGTGGCGACCTCGGCCTCGTCGACCCGGCGCACGCCGTCACCGGTCACGATGACCACCACCGGGAAGATCCGGCGAGCAAGGTCAGGTCCGCCGGTCGCCGAGTCGTCGTCCGCCGCGTCGTACAACGCCTGGATGGTGGCGGTCACGCACTCCGGCTCGCTCAGGTCGTCGCGGTACAGCTTCTTCAGCGACCCACGGGCGAACAGCGAACCGGATCCGACCGAGTGGAACGCGTGCTCTTCGTACCGGCCGCCGGTGACGTCGTAGGAGAAGATCCGGCCGATGCCGGCGTCGAGGTCGTAGCCGGCGAACAGCGGGACCACCGCGAGGCCCTGCATCGCCATCGCCAGGTTGCCGCGGATCAGGGCGGTCAGCCGGTTGGCCTTGCCGTCCAGCGACAGCGTGATGCCCTCGATCTTCTCGTAGTGCTCGAGCTCGACCTGGAACAGCCGGACCAGCTCGACCGCCAGACCCGCGGTGCCGGCGATGCCCACACAGGAGTAATCGTCGGCCGGAAAGACCTTCTCGATGTCGCGCTGGGAGATGACGTTGCCCATCGTGGCGCGGCGGTCGCCGGCCATCACGACGCCCCCGGTGAAGGTGGCCGCGACGATCGTGGTGCCGTGCGGCGCCTGCGTCGTCATCGGGGTCGCGGGGACCGCGCGGTGCTCGGGCAGCAGCTGCGGGGCCTGCTGGCCGAGGAACTCCGCGAAGGACGAGGAGCCGGTGGCCAGAAAGGGATAAGGAAGGCGCGCCGGTGTCGGGTCGGGCATCGGGTCACTGCCCGCCCTTCTGGACGAAGCCGCGGACGAACTCCTCGGCGTTCTCCTCGAGCACGTCGTCGATCTCGTCGAGGATCGCGTCCACGTCGTCGTCGAGCTTCTCCTTGCGCTCAGCGGTCACCTCGGAGGACTCGACGCCCTCAGACTCCTGCTCTTCGTTCTGCTTGCGCGGCGATCGCTGCTGTTGGCCACCATCTCGGACCACGTGCCACCTCCTGGTCGGACATCACGACCCTACCTGCAAGGCATGCTGCGGGTACGCCGCTTCGACCCCCGGCCGGTCGGCGCGGCCTCAGTGCCGGGTGAGCGCGGCGAACAAGTCGGCCGCCGTCTCGCACCGGTCCAGCAGCGCGCCGACGTGCTCACGGGTGCCACGCCGGGGCTCCAACGTCGGGATCCGCTGCAACGAGTCGTGACCTGGAAGGTCGAAGATCACCGAGTCCCACGACGCGGCCGCCACCTGCCCGGCGTACTGCGCGAGACACCGGCCGCGGAAGTAGGCCCGGGTGTCCTCGGGCGGCGTCGTCACCGCCGACTCCACCTCGTCGTCGCTGACCAGCCGCTCCATCCGGCCCATCCGGACCAGCCGGTGGAACAACCCCTTGTCGGGTCGCACGTCGGCGTACTGCAGGTCGACGAGGTGCAGCTTCGGGTGCGACCAGTCGAGACCGTCGCGGTCGCGGTAGGACTCCAGCAGGGCCAGCTTGGCGACCCAGTCCAGCTCTGAGCGACACTGCATGGGGTCGGTCTCGAGCCGGTCGAGCACCGATTCCCAGCGGACCAGCACGTCCTTGGTCTGCTCGTCGTCGACGCCGTGCTGCTCGACGAAGGTCTGGGCAGCCTCGAGATAGATCCGTTGCAGCTGCACGGCGGTCATGCGGCGGCCGTCCTTCAGGGTCACCAGGAACCGCAACGCCGGGTCGTGCGACACCGCCCGGAGGTCCGCGACCGACTTCTCGAGGGTCAGCCCACCGGGCAGTGCGCGCGCCTCGATCATCGCGAGCACGAGGGCGGTCGTCCCGAGCTTGAGGTACGTCGAGGTCTCGGCGAGGTTGGCGTCGCCGAGGATGACGTGCAACCGGCGGTACTTCGCCGGATCGGCGTGCGGCTCGTCGCGGGTGTTGATGATCGGACGCTTCAGCGTCGTTTCGAGACCCACCTCGACCTCGAAGTAGTCCGCGCGCTGGCTGATCTGGAAACCGTGCTCGCTGCCGTCCTGCCTCAGCCCCACCCGTCCCGCCCCGCAGACCACCTGGCGGGTGACGAAGAACGGCGTCAGGTGCTCCACGATGTCGCCGAACGGTGTCGCGCGGTCCATCAGGTAGTTCTCGTGCGCACCGTAGCTGGCGCCCTTGTTGTCGACGTTGTTCTTGTACAGCAGGAGTGGCGGCGATCCCGGCACGGCGGCCAGCTGTGCTCCGCGGAGCATCACCCGCTCCCCCGCCTTGTCCCAGATCACCGCGTCCCGCGGGTTGGTGCACTCGGGTGCGGAGTACTCAGGATGGGCATGGTCGACGTACAAGCGCGCGCCGTTGGTCAGGATGACGTTGGCGAGCCCAAGGTCCTCGTCGGTCAGCTGGCTCGCGTCCGCGAGCTCCCGGGCGAGGTCGAAACCCCGCGCATCGCGCAGCGGGCTCTCCTCCTCGAAGTCCCATCGGGCTCGTCGGGCCTGGGGGCTGGCATTGGCGTAGGAGTTGACGATCTGCGTCGATGCGAGCATCGGGTTGGCGCCGGGCTGGCCTTGCACCGAGATGCCGTACTCCACCTCGGTGCCCATCACCCGATGCACGCTCACGCCTTCACATTACGCTGACGCGCATGCCCGAGGAGATGGTGCCCGTCTTCCACGACGACGGTTCACCGGCCGGTGAGGTGCCCCGCTCGGTCATGCGTCGCGACAATCTGCTGCACCGCGCGACCGGGGTGCTGCTGCGCAACAGCGCCGGCCAGGTGTACGTGCATCGGCGTACCGACAGCAAGGACGTGTTCCCGGGCATGTTCGACTGCTGCGCCGGCGGTGTCGTGGTTGACGGCGAGGAGCCGTACGCCGCGGCGGTTCGCGAGCTCGACGAGGAGCTGGGGGTCCGCGGCGTACCGCTCCGGTTCGTCACCCGACAGCGCTTCGCCAACGACGCGACGCGCTACGACGCCTTTGTCTATGAGGCAAGTTGGGACGGGCCGGTCCGCCACCAGGCCGACGAGGTCGCCTGGGGTGGCTGGATGGACGCCCCCGACCTGCTCGACCTGCTCCGCGACCCGGCGCGACCGTTCGTGCCTGACAGCGCCGCCCTGGTGGGACGGTGGCTGGAGCAGATCGGCACGAGCCGGGAGATCGCGGACGGATGGGACAGCCTGGCGTGGGTCGTCGACGGCATCTGGCTCGACCGCGAGCCGCGCCGGCCGCAGGTGGTGCGACAGCTGCTCGCGGAGACCAGCCTGCTGCCGTGGCTCGCGCCACAGCTCCCCCTGCCCGTCCCGCAGCCATGGGTACTGCGACAGAGCCCGCTGAGGGTGCGACACCGGCTGCTGGTGGGAACGCGCATCAGCGGCGGGTCGGCGGTCCACGGCACGGTCCTGGGTCGATTCCTTCGCGGCCTGCACGGGATCTCCCCTGAAGGTGCCGCGACCCGCGGCGTCTGCGATCCGACCGCGACCCTGCAACGGCGGGCGGCGGACCGGCGCGACTTCGCCGACAAGGTGCTGCCCCTGCTGGGAAGCGACCTGCAGCCGGCGGCCCGCGCCCTGCTTGACGCGTTCGGTTCGCTGCCGGCACCAGACTCCGTGGTCCACGGCGATCTCGGGCCGGATCACGTGCTCGTCGACGGCGGCTCGATCACCGGAGTCATCGACTGGGGCGATTGTCACGTCGGGGATCCGGCCATCGACCTGGCCTGGACGCTGCATGGTACGTGCGAGCCGTTCAGTGCGGCGCTCGCCGCTGCCTACGGCGTCGACGACGAGCTGCGGCGGCGTGCCCTCGTCTGGCACCGGCTCGGTCCCTGGCACGAGGTGATGTATGGGTTGGACTTCGGCAAGCCTGACTACGTGGCGTCCGGCCTGTCCGGCGTCGCCGCCCGCCTGCGGTAGCCCTTCGGCCCTGCGCCAGTGCCGTCGGCGTCTGCGTTCGGCGCCAGCGCTTCGGCGTCTGCGGCTCGGTCCATCGGCTCCGCACTCGTGCTGCAACCCGGCGCGGTTGGGCTAGCCCCCGGCTTAACTCGCCAGGCGTACCGGAGAATCCGGCATATCGGGCACCAAACGGTACCGCCGGCGTGTGAAGCGCGACGGTCAGCCAGCCGGTCGGGTCCGGCGCGCCTGCGGTCGGGCGCGCGGGGTCAGGGGCGGTCGCGGGCGCGACGCTGCTGTACGGAGCCGATGGACGCGGCGACGTTGACCCCGACGATCCCGAGCCAGGCCACGCCCATGCCGGCCAGACCGGCAATGCCACCGGCGATGGCGGTGATGGGGATGGCCAGGCCGAGGGTGCCCATCGCGAACGTGTGCGGGTCCCAGCTGCTCCGGCTCTTCTGACGCCACCGGACCTCCGAGTCGACCCGATGCCGGACCGCGGCATCGATCTTGTCCATGAACGACTCGACGAGCGCGGGTTCGTACTCGGGGCCGAGTTCCTTCCTGGCTTCGATCCCTGCCCGCAGCTCCCGTTCGAGATCCCCGTGCTCGGCCACGGTCTAGAGGTACTGCCCGGTGTTGGCGACCGTGTCGATGGAGCGGCCCGGCTCGGTGCCCTGCTTGCCGGCGATGAGCGTGCGGATGAAGACGATCCGTTCGCCCTTCTTGCCCGAGATCCGCGCCCAGTCATCGGGGTTCGTGGTGTTGGGAAGGTCCTCGTTCTCCTTGAACTCGTCGACGCACGCCTGCATCATGTGCGCGACCCGCAAGCCTTTCTGGCTGTGGTCGATGAGGTCCTTGATCGCCATCTTCTTGGCACGGTCCACGATGTTCTGGATCATCGCGCCCGAGTTGAAGTCCTTGAAGTACAAGATCTCCTTGTCGCCATTGGCGTACGTCACCTCGAGGAAACGGTTCTCCTCGGTCTCGGTGTACATCCGCTCCACGGTGCGCTGGATCATGCCCTGGACGCACGCCTCCCGGTCGCCGCCGAACTCCGCGAGGTCGTCGGAGTGCAGCGGCAGCGACGTCGTGAGGTACTTGCTGAAGATGTCACGGGCCGACTCGGCGTCCGGGCGCTCGATCTTGATCTTCACGTCCAGCCGGCCGGGGCGCAGGATCGCCGGATCGATCATGTCCTCACGGTTGGAGGCGCCGATCACGATGACGTTCTCCAGCCCCTCGACCCCGTCGATCTCGGACAGGAGCTGCGGGACGATGGTGTTCTCCACGTCGGAGGACACCCCCGAACCACGGGTACGGAACAGCGAGTCCATCTCGTCGAAGAACACGATCACCGGGGTGCCGCCACTGGCCTTCTCCCGGGCTCGCTGGAACACCAGCCGGATGTGCCGCTCGGTCTCGCCGACGTACTTGTTGAGCAGCTCCGGTCCCTTGATGTTGAGGAAGAAGCTCTTGCCCTCCTCGCCGGTCTTGGCGGCCACCTGCTTGGCCAGCGAGTTGGCGACCGCCTTGGCGATCAGGGTCTTGCCGCATCCCGGCGGGCCGTACAGCAGGACGCCCTTGGGCGGCTTCAGCTCATGCTCGCGGAACAGGTCCGGATAGAGGTACGGCAGCTCGATCGCGTCCCGGATCTGCTCGATCTGACCGGTCAGCCCGCCGATGTGGCGGTAGTCGATGTCCGGGACCTCTTCGAGGACCAGCTCTTCGACCTCGCTCTTGGGCACCTTCTCGTAGACGTAGCCGGAGCGGGAGTCGAGCAGCAGAGAGTCACCCGCGCGCAACGTGGTCTCGCGCAACGAGTGGGCGATCCGCACCACGCGCTCCTCGTCGGCGTTGCCGATTACCAGAACCCGGTCGCCGTCGGCCAGCGTCTCCTTGAGCATGACGACCTCGCCGACCTGTTCGAACGCGAAGGCATCGACCACGTTGAGGGCCTCGTTGAGCATGACCTCCTGGCCGCGATGAAGCTCGTCCAGGTCGATGTTCGGGGAGACCGTGACCCGGAGTTTGCGGCCACCGGTGAACACGTCGACCGTGTCGTCCTCGTTGCGCTGCAGGAACGTGCCGAAGCCGGTCGGCGGTTGCGCCAGCCGGTCGACCTCCTCCTTGAGAGTCAGGATCTGGTCACGGGCGTCACGCAGCGTCGAGGTCAGGCGTTCGTTCTGTGCAGTGGTGGAGGCCAGTCGAGCCTGAGTGTCGGCGAGCCGGGACTCGAGCACACGACTGTCTCCGGGCACGCCAGCGATTCGGCGCCGCAGGTGCTCGACCTCGGCGCGCAGATAGCGGATCTCGTTCTCGGCCTGGTGGGTCGAGTAAGCGTCGTCGTGCTGCTCGGGCATCCGACACCTCCGGTTCCGGGCTGGCTAGAACCCGACCCTACCTGCGCCGCGAGGGTCGCGTGGTTGTGACATGCATCGTGTCCGGATTGTCACGCAGGGTTGTCCGTTCGGTCGATGGGACCAGGGCCGGGCGGCTCCAACGGGCGTGGCCCGGAGTAGTCCGGACCGTAGGCACCGGGCGCCGGGCGCCGCTTCCTCATCGGCGGTCGCTCTCCGGGCGCCATCCGCCTGGCCGTCAGCAGGAACGCCGTGTGACCGACCATGCCGTGCTCGGGGCGGATCGCCAGACCTTCGATGTGCCATGCCCGGACCAGGGATTCCCAAGCGTACGGCTCGGTGAACCCGCCGTGCGCCCGGATGGTCTCGGTCACCCGGCCCAGCTGCGTCGTCGTGGCGACGTAGGCGCAGAGGATGCCGCCTGGGTTCAGCACGCCGGCCACGGCGTCGATGCATTCCCACGGTGCCAGCATGTCGAGGATGACCCGGTCGACGTCGCGGTCGTGCAACTGCTCGACAAGATCTCCCACCGTCAGGTCCCAGGCGGGGTGGCGGCCGCCGAAGAACTGCTCCACGTTGCGCTGCGCCACCTCCGCGAAGTCGGGTCGCCGTTCGTAGGACGACACCCGGCCGCGCGGTCCGACCGCGCGCAGCAGGTGCATCGTCAGCGAGCCGGAGCCTGCACCGGCCTCGACGACGTGCGCGCCTGGGAAGATGTCGGCCATCGTCAGGATCTGGCTGGTGTCCTTGGGATAGATCACGGCGGCGCCGCGCGGCATGGACACGACGTACTCCCCCATCAAGGGGCGGAACACGAGGTACTCGCCGCCGGACGAGGACCTCACCGCGATGCCCTCGGGGCGACCGATCAGCTCGTCGTGCGCGATGGCGCCCTTGTTGGTGAAGAACTGCGTGCCCGCGTCGAGGCAGATGTTGTGACGGCGGCCCTTGGCGTCGGTCAGGCGTACCCACTCCCCCGCGCTGAGCGGACCACGCCGCACCCCGGACCAGTCGCTGTCCTCGGTGGTTCGCTCGCTCACTGGCCTACGAACGCCTGGTCGACGTCGGAGGTCACCAGCACCCCGAACACCGAGCCGTCGAGCTCGACCAGCAGGTATTCGCTCGCCGGGTTGCGTTGCATCGCCGATATCAGCGCCTCACCGGTGAGGTCTGCCGGGAGGGTCAGGCCGGGCTCGAGTCGCCGGGCCACGGAGCCGGCGCTCAGCCACGGCCGACGGGCTTCGGGGGTTGCCAGCACGGCCTGCTCGTTGACCAGCCCCGAGGGCTGCCCGTCGACGTCGAGCACGACGAGGCCTCCGGCGGCCGCGTCGCGGGCACGTCGCAGCGCCTCGCCCAACGGGGTCTCCGACGGAACCGCCAGGGCCCGTCGGGCCAGCGCCCGCGCCACGATCGACGGCATCTTCTTGCGCAGCCGTGCGGAGACCAGGGCCTGGGACGCTCCGGCCCACAAGAACAAGGCGATCACCCCCGCCAGGAAGAAGTCCATGATGTTGGGCGAGATTCCGACGACGTGGGACAGCATCAGCGGGTACGCCAGAGCGGCCACCGCCACGACCCGGCCGGCCCATCCGGCCACCTGGGTCGCCATCAGTGGGCGACCACTGATCGCCCACACGGCTGCGCGCAGCACGCGGCCACCGTCGAGGGGAAGTCCCGGCACGAGGTTCAGGGCCCCGACGACGATGTTGGCGCCGGCCAGTGCCTGACAGGTGAACAGCAGCAGCCCACCGGGCATCGCGTACGTCGCGACCAATGCGGCGGCACCGACGGCGAGCGAGGTGAGCGGGCCGACGACGGAGATCCAGAACTCGTTGCGCGCCGACTCGGCTTCTCCCTCGATCTCGGTGACGCCGCCGAGGAAGTGCAGCGTGACCGACGACACCTTCATGCCGAAACGCTTGGCCACCAAGGCGTGCGACAACTCGTGCAGCAGGACGGACAGATAGAGCAGCACCGCGAACGCCAGCCCCGCGACGTACTTGAGGCTGCCCAGGCCGGGCGCAACCTGGTCGATCCGGTCCGAGAGCGTGACGGAGATGAGCACCGCGACCAGCAGCCACGACGACCTCACCAAAACGTCGATGCCGCCGATCTGGCCGATTCGCCACGTGCCGGGCGCCCGGGGCGACGGCTGGCGAGGGGGCTCCATCCCCCTACGCTAGCGCGACATGCCGACCGACTTCGCTCTAGTTGTCGGTCGGCTCGCCTAACGTGACGCACGTGACCATCGACGTCCTGCACGACCCCGCCGAGACCGAACCGCCACGCACCGTGGTGGACGGAGTCGACGTCGTGGGCAGCCTGTCACCGAGTCGGGCGGGCGACTTCATGTCCTGTCCGTTGCTCTACCGCTACAGGGTCATCGACAAGCTGCCGGAGGAGCCGAGCCCGCTCGCGGTCCGAGGCACCGTCGTGCACTCGGTCCTCGAGCATCTCTTCGACCTCCCTGCGACGGACCGCCACCTCGACACCGCCCGCCGGATGGTGCTGCCGCAGTGGGAGGCGCTGCTCGAGGAGGAGCCCGACCTCGAGTCGATGTTCGTCGCCGACGGCTCGACGGATCTCGACGCGTGGCTCGACGAGTGTCGTGAGCTGCTGGGCACCTACTTCACGCTCGAGGACCCGACCCTGCTGGAGCCGGCCGAGCGGGAGCTCTATGTCGAGCACGTGCTCGACTCCAAGCTGCTCCTGCGCGGCTACGTCGACCGGGTCGACGTCAACTCCGACGGACTCGTGCGGGTGGTCGACTACAAGACCGGGCGCTCGCCCAGTGAGATCTTCGAGGCCAAGGCGTTGTTCCAGATGAAGTTCTACGCACTGGTGCTGTGGCGCACCCGAGGGTCGATCCCGACGTTGCTGCAGCTGATCTACCTCGGCAACGGCGAGATCCTGCGCTACCACCCGGACGAGGCGGGCCTGCTGGCCACCGAGCGCAAGGTCAACGCGTTGTGGCTGGCCATCGCGCGTGCCACGGACACGGGCCAGTGGCTGCCGCGCAAGTCGGCTCTGTGTGCGTGGTGCAGCTTCCAGTCCCTGTGCCCCGAGTGGGGCGGCACCCCTCCCCCGCTACCCGCCTGACGAGTTCGACCCACCCGAGTCACCAGGGTCGCCAGGCTCGCCTGAGTCGCCTGAGTCGCCTGAGTCGCGACGATGACCGGGTGGCGAGGACGCCGGATACAGCACGCACGCCACCTCGACGCCGCCGGCAGGTCGCAGGGCAGGGTCCTCACCTGGGGCGAAGTCGACCCGGACCCCGGCGGGCTCGGCCTCGATGCCGGCAATGCCTCGCCAGATGGGGTCGTCCGCCTGGTCCTTGCGAAGGCTGGACAGCAGGGCCTCGACGTCTGAGACCGATCGACCGCCCCCAGGCTTCAGCGTCACGGAGTCTGCGTGCGCCTGCAGATCCCCGGTGTTGGCGATCAGGGCGCGCTCCTTCTCGTACACATCGGGCCCAAGGCTGACCCAATGCGACTCGAGGAGGGTCTCGAGATCGCGCGGCTCCCAACCGCAGCGTTCGACCGCGACGGGGCACCTCGGGTGGAAGACGCAGCCGCTCGGCGGGTCAGCCGCATCGGGGATCTCCCCCCTGGGCAGGTCCCGGGCCATCGCCCGGTCGGGGTCCGGGTCGGGGATCGCCTTGAGCAACGCCTTGGTGTACGGATGCTTCGGGTCGTTGAAGATCTCCTCCGTCGCCCCGATCTCCACGACGCGCCCGAGGTACATGATCGCGATCCGGTCGCAGAAGAACTTCGCGCTGGCGAGGTCGTGGGTGATGTAGACGTACGTCAGTTCCAGCTCGGCCTTCAGGTCGAGCATCAACTGCAAGATCTTGGCCCGCACGCTCATGTCGAGCATCGAGATCGGTTCGTCGGCCACCAGCAGCGCCGGGCCGGTGATGATGGCGCGCGCGATGACCGCGCGCTGCTTCTGGCCGCCGGACAGGTCTGAGGGGAACTTCGTCAGGAACCGGTCGACCGGACTCAAGCCGACCTTGTCGAGCACGTCGGAGACGCGGTCCCGCAGCTGTGACTTCGTCGCCAGCCCGTGGATCAACAACGGGTGACCGATCGACTGCTCGATCGTCATCGACGGGTTCAGGGCGGCAGACGGGTCCTGGAAGACCATCTGCAGGTGCCGGCGCTGACGGCGCAGGGCTCGCTCGGACATCCGGGCCAGGTCCCGGCCCTCGTACGCCACGACGCCGGCGGTCGGGCGCACGAGTCCGAGCAGGGTGCGCCCCAGCGTGGTCTTCCCGCTGCCGGACTCACCGACCAGGCCCAGCACCTCGCCACGGCTGACGTCGAGATCGACCCCGTCGATCGCCTTGACCGTTCCGGTGCCCCGACCGATCAGGCGAGCCAGGCTGCCGCCGCGCAGCGCGAAGTGCACCTCCAGGTCGCGGACCGTCATCAACGGTGCGGCCGCGGCTGCTGCCGCGGGTTCGGCTTCAGGCTTCGTCAGCAACGCTGATCTCCTCCCGGGGCAGTGCTTCCCGCTCGGTGGCCGACAGGCTCGCCTCGTCGTGCAGCCAGCACGCCACCAGGCTGCCGCCCACCTCGACCGTCGGGGGCACGCGGTGCTCGCACCCCTTCATCGCGTTGGGACAACGCGGGTGGAAGTGACACCCAGTCGGGGGTTCGACCAGGTCCGGCGGCGCACCGGGGATGTAGTTCAGCCCGGTCGTCGACAGCGAGATGGTGGACCGCAGCAGCTCGCGCGTGTAGGGATGCTGGGGCGACCGGAAGACCTGCTTCGAGTCGCCGATCTCGACGATCTCCCCCGCGTACATCACCGCGACCCGGTCGCACGCCTCCGCCACGATGCCGAGGTTGTGCGTGATCAGCAGCAGCGCCGTGTCGTACTCCCGCCGCATGTCGGCGAGGATCTGGATGATCTGAGCCTCGACGAGAACGTCGAGCGCGGTGGTCGGCTCGTCCGCGACGACGAACGCCGGTCGCAGCACGAGCGCAAGGGCGATGGTGAGCCGCTGCCGCATCCCCCCGGAGAACTCGTGGGGGTACGACCGGTAGCGCGTGGGTGGAATGCCCATGACCCGCAGACTCTGGAGGGCGCGGACGCGGACCTGCTCCTTGCTGATCCCCGACTCGTGCTGCCGCAGCGTCTCCTCGAAGTGCTCGGAGACGCGCATCAGTGGGTTCAGCCGAGTCAGGGGCTCCTGGAAGATCATGCCCATCTCGACCCCGCGGAGAGCGCGACGCTGCTTGGCGCTCAGTGTCAGGATGTCGCGTCCCTTGACCATGATCCGGCCGTCCATCTTCGACCCGCCGGGCAGCAGGCCCAGGAGGCCGCGTCCGAGAGTGGACTTGCCGCATCCGGACTCACCGACGAGCCCGAGGGTCTCGCCCGGCTTGAGGTCGAAGCTCACCCCGTCGACCGCGCGGACCGGCCCACGATCGGTGCCGTACCAGATCCGAAGGTCCTGCACGGAAAGGAAGCCGTTCACTCCTGCGCCTCCGTGGTTCTGGGTGGCATCTCGATCTTGGTCAGCCGGCGTTTGCGCAACGTCGGGTTGATCGTCTCGTTGAGGCCCTCGCCGAGCAGGGTCAGCCCGGTCACCAGCAGCACGATCGCCAACCCCGGGAACAAGCCGGTCCACCAGATGCCGGCGGACGCGTCCTCGAGTGCCCGTTGCAGGTCGTAGCCCCACTCTGCCGCCTCGGTGGGCTGGATGCCGAGGCCGAGGAAGCCCAAGGCCGCGAGGGTCCCGATCGCGTCCGCGGCATTGAGGGTGCCGATCACCGGGACGCTCTGGATCACGTTGGAGAACAGGTACTTGCGCATGATCGTCGGCTTCGACGCGCCGATCGCCCTGGCCGCCTCGACGTAGGTCGCCTCCTTGGCGCTGACCGTCGTGTTGCGCACCACGCGGAAGTACTGCGGGATGTAGATCACCGTGAGTGACAGGGCCGCTGAGTAGACGCCGCTGGGCAGCTTGCCGCTGAGCAGGAAGGAGAACACGATCGCCAACAGCAGCGAAGGGAACGCGAACATCGCGTCCATGATCAGCACCAGCACGCGGTCGAGCCAGCCACCGAGGTAGCCGGAGATCAACCCGAGCGGGACCCCGACGACCGACGCGAGCGCGACGGCGAGCACTACCACCTCGACCGCGGTCCGGCTGCCCCAGATCACCCGGGAGGCCACGTCGAAGTAGGAGTACGTCGTGCCGAACCAGTGCGTGCCGTTGGGATGACCCAGCTTCGGGAAGGTGGTCCCGTGCGACGAGGTCTGCGCGAAGCCGTACGGCGCGATCCACGGCGCGAAGATGGCCAGGACCAGGAAGAACAGCGTGATGACCAGGCCGGTGAGCAGGATCCAGCGCGCCAGCCCACGGGTCTGGCGGATCGGCTTGAGCAGCCGTGCACCGGGCGTCGCGCGGCGCACGAGGGCGGCGGGAGCGCTCATCAGTACCTCACCCTCGGGTCGATCAACGCGTTGACGATGTCGACCAGCAGGGAGATCGCGACCACCACGATCGCGAACACCGTGATCAACCCCTGGACGGCAACGTAGTCCCGGTTGTTGATGTAGGCGATCAGCTTGCTGCCGATGCCCGGCCAGTTGAAGGTCGACTCGGTCAGCACCGCACCGGACATCAGCAACGCCACCTGCAGGCCGATGACCGTGATGACCGGGGCCAAGGCGTTGCGGAATGCGTGCTTGCGCAGGACCTTCGGCTCGGAGATGCCTCGCGCTCTGGCCGCCTCGACGTAGTCGGACTGGAGGGTCTGCAGCACGTTGACCCGCACGAGCCGGATGAAGACCCCACAGATCAGCAGGCCCAGGGTCACCGCCGGCATGACCAGGTGCAGCAGCACATCCTTCACCGCCGAGCCGTCGCCGGCGATGATCGCATCCAGCAACAAGATGTGCGTGTGGGTGGGCACGGTGAACGTGGTGATCGGGCTCGCCTCATCCGACGCGGGTAACCAGCCGAGCTTCAAGGTGAACAAGAGCTGGGCGAGCAGGCCCACGAAGAACACCGGTGCTGCGTACGTGACGATGCCGAAGATCCGGATCGCGACGTCACCGGCGGAGTCGCGGATCCGTGCGGCGAGGACGCCGAGGGGCAGCCCGACGATCAACGCGATGATGAATGCGGCGACGGTCAGCTCGAGCGTGGCACCGCCGTTCTCCTTGATCACGTCGATGACCGGCTGCTTGTCGGTGAGGGTGGTGCCGAGGTTGCCCTGCACGATCGACTTCAGGTAGTCGAGGTACTGCACGATCAGCGGCTTGTCGAAGCCGAGCTGGTGCCGCCGCTGGGCCAGTGCGGCCGGGGTGAGCTTGTTGCCCACCGCGGCGCTCACCGGATCGCCTGGCGCCACCCGGAGGAGCAGGAACACCAGCGTGAGCAGGATGAACACCATCGGGATCACCAGCAGCAACCGCTGCATGATGTAACGCGGCAGCGATCCGTTACTGCTCATTGCCACCTCGCCACAGACGTCTCCTCACGCATGGGGGAGGGGCACCGGATGCCGGTGCCCCTCCCCACGATCACCGTGTCCTCGCGACCTGTGGGATCACCCGGAGAAGGTGATCTTCCACAGACGGAAGATGAACGACGGGTCGAGGGTGCTCTCGACCCCGCTGACCCCCTGACCGTAGACGGCGATGTTCTTGCCGACCCAGCTCGGGATGAACGGCACGTCGGTGGCCGCCTGGTCCTGCAGCTGCCCGAACAGTGCCTCGCGCTTCGGGACGTTGGTCTGCGCCCGCTCGGCGTTGACCAGGTTGTCCACCTTGGTGCTCTTGTAGCCGTTGGCGAAGAACCCGCCGTCGACCATGAAGGGCGCAAGGTAGTCGTCGGCGTCGAGGTAGTCGGGGAACCAGCCGAGCTGGAACAGGTTGTAGGCACCCTGCTTCTCCAGGCTCTGGTACTGGGTCCACTCGGCGCTCTTCAAGGACACCTTGAACAGGCCGCTCGCCTGCAGCTCGCGCTGGAACTCGCTCGCCTCGTCGACGGCGTTCGGGCCGTAGTGCGACGGCGTGTAGCCCAGGGTGATCGGCACCGGCGTCTTGACTCCGGCCTGTTGCAGCAGCTTCTTGGCACCGGACACGTTCGGCGAGGCGCCGTACTTCGTCTTGAACGCCTGGTTCGCGCCGGCCAGCCCCGGAGGCACGATCGAGTACAACGGGGTCACTGTGTTGGAGTACGCCTTGGTGGCGATCGCCGACCGGTCGATCAGCATCGCCGCTGCCTGGCGAACCGCGACGCTCTTGCCCGGGCCGTCCTGGGTGCGCCAGACCCAGTAGCGGATCTCGCCGCCCTGCCCCTCGGCCACCGTCACCTTGGAGTCGGACTTCAGCGACGTGATGTCCGTCGGGCTGAGGCTGCGCCACGCCACCTGGACCTGCCCGGACTGCACCGCGAGCTTCAGAGCCGAGGACTCCTTGAAGTACTGCACGAAGATCTCGGGCGACTGTGGCTTGTTCGGGCCGTTGTAGCTCGCGTTCGCCTTGAACACGGCCTGCTGGCCGGGCTTGTACTGCGCGAGGGTGTAGGGACCGGAGCCGATCACCTGGCTGTCCGGCAGCAGCTTGTTGTCGGCGAACACCTTGTGGTCGACGATGGCCGCGGCCGGCGTGGTCAGGACGTACTGGAAGGTCTGGTCCGGAACCTTGAGGTGGAAGATCACCGTCGACGGGTCGGGTGCGGCGACTGACTTGACCGAGCTGAACAGCACTGAGACCGAGCTGACCGGGTCCTTGATCTTGATGCTGCGGTCCACGCTGTACTTCACGTCCTCCGACGTGAGGGGGTCCCCGTTGGAGAACGTCAAGCCGGACTTCATCGTGCACTTCAGCGTCTTGGGATCGGTGTAGGTGCACGACTTGGCCGCGTCGCCCTCCGGCTTGTTCTGGCCGGCCGGGATGGTGAGCGGCGTCTGGTAGAGGTTGTACTCCAGCGTCCACGAGCCGATGTCGTAGGCGCCGGAGGGGTCGAGCGCGGTGACGGTGTCCGTGGTCCCCATGATCCAGGGCTTGCCCACGCCGCTGCTGGTGGAGCCGCTGCCACCGGAGCCACCACACGCCGCCAGCGACACGGCCGCCAGGCTGGCACTCATCACCACGGTCAATGCTCGTCTGCGATTCACGTTCCACCTCACGTCATCGGGGACCCGGCGTCACCACAGGGGCAACGCACGGACACTACCGTCCAGGATGTGGTCAAAGCCACGACTGAGGTCGCCCCGGCGTGGTCCCGATATGGCAACGATTCGACGCTCCGCGGTCAGGCGGTGGTGG
>JBOHDX010000158.1:0-1810 GCA_050700835.1 Nocardioidaceae bacterium
GCCGGATGGGCGTGGAACACCCCAGAAAGGGTGGGTAGCCACGTCGTGGTGCCATCCGACACATGGACGGACACGCTGTTCTCCCCGGAAGCCCGGTCCTGCCAGTCCCGCTCCAGACGGTACGCATCCCGCCCGGTAGCCACCGAGAAACGATCGATGGCCTCAACCTCAGGAACGTGCGGGAGCAGACCTGAGACGCCTCCAGAGTCGCGGGTCCCGAGAAATAGTCAATACCTGTGGATGAGATTTCTCGGTTGAGTTACGCGGCGACCTCCTGGTGCTGCTGGTTGGGACGCTCGACCATCACCCCCTTGTCGAACTTGGCGCCGGCCCTGACCAGGGCGACGAGATGTGGGGCGTTGACCGACCGCCAACGGTCCTGGGCTGCTTCGATGAGCTTGTAAGCCATGGCCAGCCCGGCTGCTCTCGATCCGGGGCCCTTAGTGACCTTGGTCCGCAGGCGGACGGTGGCGAAGGTCGACTCGATCGGATTTGTTGTCTTGAGATGGATCCAATGCTCGGCCGGGTAGTCGAAGAACGACAGCAGAACCTCGGTGTCATCGACGATCTTGGCCACCGCCCCCGGCCACTTCGCCCCGTAGTCCCGCTCGAAGGCCTTGATGGCGGCCAGGGCGTGTTCCCGGTCTTCGGCGTCGCGGATCTCGGCGATGGCCCGGCGGGCCGCCGGCTGGGCCGAGCGGGGCAGCGCGTTGAGGACATTCGCCGCCTTGTGCACCCAACATCTGGCCTCCACGGTCTCGGGGAACACGTCTCGCAGCGCCGCCCAGAACCCGAGCGCCCCATCACCGACAGCCACTGTCGGGGCGGTCATGCCGCGGCGGCGCAGGTCTCTCAGCACGTCCGCCCAGCTCTCGGTCGACTCCCGATGACCGTCGCTGATCGACACCAGCTCCTTGGTCCCGTCAGCGCGGACACCGACGATCACCAAGGCGCACAAGCGGTTCTCGTCCAATCGGACGTTGAAATGGATCCCATCGGCCCAGATGTACACGTAGTCGACGTCAGCCAGGCTGCGGCGGGCGAACCGGTCCCGCTCGTCCTGCCACTGGGTGGTCAGCCGGGTGATCACCGACGCCGACAGGCCGGCCGAGCTGCCGAAGAACTCCTCGAGCGCCGGAGCGAAGTCCTTGGAGCTCATCCCGTGCAGATACATCAACGGCAACACCTCGGCCACCTTGGGGGACTTGCGGGCCCACGGCGGGATGATCGAGCTGCGGAACCTGCACCGCTCGCCTGTCACCTCATCGACACGACGGTCATTCACCCGAGGGACCCGGACCTCGACCGGCCCCGCCCCGGTGGCGATGCTCCGTGGCTCCGCGTGACCGTTGCGCACCACCAGCCGCTTGCCGGCCTCGTCGACCTCGTCAACCAACGTCGACACGTACGCGTCGACCTCGGCCTCCAAAGCCGCACCCAGCATCCGCCGGGCGCCCTCGCGGACGATCTCGTCCAGGCTCGATGTCAACTCCGCGCTCGTCTGCGCGTCAGCTACTACTCTCAACATTGGCGTTCCTTCCTCGCCGGGGCGGCAACCCCGACAGTCACTTTTGGTCAGTGAGGAAGGTACGTCGCGCTCTCGGACCGATGGTGCATCCACAAGTTCTGGTTATAACTCGCGGGTCTCTTCCGGGGCTTGCTGGAGGCGGTCCACCTGGAACCAGGATCGGAACCTTGCGGATAGTGGCGGCGTCCCTCGAAAGCGTGGCAGACCAGTTCTAGGAGGTCGCTTCGATCAGTCACACCGGCAACGGTGGAGTACTGCGGATTCTGGCGGATTTCGTACACC
>JBOHDX010000159.1:0-4643 GCA_050700835.1 Nocardioidaceae bacterium
TTCGGGGGGTCACGGCCACTTCCACGTGCGTAACTGTCGGATCGCGGACTGTGCGGTTGGGCGCGGCAGCGCCCTCCACGTCCCCCGGCTGATCCGACAGTTACGCACCGGGCCCGTCCCGCCTCCCGGGCGATCCGACAGTTAGGCACTCCTCGGGTGCTCCCGTTCAGTCCCGGGGCACGGGTACGCCGTGCAGCCGGGCCCAGGCCTGCGCCAGACCCAACCGCTGCGGAGTCGTGGGGTGCGTGGCGTACCAGACGTACAGCAGCGGGTTCGGCGTCGGGTTCGACAGGTTCGAGCGGGCCAGCGCCTCCTGCACCTTGACGAAGGTCGCCGGGTCGCGCGTGACGTCCAGGGAGTGCACATCGGCCCGTGCCTCCACGGACCGACTGATCGTGTTGACCAAGGGGCTGCTCAAGAACGTGCCCGCCGCCACCAGGGCCACGATCAGCGGCACCGCGGCGGCGTCGTGGGCCCCAGCCACCCCCGCACGCCGGCGCAGCGTGCGCCAGTCGAGAAGCAGTGCCAGTCCGGTCACCCCGGCCGCGGCACCGAGAGCGCCGTCGATGGTGCCGTGCAGCACGTCGTCGGCCTTCGCATGGCCGAGCTCGTGGGCGACCACCAGCCTGACCGCGGCCGGGCTCTGCGACTTCAGCAGCGTGTCGTACACGACGATCTCCCGGCTCGCCCCGAAACCCGACACGTACGCGTTCAGCGACGTGGTGCGCCTCGACTCGGCCGCGACCTCGACGTTGTTCACCGGGACGCCGTCGTGGCGAGCCATGCTGAGCAATGACGTGCGCAGCGGGCCGGCAGCCATCGGCGTCACCTTGACGAACAACGGCTGCACGATCACCGGGTAGAGATACGACCCGGCGATCACCAACCCGGCGGCTAGGAGCGAGCCGGCGAACCACCAGCGTCGGATGTAGCGCGCCAGCCCGGTCACCAGCAGCACCAGCAGCAGTGCCTCCACCAGCGACACGGCGGTGCCGGTGAGCTGGTCGAGCACCCAGCCGGTCCATGGCTGCGTGGACAGGCCGTACACATGCGCCGCGTGCTCCGAGGCAACGCCGAAAGGCACGGTGACGACCGCCGAGATCAGCGTCATCGCCACCGTCGCCACCACGACCTTGCCGAGCCAGCCCCCGCGCGACGGCAGCCGCCGGACCATGTGGGCACCCCAGGCGGAGAATCCCAGCGCCAGCACCACCGTCAACGAGGCGACCACACTGCACAGGCCGAGCGTGGTCATCGTGCGCGAGAAGTCCCTGATCCGCAGCAGCTCCGCTGGAGCCAGCCCCTCGGTGGTGTCCAGGTTGCCGATCGACCCGCCGGGCAACCAGCGCCAGGGAGTCGTGACCGCGACGACGGTCAGGAACGCGCCGACGAGCAGGACCAGCCACACGAGCGCCGGACGGGTGCCCACGTCGAGTTCCCGGTCTACCCCGAGACCTCCGACCAGCCGTGAGCGACGGCGGGCGATCACATCAGCCACGCGAAGCCGTCGCGACGTAGCGCGACCAGTCCGTGGTCAGCCCCTTGACCGACAGCCCGAACGTGCGCGCCGCGGCCTGGCTGACCGACAGGCCGCGGCGTACCAAGTCATAGAAGTGCACGACGTGTGCGGTGCCGAACCGCTGGCCCAGGTAGTACATCGCCGTCCAGGCCTCCTCGTACGTGCGGCCGAAGCCGTGGGACGTTGCGTTGAAGTCTGCCCGGGTCGGAAGCCGCTGTGGTGGGCCGTGCGCGCGTACGTACGCGAAGAACTGCCCGGCGGCGACTCTCAGCGGCACCAACCCTGAGTGCAGGGCGACGTAGTCAGCGAAACCTTCCGCGACCCACAGCGGAAGGTTCAGCGTCGCGACACCCGTGGCCGCGTGGGTCGCCTCGTGCGACAGCACCACCTGGGCCCCGCGAGCCCCGAGCCGCCCGAACACCGAGGGGTTCAGCACGACTTCGACGGGCGCAGCGTGGCTGGTGCTGCCGTCGATGGTGGTGGTGACGGCCGCGACCTGCCCCAGGTCGTTCGACGTCGAACCACCGGACCCTGGACCGAGCAGGGCGGCCGCCTGGTGCACGTCGGCGGGTACGAGGACGGCGACGAAGTCCAACCGGCGGCGCACCACGGCGGCGACGGCATGCAGCGCCTGGACCGTCAGGCGTGGCACCCGGCGGGCCAGCGACCCCGACCCGACCGCCACCGTCATGGCGTCATCAGACCTCGTGACGACGAGCCGCCCCAGCAGCCAGACCGGCATGTGGGAGCTCAGTCGCGACGTCCCGGTGATCTCGGGGCCGTCCGAGGTCCGCGCAAGGCTCAGGGCCACTACGCCGCCGTCGACGCGGGTCGGCGGCCACCCCGAGGTCGCCCGTGGCGTCCACGACACGGCGACATCGGCGATCCCTCCCCCATTCACGGGCGCGGGCACGTCGACCAGGTGCAGGTCGATGGACGCCACGCGCAGCGCGGTCAGGTTGGCGTAGGTCCGGCCCGCCCACGCCCGTGACGCCGGGCTGGTGCCGGCGGCGCGGACGAACGCGACCCGGTGGCGCCCGCTCCAGGCGCGCGTGAGAGCGGAGAGACGCCCGGTCAGCGCCGCCTCGACCGTGGCATCGTCGGTGACCGGGCGGGACGACGCGGGACCGCCCGGCGACGTGGTTCCGCGCGTGCCGGACCAGGCGAGGGCGCCACCCACGACGACGGCCAGCACGACCAGGGCCGCGAGGCTGGTACGCCAGGGCGCCCGATCAGGGCGACGCGGACGGTCGGTGCCCGCGGGCCTAGCCGGATCGCGCCTCGGCGACTGGTCGCTCACACCCGCGATCCTAGGCTGAGACTCCGCGCGGCGAGCGGGTCCTTACGCCGCGAGGCGGGGTCAGCCGAGGCGGGTGGCGCCGGTGACCGGCATGTAGCTGATCGGGGTGATCTCAACCGTCGCCCCCGGGTGGGTCGCGTCGATCACGTTGCCGTTGCCGATGTAGATGCCGACATGGCTGATCGGGGAGTAGAAGAACACGAGGTCGCCGGGCTGCAGGTCGGAGATCGGCACCGGGGTGCCGTAGCCGGCCTGCCCGGCCGCCGAGTGCGGCAGTGACACCCCAGCGGCACCCCAGGCCATCATCGTGAGGCCGGAGCAGTCCCACGCGCTCGGTCCGGCGGCGCCGTAGACGTACGGCTCACCCATCTGGGCCATCGCGAAGTCGACGGCGATCTTGGCCCGGCCGCTGACCGGGACGTTGATCGCGGTACGCACGGCGCCGCGAGACGGCGTCTGCGGCTGCAGGATCGCCTGCCGGGCGGACGCCTTCAGGGTGGCCAGCAGCGTCTTCGCCGCGGACGCCTTGGTCTCGATCGCCGCCTGCTGGCTGGCCATCTGCTTCTTGGCCGCGGCGATCGCCGCAACCTGGGAGCTCAGCTGACGCTGCCGGATCGCCAGCTCGTCGTTGCTCGCGGTGTAGGAGCGCAGCAGATCGGCCTGACGGCTGTCGTAGACCTGGACCGCCGCCAGCGAGCCCAGGAACTGCGTCGGGTCGGACGCGGCCAGGAACTGGGTGCTCGAACCCATCGGCGACGACTGCAGCTGGGCGGCGACCATCGATCCGACCTGGTTGCGCAGCGCGACGACGCGGACCTTCTGCTGGTTGACGTCGGAGCGCAGGCCGGCCAGCTGCTTGCTGGTCTGGCTGAGCTGCACCTTGAGCGCGTTGACCCGTTCGGATGCCTGCTCGGCCTGATGGAACAGGCTGTCGACCCTGTGCTGCACGTCGGAGATGCTCGGCTTGGGATCCGCCGAGCTCGACTGCGGCAGAACGACAAGACCTGCCGCGACGGCGGCGATGACACTGACGGTGGCGCGCACGCGTGCGCTCTTCCGGCCGGTCCGCACGATCGGTCGGTCTCCCTACTCCTCGACGCCTACCAGGTCAGCTGACGGGTTCGGGCCGGACAGCCCTACACCTCCCGGCCCGACTGCGACCGCTCGGCGACTCACCCCAGGAACTCGGGTCCCCGGCTCCGGACGTTCCCGCGCCGAGCCAGGGCTCGAAGCGACGACCGTCACGGATTAGGCGCGGAACCTGAGCCGACTCCCGACGAGTCAACTGCAACAGGCTCGCAACGGCACACCCTAGTCAGGGTGGTTGACGGGAGCAACTCACACGCCGGGTCTGTGTATGTCCGGACATGTCTCTCTGGCGTTTCGACTGAGTGGCCATCCTTTGGCCGGCATGTCGTGGGCCGCTCCTGCCGCTGTCCATCACGCCGACGCGACGTCGGGACCCTCGAGGAGCCGGCCGGTCACGCCGACGCGACGTCGGGACCCTCGACCGGCGTGACGAGCCGCAGCGGAGGCACCAGCCCGGACGATGACAACGCGTTGATCGCTGCCATCTCGTCACTGGTCAGGGTGACACCCTCAGGCGGCCCCCCGAGAAGGCAGCTCACGACACAATCGCCGCAGGCGTGACCCCTCACGAGGCAGTGGTCGCAATCGATGGTCAGGGCACGACGGCCCTCGGGTCCGGGGGCCGGGACGGCGGGGAAGCCTCGGGGGGCCATGTGTCCTCCTATGGATCTCTTCGATGCACCGCACGCTAGGGATCCCCACTGACAACGCGAGCGCGGAGGCAAACCCAGCGGA
>JBOHDX010000160.1:0-34835 GCA_050700835.1 Nocardioidaceae bacterium
CTCCCACAGGTACCAGGTCGCGGCAGACACCGGCTGGCCATCCGGGCGCAGTGTCGCGATCACAGCCGGGTTCGGCTTGGCCAGCAGCTCGGCGGCCTCTGCAGGCAAGGGTGGTTTCGACATCGGAGTCCTCCTTCGCGTCCCGCGGCCATGGTGCCCGGAGGCGTTGCCCTCCAACAACGACGGCATCCTGCGGCTCGACCCGTTGGCGAGAGCCCGGTTGCGGATCCGCTATCGGGGCGGCCGTCCCGCATCCGACACAGCAGCGGGACGTCGGCTCGCTTCGCCGTCGAGACGGCCAAAGGCGACCGGTCATGGTTCCTGCTACGACGCAGATCCGCGGAGGGTCTGCTGCACGATCGGGTGACAGGTTCACCTATCCGTGCTGCAGACCCATTCGACAAGCCCAGGGATACGGATTCGCGGAGCTGCCTCATAGGCTCGCACCCGTGAACGGGCCAGTCAGCTACCTAATCTTCGCTGCGCTTCTGCTCGCGCTCACCAACTACGGCGTCATTCGCGCCGCCCGCAACTCACACCGCGGCCGCGCACCGTCATCATCGCGCTTGGCGCATGGTTGGCCGCAACCGGTTACATGACCATTCGACCACGGCCGGACCGCGCAGCGCGGCTCAACCTCATCCCATTCGTTGGTACCGGACACGACACCTCCTTCGACGTGGTGGTGAACATAGGAATCTTCCTACCGCTCGGTCTCCTGCTCGCCGCGCTCGGCTGGCGGGCGCTCGTGGTCGTAGGTCTCGCGCTTGCGATCTCGCTGAGCATTGAGACCACTCAATACATCACCGACTTCGGCCGCACCGCCGATGTGGACGACGTCATCCCCGACACCCTCGGAGCCTGCATCGGCTGGGCGATCGCGTGGCCGATCACCAGATCACGCACCCGCGCCCAGCGCTAAGCAACAAACCTCGAGCCGGCGACGAAACCGGCGCAGATCAGCCCCCCGTGGCGTTCGAGATGCAACAAGCAACCAGACTGCGGCAGATCAAGATGCCGCATAACCCGTGTCCACCGTCCGGGGTCAGGGCCATCTCCGTACTGGGGTGCTCTAGTTGAGCCCGGTAGTCGCTGCACGGTCAGCCACCAGCCCTGAGCATCCGGTCGACCAGGGAGTTCGGCGGCACCAGGTCGACGCCGTCCGGGTTGGACAGGTAGCCAGCCCGGTGGCCCTTGTGGTGGGTGTGTCCGTATTGCCAGACAATCTTGTGGGTGCGTGGATTGATGATGAGGACCCGTTGATTGTAGTCGTCGTTGCACACGATGTCGCCGTTCGGCATGGGTAGCGCCAGGGATGGGTGGTTCAGCGCGTTCGCGCCAGTGGGTTTGTATCGCCATAGGGCGGTGCCGGACTTGTTGAAGATGACGATCTGGCCGGGGTCGGAGTAGTCCACGGTCAGGTAGCGGTTCGGAGCGATCTGGTTGCTGTCGGAGGGGTAGAGAACGCCCGGCGGGTGAGCGGACCACATCACCTTGCCTCGCAGGTTCATCGCGGTCACCCAGTCGCCGCGGATCTCGGTGATCAGGAACTGGCTGTGGCCGAGGGGGAACATGCCGTTGGGGGCTCCGAAGGCTTGTGGCGGGTGGTGGTAGCCGCCGGTGATCTGGCCCCAGACCTGGCTGGGTCGGTGCGCGCCCTTGGCGATGTGCAGTAGTCGCTGGTTCTTGATGTCCGCGGTGACGATGGAGCCGTCCTTGAGCATGATCGCGTCATCGGGGTTCCACAGTCGGTTGGGCCCAGTGCCATGGACTCCGGGTTTGCCGTACTGGTAGGTGATCTTGTGGGTCGCGATGTCTATGACTCGTATGACGTAGTCGTCCTCCTCGGTGGCGATGATGTGGCGGCCATCGGGGGTGAAGAACGCGTCATCGGGGATCAAGAATGTCTGACCGGGTGCGAGGTCGCCCTTGCGGGGGAACTGCCAGCGGATCCTTCCCTGCGGGTCGACAATGATCAGCCGGTTGTTCGCCTTGTCGGCGATCAACAGACCGGTCGGTAGGGCCGCGGGGTTCGATCCGGGCCGGAGGTGACCGACGCTCTGTGGAGGGGCTTTCTTCTGCCACGGTTCAAGCGCTGGGCGGGCCGCGGCCGATCTCGGGTTCGTCGCATGGGAGGAGCCGGACGTTTGGGGGTTTCCGGTCCTCGTCCCGCTGCTGCAAGCTGCGAGGGTGAGCGCCGCTGCCGCGAGCAAACACAAGTGGCGGAACACTTTGCTCCTGGGTGATCTCCTCATAGGGCTCATCATGACGCGGGACCTACGGCCGAGATGGAGCGGAGCCCCCTCGCCACACCCAGCAGCCACGCGGCCCGACTCGTGACAGCCGCGGCGGCACGTCGCCGACGCCATTCCAGTCCACCGGAGGCCGCCAATATGGAGCCACACCCTAGCGCGAACCTTCGCTTCGCAGCAGCTCAAGACGGTTCAACAGCTCTTCGAGTGCCTCCTCGAACTCGGTCGCGGCACGGTCCTCGGCCAGTCCTTCTCGTAGCCGACGCACGACCGGATACGCGCGCAGGCTTCCGGAGGGCTCTTCCGCGTCCGCCAGTACGTCGAGCGGACCGACGTCGGCTCCGTGTGTGGATACTTCCAACAGCAGATGCCCCAGGAGGAAGCTGGTGAACGCGCGATACCCGGCAACGGCGGCGTCGTCTGAGAAGCCTTCGTCGGTGAGCGCGTCGAGGAACGCCTCGACCCACTTCAGGCTCCGAAGCGGAGGACGCAACCACGGAGCTTCTGGCGGCCTGGAGGCAACAAGAGGAAAAACCTTGGGGTGCGCCAGGGCTACTCGCCGAAGGCCGTGCGCCAGACGCTGCAAGAAGTCCTGCCACCCGTCCTGCGGTGCGGGCAGCACGTTCTCGTCGTCGTCGAGCTCGCTCGCGATGGCGACCACGACGGCATCGAGAAGGTCTTCCTTGCTCGGCACGTAGCGGTAGAGCGACATCGCCTCGACGCCGAGCAGGGCCTCGATCAGTCGACCGGGATCAACGGGTTGAATCGGGCCGAGGGTGGGTTTGATGGCAGCCCTGGTCCGGTGGGTACCGACGGCAAGACGTCAGTAGGGTTGCTACGTGGAGCAGGATGAGCGGCTACTTCTCAGTTCGCCTTTCGGAGTTGCGGCGAGCGCCTATTCCGAGCATCGCCCGGACTACGCGCAGGAGGCTGTGCGGTGGGCTCTCGAACCTGCCCCCGGCACACGTGTTCTCGATCTAGGCGCCGGAACGGGCAAGCTCACGGCGACGCTTTTGACGCTCGGTGTCGAAGTCATCGCTGTTGAGCCCGACCCAGCGATGCTGAGCTAGCTGCGCCGCTCACTGCCCCATGTTCACGCCCTGCCGGGTAGTGCCGAGGCAATACCGCTGCCGGACTCGTCGGTCGATGCCGTGGTAGCCGGCAACGCCATGCACTGGTTCGACATGGGCCTGGCCGCCCCAGAGATCATCAGGGTGCTCCGGTCCGACGGCGTACTGGCCGGGCTGTGGAACGTTTTCGACAACCGAGTCGACTGGGTTGCACAGCTCGAGCGGGTTAGCGGTGCCGCGGCCATCGGCCCGCGCGATACCCGCAGCAGTTGGTTCGCCGCGCCAGGAGACGCCCACCTGCCAGACCTTGGCACGATCACAGATCTCAGAACGCCACAGCGGGCCGAGTTCAGCCACGGGCAACAACGCAATGCCGAGGCCCTGGTCGCCACATTGGCGACCAAAGCAGCGGTTCTGGTGATGCCCGAGTGGGAGCGAGCAACCACGCTTGAGCGAGTCCGCGACTTTCTCGCAGGCAGACCGGAGACCGCTCACGGCGAGTTCACCCTGCCGATGCTGACTGCCGTGCTTCGCGCTCAGCGACTGTGAAAGCATGCTGCCGGCGTCGGTAAATGAGTCCCAATGACGTATCCCCTGCTCCGACCCGCTCCGCGTGACCATCCTCATCTGGAGCAGTCAGGCCGAGGCGAACTGGCTGACAATCGCGCCGCGAAGCGCCGTAGCGTGCCCACGTGTTGCCAGCTTCGACCACTCGGCTCCGCTTCGGTGAGATGACTGAGGCAGACCTGCCCGACATCGTCCGCCTGGACATCGGAGGTTCTCGTGGACCGGAGAGCTGGATCGCGTGGAGCCGCCAGAACTACGCCGAGCACGGGTTCGGGCTCTGGGTGATCGAGACGTCGGCCGGTGGGTTCGTCGGCGACTGCGGTCTGACTATGCAGGAGGTGGAGGGCGAGTGGCTGGTCGAGGTCGGCTGGCACGTGAGCAGCGATGTGCGTCGCCGGGGGTACGCCGCCGAGGCGGCTGAAGCAGTCCGCGAAGCCGCCCGTGTCCGTGGTGTCGAGCACCTGATTGCGATCATTCGGCCCGACAACGTGGCATCTCAGGGTGTGGCGAGGAAGATCGGCCTGACCCTCGAGCGTGAGGTCTTCAAGCGCGGTGGACCGGCGCTGATCTTCGGAGCGGACCTGCACCCGGCGGACCAAGATCGATAGCGAATCGCTCTCGTGCTTGTCACCATTTACGCGGCATTCGCCGTCCTGGCGCTGGTTCGCGAGAACTGGGTGGTCGCCGGCGCGATGGCCATCTTCCTCGTCGTCGCGGTCGCCATGCTTCGGCAGCGGTCGCGAACGGGCGAGCCAATCTCGTTTCTTACAACCGTTGTACGGATGCTGATGCGGCGCGGTAGCAGTTGACCAGATCCTCCTTCTATCTTGCGGCAGTCAAAGCTGGCACTTCGAATGAGCCGCCGCGTCGCGCGCTAACTGCGGCCAATCCGTGTGTCCCGCTGATCGTCGCGCCACGATGGGGGAGTCGCTGGTGCGGCTGTATCGAGAGCACCGACAGATTGGGGATGCAATGAGATGGGACTGGGGTCGCCCTTTCGGCGCGGAGCCTGGAACACACGGCCGCTTCGGTATGACCACCACATTCGGATGGGTCATTGTCGGAATTGGCTTTCTGCTGCTCGGCCTTCTTGGACGGGGGGGCGTGACGATGATGGTGCTCGGCAGCGCCATGCTCTTGCTCGCCTTGGTCGGTTTCGGCATGGCCGCCGGCGTCATTCCACGCCGAGGCGCCAAGTAGGCCGAACTAGATTCACTGTCATCGGCAAATCTGGTAAACCCGACGGTCCGTGCCAGATCCCAGATGAGGAAGGGTAAGGAGAGATGGCAGTCGCCTTGATCGTGGTCGGTGTGCTGTGGATGCTCGGGATCGTGCTGTTTGTCCTTGGGCAGCGGGACGTCATCCCTGACGACCCACGACGGCCGGTCAGGTACTACTACCCCGGACAGTTCTCGATCTGGCCGACTCCACCGTTGCACCCGGTTCGCATCCAGCGGCACTCTTGGCGGTGGCACATCGGTATGGCACTGGGCCTCTATATGCCGATGATCGCCGCTGGCATCGTTCTCATCTGGCTATTCCAGCGACTGGCCTGACTACGCAAGCGGAAGTTCGAGTGATCGGACACCGAATCAGGATCCCCTTCGGGACGAGCGAGGGGTTGACCGCGCTCGGCTCGCTCAGCGCCGCATCGGGTTCCTGATCCGGTGCGCCGTCCAGGACGCGGAGTGCAACCTGTGCTTGGCCCGACGTTCTCGGGCTGTGAGCAGCGGTGGTTTCACCCTCCGACCGCACATGCCGGGATTCCGTACGCGCTGACCTGCTGGTCGAAGTGGTCGAATGGAGCGCGGGAGGCGGGTGACAGGATCTGCGGATTGTGCTTCGCGCTGTCGACGGCGGCCCGTCCGGTGTCAATGATGCTGGTGACCGCGGCCTGGTCTCCTGTCGGGACAGGGAGTTCGCCGAGGTCGTGCAACCGTTGCTCGACGATGGGCAGCACGACGTCGACCATGAACGGTCGCCAGGTCTGGGTGGTGGGCGGGCGGCTACCGAATGCCGTGCGGGCTGAGTTTCGGAGTTTGTTGTTGTTCTTGGTGCAGATGGCGTTCGCCCGCGCCACGAACGCGGTCTTCGACCCCTGGGCGGCGGACGGTCGGCTCGAACTCGGCGAGCTGGGCAAGCTCGGCTGGGCCGACTCGGAGCAGGCGCCGAGAAGGCTCACCGCGTAGAGCAGGGCTACGACGAAGAGCGCGCGTCGGGGTGCCACTGGTGTCGCATCGGCAACTTGAATGTCGCGTCGGCTGACGGTTCGTCGGTGCGCGGTAGTCATGGATCTCCTGTCTCGGAAGGACCGTCCGGCGACGTCGTCGACTCGGCCGACTGCTCGCCTCACGGGGCCGCGCGGCGCCGGCGCGTCGCACCGGTTACCCAGACGGCGAGGGTGATGAGCAGGGCTAGGGTTCCGGCCAGGAATCCCATCCAGAAGATGCCGCCGATGAGGTGGTTGGTGCCGTGCGTTGCGTTGCTGTAGCGGGGAATGCCGGCGAGTACGAATAGCGTGATGTCCAGGACGGCGAGAGCGATCGCGACGTGCTGGATGCGGATATGTGTCATGAGAGCCTCCGGGAAGTGCCGGGCTGGTGCCTGGCGTCCCAAACGCTATCCGCGGCCTCGCCTGGCTGTCCTCACCCAGCCGGGGCCGACCGTCTCCCCCGCGAGGTGGAATGTTCGGCCGACCCCCTCCACCACGAAGTTGATCTGATACCAGGTCGTCTCGCCCTACTCTTTGCTTATGTGGCGAGGTGTGGCGACCCGGAGGCACGAGGCGTTCGACGTCCTGGTGGCCGCCGTGCTGCTCGGCGCCGGATTGGCCGATCTGTTCGGCGGGGTTCTCGGGGGTGTTTTCCCGGGCTCGCGGTGGGTGCATCTGCCGTTCGTCGTCGCCATGTCGGTGCCTGTGGTGTGGCGGCGCAAGTGGCCACTCGGCACACTGCTGGTCGTCGCGATCGTCCAGTCGATCTGGCTGTTCGGCCTATACCCGCTCGATCAGCAGCCGCCCTTCGAGCCGTTCGTCGCTCTGCTGATCGCGGTGTACTCCGCGTCGGCGTACTCCGACGGACACGCTGCCCGCGCGGCCTGGGTCACCGTCGCTCTCGGCGTGCTGTCCGACATTCCGTCGCTGATCGAGGGGAAGCCGATCGGCAACGTCGCCGGACCCGACGTCACGCTGCTGATCGCCTTCAGCCTCGGCCTCGGTTTCGCCCGCAGCCGCCGCCGTGCCGATGCGCAGGAGCGCCGCGCAGCGCAGGCCGAGCAGGAGGCAACCGAGGCGGCGGACCGCGCGGCGGCCGAGGAACGCGCACGCATCGCCCGGGAGCTGCACGACGTGATCTCACACGATGTCAGCCTCATGGTGCTTCAGGCATCGGTCGAACGGCGCGTGTCACCGCAGGATTCCGCGAGCACCGCCCGGACGCTGGAGAGCATCGAGTCCACCGGACGAGAGGCGCTCGGGGAACTGCGGCGGATGCTCGGGGTATTGCGCAAGAGCAGCGAGAACGCGCCCCTGCAACCACAGCCAGGATTGGCGCAACTGCTCGACCTCGTCGAGCACGCACGGCACGCCGGAGTGGTCGTCGATCTGACCATTGAGGGGAACCCGGCGCCGCTGCCTGCCGGTGTGGATTTGGCCGCCTACCGGATTGTGCAGGAGTCGCTGACCAACATCGTCAAGCACGCGGGCGGCAGCACGGCTAGCGTCACCGTGCGGTACGCGGCCGACGGGGTCGAGATCGACGTGAGCAACGACGCGACCTCCGCCGCCGCCGCCGCCGCTGTCGCGATGCCTCAGGGTGGTCAGGGTCTCGTCGGGCTGCGTGAGCGTGCCGTGCTGTACGGCGGCTCGTTCGAGGCCGGACCGCAATCAAGCGGCGGCTTTCGCGTCCGAGCCCGGGTACCGGTGGCCGGCACATGATCGTGCGCGTCGTGGTCGCCGACGACCAGCGCATGGTCCGTGCTGGATTCACCCGGCTACTCGACATGGAGCCCGGATTACAAGTTGTCGGGGAAGCGGCCGACGGCGCCCAGGCCGTGGACCTCGTCACGCGACTGCATCCGCACGTCGCGCTGCTCGACATCCGGATGCCCACGATGGACGGCATCGAGGCCGCCCGACGCATCGTCCGCTTCACCGATACCCGGGTCGTCATCCTCACGACGTTCGACCTGGACGAATACGTCTATGACGCGCTCCGCGCTGGCGCCAGCGGATTCCTGCTCAAGGACTCGCCACCCGAGCAGGTGGTTGCGGCCATCCACGTCGCCGCCGAAGGTGACGCGCTGATCGCGCCTTCAGTGACCCGTCGGCTCCTTGACGAATTCGTACGTCGCCCACATCCGGGCGCTGCTCACCAGGCCCTGGCTCAGCTCACCGACCGAGAGCGTGACGTGTTGCAACGCCTGGGCCGAGGACTGTCGAACGCCGAGATCGCGGCAGAACTCTTCCTCGGTGAAGCAACAATCAAAACCCACACCGGAAATGTGCTCAGCAAACTCGGACTTCGTGACCGGGTGCAGGCGGTCGTCTTTGCCTATGAGCACGGCCTGATCACCCCGGGATCCACTTTTGTCGACTAAACCATGCATCCGCAGCCCGTCCGAGTTTCCTGATTGGCGATCCCTTTGCGGACAGCCCGGTCAGTCATAAATGCTGCTGCGGTTGCCCAGATCGAGAGCGATGATGACGAGTTCTCCACGGCGGATGTCGAGGATCACGCGGTAGTCACCCACTCTCAGTCGCCACAGGCCGGTGTAGGGACCCGACAGTGCCTTACACCGTTTCGTCGGGTCGTCCAGGTTCTCCAGCGCGGTCAGGGCCTTCAGCACTCGCATCGCGACCGTCCGGTCCAACTTCTTCAACGCCCGGTCGAAATCACGGTCTGTGCGGATGGTCCATGTCATGCAGGCTGGTCAGGCAGCGCGTCCAATTCCTCGCGGGTGATGTCGAGCTCGGACATCAGATCGCCGAGGGGTCGGGTGTCGCGCTGGCCGGCGCGGATGGCCTCGGCCCGACTAGTCAGCCCGTAGGCATACTCCAAGTCATCGATCCCGGCGGTGACCAGCTCACGCAGGTAGTAGCTCTTCGACCGCCCAGTGGCAGCAGCCAGCCGGGACAGTCGCTCGTCGACCTCCACGGGAAGGCGAAGAGATCGAGGGACCTCGCTCACCGTCACAGCACACCTCCCCAACTACATGTAGTCATGTCAGCATACACCGATGATCGGTGCACCATCTCGGCATTGAACTAAGTAACCCATGGCTGGCTCGCCCGTCCCGATCGCTGAGCGTGCCGCGCTTCCCCTGGTACTACCCGGCAAGGTCCGAACAGCGAACTGGCTGACTGACACCAGCATTTACAGGGGGTACAGCGCCCCGCGCCTGCGTGGCGCGACCTCGATTCGGGGGGCCGTGTCCCGTCTGTGTCCCGTCTCAATTTCGTTGGCGACCAACAACGCCCAACGCTAGCAACGGCCGTACACCCCATCTGACCTGCGGTTTCGTCGGATCTCAACGTCAGTCGATGACGACCGCCAGGCCACGGAACGCCCTGTCACGGCGGAGGCCGCGGGTTCGAGTCCCGTCGGGGTCGCACAGGCAAGCAAGTGCAGTCATCCGCCGCTGCTGCGCGGCAGCCCGGTGAAGTCGTCACGGTGACCGTGCCACCACACGCTGGAGGTGGCGACGGCGATCCCGGCCACCACAGCGACCGGCACCGTCGCGACCCACCACCCGGGGACGGGTACGCCGGCCGTGGACAGCACCGCCCAGACCAGCACCATCAACGCGGCAACGTCGAGCAGAGTCGCCAGCGCTCCCGTCCGGGCGAGGATCCAGGCACGGTCGTCGTCGTGCCGGACCACTCGTGCGTGAGCCGCCAGCGGTCCGTCGGTGTCCCATCCGTCCAGTAGGGCGAGCACCAGCACCGTCGCCGCGACGGCGAGTGCGGCGAGCAGCACCTGCCCCACACCGAAACCGCTCTGGCGCAGCACCGCCGTCGCGGTGGCGAGCAGGAAGATGCCGCGGACCCAGCGGAACGGCAGGCAGATCGTGCCGATAGCCGTCACTGCGTAGACCAACGCCGACGCGGGACGACTGCCGGGGGCGACCGCGACGCCCACCACGATGGCCCACAGCGCCAGCACGGTGACCCAGAGCCGCGTGGGGTACCCACCGGCAGCCTGCCTCGCCCACCACCGCAGCCCTGTCATCAGCGGAGCCGTCCGGCCGCGAACGCCCGAACCGCCGGCGCAACTGCTTCCACGCTGTCCACCACGACGACGCCGATGTCGGCGAGGTTGCTGCGCAGGGAACGCCGGTGGGTCAGCCACACCTCACGCGTGGCCGGGTGCAGCCCCTTGGGCCACGCACGCGGCTCGATGCCCTCGGAGTCGATCGTGACGATCCGGTGCCCGCGCTCGGCCAGGTGGCCGATCAGGGCGACGACACGGGCATCGAGCAGGGGCGAGAAGCAATAGACCATCGCCCTCGGCGGCAGCACCGACGGAGGGACCCGGGCGATCTCGGGCTCCAGGAACGACTCCGTCTCGGGCTCGGTCGACAGCTCGTCGAGCAGGCGCAGCTCGTGCGCCCGGCCCTGCCCCAGCGGTACGGAGCGGGTCACGGCCCCGAACGCGACGAGCGCGACACGGTCGCCGGCCCGCAGGAACGACCGGGTGAGAGCCGCAGCGCTGCGTACCGACCTGTCCAGCAGCCGGCGGTCGTAGGAGCCGCGAGGGCTGGCACGATCGAGCAGGATCACCACGTCGGCCGCCTGGTCGCGGTGCCGCTCGGTCACCATCAGCTCACCCGCCCGGGCCGAGCTCTTCCAGTTGACGTCACGCAGGGCGTCGCCGCGGACGTACTCCCGGAGCTCGGCGAAGTCGCCGCCACGGCCGCGCAGACGACTCGGGTGGCTGCCCAGCCGGGACAGCATGGCCGGCGGCGCCGAGGTGCGCGGGCGCGAGTGCGACACGGGATGCACGTGCAGAGTCGGGAGCGGGAGGACGGTCGACGCCGTCCACCCTCCTCGCCGCGACACGACGTGGACGGCCACCACTCCGGGGGGAGTGTTCTGCCAGCGGGCTGCTCGAACCGGGATCCGCAACGGTTCGGCACCGGGAACAAGTCGCCACCGCGAGCGGTCGATGCGCCGCATCGTCGGAACGAGCTCGAGATGCGCGGACGCATGCAACGGGACGCCAGCGGGCCCCAGGCTGACGAGTGCCTCCACCGCGCCGCCTTCGTTGACGTGGTCGCGGCCGATCGACGCGCTGACCACCAGCGCGTCGGGACGCCGGTCCACGAGCAGCCCTGCGAGCACGAGCAACGTCACCCCCAGCGCCGCGGCCGTCGACGGCTGCGGTGCCAGCACCAGCAGCACGATGCACACGACGGCCAGCGCCATCACCCGCCGGGTCAACGTCGTCGTCACCCACTCGAGCTGCCAGTCGCGCCTCTCACTCATGGCTGGGTCACTGGTCTCTCCGTCACGTCATCCGTGCGGCCGGCGTCGGGACCTTGACGAGTACGTCGGCGACGATGCTGTCGCCGGTGACCCGCGACGCCCACAGCTCGGGTCGGACGACGATCCGGTGCCCGAGCGCCGGCCCGGCCACTCGCTTGACGTCGTCCGGCAGCACGTATGTGCGGCCGTGCAGCAAGGCGGCCGCTTGCGCCAGTGCCCCCATCGCCAGGCCGCCACGCGGGCTGGCGCCCACCGCCGCGTTGGGGTGAGTGCGGGTCGCGCCGAGCAGCGCGACGATGTAGTCGAGGACGTGCGGGTGGACGGCAACCTCTCGGCACTGGCGTTGCAGTTCGAGCAGCTCGGCCGGGCCGATGACCGCGTCGATCAACGCGTCCGTGACCGTGTCGTTGAGCCGGGAGTGCAGCATCAGCGCCTCGTCCTGCGGGCCGAGGTAGCCCATGCGTACTCTCGCGATGAAGCGGTCGAGCTGCGCCTCCGGCAGTTCGTAGGTGCCTTCGTACTCGATCGGGTTGCTCGTGGCCATCACGACGAACGGGTCCGGCAACGGCCTGGACACGCCGTCGATGGTGACCTGGCCCTCGGCCATCGCTTCGAGCAGCGCGGCCTGCGTCTTCGGGGGCGTGCGGTTGATCTCGTCGGCCAGCAGGAACTGCGTGAAGACCGGCCCGGGCCGGAACTCGAAGTCGGAGGTTCGCTGGTCGAAGATGAGCGTCCCGGTTAGGTCTTGCGGCAGCAGGTCGGGGGTGAACTGCACCCGCGAGAACGACAGCCCGAGCGCCCTGGCCAGCGCCCGCGACAGCACGGTCTTGCCGAGCCCGGGCATGTCCTCGATCAGGACGTGCCCATGAGCCAGCACCGCCATCAGCACGAGCTCGAGCGGGTCGCGCTTGCCGACGACGACCTTCTCCACCTCGTCGACCACCCGACGCAGCTGAACGACTGCACCGGAGCCGCCGGAGTCCTCGAGGTCAGCGTCGCGCACCGGTCTCCTCCTGATCCCCACGACCGTGGTGTCCGTTGCCCAGGCCCGCGCCAAGGGTGTTGATGGAGTCCAGCACAGTGTCGAGTCGGTGCCCGTCGCGGGAAGCGGCGACGACGGCCACGTCCACCTGAATGATCCGGGTCGCCTCGAGGTCCTTCGTTGCGGGGTACGACGGAACCGGCCGAGACCGGCGTCCCCGAGGGAACATCTCGCGGACCCCGACGACCATCATCGCCGCGGCGCCCAACAGGGCCAGCAGCCAATAGACGTTGCCGAAGGCGAGCGCGAGGGTGAGGGACGCGGCGAGCGCCAGCACTCCGAGGGTCGTCATCGCTTCGCCTCGAGCGCGTTGAGGTGCCCGACGGCGGCCTCGGCGTCCGATCGGGTGATCTCCTCGGGGCTGAACCGGGCCCGGTTGAAGATCGACAGCAGATCGCGTACATGACGCGGCTCGGCTCGTAGCCCCTCTGTCAGCGCCCGGTCGACGTACTCCCCGGCCGTGTCCGCGACCGCCCGCGGATGCCCGTCGGCGATGAGGCGGTTCTCGAGCGCGATGTAGGCCGCGATCACCGACCGACGCGGGTCTCCCCCGTCGGCGAGGTGCCAGCGGGACTCGGCCAGCACCATCTCGAGCGCCCTCTCGTTCGCGTCGCTGACACCGGCCAAAGGGGTGTCGAGGCCGTCCGCAGCCACCGTCGGATCGGCGCCGCGGATCCACCCGCCATGAGCGAACCAAGCCCCTAGGCGACGTAGGGACGACAGCAGCCCCATGGAGACAGCCAGGAATACCACGACGACGATGAGGGCCAGGGTCAGGAGCAACGTGATGAGGTGGTTATCCCCTGTGCCACTCGTGACCGGACCTCCGAGCAGCCGGTTGGTGGCGCGGGTGGTCTGCCGGATACCGGGGAACGGCCGGTGGTTGCCGTGCCCGTTGCGGGCCACCGCGACACCGAGCAGAAGCACGACCGCACCGGTCTCCCACGCAAGGCGCCGCCAGGGGAGCCCGTGTGCGTCGCGGTACTGCCAGATCGTCCCGACCCAGATGAGCACCAGGCTGACGCCGCCGATCGAGATCGCAACCGTGGCGAGGCTGACGCTGACGTCGTTGCGGAAGCCGGCCCCGAGCACGACGTAGGTCGCAGCCAGGAAGGTGGCGCCCAGGGTGAGCAGCTCGCGATCAGGGGCGTGCGAGCCCATGGGTCGGCGCGTGCGCGCAGTGTCCATGTCCCCCTCGTCGACGACTCGCCGGTTCGTTGCGAAGCGTAACCGCGGCGCCGCTCACGCGCAGCCCCCTGCTGCCGTGCCGGTTGGCGGTGTTACGGCCCCGTCACCGCGTCGGGCGACAGGCCCCGTCACCGCGTCGGGCGACGATCTGCGACCTGTATGCTCTCCACCGCCTGAGCTGCGGGTGTCCGGATCGACTCGCGGCCACGAGGGCAGGTAGCTCAGTTGGTACGAGCGTCCGCCTGAAAAGCGGAAGGTCGGCGGTTCGACCCCGCCCCTGCCCACACCCGATTTCCGGCGTTTACGCAGCGGCGCCTGTATGACGCTTTGACCTTGCCGGTCGCGAGGAGCCGGGCGGGCTCCGGGCCGAGTTCGCCGGCGACGCGCCGTGGCTAGCCGCGGGCAGCACCCCCGTGAACCGTCGGGGCTGGTGTTCGATGAGCGGTTCGCGGTTGTGCCGGAGTGGCTCTACACCGCGTCGGGCAACTCACCGGGCGTGTGGCTGGGCGCCGGCGCCGGCGGACGGGAGGGAACCCCCGCACGGTGGCTCATCCGGTGATGGGCTGGAACGTGCGGCATCGGATAGTCCTCCGTCGGAACGCGTCCGGGAGTCCCTGCCAGCACAAGTGCATCACGACGCAGGACTGGCGCCGCGGTGGCCGTTGGTCTCGTCTGAGCGTGCGAGGTGCCTCAGGGCGTGAACGTTCGGGAGTAGCGGCATCCGTCTCGGACAACGCTGACGACACGACCGTCCACGACCGGTCCGGCGATGAGGCGCTCGGGGTACCAGTCGCTCGATCCGATGCGGAAGCAGCCCGGAGACAGCTCGACGAGCTCCTGCTCATCATCGGGGGCTTCGACGCCGCCTGGGGCGACCAGCAGCAGACGTCGACCCCGTCGCAGGATACGGAAGTTCGGATACCAAGGGGAGTAGGAGCGGTAATGGCCGACCAGGCACGTCCAGCTAGCGGGTGCTGGTTCCAGCTGTGCCGTCGCATCCGGCTCCGGCCAGGGCACGAGGCCGGCCGGGTAGTACACGTCTGCGCCATGGATCCAGCACTGCGCGCCTCGGACAGCCGCCACGTGGAGTTGGAACAGCCGTAGATCGTGGTGGTCTGTGACAAACCCGTCGCCGGTCGTGCGGAACAGATGTCCGGTCCGACGGCCCCGCTCCACCAGAACCGCACCCGCGGGGCCTCCGGGCACGATGTGCAGCGTTTCATCGCGCGGTGTCCGGCTCGTGACAAAGCTGCCAAGCGGGATCCCGTCGCCAGAAGACGAGTCCCCTATGGCGCAGCGGACCATCGGGTCAGGATCCGGAAGGCGTTCGAGGGTGGCGCCGGTCAGTGCGGTGACCAGCCGAGCGTGCCCGACCCGACAGATCAGCTGCGCCGCTGGGGCATCTCCATTGGCGTTGGTGAGCACGGCGATGCCGAACCCGGCTGTGCGGTCGACCAACAAGAAGCACGAGTACCCGACCATGCCGCCGCCATGGCTGAGACACTGGTGGCCCCCGATACTCTCGACGTTGATCCCGAGCCCGTACCGGCTGGACTCGACCCGCGGCACCCCGGGCGGGTTGAGGATGGGCTCACCGGCCGGCCCGACTGTCTGGATGATTCGATCGACTGCGCGCGCGGTCACCACTTCCCGCCCGGCGATGCGACCGTCGCCGAGCAGCAGCATGATCAACCGCGCCATGTCGGGGCCGGTGGCGGCGATGTTGCCGTCAGCGGCGGCAACCTCTAACCACGGAGCCGGTGCGAGCGGGTCGCCGGGCACCCACGGCCGATCGTCAGCTGCGGGCTGGTATCCGGTCGCGAGCGTGCCCCGGTCGTCGTGCGTCACACAAGCACACGTCTGGGTCATCCCCATCGGGCCGAGGAGCCGGTCGTGCACCAGGTCAGGTAGCGGAGCGTGGGCCCGAGCGGCGGCGGCGAGGCCGAGCAGGACGTACCCGATGTTGGAGTAGTGGAAGTGCTGCCCGGCGGGTGCCCTGGACAGGTTGCGGAGTATCCATGCCTGGTCCAGGTCGTCGGTGAGCGCATCGACACCGAGGACGAGACCACCGGTGTGATTGAGGAGGCGTCGAAGGGTGACCGCCGCAGGTTGATCGCCGGCGCCCAGGTCGAGCCAGCTCAGGACGTCGCTGATGGGCTCGTCCAGGTCGAGCAGGTTCTCGTCGACGAGTTGGTTGACCAGCAGGGAGGTGAACACCTTGCTGATCGACCCGATCTCGAACCGATGGTCGGACTCGACCGGCGTCTGCCGCTCGAGGTTGGCGTGCCCGAACGCGGCGTGTGCCAGCAGCCTTGTGCCATCAGCGATGGCGATGACCCCGCCCGGCACCGGCATGTGCCGCGTCAACGCCTCGGCGTAGGCAACGAGGTCGTCGCAGACGGCGCGGGCGTGTGTCTGCCGTAAAGGTTGCGATTCCACCGTCACCTCACCAGGACTTCTCGGTGCAGCAGGTCGTCGAAGGTCTCGCGACGAACGGCCAGTCTGGATGTCCCGTCACGGCAGAAAACGACCGGCGGCCTGCATGCGCCGTTGTAGTTGTTCCCCATGGTGAAGCAGTAGGCACCGGTCACGGGGATCGTGAGCAGATCTCCCACGCGTGGATCGGGCAGCGTGTGGTCGCGGACGAAGGTGTCGCCGGACTCGCAGTGCCGGCCGACGACGTCGCACACGACGGGCGTGCCTGTCTTGTCGACGATGCCCGGCTCGAATGCCTGCCCATACAGCGCGACCTCTAGGTTGTCGCCCATGCCTCCGTCGACGGCGACATGGGTACGGGCCCCGTGCTTGACGGTGACCACCGAATAGACCGTGACGCCGTTGCGGGCCATCATCGAGCGGCCCGGCTCGACCATGATCTGCACGTCGGTGCCCAGGTGTTGATGGACGGCGGTGACCAGACGATCGGCATACTCGCCCACCGTTGGCGCCACGTCGCCGCTTATGTAGCGGACACCCAGGCCACCGCCGAAGTCGTAGACCCCGAACCTCTCGAAGCTGGCCAGCGCCGCCACCTCGGCCTCGAACTGGTCGATGTCGAGAATCTGCGACCCGATGTGGGCGTGCAAACCACGCAGGTCGAGCATTGGCTCTCGCCGGATCGCGGCGATTGCGTCTGGGACCTGGG
The DNA here is from genome assembly GCA_050700835.1 of Nocardioidaceae bacterium. GTDB lineage: Bacteria > Actinomycetota > Actinomycetes > Propionibacteriales > Nocardioidaceae > JBOHDX01. The sequence goes on from JBOHDX010000160.1 coordinate 16,748, forward strand.
CGGTGGGGATCCCGAACTTCGAGTTGTCGTGCCCGGTCATCATCTTCTCGTGCGTCGCAGCATTGATTGCCGGGCTGACGCGGAGCAGGACAGGGACGGGTTTCGCCGCCAGCCGGGCGATCCGGGCGACGTCATCGAGGTTGTCGACGACGATGTAGCCGACCCCGGCGGCAAGGGCGTCGGCGATGTCTTGGTCGGTCTTGGCGTTGCCGTGCAAGACCATCCTGGCCGGGTCTGCTCCACCGGCGCGGGCGATGGCCAGCTCGCCGGCTGCGGCGACGTCGACGCCGCAACCCTCCTCGGCCATCAGTCCGACGATCGATGCCGACGGGAAGCACTTCGACGCGAACAGCACGAGGCTGTGCGGGTGTCGCGAGGCGAAGGCCTCCTGGTAGGCGCGGGCTTGCGCACGCAGGGCGCGCTCGTCGATCAGGTAGGCGGGAGTTCCGTATTCGGCCGCCAGGTCAGAGACAACGCACCCACCCACCACCAGGCGGCCCTGCGCGTCGAGGTGGCTCCCGGCCGGATAGAGCGACAGGTCGATGCCTGTCTTCTGCTGGTCGAGGTTCGTTGCCATGGGAGCTCTCCGATCCGTCGGTGTCGGGTGCCGGGTGTTCGTCAGCTGAGAAAGTCTGCTGCCGCGGTCACGATCAGGTCGCACACGTTGCCGACCTCGGAGATCGAGACCCATTCGTTTGGGGCGTGGAAGTTCCCTCCCAGGGGGCCTAGGAGGACGGTGGGCACTCCCGCCGCTTGCATCAGAGCGGCGTCGGTCCACGCGTTCAGCCCGACGCGACTCAGCTCCGCCCCGAGGTGCTGCCGCGCGGACCGGTCGAGGCAGTCCAGGAGCGGCTCGTGGCCGGCCGCGAGGAACGGCTCGCGGTCGAGCTTCACCCGGACTTCCGCGTCCGCCTCCGGCAGGCAGCGGCGTACGTCGGCGAAGATTGTCTCGATCTCGGCAACCCGGTCGGCGAGACTCTCGCCGGTCTGGGTGCCGATCTCGATGCCGAGGGTGCAGGTGCTGGGGTACGTCGCGTAGTCGGTGCCGCCGCGGATCGTACCGGTGTGGAACACGGTGCGGCCGTTGCGTTGGTCGGGTGCGGCGCAAAAGTGCTCGATGTCCCACCTGTGCAGGCGACTGATGATCTCGCCCATGACCACGATCGCGTCGATACCGTCCTGGGGTGCCGAGCCGTGAGCCGAGCGGCCGTGGACCACGATGTCAATCCATCCGAAGCCCTGGTGCTCGACGACAACCCTCGGCAGGGCGTCGGGCTCCAACACGATTGCGGCGTCGAGATGGAGCCGCTGCAGCAGACGTTCGGTGCCGATGGACGCACCCTCCTCGTCGGCCACACAAGCCACGACGAGATCGCCGCGGAGCGGCACGTGTTGTAGGGCCAGCTGTTCTAGGGCGAGGAGCGCAGCGGCGCAGCAACCCTTGTCGTCGGCGGCACCCAGACCGTACAAGCGATCGCCTTCGACGCGGGGGACCAACGCTTCGTCGACCCAGTCGTCGAATCCCACGGTGTCGGCGTGCGCGTTCAGGCACAGCGTCGGACCCCCACCGGTGCCCTTGAGGGTGGCCACCAGGTTCGCGCGCCTCGGCTCGAGCTCGTCGACGACGACGTCGACGGGAACATCGGCGAGCCAGCGTGCCATGTGGGTGACGACGGCGGCCTCGCCGGAGCCGGTCGGGATCAGCCAGGGGGTAATCGACTCGACCCGGACCAGCTGCGAGACGAGCTCGATCACATCGGCGTCTCGGGTTGTTCTCATGAGTTCTCCTGGGCGAAGTGACAGGCGGACTGATGGGCGCCGGGGGACCGTGCGGGGTCGGCGACTGACCGCAGCGTCGGATCGGCGGTGCGGCACTGTGCCGGTTCTCCCAGCGCGCGGTACAACGGGCACCGTGGGTGGAAGCGGCAACCTGACGGCACGGCCGACGCCGACGGCGTCTCGCCGGACAGCACACCGGAACCACGGCCATCGGTGCTGCCTGACTCCCGGGAGGCCGCCAGCAATGCCTGGGTGTAAGGGTGCGAAGGTGCGGAGACCAACTCGGTGGCCGGCCCGATCTCAACGATCCGACCGAGGTAGGCGACCGCGATCCGGTCAGCGAGGATCCAGGCGACCGACAGGTCGTGGGTGATGAACAGATAGGAGATCCCCAGCCGGTCTCGAAGGTCCAGCATCAGCCTGAGGATCCCCGCCCGTGCGGACACGTCCAGCATCGATACCGGTTCGTCGGCCACCACCAGGGCGGGCTGGAGCACGATCGCCGAGGCGATCGCCACCCGCTGGCGCTGGCCGCCGGACAGCTCGTGGGGGTAGCGGGCGGCCAGCCGCTCCGGTGGGCGTAGATGCGCGAAGTCCAGGGCCTTCAGCACTCGGTCGCGGCGGTCAGGTGCAGAGCGTGCGGCCCGGTGGATGATCAGCGGCTCCTCGACCGTGCGAAACACGGTCTGACGGGGGTCCAGGGACCCGAACGGATCCTGAAAGATCATCTGGAACCGCTGCCGTGCGCGGCGCAGCTCGCGGCTGTGCAGCCGCGCGAGATCGCGACCCTCGGAGATGATCTGTCCCGAGGTCGGCTTGACGAGTCGCATCACCGACTGGGCGATGGTGGTCTTGCCGCATCCGGACTCGCCGACCAGCGCCAAAATCTCACCTCGGGCCACGTCGAACGACACGCCGTCCACGGCACGGACCGCCGACCGTCGGCCGACCGTTCCTGCCCTTCCGGAGAACTCCACATGTAGGTCGCGGACCGAAAGCACCTGGTCTTTGGAGCTCACGTGGGTGCCTCCGTGAGCAGGTGACACGCGGCGGAGTGACCCTCGTCCAGCGTGACGTCGGGTGGGGTCTCGGTCTGGCAGACCGCCAGCCTCACCGGGCAGCGGTCATAGAACCGGCACCCGGTCATTGGCCGGGCGAGGTCCGGCGGATGACCGGGCAGCTCGTCAGCGAGCCGCCGGGGGCCCTGCAGGTCCGGGTGGGAGCGGATCAGCGCCCGGGTGTAGGGATGCTGAGCGGCCGGTGGCCGACCTCCGCCCCCGAGGATGGTCGCGGTCGGTCCGGCTTCGACGACCACCCCTGCATACATCACCACGATCCGATCGCAGGTTCGCATGATCGCGGAAAGGTCATGAGAGATCATCACCAATCCAAGACCCTGCTGCCGGCGCAGGGAGCCGAGAAGGTCCAGGATTTGGGCCTGGCTGATCATGTCCAGGGCGGTGGTGGGTTCGTCGGCGATCAGGAGCTTGGGGTGGCACGCGAGAGCCATCGCGATCATGACGCGTTGACGCATCCCGCCGGAGAACTCGTGCGGGTAGCTGCTGGCACGTGACGGCGACACCCCGACCAGATCCAGAAGTTCGCGAACGCGGGCTCGTCCGTCCGCGGCCGAGGTGGCGCGCTCGTGCGCGGCGATCGGCTCCAGGATCTGTCGCTCGACTCGCATCACCGGGTTCAGGGCGTTCATGGCGCCCTGGAACACGAACGCCACGGTGGTCCACCTCAGCCCGTTCATCTGGCTTTCGCTGAGCTCGACCACGTTTCGGCCACTCAAGCGGATATGCCCGGCTGCCAGCGAGGCATTGACCGGCAGCAGCCGCGGCACGGCAAGGCCGAGGGAGGTCTTGCCGCAGCCGGACTCTCCTGCGATCCCGACCGACTCCCCGGCGTCCACGTGCAAGCTCACACCGTCCACGGCGCGGACCGACCCGCCGCCCACGCGATAGTCCACGCTCAGGTCGGAGATCTCGAGCAGGCTCATCGGGCACCTCGCGACTGGGGGTTGAGGACCCGGTCGAGCGCATGGCCGATCAGCGAGAAACCCAGGACGAGGGCGACGATCCCGACACCGGGGGGCAGGACGTACCACCAGGCGCCTAGTCCCATGGCGCCAGAGGAGAAGGCGAAGTGCAGCATCGTCCCCCACGACACGTGCACCGGGTCGCCCAAGCCGAGGAACGACAGGCTTGCCTCGGACAGGATGGATCCAGCCAGGACCAGTACGAGGTTGGCGAGGATCAACGGCGAGACGTTCGGCAGGATATGGACACCTAAGGTGCGCAGATCGGTGGCTCCCAGGGAACGCACCCGCAGCACCAGGGGGCGTTCTCGCAGTGACAGCACCTGGGAGCGGACGATGCGCGCGGTCTGGGGCCAGCTGGTCAGCCCGATCACCAGGCTGGTGATCAGCACGCTCTGGCCGAACAACGCGGCCAGGGCAATGATCAGGGGGAGGGTAGGAAGAACCAGGAAGAAGTCGGTGATCCGCATCAGCACGGTGTCCCGCCACCCCGCGTAATATCCCGACACCAGCCCGAGCCCCGCGCCGAGCACGATGGCGATAACCGTTGCCGAGACGCCGACCAGCAGGGAGATCCGGCCGCCGACCAGCGTCTGGCGAAACACATCCCGGCCCAACTCGTCGGTGCCCAGCCAATGCGCCGTGGAGGGCGGTTGAAGGATCGAGGCGGACGAGCTGCCGAACGCACCGGAGTCGAACGGGAAGAAAACCGGACCGAGGAGGATCAAGGCGAGCACCGCCACGAGCAGCAGCACCCCCCAACGCACCATCTGGTCTGCCCAAAGGCGTCGCCACAGGTCACGACGACGACCCGGCTGGTAGGCGGAGACATCCACCTCGGTGGGCGCGAATGGCGTCACGACAGGTTCGCCCGCCCTCACGTCCGCCTCACCCGCGGGTCCAGGAAGCGGTACAGCAGGTCGCTGGCGAAGTTCGCCAGGATGACCGCGACGGCGAACAGAAGGAAAGCGCCCTCCAGCACGGGATAGTCGCGCTGGAGCACGGACTTGTACGTCAGCAGTCCCATCCCGGGCCAGGAGAACACGGTCTCGACCTGGATCGCCCCTCCGAGCACGAGACCGATGTACAGCGCGGTGGCGGTGACGATCGGAAGCATCGCGTTGCGGACTCCGTGACGCCACACGACGATGCGTCCGGACAGTCCCTTGGCCCGTGCGGTGAGCATGTAGTCCTCGGACATCACCTCGACCAGGGAGCTGCGGGTAATCAGCGCGAACTCGGCCACGTTGACCAGAGCCAACGTGAGACCCGGAAGGATCAGGTGTCTTGCGGTGTCCTGGATCTGTCCCCAGCTGGAGAAGATGTAGCCCGGCGTACTGATACCGGAGATCGGCAGCAGGTGCAGCCAGCCCCCGACGATGAAGATCAGGATCATCCCGGTCCAGAAGGTCGGCAGGCTCCACAGGATCAGGCTGCTCACCACGACACCGGAGTCGAGTTTCGAGTGCGCGCGCACACCGGCGACGACGCCGAGACCGACGCCGACCACGACGGTGACCAAGGTGGCGACACCCAGCAACAGGACGGTGTCGACGACGGCCGGGCGCAGAACGTCGGTGACGGGTGCGCGATAGATGTAGGAGTTTCCCAGGTTGCCTTCGAGGGTGTTACGCAGATAGATCAGGTACTGCACCGGTAGGGAGTGGTTGAGCCCGAACTGAACCCTCAGCTGGGCGACCGCTTGTGGGTCCATGTGGCCGGATCTGGCCAGCAGCCGTAGCGGGTCCCCAGGTAGTACGTGGAAGAGCACGAAGTTGAAGGTGACCACGGCGTACAAGGTGACCAGCAGGGTGGCGACCTTGCGAGCCAGGTATCTAGCCGTCACGGCGGTCCTGTGGCGGGGACACGGCTAGGCGACCGGCGTGACGGCGAGGTAGTTGCTTCGAGTGAAGTTAAAGACCATCCCTCCTGGAATCTGCACCCATCCCTGCCATGTGTCGGTCCGGTAGGCCTGCAGCTTCGACTGGTACCACATCACCAGGTAGGCGGCGTCGTCGTAGTACATGCGCTGCATCTGGTGCACGGTCGCAATCCGTGCCGGCTCATTCAGCGTGGTCGCCTGCTTGTTGTACAACGCGTCATAGCTCGGGTTGGAGTAGAACACGTCGTTGTTGTTGCCGATCTGGCTGGTGAGCGGGACCCCGAGCAGGTAGTCGGGGTCGGGGGTGCCGGAGTCCCAACCCCAGACGAACAGATCCCAGTTCGGGCTGGAGTTGTAGACGATGTTGCCCAGCGTGGTTTCGTCGAGAGTCTGCAGCGTCAGCTTGATTCCCACTTTCGCGGCCGCCGCGACGAACAGCTGCGCGGCGCGTACGTCGACGTCGGTGGCTTGGATCGCGATCAGCCGGAAACTGAGCTGCTTGCCGCCGGGACTCACCCGGACCCCGCCGGCACCCATCGTGTAGCCCGCGGCATCGAGCAGCGCTGCCGCCTTGGTCGGGTTCGCATTCAGCTGCTCGCTGGCCGGAATCTGCTCCTGCCAGGTCCCGAACGCATGAGGCAACAGGACGCTGCCGGGGATGCCCTTGCCCGACAGAGCCAGCTCGACGAGCTGGTTGCGGTCAAGAGCGCAGCTCAACGCCTGGCGCACCGTCTTGTCGAGCAACAGAGGGTTGCCGCCGGACTTGGGGCTTGCAGAGACGTTGATGCCGATGTGGTGGAACGAGTAGGACGGCATCTCCACCGCCTTGACCTTGCTCTTGGACTGCAGCCCCTGCCACAGCAGGGGCGGGACTTCGGTGAGTACGTCGACCTGACCGGTGATCAGGTTCTGCGTCATGACGTCCGGGCTGTCGAAGTGCACCCAGGTCACGGTGCCCGCGGAGGGGGCGGGCCCCCACCACTTGTCGTTGCGGTTCACCTGCACGTACTGTCCGTGCGCCCACTTGGTGAAGCGGTACGGCCCAGTCCCGACAGGATTCGGGTTCGGGAACTTCTGGATGGCTGAGCCGGACATCGACCCCCAAAGGTGTTTCGGGACGATCGGAATAATCAGTGCCGGGTTGAATGCCTGCGGGCGCTTGAAGTGAGCCACCACAGTGTGCGTGTCGCTGATCTCGACGGAGGTCAGGTCGGTGAGGTACTGCGCCGCCTGCCCGAGGTTGTCACTGGAAATAACGTCCCAGGTGAACTTGACGTCCTCGGCGGTGAACGGGCTGCCATCGTGCCACGTCACCCCACTGCGCAGCTTGTACGTGATCGACTTGCCGTCCGTGCTGTTGCTCCACGACGTGGCCAGACCCGGCACCGGCTTGAGATCGGCGCCGTACGTGAGCAGGTTGTCGTACACCAGCGCGAGTATCTCTCCCGACGCGGAGCTGGTGAAGGTAAACGGGTTGAGGATGTCCGGCTCCGAGGTCCAGCCGACCCGTAGCAGCTGGGGGGCCACCGTTCCCGATGCTGAGCAGGCGTCGAGTGAGATCGGTGCGGCCACCGCCCCGGCGGCCGCGGCAGCGATCGTGAGGAACTTCCGTCGAGTCAACTCCCCTTCGCCCACACCGATTCCTTTCCGGGACGCCAGCCCGAGGGCGCGAAACAAACCCATTCGACGTACTCTGTATAGAGAGTATGAGGTTGTGGGAAGTGGTGTCAACGAGTTGCCGAGATTCCGCCGGACGTCATCGATGGCCGGCATTCAGCGGCTCACAAACGCTGGCCCTGGGTCCGAAACGCCGCCAACGTCTCGTCTTGTCGTCGGGCGAGCCGGTCCCACGACACACGCGCCGCCTCGACCGGGAGGCGCACCACGGCTGGCCGAGGATCGGACTCACCGGCGAACCCGGGGTCCTTACCGCCCGCCGCCAATCGTGCCGCCCCGAGCGCGGACCGATCGACGTCACCATCGGGGAGCTGGACGGCACGGCCGGTGGCGTCGGCAAGATCCTGGGCGAACGTGGCAGACGACACCCCGGCTCCGGCAAGCTGCACCGCACCCTTGCGGCGGGTCACCTCGGCGAGCACGTCAAGGCATCGCCTGGACTCCAGGATCAGCCCGGAAACCAAGGCTCGGGCGAGGTCGGCTCGGTCATGGTGGAGCCCGAGCCCGGTCAGTGTCCCGGTCAACGTCGGGTCCCACAACGCCCCCTGCTCCCCTCCCGCCAGGTAGGGAAGGAACGCCGGTCCCCTGTCCGGGTCTCGGGTTCCGGCCAGCCTGACGAGCTCGGCCTCCCCGCAACCGAGCAGCCCCGCTAGCCAGCGAATCGCACTGCCGCTGGCGAGCAGGTCCATCTCCAGCCCCCACACGGACTCGCTGGCCATCGGGGTCAGCAGGTAGCGCTGGGACGGGTCGCGGACGGGTCGATCGGCGACTGCCAGGATCACCGTGCTGGTTCCGGCAATGTAGCCGACGTCGCCCAGCTGGCGTGTTCCAAGCCCGACGGTCGCCGCCACCGAGTCGGCGACTCCCAGGCACACTCCGATCCCGCGGCTGACCCCCAGGCTGTCGGCGATCGAAGGGCGCATCGGGACGGTGCTCTGTGGCGCGCGCACGTCGGGCAGCCTGGGCAGGACACCGACGAGATCGCGGGCCGCCTCGAGCACTCTGCCGCTCCAGCCCCCGTCGTCAAGATCGAACGCTCCGAATCCGCTGGCGGTGCTCGGATCCGTGGCCGGCTGACCGGTCAGCCACCAGTAGAGGTAGTCCTTGGCTCCCAGCATCCACGTCGCGTGTCGCATCCGGTCCGGTTCTGCGCGGAGGAGTCTGACCACCATCGGCAGCAGGTACCGGCCATCCACGCGTTGCCCCGTGACCTGGTACAGGTCCTCGGCACCGATCCGAGCGCGCAACTCCTGCGCATCAGGTTCGGCGCGCGAGTCCTCCCAGGTGATCGCCGGACGAACCGGATCTCCAGTCGAGTCCGTGGTGACAAGGGTGGGGATCATCGCCGACAGCCCGATGGCCCTCCAGCGACGCGACGGCACGCCATGAGACAACTCGGCGACCACTTCGCGGACGGCCGCGCGCCAGCTCGCCGGATCCTGCTCGGACGCCCCCGGCTCGGGACGATGCGTGGGGTAGGGGGCCTGGGCCCGCGCAAGGACATCTCCGTCACCCGACACTGCCACTGCCTTCAGACCGGAGGTACCCAGGTCGAGCCCGATGAAGACCGTTAGGTCGCCTCGGGTCATCCACCACCTCGGGAGCGGTGCGAGGGGCGCTTCTTGGCGGCTCGCCCGGTCGTACGTCCAGCGGGCGCGAACTCGTTCGACGTCGGCGCAAGAGGAGCGACAGGAGCGACCGGGGCGACCGACCAGTCGCGGTCGATGTCTCCCTGGTGGAGCCGACGGTTCGTCTTGCCTGCGATGACGAACGCGAACTGAGATGCCGGATATACCTGCTCGAACGCGTCGAACGGAACCCCTGTGGCGTCACGGGTGATGCCTCGGATCCGCACCACGAAGGCTCGGGGGTTCAGGTGCAGCAGGGCACGAAGGCCGGACTCAGGATGGATGACATCGAGGAACTGCTCCTCGTAGTCGTCGTCAAGCCCATACTGCGTCGCCAGGGTTTCGTACAGCGAGCCACCCTCGTAGATATGGTCGAGGTCGGGCGCAAGCCGGACTGGGATGGTCGCCGTCTCGACGATCAACGGCTTGCCGCTGATGAGGCGCTGCCGGTGAACCCTCCACACCTGGTCGTGCTCGCTGATCTGCAGCGCTGCGACGAGGTCGGCTGAGGGCAGGCATCGGGTGATCCCGAGGAGCCTTGTACCAACCGTCGAGGATTCGCGGACACCACCGAGCGCGTTGCCTAAGCCTCCCGTGTGACTCGGGTCGCTGACGATCTTTGCGCCCGCTAGGAAGGTGCCGAGGCCTTGGTGGCGGCGAACGCGCCCGTCTCGCTCGAGTTCTTCCAGTGCGCGACGGACGGTGATCAGGCTGACCCCAGCCAACTGCGCGAGCTGGTCGTGACTGGGTAGTTTGTCGCCCGGACCCAGATCGCGCTCGACAATGAGTTGCTCGACCCGGTCGATCACCTCTTCGTACCGCAGCCGCGATCGACCGCTTCGACCGCTCCGCGATCGCCCTGGACCCCGAGGCGACTCGCCGCCGAGGGGGATCATCGTCATCGTCGCTCCTCCTCACGTCGCGCGGCGTGCCGCGCATCAGGCGAACCGCCGCCAGCGGTGACGCTAACGCATCACCGGCTCCGTGGAGAGCACGTCGAACGCCTCGGCAGCCGCCGCCAAGGTCTTGTCGACATCCTCGTCTGTGTGCACCAGGGACACGAAGAGGTTTTCGAACTGCGACGGGTGGAAGAGCACCCCGCGCAACAGCATTTCCTGATACCAACGGGTGAACCGTGTCTCGTCCGCATATTCCGCGGCGTCTCGCCAGTTGCGGATCTTCTCCGAGGAGAACCACAACTGGAACACCGTGCCCAGCCCCTCGACCGTTGCCGGAACGCCCGCCGAAGCGGCTAGCTCACGAAGGCCGTCCGCGAGGCGATCACCGAGCGCCCGCTGGCGCTTGAAGAGACCCGGCTCCTCGAGCACATCGAGCGTGGCCGACACCGCCGCGCACTGAACGACGTTCGCGTTGTAGGTGCCCGAGTGCGAGTACCGGCCTTCGGCGATCAACGCCATCGCCGCCCGGCTGCCGCCGATCGCTGCCACTGGGAAGCCGCCGCCCAGGCCCTTGGCCAACGTGGTGAGGTCGGGGATCACTCCGAACCACTCCTGTGCCCCGCCTCGGCAGAATCGGAAGCCCGTGATGACCTCGTCAAAGATCAACATGGCTCCGTGTTTGGTGGTCTGCTCGCGCAGCAGCTCCAGGTATCCGGGCTCGGGCAGGATGCAACCCGTGTTGAATACCGCTGCTTCGGTGATGACCGCGGCAACCTCGTCGCCGCGCTCGTCCATCACCCGGGCGAAGCTCACCGGGTCGTTCCAGGTCAGCACGACCAACGTGTCAGCAAGCTCCGACGGCACTCCCGGTCCGGCGGCCACCGCGCGCGGGTGCTCCTTGGGGCCGGCCTGCACAGGGTCGACGTGGTTGCTCCAGTAAACCGTGTCCTGCCACCCGTGATAGTGGCCCTCGAACCGGACAACCAACCGACGGCCCGTGGTGGCCCGAGCGAGGCGTACGGCGGTGCCCACTGCTTCGCTTCCGGAGTTGGTGAAACGTACCTGTTCGATGCCAGGCACCGCGTCGACCACCTTCTCAGCGGCCTCGACCTCCAACCGGTAGGGAAGCCCGAAGCATGTTCCGTACTTCGCGACCGCGTCGGCAACCGAGCGCGTGACCACCGGGTGGCGGTGCCCGAGGATCATCGGGCCGAGACCCAAGAGGTAGTCGATGTACTCATTGCCGTCGACGTCTCGCAGCCGGGATCCGTCGCCCTCCGCCGCGAACGGCGGGTAAGGCGACCAGCCGAAGCCGACCGTGCGCGCGCTGCTTCCCGCACCCGCAGGGATGCTGGTCTTGGCTCGTTCGAACAGGGCCCTGGAGGACGGCGTTCGCGCGAGGTAGCGCTGCTCGAAGGTCATCGCACCCCGGCCCTCTTCGTGCGGCATGGACATTCACTGGTCCTACTCATCATAATGGGTATGTTCCCCTCGGATGCCAACGGATGTCAAACATCGCCAGACCTGGAGTTCGCGATGCGCCGTCGCCCACCAGACCGCCGCACGTGCTCGTCGCCGTTTCCGCGTGACACAGCCCGAAGCAGGACCAACCTTGAGGCCGAGATCCGTCAGCAGCCGGCCCTGCTCACCGCCCGCCGCGGGCCGGCCGAGGGGGCGGCCCGAGAGGCGGCCCGACTGATCCGACAGCCAGGGATAACTCACGTGGTGACGGCCGCTCGCGGCTCTTCAGCGCATGCTGCTTGCTTCGCCCAGCACCTGTTCGGACAGGTGTTGAAGATGGGAACCTACCCGGCCGCCCCTTCGCTCTATGCCTCGTCGGAGGGTCCGAGCCTTGACGGCGCCGCGGTGCTGGGGATCTCCCAGTCCGGCCAGTCTCCCGACGTCGCACGAGTGCTCCACGCAGCGCGAGCCCAGCATCGACCGACGATTGCGATCACCAACGAGCCCCAGTCCCCGCTGGCACAGGCTGCCGATGTGGTCGTACCTCTGTTGGCTGGCGCCGAGCTCAGTGTCGCCGCAACCAAGACATACATGGGTTCCCTGCAGGCACTCCTTCAGATCGCCGAAAGCGCAGGAGCGCCGCAACTTCGGGAGGGACTTGACCGGCTCCCGGAGCTGGCGGAGACCGTCGTCAGCCGAGCCCTGGACCATGCAACCTCGTTGGCGACCGTCGGTGGGCTGAGCCACCCGGATCCGCTGACCGTCGTTGGTCGCGGAACCGGCCACGCCTCCGCTGCGGAGATCGCGCTGAAGATCCGAGAGGTCGCCGGCGTGCGCGCCGAGGCCTACACCGCGCCGGATCTGCTGCACGGCCCGGTCGCCGCCAATGTGCCAGGGTCAAGCCTTTGGGTCATCGCCTCGCCGAGCTATCCGATGGCCTATTGGGAGCAACTGATGTCTCGGCTGACCCGGTCGGGTGTTCGAGTGACCGCGGTGGTGCCGGACGAGGCGGATGAGATCTCGGCGGACCTCGTCCTCCCCGTCCCGGTCCACCAACCCGGCTGGCTGTTCGACCTTGTGGCCGTGATCTACGGACAGTCCGTCGCCCTACGGCTGGGCGAAAGAGAAGGGCTCGACGTCGACAAGCCTCGCAGTCTCGCCAAGGTCACTCTCACCCTCTGACGAGCATGGACCGGATGCACAGAGACGTGCTCCACGTGGGCGCCCATCGAGTGGGTAGACGAGTAGGCAAGCCACAGGGTGGTCGCGCCTGTCGACGAAGGCCGAGATGCCGTCGGTCTGCCGGGACCCCTCGAACTCGTCGAAGCTCACTGCCACGGCGCGCTCATGCCCAAGTCCCGGAATGCCACCCTCGCGGCAACTTCGATGCCGGCCAAGAACCGGTAGGTCGTTCAGCGCGTGCGGTGCGAATCACCCTTCGGTTCTACACGAACCATTAGCCCACGAGAACCGCCCAGTCGGTGCGTCCGGTAGGCGATCCACCAGCGGGCGGGCACGGCGGCCGGCCGGGGTGCCGAAGTACCTGGACACCCCCACCGGCCCGCTGTACAAGAAGAGCGACATCCTGCTCGGCCTGTACGAACAACGACACGCACTCGCCGAGGGGGCGACCCCGGTGATCGTCGAAGGCCCATTCGACGTCCTCGCCCTCGCCGCAGCCGGACCCGCCACAGTCAGTGTTGCTCCTCCTCCGGCGAGCCCGACGGTTCGGCAACATCCGCACCTGCCACGACCCGCTCGCCTGGCATGGCCCGTTGAGAGCGTTCGAAGTGTTGGATCGAACACTCTGCGGCGGCGTTGACTCGACGGACCACCAGCGCACCCCGCGGTCGTCTTCACCACGCGTGTCAGGATCCACTCGTGGAGGCAGAACTCATGTCACGTGCGATGGCCGCGGCGACCTCACTTGCCAGAGCGCTGAACCTGCGGGTCAACGACGTAGTCGTGATTCACAATTCGAACAAGCTGGCGCTACGTCTGTTGCCGTGTGACGTGTTCGCGCGAGTAGCACTGGTCGGGCAGGAAGTCTTCGCGCTTGAGGTCGAGCTCGCTCAGCGGCTCTCCGCAATGGCGAGCCCCGTCGCGGCGCTTGAGCCCCGGGTCGAACCGCGCGCCTACGAAGGCGACGGCTTCGCGGTGACCTTGTGGACCTACTACGAGGGGTCGACTGCTGACCGGGTTTCACCAGCCGAATGGGCAGACGCGCTCCAACACCTGCACGCGGGGATGCGAAACGTCGAGTTGGCGACGCCGCACTTCATGGAACGAGCCGAACAGGCTGTGCGGCTGGTCGCGAACCGAGACGAAACCCCCGCGCTCGCTGAGGCCGACCGGCGTCTCCTGCTAAGCACGCTGCGCAGCGCGCCCGAAGAGATCCACAACCGCGCAGCGGCCGAGCAGCTGCTGCACGGCGAACCGCATTCAGGCAACGTCCTGAGCGCACAGGACGGCCCGCTGTTCATCGACTTCGAAACGTGTTGCCGTGGGCCGGTCGAGTTCGACGTTGCCCACCTGCCGGACGAGGTCAGCGCGCACTATCCGGATGTCGATCAAGGCCTGCTCCAGGAGTGTCGGCGGCTTGTTCTGGCGATGGTTGCTGCCTGGCGATGGGACGCCCACGATGAGTTCCCGAACGGGCACCAACACGGCCTAGACATCCTGACCTTGCTCCGCGAGGGTCCACCGTGGCCGGCACTTGGGCCTCTCACCACCGAGCTACGGCCCATAGCCGGAGGCAGGCACGACACACACCCCAGAACGTGCGCTCGCTAGCCAGCGAGCCGGGCATCCGTAGCCACCCTTCCCTGCTCTGCGCTGCGCACACATGGCGAGATGAGGTGCGCCACTTCGCCGCGTACGTCGACGCCAAGGCACCTGGCGGCCAAGGGCGGATGTTGTCCTTGAACGGCGGTCGTGCGCCGACCCAGGCAGAGGAAAGGGGCACGACGCCGACAACGCGCTTCACGGTTCATACGACCTTGGCGCCGAGCCGATCTGAGCCGCATCTAGGTCGACGGGGCGCCGAGCCACGTGGTCAGTGCATCGCGTAGTGCAGGCAACGCGGTCTCGCCGGGTTCGTCGACCGTGGACGCCCAAGCGATGCGGGCGTCCGGCAGGATCAGGAGTGCGTCGGCGGGCCGCTCCTTGATCGTCGCGCTGACGACGTCGACGCGGCCACCCCACTCACGGGCAAGGTCCCGCAGGTCCGCATGTCCTGAACCGGCACAGTCAGCGAGGTCGAGGAGCACCGGGCGGCCGTTGCGCAGCACTCCGGCGAAGCTGGGGTCGTCCTGGTCGACGTGCAGGGCCCGGTCTGTGACGAAGGTGCCTACGAGCGCCTTCGCTTCTGATCTCGGAGACCCCGCATCGGTGCCGGCCATGAGCGCACCGAGGCGGCGCAGCGGCTGCTCATCGGCGGACAACTCGAGGAAGAGCGCCCGCAAGGCGTCGCCGCCTGGACCGTACCCGCGGCGCAGCGCCACCTGAGCACGCGTATGGAGCAGAGTGCGCTCGGCAGCGGCACGGCGTTCCTCGGAGTAGGTGTCGAGCAGGCCGGGCGGCGCCCAGCCCTGGACGCTGCCGGCCAGCTTCCACGCGAGGTTGGCCGCGTCGAGCATGCCCGCGTTGACCGCGACTCCGCCCGCGGGGAACAGATGCGCTGCATCGCCGGCCAAGAAGACGCGTCCGTCGCGGTACGTGCCCGCCTGCCTCGCCGAATAGCCGAACCGCGTCATCCGCAGAGGCTTGCCCAGCGGCAGGTCGATGCCCAGCACCCGGCTCACACTCGCGCGCAGCTCCGCGACCGTCATGGGCACGTCGTCGTCGTATTCGGTCCCCTCTACCTCGGCGGTGTAGACGCCCATGGTGCCGCCCATGCCCGAGCATGCGAACACGCCACGTTCGGTCGCGGTGTAGCCGAACGGGATCTGACCGACCCCGAGCACGTCGAAACCACCGTCGTCGAGCACGGTCACCGAGTCGGCCACGGTGACCGAGGCCAGCCGCTCGATCTCAGGGAAGGAGGTTCCCGGGAACGCGATACCGGACAAGTCGCGGACCCGGCTGCGGCCACCATCGCAGCCGACCAGGAACTGCGCGCCCACTTCGTACGCTCCGGCCGGGCCACGCACCTGCACGGTCACCGCGTCGACGCCCTGGTGCAGGCCGACCACCTCGTGGCCACGGCGTACGTCGGCGCCGTGCTCGATCGCGCGTTTGGCGAGAAGACCTTCGAGCCGTGGCTGGGACAGCAGCATCGCGCGCATCGGAGGATCCTGGAGCTGGGTGAAGTCCAGATGCAGCCCACCGAACGGGAACCGCGGAGCCGGCTCGGGGCGAGCTGGACCCGCGTTCGCCTCGCGGAATCGGTCCAGTTCGCCCCGGTAGCGCAGCAGCTGCAGGATCTGTCCCGCCAGACCTCCTGCCTTCGCCAACTCAGACGGCTGCGGCCGCCGCTCCAGCAACAACGTTCGCACCCCGGCCTGGCCGAGCTCACCGGCGAGCATCAGCCCGGTCGGCCCCGCGCCCACCACGACTACGTCCACGTCCATCAACTGCCACGACCCCCGTACTTCCTCGAAGGAATCCGACTCCGGCCGTCGATTGTGCGGGACGACAGGGGTCTTGCCGCAAGCCCCCCACTGCCGTATACCTTGAAAGTGGAGGGCATCCGTGCCCTTCCTTTCTCGTTCTGGACCACGCCGGCTGCGGCCGCCCTTCCTGAGGGCCCGGTTCAGGTTGTCGTGATGCGCCTGGATCGCACTCCCCACTTCCGCGCACCTACCCCCCCGAAAGACCCTGCCGACTCGCGTGGCTGGTTCGTCTACGCCCGGAGGCCGCGCATGCGTCTGCTGAACGGCGACAGGCCACCTGGCGCGCGCAGAGCTATGCCCTCTTGTTGCAGACGCCTGCGCACGGTGTCGGCCGGGTGACCGATCAGCATCTGAATGTGGACGTAGGCCAGGCCGCAGTCGACGTACAACTCGGTAAGCCGGTCGCCGGTCAGTGGGATCGGCTCGTTGTCCGACTTGACGCGCGGTCATCTCCTGATCGACGTAGAGCCGCTGCAAGAGACGTCGTTCCGGTCGGTGGCGGTCCTCGCGATTGGCTCCTCCTCGGTTACGCGTGGTGAGCATCCACGAAGACCGTCAGTTGCAGCGCCAGGCTCTGTGCCCTCATTGATTCCTCCTGCCGATGGCGCCGCCGTCTTTTCGCGGTGGCGTAGGTGACTGGTCAAAGTTGTGCCTGAGCCCGGGGACGCAGAAGGCCGGACGTGACCACCGACGCCGCCATCCAGACCGCCGCGTACCCGAACGCGACGGTGGGCGATACCAACGCCCACAGCATTCCGGCGACGACGGTCGACCCCAGGTCGCCGAGCGCCTGCGTGAGCCCCAGCACGCCGAAGCCGTTACTGCGAAGGCGGTCGGGCAGGCCGCGTGCCAACACGGTCGACTCGGCCGTCTCGGCGAACCCGATCCCCACACCGGACAACACGAACGCGACCAGCAGCAGCGGCCAACCGCCCGTACCGACCGCGAACAACACGTATCCCCCGACGTACACGCCGGCTCCACTGGTGAACACCAACCGCGGGTGGACTCGGTCGGCGAGTTGCCCGCCGCCGAGCGCAGCCAGCGTGGCTGCCGCGTTGTGCGCCGCGAAGAGCAGGATCGCCAGGCTGGTCGCTGCCGTGAGGTCGCGGCCGCCCGTTCCTCCGGTGTGCAACAGGTCAGTGGCCCGCAAGATCAGCAGTGTGGTGGCGACATTGCCGAGCTCGAACAACGCGACCGGGGTGAGCAGACGCGCCAGCCCGGCCCGCCGCAGCTCGCCGAGATTCAAGGCCAAGGTGCGTCGGCTGCCGGGATCGGTCACCGTTCGGCGGGCCTCGCGAGCCGCGATCGTGATGGCCACCGCCGCTAGGACCCCGGGAACGATCGCGAGCAGGATCGCGTGCCTTACACCCAGCACGCTTACCAGACCGGCGGCGGCGAGCGGTCCGATGATCGCGCCGGCGTTGTCGCCAGCACGCTCGACGCCGAAGGCCCGGCCGTAGGCATCGCTGCGCGCCAGCGAGGTGAGGAGCATGTCCCGGGCCGGTGAGCGGACTCCGCGGGACACCCAGGCCAAAGCGCGCAAGATTGCCACTTGCCACACCGCGGTGGCAAGCCCGATCGCGGCGGTCGCGACCGCGGTACCGAGGTAGCCGCTGGACGCTAGCCTCGCGCGGCGGCGAGGGTCGTTGGCCAACGGGCCCCCACCGAGCTTCGCCAGCCCGGTCAGCGCATCCGCGACGCCATCGATCGCACCCAACGCCGCCGGTCCCGAGTGCAGCGTCGAGGTCAAGAACGTGGGCAGAATGCTGGTGACGAGCTCGTGGCCGGTGTCGCTGAACAACGACGCCCCGCCAACACTGAGCACACCAGGGCTCAACCACCGCCCCGCAACATTGCCGGTATCGGACGCATCCAGATGTGGCGCGCGAGTTCGACGCACGTCCCTACCTTCCTTCGATCAGGTAGGGACCGTTGGCTGAATGTCCGCGGTTGGACGGCGAGCCCCTCCGCCGCTTCGTCACAGTAGCGGAGCGCCGCTCGCCCCGCATCGCGGCTGATTTCGAGATCCCCGTTCCTTGTTCCGTCCATCCAGGCGCACACGTCGAAGATGCGCCGTCATGAAGCTGCCTCGTTCGCTCCAAAGC
>JBOHDX010000161.1:0-12792 GCA_050700835.1 Nocardioidaceae bacterium
TGGCCGGTCACCTCGAGCCCAAGTTCGTCAAGGCGGCAGAACGAAGTCAGATCAGCGCAGCCGAAGCCTGCGCCGACGGTAGCGTCGGGCACGTCGAGGTCTTTCAGGTGGAAGGCTAGGAACCTCCCGCGAGGTCGCGGAGCTCGAGGTCGGTCAGCCACAGGTCGGCGAGATCGTCGAAGGCGCTCGAGGGCCGCAAGACCCCGGCACTCGGGATCGCCGGACGTTCGCGGATGCGCTCCATCAGGCGAGAACGCGCGGCGGCCGCAGTCGGCCCCATCGCTCGGACCTGGCGAAGTCGGCCGTCGAGGTCACGAACACGGGTCTCCGCCACCACCCGGCCTTCTTCACGGCGCGTGTTGATCCCGCCGTGGGTGCCGATCGGGGTGCGCGGCCTTCCGGTGCGCATCAGCCGGCCCGGCGTGGGTGCCGCTCGGCGTCATCGGCCTCGAGTTGCGCGAGCCAGGCGTCGACTTCCCTGACTCGGAACCGGAGCTCACGGCCGACGCGGAACCCGCGAGGGCCTCGGCCCTGAGTGCGCTGGTCGTACAGGGTCTGGACGGTGACGCCGAGCTGGGCGGCGAGCTGGGACAGGGTGAGGACGGGGCCGAGCCCCGTCTCGGGGTGTGTTGTGGTCGTCATGCACACCAGGTGTGCGAGGCGTGCCGTGGTCGACCGAGATCTGCCGAGACGGACAGGGAGCGCCTGCCAGCCGATCGACTTTGTGCTGACTTTCTGCTGAGTTGCCACTGCCTGCTCCTGAATTCAGGATCCGTGCAGGCCACTGACCAGCGAGTCTGGTGGAGCTGAGGGGATTCGAACCCCTGACCCCCTCGATGCGAACGAGGTGCGCTACCGGACTGCGCCACAGCCCCCTATAGGGATGTCGCCGCTTGATCTCGGACCGGTTGAGCACTCGGTCGGACCCCGCGACGGCGTCCCAAGATATCACGCAGGGTGGGGCGGATCGCCGTCAGTCACCGACCGCAGGGCGGTGCTCGGCGTCGCTCCCGATGGCGGCACCTGGCAGCTCGGTCTGCTCACCCTCGACGTGCCCGGACGTCCACGTGCCAGGCGCGGCAAGGTCGACGGTACGGATGGTTCGCGTCGCCTTCGGCTTGCCGACGTACGTGGGCAACGTGACTGGCAGCGGGTCCCACAAAGAGCCACCATCGGCGGTGGTGACCGCCACCGCGGTGGTGGTCTGCTCGATCAGTGCGGCCTCGAGAACGACCGTGGGTTCGTCGTCGGGCTCGTCACCGGCCGGCGCGGGTCGGGTGCCGTAGGCCGAGTCGACCCGGGCGGCACGATGCGACTGCCCGTCGCGGTCAGGGTCGCCGGCGGCGGCGTTGGCCACCACCCGCGTCCAGGTCGCATCGGTCTCGCGGGACACCTGCAGACGGCAGGCGACGAGCCAGGCCAGCACGAGGGCGACCGGGATGACCGGGGTCCACAAGGGGAGCACGCCGACCACGGCCGCGGCGCCGACGACCGCTACAGCGCCAAGCAACGACAGCAGGGTTCGGCGGCGGCGACGGGCCGCCAGCCGGGCGGCGGACCGCGACGGCGGCGCGACGGCAACCACCGGCTCGGCCTCCGGCCGCGACGGCTTGAGCAGGCGTGGCTCGGCCAAGGGACGCGAGGGCGCCAGGACGGTACGCCCGGACACCCGAGGCGCACGCCGGCCGAGCACCCGCATGGCCTGAGAGAACGACTCGATGGACCTGGCTCGCATTGCCTCGTCGTAGCGCTTCAGCGCCAGCGGAACGAGATAGAACGCCCAGGCCACGACCACCGCGGCGAAGATCAAGCCCGTATACACATACCGAACCGTAGGTGGCTCCGGGCCCGCCTCGGCGCTCCTACCCCGGTGTGTCGGCTGAGAACTTGTGTGACTGGTGTGGCGGGAGGTGCTCCGTCGGGTCAGCCCGCGCCAGCAGTCGGGTGCCGGGACGGATCGCGTTCGCCGCTGGTCGTCGCGGCCGGAGCCGGAGAAGCAGGCGGGGAGGTCGGCGCGGCAGGAGGGGGAGAAGTAGGCGGGGGGGGTGAGACGGAAGGGACGGCAATCGGCCGCGCGAGCCGCCCGGTCAGGCCGCCCGTCGGCAGCTCCTCCACCGTCAACGCACACAGCAGGTGGTCGCGCCACGCGCCGTCGATGTGCAGGTAGCGAGGCGCCAGCCCCTCGCGGCGGAAGCCGAGCTTGTCGACCACCCGCAGGCTCGCGGTGTTCTCTGGCCGGATGGCGATCTCCACCCGGTGCAGGTCGAGGTCCTGCAAGCAGTGGTCGACGACCAGAGCCACCGCTGTGGTCGTGATGCCGCGCCCGGCGAGGTCGCGGTCGATCCAGTAGCCGACCTGCACCCATTGGGCCGAGCCACGGGTGAGGCCGGTCAACGTCACCTGTCCGACCAGTTGGCCGTCGTACAACGTGACCAGCACCAGCCCACGACCGTCTCGGGCCTGCCGCCGGGCGTCTCGCACCATCGCGCGAAACGACGACGCCACCGACGGGTTGCCGGGCGGCATGGTCGCCTCCCACGGTCGCAGCCAGGCAACGTTGCGGGCTCGGACCTCACGCCACGCGCCGGCGTCGCGCCGACGGATCGGCCGCACCCCGACCCGACCGTGTCGGAGCAGCTCGGGCCACTCGATGCTCACGGCTGCGCCCCTTGCCCGGTGCTGCCGTCGACGTGGTCTGCGCCGCGGATCTGGTCGACCGCATGTCGTAGCACCGGCTCGAGCACGGCGAGCCCGTCACGGACGCCCCCACGCGAACCAGGGAGATTGACGACGAGGGTACGACCGGCCACGCCGGCCACACCCCGCGACAGCATCGCCGTGGGTACGCCCGCGGACACGCCGTGCTGCCGGATGGCCTCGGCGATGCCGGGGACCTCGCGGTCCAGGACAGACCGGGTCGCCTCGGGGGTCGCATCGGTCGGGCTGATGCCGGTGCCGCCCGTGGTCACCACCAGGTCGACCCCGTCGGAGACTGCCCTGCGCAGCGCCTCCTCGACCGGCTCGCCGTCCGGCACCACGACCGGAACAGGCGTGTCGAAACCCCACGCCAGCAAGGCTTCCACGATGAGCGGGCCGCCGGTGTCGGCGTAGACCCCGGCGGCAGCACGGTTGGACGCGGTGATCACGACCGCGCAACGGACCAGCGCCTTCTGCGAAGACTCAGCCGGGTCGTGACCAGTCACCGCTGGCTCCGCCACTCTTGCTCTGCACCGCGATGTCGGTGATGACTGCCGCCTTGTCCACCGCCTTGACCATGTCCACGAGTGCGAGCGCGGCGACCGACACCGCGGTCAACGCCTCCATCTCGACACCGGTCCGGTCGGTGGTGCGCACCGTGGCCGTGATCGCCACCCCGTCGTCCTCGACGTCGAGGTCGACGGTGATGCCGGTGATCGCGAGCGGGTGACACAGCGGCACGAGGTCCGGCGTCCGCTTGGCGCCCATGATCCCGGCAACCCGAGCGACCGCGAGCGCGTCGCCCTTGGGCAGACCGCTGCCACGCAGCAAGGTGACGACCCGGGGCGACACGAGCACCTTGCCGACAGCGACGGCAGTGCGGGCGGTCTCCGCCTTGGCGGACACGTCCACCATCCTGGCGGCGCCGCGCTCGTCGACGTGGGTGAGATCGGGTTTGTCCATCAGAAGTCCCGGTCGAGCACCAGCACGTTGGCGGTGTCGCCGCGCGACATCTCGCCGACCTTGTCCGGGATCACGACCAGCGCGTTGGCCTTGGCGAGTCCGCCGATCATGTGCGAGCCGGCGCCGCCGACCGGGGTCACCATCGCACCGCGGGCGCTCATCTCGAAGCTGGCCCGGACGTACTGGCGGCGTCCGCGCAATGAGCGGATGTCCTGGGTGAGCGCGGCCTGAACCAGCGGACGGCGGTAGGGCAGCCGCCCCATCATCCGGCGGAGCGCGGGAACCACGAAGACCTCGAACGAGACGTACGCCGACACCGGGTTGCCCGGCAACGTGAAGATCGGGGTGCCGTCCTCGCCGACCCGGCCGAAGCCTTGGGGCTTGCCCGGCTGCATCGCCACCTCGCAGAACTCCACCGTGCCGAGCCGTCCGAGCACGTCCTTGACGACGTCGTAGTCCCCCTTGCTGACGCCACCGCTGGTGACCACTGCGTCGGCACGCACCAGCTGGTCGGACAGGGCGTCGGAGAACTCCTGCGGGTCGTCGGAGACGATGCCGACCCGGTAGGGGATGCCGCCCGTGGCGCGGACTGCGGCGGCCAGCATGAAGCTGTTGCCGTCATATATGGAGTCGACGTCCAGCTTCGTGCCGGGCTCACGCAGCTCGCTGCCGGTCGACAGGACCACGATCCGCGGCCGCGGGCGGGCCCGGGCGGTCGAGCGGCCGATCGAGGCCAGGAGGCCGATCTCCCGTGGCCCGAGGACGGTCCCCTCGGCGGCGACCACATCGCCGGCGCTGACGTCCTCACCGGCGGGACGGACGTGCTGCGAGGGCTCGGGGGCCTGGAAGATCCGGACGTTGGCGGTGCCGCCGTCCGTCCACTCCACCGGCACGATGACGTCGGCGCCGGAGGGCAGGGCGGCGCCGGTCATGATCTTGACCGACGTGCCTGGGGCGAGCGCGTACGCCCGAGCTGAACCGGCGGCCGACTCTCCCACCACCGGCAGGTGGATGGGGCGCTCCTGCGTGGCGTCGACCACGTCGACGTGGCGCACGGCGTAGCCGTCCATCGCGGAGTTCGTGAACCGGGGCAGGTCGATCGGGGACAGGATGTCCTCGCACAACGGCAGTCCGACCGCGTCCTGCAGGGGCTGGTCGTAGGGCTGCAACGGCGACAGCGAGTCGATGATCGCGCGCAAGTGGTCGTCGACCGACCGCAGGGTCTCCGACGCAGCATCAGCCATGCCCACAACCCTAACCGGACAGCACCGTCCCTTCGGCCACGGTGGACGGTCGGCCCTGGTCCTCGAGCTCGACCCGGCCCTGGACAGTGACTCGCGGCCCGAACGTCCAGTCGCCATGAACGTCCAGCGCGACGGCGCCCACCATCGACGGCACGCCCGCCGACACTCGCGGCTCGAAGTCGCCGACCTTGCCGAAGTAGGTGGGGTCGAGGCGTACCAGGGGAGCCTCGTCGACCATGGGCCGCAGAGTGTGGTCGGCGCGCAGCTCGTAGACGTCCGAGCGGGTCAGCAGCAGGTCGTCGGTGGTCTTCACCGGCAGGAACCGCGACCGTGGCACCGCGATCGCCCGGGCACCTTCGAACACCTCGACGGCGGCTCCCATCGCGGTCTCGATCTGCACCACCTCCGGTGAGGTGTCGTCGGTGGGGTCGACGGTCTTGACGTTGCGGATCAGCGGGAGGCCGAGCACGCCGTCCCGCTCCTCGAGCGCGCGCGCGACGGCTGTGAGATCGAGCCACAGGTTGTTCGTGTGGAAGTACGGATGGCGCTCGGTGTCGGCGGCCGCGTCCGCGTCCTCCGGCCGGATCTGTGCGCTGTCGCGCAGGACGAGCCGGCCGTCGGACTTGCGTACCACGAGGTGACCGCCCTTGCGGTCCGCGGGGGTACGCCGGCACACCTCGGCGGCGTAGGGCGCACCGGAGTGGGCGAACCAGGACGCGATCGCCGGGTCGGGCGTGGCCCCCAGGTTGTCGGAGTTGGACACCGAGGCGTAGCGGAACCCGGCGTCGACCAACGCCGACAGAACGCCGGACACCTCCAACGCGGTGTAGAGGTCGCCATGCCCGGGTGGACACCACTCCAGCGACGGGTCCGAGGGCCACCGGACCGGCATCAGGTCGTCGGTGCGCAGCTTGGGCTCTTGGTTCTGCAGGAAGTCGACCGGGAGCCCGGCCACCGGGAGGTGCGGGTAGGCGGCCAACGCGTCGAGCGTGTCCTCGCGGGTCCTGAAGCTGTTCATGAACAGCAGCGGCAGCGGCACGTCGAGCGCGGCGCGGGCACTCAGCACCTGCCGGACGATGAGGTCGAGGAAGGTCAGGTCGTCACGCACCGTGAGTAGTGACTTCGCCCGGTGGAGCCCCATCGACGTGCCGAGGCCACCGTTCAGCCTGATCACCGCTGTCCGCGCGAAGGCATCTCGCTCGTCCGGGGTGTGCGGCAGGTCGGCGAGCTGGGTCGGGTCCGTCAGGGGCGACACGTCGGCCTCGTCGATCGTGCCGGTCGCCCCCTGCTCGAGCTGCGCGTAGTAGTGCGCGAAGACGTCCACGGCGCGGGCCGGCACACTGGCCGCGGCCATGATCTGGCGGGCGCGCTCCAGCCCTTCGGCGCTCAACGGCCCGGCCCGTGCTGCTCGGTCATGCGGGTCACCCTAGGGCCCGGCGCGACTAACCTGCGACACGTGGCGGAGCACGGCAACCGGGAGGACCTCGGTGGGACGCGGGCCGAGAAGCAACGGACCCGCGACGCCGCACACGAGCGTCGGCGGCGCAGGACTGCCGCCGAGTGCAGGTCGGTCGCCGAGGCGCTACGCGACCGTGTCCTTGACCTGCCGGAGGTCGTCGCTGCGCGGACCGTGGCGGTCTATGTCTCGCTTCCGAGCGAGCCTGGCACTGCACCTCTGGTCCGCGCCCTGCTCGACCGACGGACGACGGTGCTTGCGCCGGTGCTGCTGCCCGACCACGATCTCGACTGGGCCGTGCTCGAAGCCGATGCTGTGCTCCGTCGCTCGGCCGCCGGCACGGACGAGCCCACCGCGCCGACGCTCGGCGTGGACGCGATCGCGGCCGCCGAGGTCGTCATCGTCCCCGCGCTGGCCGTGGACGCCGAGGGCAACCGGCTGGGCCGCGGCGGCGGATCGTACGACCGAGCCCTGCGGCGCACCACGCCGCCGACGTTGACGGTGGCCCTCGTACGCGACGACGACCTCGTCGACGTCGTCCCGGCCGACGTGCACGACCAGCGCGTCGACGTCGTAGTCACTCCGACGAGGCTTCTGCGGGTCACGACGACGGGGCCGGGTCGAGCAGCAGGCGATCGTCCGTGGAGCCGTCCACCGCCGACCGGGTGAACGCCCAGGGCATGGTTCGGCCGTCCAACCACAGAGGGGTCTGGTCGTTGTAGTGCGACGCGAAGGCGTGACCAGACTCTCCGCCGAGCTCGATCCATCGCGAGTCGTCGAGGTTGGCCATCGAGACCACCATGCGCATCGACGGCACCGAGGTGACGCCGAAGCCGTCTGCCGCGTCCCAGCTCGTCGCGTCCACGAGACCACCACCGCCGCCCACGCCATACGGTCCGCGGTTGAACAGCGCCTCGACGGGTCCGATCCCGGACGTTCCCAACGTCTGGTTGACGAGCCGGAGCTGGTGCAGGTGTCCCCAGGTCCAGGTGTGCGGGTCGCGTGCCTGGAGTCTGGTCAGGTCGTCGCGCGCCTTCTCCATCGCCGTCGTGAGCACGTCGTCGCGGGTCTCGACGTGGGCGGTCCGCGGATCGTCCCACCACGTGCTGTTCGGCTCCTTGAGCAGCCGGGAGACGACCGCGTACCACCGCTCGCCGCCGTCCGGCCACACGTCAGACGGCAGCTTGTCGTGGAAGGTCAGGGTGAGGATCTCGCTCCACACCATGTTGTAGTAGGCGGCCGCCGCCGAGTCCGCAGGTTGGGTGAAGTCCCACGTCTTCAACAGGCTTTGGCCCTGCCGGTAGTAGAACGTCGGCAGCTCGAGTCGCAACAGGTACGGCACCAGAGTCGGGGCCATGGGGTTGCGCGTGTCGAGCTGCATCGCTGCCATGTCGTCGACGCTGAGCTTCGGCCGGCTCAACAGAAGGTTTTGGATGCGCTTGCTGCGATAGCCGTACGCCGAGTCGCTGCTGATCCGGTACGGGTACTGCGGCCCGATCACCGCCTGGTTGGCCGTCACGATGTAGCCGGACGGCGGATCGAGCTCGGTGGGCAGCTGGTTGAAGGGCACGTAGGCCTTCCAGCCGTAGCGCGGGTCCCATCCCGGCGCCGGCCACAACCCGTTGCCGGTCTTGCGGATCGGGATCAGGCCGGGCGCCTGGTAGCCGATGTGCCCGTACACGTCGGCATACACGAGGTTCTGCGAGGGCACTGCGAACAACCGGGCGGCAGCGCGGAACTGGTTCCAGTTCTGTGCCTTGTCGATCGCGAGGACGGAGTCCATCGTTCGACCCGGCTTGAGCGCGGTCCACTGCAACGACACCGCATAGGCACCCGCGTCCGACCCGGCCCCGTTGGCCAGTCGACTGGCGGAGCTGCCGAGATCGGCCGCCTTGGCGTCGAGGTCGGAGATGATCGGCCCGTGTCGGGTCGAGCGGACCTTGATGGTGACCGGATTGGCCTCGCCTTCGACCCGGAACGACTCCGTGCGGGTCCGTAGCGGCAGCTGGCGGTTGCCGTACTGATAGGTGCCCGTCGCCTCGTCCACCTTCTCCAGATAGAGGTCGGTGACATCGGCGTACATCGTGGTCAGGCCCCAAGCGATGCTCTGGTTGTGGCCGATCACGACGCCCGGCATGCCCGCGAACGTGAACCCGCTGACGTCGAACGGGCAGCTGGCGGTGATCGTCGTGCAGTGCAGGCCCATCTCGTACCAGATGCCCGGCATCGACGGCGCCAGGTGCGGGTCGTTGGCGAGCAGCGGCTTGCCGGTCGTCGACCGCGCGCCTGAGACCACCCAGGAGTTGGAGCCGATCCCTGTCCTGGTCCCGAGCAGGGCCGGCATCCGGTCCGCGATCGACCGGACGGACGACAGCCGGGCACGGGTGGCGGCGTCCAGCCGCACCGGGGACCGCTGCAGCGGAGTCGACCCCGGCTGCACGAACCTGCCGTGCACGACCGCTCCGCCCTGCACGATCGGCGGGTTCGTCGCATATGGGTACGGCGGGTACAGCTGGTTCACCTGCTCCGGGGACAGCGTGTCCGTGGCCAGGACCCGGTTGATCTCGTCGTCCATGTTGCTGCGCAGGTCCCACGCCATCGCCTTGAGCCACGACACAGAATCGACCGGGGTCCACGGCTGCGGCGCGTAGTCCGGCCCCGTCACCGACAACACGCTGTACTCCAACGACAGCTGACCACCGGACTTGCCGTTGATGTAGGCGTTGACGCCGTCGGAGTAGGACTGCAGGTAGCTCCCCGTGGTCGGGCTGAGCAGCGCCACCTCCTTCTGGGCGACCCGGCGCCATCCCAGCGTGCGGACGAACTCGTCGGTCGACAGGGCGCTCCGGCCGACCAGCTCGGCCAGCCGTCCCGACGTCACGTGCCGCTCGAAGTCCATCTGGAAGAAGCGGTCCTGCGCCTGGACGTACCCCTGGGCGAAGAACAGGTCGTCTGCGTTGTCGGCGTAGATCTGGGGCACGCCATAGCGGTCGCGATAGATCTCGACCTTGTTGGCGAGCCCCGGCACCGTGATCTCCCCGGACGTTTTCGGGAACGACGCGCGGACCGTGATGACGCCGAAGATGCCCGCCGCCACGAGGGCGATCGCCAGGACGGCCGCCGCGAACACGACGTAGCTCCAGGGGCGGCGCACCCGGGCATTCTCCCCCCAGCGAGCGCCGGCTCTGCGCAGGGTGTCGCTCGAGGGTGGTCATGGGGTGTCCGGCAGACGCCGGCTTGCGGCATCGGGCACAATTGGCACCCGGAGGGCGAGAGTGCCAGCCTGATCCCAGCCGACCGAGCCCCCCGCGACCGGACCACAGGAAGAAGCAGGACGAGAACGTGCCGACCTACCAGTACGTGTGCACCGAGTGCGGTGAGCCGCTCGAGGCCCAGCAGACCTTCGCCGACCCGGCACTCACCGAGTGCCCCGCCTGCGGCGGACGTCTCCGCAAGGTGTTCAACGCCGTGGGCGTGGTCTTCAAGGGCTCCGGGTTCTATCGCAACGACAGTCGCGTCGGCGCGGGCTCGCGGAACGGATCGGGAGACAAGGCGGGCGCGGCCTCGTCCTCCGGCAAGGACGCAACCGGCACGTCCACCTCGGGGCCGGCCGGGTCGGACTCCGGGTCGGACTCCGGATCGGACTCCGGATCTAGCTCCGGGTCTAGCTCTGGGTCGAAGGCCGCGGCCGGCTCCGGGTCGAACTCCGGGTCGGGCTCAGGGACCGGTTCGGGGTCGAAGAACGGCGCGAAGAGCAGGACCTCCACCTCGCGCAGCGGCTCCGCCGCCTGACCAGCAGGCCACCGCGTCACTCACTCCCGAGGCCCGGATCTGTGGACAGGCCCCGTTGCCCGGCGCCCGGCCCTACGCTCCGCGGTCATGACTCCTCCTGGCCTGCGGACCTTCCAGCGCGACCTGCGCCGGGTGCTGATCGCCCGCCGCCGGCTTCTGGCGGCCCTGTGCGCGGCGTTGGCGGTCGGCAGCTCGCTGCAGGTGCTGCGGCCACCACAGCCCGCCCGGACCCAGGTGGCGGTGGCCGCACGCGACCTCGCCACCGGCACGGTGGTGACAGCCGGCGACGTCGTGCTGCGCTGGTTCGACCCTGCGTCGGTGCCGGCCGGACTGGTTCCGGCCGACACGGCACCGGGGCGCAGTGTCGCCGCACCGATGCGGCGAGGTGAGCCGTTCACCGACCGCCGCCTCGTCGCGCCGGGACTGCTGGATGGATATGCCGAGGGGACCGTCCTCACGACGGTGCGGGTGGCGGACCCGTCGTCGGTCGCGCTGCTGCGGCCGGGCGACCTCGTCGACGTCGTCGGGGCCGACCCGCGCAACAACGAGTCCGCTCGGGTTCTCGCCACCGCGGCGATCGTCGCCGCGGTGCCGCACTCGACTGCCGATGGCGGAGGAACCTCCGCAACGGGAGCGGCGGTGGTGCTCGGCGTTCCCGAGCCGGTCGCGCTCACGCTGGCCGGAGCCGCAGCCCGGGAGCAGCTGAGCCTGCTGATGGCCCAGTGACCGGCCAACGACGCCTAGCAACAGCCCACCGTCACGTCGCGTCAGGACCGTGGGGCTTCGTTGCCACGACCGGGTGCAGTGGATACGGTCAGGCCGGTCTCGCCACGACACCAACGCGGCGAACGTCATCAGGAGGAATGATGCTCAAGGGCTTCAAGGACTTTGTCATGCGCGGGAACCTCGTCGAGCTGGCGGTCGCCTTCGTGATAGCAGCCGCGTTCGGTGTCGTCATCACGGCCACGGTCGATCTGCTCCTCGGCATCATCGGCAAGATCGGCGGGCAGCCTGACTTCAGCGGCTGGCGGCCAGGCGGCCTGTCCGTGGGTGCCTGGATCACCGCGGTCATCGCCTTCATCATCCTGGCGGCTGTCGTCTACTTCGTCGTGGTCGTGCCCTACAACCACTTCCAGCAGCGGATGGCCCGTGGCCAAGAGCCGCCACCGGACGCGCCCGCTGAGGACACTCTGCTGCTCACCGAGATCCGCGATCTGCTGGCCCGGCAGGGCGGGGCTCCGTCAGCCGCGATCAACCCCGGCACAAACATCACCTAGAGGCTCGACCCCGCGAGTCGCTCAGCCGTGGTGCGGGGGGACCTCACGGATCAGGTCCTCGTCGCGGTCCCCCCGATCCGGCTCGTTCCACCCTGTGCCGGTCTCGTCCGACGTGATGGTGGCGAGCACGTCGCCCATCTTGGCCCCGCGGGCGGACCGGCGGCGGGCGGCATTGCCTGCGGCAGCGATCTCGTCGGGCGTCGGGGCGTGCGCGACGTCGGTCGGAGTCGGTGACGGGGCCTCGTCCGGGGTCACGCGCGCGTCGCCACCAGCGGGGAGAGCCACTCGCGGTCGAACTCCGGGAAGACCGGCTTCCAGGCCGCCGACCTCATCAGCAGGTCGGAGCAGACCCGCTGCGATCTGGTCAGCAGCTCGAGACGCTCGCCGGCGAGCCGCTGCACGATCTTGGGCACGAAACCGACCTCATCACGGCCGAAGACGGCCGAGAACTCACGCACCATCTCCGCGCGCCGGATCGGCCTCGCGCCGGCGTTGTAGATCCCTGCGGGCGCGGTCAACGCGGCCAGCACGGCGCTGCCCACGTCGTCGGAGTGGACGACGTGGATCCACCCGTCCGGGTCACCGAGCCCAATCGGGTGGCCGTGCCGGGCTCGGTCCAGCCGCCAGCGCGTCAGCCCGTCGTCGCCGACGATAGTGCCGAACCGCAGCACCACACCCGTCCGGGCAGCGCTGGTGAACGCGGTCGCATGGGTCTCTGCCAGCACGACCGGCTCTGTGGCGCGGTTCACCGCGACCAGGCTGGTCTCGGTGACGGTGTCCTCTCCGCCGTCGGCGTACAGGAACGACACACTCTCCTGGATCAACCGATCGACGCCGGCCCGCTCGGCCGCGGCCGCGACGATGCGGGACCCCTCGGCGCGGATGCGGTCGTTGACCTTCCAGGCACGGGGCCGGATGCCGGCCAGCCCGACCGGGAAGTGCGTCGCCATGTTGCACACCACGTCGCACCCGGTGAAGGCCGCTGCGAGGCTGGAGGCGTCGAAGTAGTCCCCTGCCACCGGGATCACGTCCATGTCCCGCAACAGCACCGACTTGGCGTCGTAGCGAGCGAGGCCGACAACGGTGTGACCGGCGCCGTGCAGCGCACTCACCACAGAACGACCCATCACGCCGGTCGCGCCAGTCACGAAGACCCTCATGTCCATCCCGCCCCACCGCGGGTCGCGGTGATCACGAGATGGTAACGGCACGCTGTGTGCCGAAGTGCGGCCATGCCGAAAATGCTCCGGCGCGGGGGCCGGTTCTGTCCCAGTCCTCCGGCAATTCAGCCAGTCAGTCGATGCTCGGCAGACGCACTCCTCATGGCGTCCTGGCACTTCTCATGGGCTACACCCCATGAGAA
>JBOHDX010000162.1:0-7589 GCA_050700835.1 Nocardioidaceae bacterium
TCCCGAGCCTGGAAATCCCGGCCGAGGGCACGCCGGCATTCCTCGGCTTCAACCTGTTCAGCCACACCCTCGGCCGGGCGACGCTGGTCCCCGTCTACGAGGTTGCCGAATGAGCGACGCTTGCGGAGCGAATCGACGGCATCGCGTCTCGGCTCGTCCGAACGGAGTGCGGTCGTGAGCACGCAGCAGGTCAGGGGCGTCATCGCCCGCAGCGTCAACGCGCCGGTCGAGGTCGTCACGGTCAGCGTCCCCGATCCGGGACCGGGCGAGGCGCTGGTCAAGGTGCAGGCGTGCGGGGTGTGCCACACCGATCTGCACTACCGCGAGGGCGGCATCAACGACGAGTTCCCGTTCCTGCTCGGCCACGAAGCGGCCGGCATCGTCGAGGCCGTCGGCGGCGACGTCCGCGACGTGGCACCGGGCGACTTCGTGATCCTCAACTGGCGCGCCGTGTGCGGTCAGTGCCGGGCCTGCCGCCGCGGTCGGCCCTGGTACTGCTTCGACACCCACAACGCCAACCAGAAGATGACACTCGAGGACGGTACGCAGCTGTCACCAGCGCTTGGGATCGGCGCCTTCGCGGACAAGACGCTCGTGGCCGCCGGCCAGTGCACCCGGGTCGACCCGGACGCGTCACCGGCTGCCGTCGGCCTGCTCGGCTGCGGCGTGATGGCCGGGCTCGGTGCCGCGATCAACACCGGCAACGTCGGCCGCGGCGACAGTGTCGCGGTGATCGGCTGCGGTGGTGTCGGCAACGCCGCGATCGCCGGAGCACGGCTGGCCGGAGCCGGAAAGGTCATCGCGGTCGACGTCGACGCTCGCAAGCTCGAGTGGGCGACGGGGCTCGGCGCCACCCACACCATCGACGCCGCGCACACCGACGTGGTCGCCGCCATACGCGACCTCACCGGCGGGTTCGGTGCCGACGTCGTGATTGACGCCGTCGGGCGCCCGGAGACGTGGAAGCAGGCCTTCTATGCTCGAGACCTCGCCGGGACAGTCGTGCTGGTGGGCGTACCCACACCCGATCTGCTCGTCGAGATGCCGCTGATCGACTTCTTCGGTCGCGGTGGGTCGCTCAAGTCGAGCTGGTACGGCGACTGCCTACCGAGCCGAGACTTCCCGATGCTCGTCGATCTCTACCAACAGGGACGTCTCGACCTCGACGCGTTCGTATCGGAGCGGATCGCGTTGGACGGTGTCGAGGCGGCGTTCGAGGCGATGCACAACGGCGAGGTGCTGCGTTCGGTCGTGGTGTGGTGAGCGCCTCTGTCGCGTCGACACGCGCCTGGACCGCGGGCACCGGCCGGCGGCCGGGTAGGTAGCCTGGGGTCAGATCCACGCGCCCCACGTCCGCGCTCGTACCGGAGGCCGTCGTGCCCGACACCATCCAGAACCAGTCCCTGGCCGAGTTCGACCCCGAGGTGGCGAAGGCCCTGGGGCAGGAGCTGCACCGTCAGCAGAGCACGCTGGAGATGATCGCCAGCGAGAACTTCGTCCCGGTCTCGGTCCTCGAGGCGCAAGGCAGCGTGCTGACCAACAAGTACGCCGAGGGCTACCCCGGCAAGCGCTACTACGGCGGATGCGAGTTCGTCGACGTGACGGAGCAGCTCGCGATCGACCGGCTCAAGGGGCTGTTCGACGCATCCCACGCCAATGTGCAGCCGCACTCCGGCGCCACCGCCAACGCCGCGGCGATGATGGCCCTGATCAGCCCCGGTGACACGATCCTCGGGCTCGACCTGGCACACGGCGGCCACCTCACCCACGGCATGCGGCTGAACTTCTCTGGCAAGCTCTACAACGTCGTCGCCTACCACGTCAGCAAGGACGACCACCTGGTCGACATGGACGAGGTGCGCGACCTTGCCCGTGAGCATCGACCGGCGATGATCATCGCCGGCTGGTCCGCCTACCCGCGCCAGCTCGACTTCGCCAGGTTCCGCGCCATCGCCGACGAGGTGGGCGCCGTGCTGATGGTCGACATGGCGCACTTTGCCGGCCTGGTCTCCACCGGTCTGCACCCGAGCCCGTTGCCCCACGCGCACGTGGTCACGACGACGACGCACAAGACCCTGTGCGGTCCGCGCGGAGGCGCGATCCTCACCAACGACGACGAGGTCGGCAAGAAGATCCGCTCGGCAGTGTTCCCCGGCCAGCAGGGTGGCCCGCTGGAGCACGTCATCGCGGCCAAGGCCGTCGCCTTCAAGCTGGCGGCGAGCGAGGAGTTCGCCGATCGGCAGCGCCGCACCGTCGAGGGCGCTCGCATCCTGGCCGACCGTCTGGTGTCCGACGACATGCGGGCCGGCGGGGTGTCGGTGCTCACCGGCGGCACCGACGTACACCTGATTCTCGTCGACCTGCGTGACTCCGCGCTCGACGGCAGGCAGGCGGAGGACCTTATGCACGACATCGGCATCACGGTCAACCGCAACGCGGTGCCGTTCGACCCGCGGCCGCCGATGGTGACGTCCGGCCTGCGCATCGGCACCCCGGCTCTGGCGACGCGCGGCTTCGGCCCGGCCGAGTTCGCCGAGGTGGCAGAGGTCCTCGCGGCGGTGCTCAAGCCCGAGCCGGACATCTCCGCGCTGCACGGTCGCGTCGACGCTCTTGCCGAGCAGTTCCCCCTCTACCCGACGTTGTGATGCCCGCCGTCGTTGTGGCTCGCCGTAGCGTGTCTGCGTGACGATCAGCGTCTTCGACCTGTTCTCGATCGGCATCGGTCCAAGCAGCTCTCACACGGTCGGCCCCATGCGGGCGTCTCTGCGGTTCGTCGAGAGTCTGGTCCGCGACGGTGACCTACCCCGGGTGTCGCGGGTCGAGGTGCAGCTGTTCGGTTCGCTCGGGGCCACCGGCCACGGTCACGGCAGCGACAAGGCGGTTCTGCTGGGCTTGCAGGGCGAGGACCCCGAGACCGTCGACACTTTGACCACCAGCGCCCGCGTCGACCGGGTGCGCCGCACCGGGCGGCTGAGCCTGGGCGGTCGCCGCGAGATCGAGTGGCGCGACGACGATCTGGTCATGCATCGACGCCGCTCGCTGCCGTTCCACCCCAACGGCATGACGTTCACCGCGTACGTCTCGACTGGGGCGGAGGTCGCGGCCCGCACCTACTATTCCGTCGGTGGCGGGTTCGTCGTCGACGACGAGGCCGCTGGGGCGGACCGGATCGTGCCGGACACGACGCCGGTCGAGATGCCGTTCCGCAGCGGTGACGAGCTGATCGCGCAGGCTGAGTCGCGCGGGTTGTCGATCAGCGCAGTGATGGAGGCGAACGAGCGCGCGTGGCGAACCGACGAGCAGATCCGGTCGGGACTGCTGCGGATCTGGCAGGTCATGCAGCAATGTGTCACCGCAGGCTGCTCGACGACCGGGGTGCTGCCCGGCGGCCTCAAGGTGCCGCGTCGCGCGCCGGGCCTGGCGGCGGCGCTGAGCGCGACCGAGGGCACCGACACAGACCCGATGCGCGGCATGGACTGGGTGAACCTGTATGCGCTGGCGGTCAACGAGGAGAACGCCGCCGGCGGACGCGTGGTCACCGCACCGACCAACGGCGCGGCCGGGATCATTCCCGCCGTGTTGCACTACCTGACCCGCTGGACTACTCACTGCTCGGAGGCTGACGTCGTGCGGTTCCTGTTGGCTGCCGGTGCGATCGGCCTTGTCTACAAGGAGAATGCGTCGATCAGCGGCGCTGAGGTCGGATGCCAGGGCGAGGTCGGATCGGCCTGCTCGATGGCCGCGGGAGGACTCGCCGACGTGTTGGGCGGCACTCCTCGTCAGGTTGAGAACGCCGCCGAGATCGCCATGGAGCACAACCTCGGCCTGACCTGTGACCCGGTCGGGGGGCTTGTGCAGATCCCCTGCATCGAGCGAAACGCGATCGCTTCGGTCAAGGCGATCAACGCCGCCCGGATGGCGATGCGCGGCGACGGGCGGCACGTGGTGAGCCTCGACAAGGTGATCAAGACGATGCGCGAGACCGGTCGCGACATGAAGGTGAAGTACAAGGAGACCGCCCGCGGCGGCTTGGCGGTGAATGTCATTGAGTGTTGAGGCGGCACCGGCCACAAGGGATCCGGCACCGGCCTGGCGAGTGCTGATCGAGCCGGCGATGGTCGGCCTGCATGTGTTCGCGGTCGCGGCCGTCGTCGTCATGGTGCTCCTCGGCCGCTGGCAGCTGAGCGTGTACGACGGGCAGCAGGCCCAGGACCGCCAGTCCCGGGCGAGTCAGCCGCCGGTGGCGCTGGCGAGTGTGATGGGTGCCGACGACGCGTTCCCGTCAGACGGTTCGGGGCGGCGGGTCACCGCGAGCGGACGCTACGGCGCGGCAACGGATCAGTTCTACGTGCGCGGCCAGCAGCAGGACGGACGTACCGGCTACTGGGTGGTCACCCCTCTCGTACTCGACGTAGGTCCGGTGAACGGCAAGCCCACCGCGGTGATGGTCGTCCGCGGATGGACCTCCACCACCCGCCCCGTCCCGGCGGCGCCCACCGGCACGGTGACCGTCACCGGTTCGCTCGAGCCCCCCCAAACCGACCCCACACCGATCAGTGGAAGCCACGTGCTCGCGTCGGTACGAGTCTCCGCGCTGGTGGGCCGGGTGCCTTACGACTTGTACGGCGCCTACCTGATCGCCACCAGTTCGGGACCGGGCGGAGACGGTCTGGAGACGGTGTCGCCGCCGCAGGCGAGTGCGTCCTGGACGGCTGGGCTGCGCAATCTGGCGTACGCCTTGCAATGGTGGGTGTTCGCCGCCTTCGCGGTGTTCATCTGGTGGCGGATCTGCTTCGAGCGGATCGCGGCGGCCCGCACGAGCACCTGCGAGGACCGCGGGTAGCCTGAAGCGGTGGAACGATCCCTGCTGCGTTACCGCGTCATGGCCTACGTCGTGGGCACCCTGCTGGTCATCCTCACGGTCGGCGTGGTGCTGAGGTACGCGACCGCCGACCACTCGTCGTCGCAGCACGCCGGCGAGTGGATCACGACGTACGTGGGGGTGGCGCACGGATGGCTCTACATGGTCTTCCTGGTGGTCGCCGCCCTGCTGGCCCGTCAGGCGCGCTGGACGATCCCCTTCAGCGTGCTGGTGCTCTTGTCGGGGCTGATCCCCTTCGGCACGTTCATCGTCGAGCGTCGGGCGACGGCGTACACGCTCAGGAAGATGCAGGCGGCTCCGACTCCTTCGGCTCAGACACCGGCGTAGCCTTCGACGTCGCCTCGGGGGGCGGCGCAGACGCCGGCGTAGCCTTCGACGTCGCCTCGGCGGGCGGCGCCTGGTGCTTCGCGGTCGGCTTGGGGTCCGGCACCGGATGCGGCCGTGGTGCGGGCGGAGGCGGCAGCGGCGCCGCCCCACCGGAGGCCAGCTTCTTGGCCACGAACGCGCCCGCGCCTCCAAGGCCGACCAGCACCAACAGCTTGCGCAGGCGGTGCTTCTTCTGCGGCTTGCGGCCGAGCTCCTTGTCGAGCTTGCGCTGGGCCTTGTCCTGCACCGCGACCGACTTGCGCTGTGCGCGCGTCAACGCGCTGGCCACCACCGGCGCGGCAGCGTCCTTGAGCTTGGGGGCATATTCGTCGCGGACCAACGGGATGTAGTCGTCCTTGACCTTGGGCACGATCTCGTCCCGCAGCTTGGTGCCGGCCTTCTCCCACGCCGAGCCAGCGGTGCTGCGTGCGTCCTCCACGTGCGGCGCCATCGACGTTGCGGTTCGGCTGGCCAGGTCGGACGCCGAGTCGGCCAGGTCGGAAACCCGATCGCGTACGACCTCAGTCTTCGACTTCTTTCGACGCAGATGCATGGTGCTCCTCCCAGGCGCGTCACGACGCGTCCGCACGGTCGATCATCGGGCAGTGGTCTCACCGTACCGACTCTCGCGGAAGTCCCCCACTCGAAGTCGTCGGCGATGGGACGCGCTCACCGTCGTGGAACAATCGGTACCCCGATGCGCTTGCATCGATGACGAGACGACTCCCGAGAGGACTGCCCGTGGCCGAAGAGGTCTATGCCCACGTGAGGACCACCCGCGGTGACATCGTCATCCGCCTGTTCCCTGACCACGCTCCCGCGACCGTGGCGAACTTCACCGGACTGGCCGAGGGCACCAAGGAGTGGACCGCTCCCGGCTCCGGAGAGCCGAGGCAGCAGCGCTTCTACGACGGGCTGACGTTCCACCGCGTGATGGACGGCTTCATGATCCAGGGAGGCTGCCCGCTCGGCACGGGCACCGGTGGACCTGGCTACCAGTTCAAGGACGAGTTCCACCCCGAGCTGCAGTTCGACCGGCCGTACCTGCTGGCGATGGCCAACGCGGGGCCGGGGACGAACGGGTCGCAGTTCTTCGTCACGGTGCAGCCCACCAGCTGGCTCAACCGCAAGCACACGATCTTCGGTGAGGTCGCCGACGACGCGAGCCGGCAGGTCGTCGACGCCATCGCGACGACGCCGACCGATCGCAGCGACCGGCCGCTCGAGCCGGTGGTCATCGAGCGCGTCGAGATCGAGCGCCGCGAGGGCTGATGACGTCGCCGAACCCCACCGGCACCACGCCGCACTGCTACCGGCACCAGGACCGCGAGACCTACATCTCCTGTCAACGCTGCGGCAGGCCGATCTGCCCGGACTGCATGCGGGCGGCGTCGGTGGGGTTCCAGTGCCCACAGTGCATCGCCGAGGGAGCCAAGACGGTACGCAGCCCGCGCACGGTTGCCGGCGGTCTCGTGCCGCAGCGCGTGGGTCGGGTGACGCAGGTGCTCATCGGGCTGAACGTCGTGATCTTCCTGGCGATCCAGGTCCAGGGCTCCGCAGCCGGCGGGCTGGCGGACCAGCTCGCCATGCTGACGTCGAACGCGTTCCAGAACGGTCCTGGCGGTGTGCACCTGCTGACCGGCGTCGACGGCGGCGCGTACTGGCGGCTGCTCACTGCGGCGTTCGTGCACGAGCAATTCCTGCACATCGCCCTGAACATGTACTTCCTGCTCATCGTCGGCCCGATCGTGGAGCGACTGCTCGGCACGGCGCGCTTCATCGCGCTCTATCTCACCTGCGCGGTCGCGAGCTCGGTGATGGTGCTGTACTTCAGCGCGCCGAACGGTCTCACCGTCGGCGCATCCGGGGCGCTGTTCGGTCTCATGGGGGCGTTGTTGGTGATCGTGCACCGGCATGGCGGGAACGCGTCGCAGATCCTGATGCTGCTGGGGTTGAACCTCGTCTTCACGTTCGTGTTCCCGGGGATCAGCTGGCAGGGCCACATCGGCGGCCTCGTCGCGGGCCTGCTGCTGGGCGGATGCCTGGCGTACGCGCCACGGGCCCGGCGTGCTCAGGTGCACGTGGTCTCGTTCGCCGTCGTGTGGGTGGCGGTTGTGGCGTTGACGCTCGTGCACACGTCGTTCGCGGTGCCCGCGACCTGACGGGTCCGGATGGTGCGGTCGGGGGCCTTGGGCGGTTTGTCCACACTGGGGATAACCCTGTGTGGAATGACAGCGCTGTTATTCGCAGGCTGTGGACATCCCTGGGGACGGCGAGTGGCCGTCGCCGCCGGTGCGGGCGCGCCGCCCGCCCCCCGCTTGCCGCCGGCGCGGTCGCGCGC
>JBOHDX010000163.1:0-3370 GCA_050700835.1 Nocardioidaceae bacterium
GCCCAGCGGACCGCGGGCAGCAACGCGAGCCCCGCCGCCACGAACATGGCGCCGAGAATCAGCCATCCCGGGACACCCAGCCCGATCGGCAGGAAGGCGATGATGCTGGGCGCCAGCATGCCGGAGAGCGAGAAGCTGGTGCTGGCCAGTCCTTGGTACTGGCCCTGGGCATGGTCGGGGGCGAGGTCCTGACCAAGGCAGAACTGCGCGGCTGCGGACATCAGCTCACCGGTGACGTGGATGAACGCGGCCACGATCAACAGCACGATCGCGCCGGCGGTCGACCGTCCCTGCGCCATGGCGAAGGCGATGCAGGCGAGTAGGAAGACGATCCCCGACAGCCCGATCGCCCGCCGGGCCCGGTCCACCGACTCGATCCGCCGGCTGACCGGCACCTGCGCGATCACCACGACCACGGTGTTGATCACGAAGACGCCCGAGACCATCCAGCGCGGTGCCGACGTGTCGCGGCTGACCCACAACGGCACCGCGACGTCGAGGATGGAGTACTGCACCGCCAGCAGGGACATCAGCGCAGTCATCACGACGTACGAGCGGTCCCGGAACACCTGGGACATCG
Source organism: Nocardioidaceae bacterium (assembly GCA_050700835.1). GTDB lineage: Bacteria > Actinomycetota > Actinomycetes > Propionibacteriales > Nocardioidaceae > JBOHDX01. Next base: position 581 of record JBOHDX010000163.1, read on the forward strand.
GTGCGCCCTTGTCCCTGGGGATCCGCGGGGAGACCGGGTACCGCAGCAGCACCAGCGCCGTCACGAGGTAGGTCACCGCGTTGAGCAGGATCATCGTGACGTAGGCGGCCTTGGTGTCGAAGTGCAGCGGGATCGTCGCGACCGCCGCGCCGATGGTGATGCCGACGTTGGTCGTCGCCCGGAGGTACGCCCGGGCGCGGATCCGTCCGGTGCCCGACACCGTCGTCGCGATCAGTGCGCCGCGAACGGCGGCCGATCCACGGTCGAAGATGGCGATCACCGAGGACGTGACGACGAACTCCCAGAAGTTCGTGGCCAGCGCCGGCGACGCCGCCGCGACCGACCCGAAGAGCAGCAGCACCACGATGAGGCCACGAGCCCCCACCCGGTCGCCCAGGTGTCCCATCGGCACACCGGACAGCAACCCGAACAGCGCCGCGATGGTCAGGCCGCCGCCGACCTCGGCGGGGCTCAGCCCGATGATCCGGGTGAAGTAGAGGACCGCGAGCACCATGTAGGCGCCGCTGCCGGCGGTGTTGATCAGGGTGGCGATCGCCATCGTCCGCGTCGCGGAGTCCTCTGGCAGCAGTCGCTTGGGTGACAGCAGAAACGTCATCGGGCGTTGACCCACATCAACGCATGGTCGGGGACCCCCACCAGACCTCCTCTTCGACGGGCCGGACCCGCGGACGGGAGACGGCGGTGACACGTTAGTACCCCGCAGGCGCCCTGCTCACACACCCAGGGCGCGAGTCGTGGGCAGCGTGCTGACGGCGGTCGTCCCTGTGCGGCTACCTCTTGGCACGCTCACCGGCGTCGGTGGTCGACAAGGCGGCGATGAAGGCCTCCTGCGGCACCTCGACCCGGCCGACCATCTTCATCCGCTTCTTGCCTTCCTTCTGCTTCTCCAGCAGCTTCCGCTTGCGCGTGATGTCTCCGCCGTAGCACTTGGCCAGCACGTCCTTGCGCAGCGCCCGGATCGACTCGCGGGCGATGATCCGAGACCCGATGGCGGCCTGGATCGGCACCTCGAACTGCTGCCGCGGGATGAGCTCCTTGAGCTTGCCGGCCAAGGACACGCCGTAGGCGTACGCCGCGTCCTTGTGCACGATCGCGCTGAACGCGTCGACGGGGTCGCCGTGCAGCAGGATGTCGACCTTGACAAGGTCAGCGACCTGTTCGCCGACGGGCTCGTAGTCGAGGCTGGCGTAGCCCTTCGTCCTCGACTTCAGCTGGTCGAAGAAGTCGAACACGATCTCCGCGAGGGGCAGGGTGTAGCGGAGCTCGACCCGGTCCGAGGACAGGTAGTCCATGCCCTGAAGCGATCCCCGGCGACTCTGGCAGAGCTCCATGATCGCGCCGATGAAGTCGCTCGGGGAGAGGATCGTCGCGCGCACCACGGGCTCGTGCACCTCGGCGATCTTGCCCGTCGGGTACTCACTCGGGTTGGTGACGACGTGCTCCGTCCCATCCTCCATCTGGACCCGGTAGACGACGTTGGGTGCCGTCGAGATCAGGTCGAGGTTGAACTCGCGCTCGAGGCGCTCCCGGACGATCTCCATGTGCAACAGGCCGAGGAAGCCACAGCGGAAGCCGAATCCCAACGCACCCGACGTCTCCGGCTCGTACGCCAGCGCCGCATCATTGAGCTGCAGCTTGTCGAGTGCGTCGCGCAGGCTCGGGTAGTCGTCGCCGTCCATGGGGTAGAGCCCGGCGAACACCATCGGGTTCGGGTGGCGGTAGCCGCTCAGCGCCTCGGTCGCGCCGTGCACGCTGGAGGTCACGGTGTCGCCGACCCGGGACTGGCGGACCTCCTTGACGCCGGTGATGAGGTAGCCCACCTCGCCCACGCCGATCTCGCCGGCCTTGACCGGCTCCGGAGAGATCACACCGACCTCGAGCATCTCGTGCACGGCTCCCGTCGACATCATCTTGATCCGGTCGCGGTGGGTGAGCTTGCCGTCGATCACGCGCACGTACGTGACGACACCCCGGTACGTGTCGTAGACGGAGTCGAAGATCAGCGCCCGCGGCGGAGCGTCGGGCACACCTGTCGGCGCGGGCACCTTGGCGACGATCTCCTCCAGCAGCGCCTCGACCCCCTGACCGGTCTTGGCGGACACCCGCAGCACGTCGTCGGGCTCGCACCCGATGATGTGCGACAGCTCGGCGGCGTACTTCTCCGGCTGCGCGCCGGGCAGGTCGATCTTGTTCAGCACCGGGACGATGTCGATGTCGGCTTCGAGCGCGAGGTAGAGGTTGGCGAGCGTCTGCGCCTCGATCCCCTGGGCGGCGTCCACCAGAAGCACCGCACCCTCGCATGCGGCCAGGCTCCGGCTGACCTCGTAGGTGAAGTCCACGTGCCCGGGGGTGTCGATCAGGTTCAGGATGAACGTGCGTCCGGCCTGCGCGCCGCCGTTCGGGGTGAACGGCAGGCGCACCGCCTGGCTCTTGATCGTGATGCCACGCTCACGCTCGATGTCCATCCGGTCGAGATACTGCGCGCGCATCGTGCGCGCGTCGACGACACCGGTGTGCTGCAACATCCGGTCGGCGAGCGTCGACTTGCCGTGGTCGATGTGGGCGATGATGCAGAAGTTGCGGATGATCGACGGATCGGTGGCACCCGGAGCGGGCGCGGCGATGACGGGCTTGGGCACAGACAACTTCCGGTACGAGGTGCGGGCGGTTTCCCATCATCCCACGCCCTCCCCCGTGCCGGGTCGCACCGAGCCGCCCCCGAGCCGCCACCGGTGCACGCCCTCAGCCCCCCGCTTCACACGCCAGCGC
>JBOHDX010000164.1:0-1085 GCA_050700835.1 Nocardioidaceae bacterium
ACTCAGGAGTACGCGGTCACTCAGACCCCACACACCGGGTCGCAGGGTGACTCGTCGATGCCTCCGCAGGTCGCGCTCTGCATCGGGTGGCGCACCGGGGTCAGGTCGCGCTCAGCGTTCGGCCGGACCTTCCTGTCGGGGTTCGACATCGTCAACATCGATCTGGACGGTAGCCCCAAGCTCGCCCTTCTGTCGGCGGTCCGAGACGCCGCAGCGCAGCTGATCTCAGACTCCACGGGTGGCACGTACAACTTGGTGGTCTACTCGCCCAAGACCGCCGTGAGTCACGCCATCCTCAGCGGCGAGGTGAAGGACCGATGGGCGACCCTGCGGAGCAGGAACTGACCAACAAGCACCAAGTTGCCGGCCGATCACCGGGGCGGGCTCTATCGACGACCCAATACGTGAGCTTCAACGTGTATCCGGACCGTAGTGGAGTGTGGGTCGCGGTCACGCTGAAGGAAGCAGGGCGGCCGTGGCCGAGGCTGGTGCGTAGGGTGCACCACGAGCAGCTAGACGTCGACCACGGATCCGACTGGAACACGATAGTTAGAGCCGCGGGCGAGGCAATGCTGAGGGCTGTTAGCGACCTAGACCTGGGGGAGCGGGCGAAGCCCGCCCGGCGTCCCCTGGGGGACCATAGGGGGAACCCCCCCGGGGTATAGACAGGACCGCTACCCTAAGAACAGCGACCCCCCCGCTCAGGGAAAATGGCGCCGACCGTAGGGAGGCCCCGCTAATGACTGCAGCTGTAATCGTCAGGCAGGACTGGACAGGCAGCGGCTCGCCACCGGGCTATAACGTCTGGCATTGCGATGCGCAGGCCGGCTCTGCCGAGTCGGATGCGGTTGGCCACCTAGTCACCGACCTCAACACGTTCTACAGCACCCTCATGCCCTTCTGCGCGACTAACTACACCTGGACTGTCGCCGACCGGGCATACGCCGTTCCACCCTCGACTCAGGAGTACGCGGTCACTCAGACCCCACACACCGGGTCGCAGGGTGACTCGTCGATGCCTCCGCAGGTCGCGCTCTGCATCGGGTGGCGCACCGGGGTCAGGTCGCGCTCAGCGTTCGGCCGGA
>JBOHDX010000165.1:0-2735 GCA_050700835.1 Nocardioidaceae bacterium
CCTCTTCTGTTAGTGCAACTAAAAATGACCAACAGGTCACGCAGAATATTGGATCTGTAAAAACGGCCTAATTGGTCACCTTATTGTCGCCGTCCGCTATAAGTTGTCCCGCCAGTCAAACTAGCAAAAAGTATTTGACGTGTACCTAGTATTCGGCCAACTGCCATCCGCCTCAATAGCTGCGCAGGCATACCGCGAGGGTCCACATAACGATACGATCAAAGTTGTTAATGGCCAATTAAACTGACCCACCTCTGGCCAACAATTTTGACCCACCCATAGTGGCATTGGCCACCGACCATGTAGCGTCACCCGCCTTATGCACAGGCCGGGGACAGATCATTGAAGGAGTGGGTTGTGATTCACAAGATCAAGGGGTTGTATGACCAGGGCCGAGGCCTGTCGGTCCGTGCCATCAGTCGTGAGCTGGGGATTTCCCGGAACACCGTACGCAAGTATCTCCACCTGGATGAGATGCAGATCAGCGCTACCATTGCTGACCCTTCACGCACCAAGGTGCTCGACGAGCACCGCGATTATCTGATTAATCAGTTGGGTCAGTTTCCAGCCCTGAGCGCAGTCAAGCTGGCCCGTCGCCTGAGGGAGCGCACCACCGAGCTGGCGGTGTCAGACCGGAGCATTCGCCGCTATGTGCAAGCGCTCAAGCAGCAGGTTGCCAGTGGCCAGTTGCGCTATTACGAGCCGGTCGTTGAGTCAGTGCCTGGCGTGCAGTGTCAGGTCGACCCCGGTGAGCTGCGAGGCGTCATGATTGGCGGCCTGGAGCGTGTCGTTCATTTTGTGGTGTTTGTGCTGTCCTGTTCACGGCTGATGTATGTCGGTCTGAACTTCCGGCCGCTGGATACCGAACGGTTTATCCAGATGCACGACGAGGCCTTCCGCTACTTCGGCGGCGTCACCGAGGAGTGCATCTACGATCAGACCAAGATGGTGGTGATCAACGAGCAGTACCGTGAGCTGACGCTGAACCAGCGCTTCCACCAGTATGCGACTACCGTCGGGTACCGCATCCATGCCTGCGAGGGCTATGACCCGGAGAGCAAGGGCAAGGTGGAGGCCGGGGTCAAGTACGTCAAGCGTGACTGCTTCTACGGCGAGCACTTCCAGGACGAGGCCGCCGTCCGACAGCACCTGAATGATTGGCTCGAGACTGTCGCCAACGCACGCGTGCACGGCACGACGGGGCAGCATCCAAGAGCGCATTTCGAGGCACTGGAGCGTAGTCAGCTCAAGCCCTATCTCGTCCCGCAGAACCTGCTGCACGTGGCGCCGACAAGGGAGACCCGCAAGGTCGACAAGACCGGCTTGATCTCATGGCAGGCCAACAAGTACTCGGTACCCATGGCCTGGCAGCAAGCCCGTGTCGGTGTCAGCGCACAGGACAACCAGTTGCTGATCCATGACCTGGAGAGCGGTGAACTCATAGCCACCCATGACCTGTGCAAGGCCAAGGGCCGGATGATCAAGAACAACAACCATTACCGAGACCATGCCCAGCGCATTACCGACCTGGAGCGCGGCATCGACTCGATCCTGCCCGATGCCCTTGGGGCAACCCTGTGCCAACTGCTCAAGCGTACTTCGCCGCGTATCTACAAGGATCAGCTGGTTGCTGCACGCGACCTGCTCATGGCCCATGCGCCGGTTGATACGGCGTTGCTCGGCGAGTTGTGCGAGCGCAGTGAACTGACCGCCACCGGGCTCAAGCGCTACCTCGAAGCATGGCAGCAAGCCAAGGCGCGGGGCCGGATCATCGGCGACCATGACTATGCGCCAGAGGCCGGTAGCCAGGTTAGTCACGCCGACCTGAACGCTTATGCCCGCATTGGCCAGTCGACTGGCCACGGGGTGACCCAATGAGCCTGCTCGACAGCACTATCGCGCAGTACCGAAGCCTGCGCCTCAGCGCGACCGCGGGTGAGCTGGCCACCCTGCTGGCCAGAGCCGAAGCCAATGAACTGTCCTACCTGAGCTTCGCCCAGTCACTGGTCGAGCATGAGCTTAACGCCCGCTCCAGTAGCCGCGTAAGCCGCAACCTCAAGCAGGCGCAGTTCCCCTCGGAGAAGCATCTGGAGGCCTTCGATTACCGGCACCAGACCACCATCACCAAGCGCCAGGTCAGCACCTTGCTGGACTTCAGCTTTATCGACAACCGCGACAACCTGGTGTTCATCGGACCACCGGGTGTGGGCAAGACCCACTTGGCCATTGGGATTGGCCACAAGGCGGTTCAGGCGGGCTACAAGGTGCTGTTCCGCACGGCTCTGGCGTTGGTCGAGGATCTGGAGCTGGCGGAAATGAAGGGCGAGCTGAAGAAGCGCCTTAATCAGCTGAGCAAATACGACGTGCTGATCATCGATGAGCTGGGCTACCTGCCGATGACGCGCCAAGCCCGGTACAACCTGTTCCAGTTAATCAACAACCTGTACGAGTACCGCTCGGTCATCCTGACCACCAACAAGGACTTCACCAGCTGGGGCGAGTTCTTCCATGACGACAACGTGGCCGTGCCCATCATCGACCGCGTGATCCACCATTCACACATCTTTATGCTGGGAGGTGAGAGCTATCGTTTGAAGCAGAAAACCGGCGGTTAGCGGTGAGCAAGTGGGTCAATTCTATTGGCCAAAAGTGGGTCAAAATTAATGGCCATTGACACTCTGCCTTCGCTCTGGATCTTGCCTTTGCTTTTAACACTCCACTACTCCGCACTACGC
>JBOHDX010000166.1:0-2572 GCA_050700835.1 Nocardioidaceae bacterium
AGCCTACCTTCCGCAGGTCGCGCCGGCAATTTCCGTGAATTTCCACGCCGGCATTAGTGGCCGTAGGATTCGGGCGAGAGGCCGAGTAACTCGATCACCTGACGCTGCACGGGCGTCAGCTCCGTGATCATGATCTGCGGCTCGCCATCCCCAATCTGTAGGACGTGCCGTTGAACCGCTTCGAAGAGTTCGATCAGCCGGTGCGCCGTCGGACGCGCACACGGACGCCCTTCCGGGTAAAGTGGCAACGCCTTGATGCCCGCCGCCGACATCGCCCGTCGTAGCTCACGCTCCAACAGCGTCTGGGCCATCAAAGCGAAGAAGTAAACCGCTAACAGTCCGCTGATCCGCGCCACGTCCTGCAGGTACACCGGCGCCACCGCGAAGTCCGTCTTGAACTGCGAGAACCGCTTCTCCACAAAAGGCTGACGCTTGTACGCCCGCAAGACTTGCTCCGCAGTCAACGCCCGATCGTTGCTGATCAGCGGAAACACGCCATCTTCACGGTCCGCCAGCGACAAAGCCGCCTGGTCCAATTGCCAGCCCAGCTCGAACCGCAGCCGTGACTGCTTCACGTACTTCGTCCGCTTGGTGGGCCGCCCCGGCGTGGCCTGTCGGTAGTCCGCATCCTCTCGCTCTTCAATCCGCACCAGCACGACGCCCGACAATTCGTGCTCGGAAAGAATGTGCTCGACCGCCTCCTCGACCTTCGATCGCTCGCGCAACCGCGTCCGTGGACCCGCCAGCCGACCACGCAACTCCTCCAACGCCTCCAACACCCGCTGGATCCGCCGCGCGCGAGTCGAGGCGTCCAACGCCGCCTTGCGCGTGCTGTGATACCACAGCAGCCGATAACCATCGCTGGTCATGGTTTCGTCGCATACCGACAGCCGGTCAAGCACTTCGCCCAACTCGTCGGTCACGTCGTAGACCACCTGCCAAACGACGGCGGTGTCTTCTCGCAAACGCGAGCGGAACAATTCATCCTCCTTGCGGGTGCGCGGCAGCACGGTCACGAACCGTCCGCCCCGCGCGGCGATGTGGGCCAAATTCTCTTTGCTGGCCAGCTTGCAGTCCGCCACATACAGAAAGTCGCGCTTGCCCGTCAACTGGCAGACTCGCTCCCACGTCTGGACATGCGTGGTGTCGTCGGCCACGTTGCCACTGGAAGTAGTGAAAAACACCGGTACGCCGCCGTCTTCGTTGATCGTCAGTGTATAGAGCAGTTGCTTGAGGTCGGGGCGGCGGGCCTTGCTATGTCCCCAGGTGATGGCCGGCGTGGCGCGTCCGCCACGCTGGCCCTCCTCGGCGGCACTGGCATACGCGCCGTAAAAAGAGACGGTCGTGGAGTCGTTGTGAAACTCGTCGTCGCGGAGTCCGAAGGCGCCGGACACTCCGTGAGTGAAGTCGATCACGAATTGCGGCGTGACACCTACATGGGCACGGACCATGTTGCGTCCCAGCCGGTCGTCCCCCAGCAGGGCCAGTTCACCTTCCCAGAAGTTGAACAGATCGGGGGCGAACCGCGCGGCCCATTCGGCGACGCCGTAGATCGGCTGGCGCGAGAGCAGCACGTTGCGGACCATGACCATCAGCCCTTGCGCGGTGGGCAGTTCGGCGCGGGGATCGTCGGGCGGGAGGCGTTCGCCGAGGAAGTCTTCCAACCGCATCTTCTCCAGGATGTGGTTGATGAGTGGCAAGGCCCCGATGTCGTAGCTGCGCAACTCGACGTTGCCGGCTTGGGCCAGGTGTCCTGGTTCTGGTGGGGTCGAGCGAGGCTGATTTTTCCGTGACGGCATGATACGACACTCCTTGTGCGAGGATGGAGACAACCAACGGTCTCCGTTGGCCAAGGATTGTCGCAACCAAGTGTCCTGACAAGTCGCGTGAAAATAGTCATTCAGACTTACGTAAAACTACCTTTACATAAGTCTAGTTCCGCAAGACTTACGTCAAAGGGCCTTGTCGCAACTTTTTTTTCGCGCGCTGCGCGGGCGACTGGACACCTTGCCGCGCCGCGCGTCCAGGCGACAATCGTTGCGACGAGTCGCTCGGCGAAGGCCGCCGGACCCGGCTGCGGTCGCCTAAGCGTGCGGCGGCGCGAAAGCGACGTGCGTGCCGCGCGCCCCGCCGCGGAAACCCCGCCGATATCCCCGGCGCGACCTGCGGAAGGTAGGCTGAGAGGCTGTGAATCTTTCGATTTGCCCGATCTATGGGATGAGCTTTTGGTCAAACAACCAATGCTTATCCACCTGACGCGCGGGCCGCCAGGCGGCTATAATGCAGTTCGTCGCGGATCTTTACCACATATGAATCCCATCACCGAACACCGCCTGGCCATCAATCGCCGCGAGTTCTTCTCTCGCGGAGCTAGCGCTCTGGGCACGGCGGCGCTGGCTTCGCTCTTGACCGGCGACGGCTTGGCGGCGACGGCAGCGATAGGGAAGGCCGGCGGCTTGCCGGGCCTGCCGCACTTCGCCCCCAAGGCGAAGCGCGTGATCTACCTCTTTCAAAACGGCGGCCCGACGCACGTCGAACTGTTCGACTACAAGCCGAAGCTGAAGGAAATGCA